>CAWCGC010000019.1:0-28035 GCA_963794765.1 Bryobacteraceae bacterium | reverse complement strand
CTCCCAAGCCGTCCTTTCCGAGCCAGTACTCGAGCAAAGTCTGCTCAGGGCGAAGGGCCTGCTGGACCTCCGTCAGGGATCGCACAGCGGTTCTGGCACTCGCTTCCTGCCGAACGCCTCGCGAACGCGACTGCTCAAACAAAGTAAAGAGCTTGGTTGTATTCGGACTCGCTGTCTCGATCAGCTGACGGATCAGCTCGTCATACACCAGACGCTTGTGGGTTCGAAAGCCGGGAGCCGATACAGCACTTCCGATCTCGGACCGAAGCGATTCGATCTGTGCGACGGCTTGCCTTAAGCAGTCTTCCGTTTGTGGCCGTTGTGATTACCGAGTGTGCATCTCGAAGCGAGCAAGACCAAACAGCGCCTTCCATTCCTCCTCTCCCGAGTGGAGCGACTCGGCAAGCTGAAGAGCCGTACGGAAGTCGGTCCGCGCACGCTCCCACTCGCCCAGTGTGACGGCATTTCTTGCACCCCCTGTAAATGGTCGGGAATTGTAATAGCAACGGACGATCCTGCGACTGCGTCTCCAGCGCCACAGACTTGTCAAACGTCTCCAATGCTTCGGGGAGAGCGTTGAGGTCGAGCACCTGGGCGATGCCGATGTCGGGGAGAACCGCGATCTCACCTGATCGCAGATGCGACCGCTCATACAACGCCTGCGCCGCGTGATACTGTTCGAGTGCCTTGACCGGATCGCCCAGTCGCCGGTACAGCGCACCCATATTGGCCAGAACCTGGGCCTGTTCGACCGGGCGCAGCGTCCAGCCGCTGATCCGGCGCATTCGTTGATACGTGTCGAGAGCACGGTCGTACAACCCGAGCCGCTGATAGATTGTCGCCAGATTGGCGTTCGTCAGCTGCCGTCTTGCTGTGACCCACGGTTGTGCATCAGCCCGACTAACAATCTGCATTGCTTCCAAGTAACGGTCCAGCGCCGCGGAGTAGCGGCCCTGAAAGTAGAAGACGTTTCCGATATTTTCGGCGAGTTACCTCGTTCGCCTGATCTTTAATTCGGCGTGCGATCTCCAGCGCTATTTCCTGATCGCGAAGTGCTCCGGCGTAGTCACCCGAATACAGACGTGCGATGCCCGGCGTCGTCATGGCTGCGGCAACGCTGGCATCATCTCGGAGCTTTCGGAATAATGAAGCGAAGCCCCGCCGTTCCGAATGCTCTCTGCGTAATGTCCACCTGCAACATCGATACGCGCCAGGCCGGGCCGCAGATATAGGCTTTTTCAGCGTCATCGAGCGTGCCGGCGCGAAGGCGGACTTTTCATAGCCCGACCTTGCCTCATTAACTATTGAGAATCACTGAGTGACTGTACCGAGCCAACTGGGCGGACAGGCCCTGTTTCTCCGGCTGAAAACCCCAAACTGAAGCAGACCAGTGCCGCGACCGAGCCACAGCTTCGCAATAGATCTCATCAAACGCAGTGCTCTGTTTCGTATTGCGTGTCCTTCTGATCGGGAAAGAAAAACGCCCGCAGGTGCATCCCGCGGGCGCTCGTTCCAATTAACTAAGAACAAGTATGTTTAACGGAAATTTGCAGTCAGTGTCGTGTCTGCTGCAATTGCCACCGTGCAGGAGAGCGAGAGGCCGCTGCAGCCCCCTCCGGTCCAGCCCTTCCATGTGGCTCCAGCGCTCGGGGCAGCCGTGACCGTAACGACTGTACCTTCGAGGAAACTTGAACCGCCCGGATTGCTGCTGGCCGAACCTGAACCGTTCGTCTTAAGAACCAGTTTGTATGTCGACTTGAACGTTGCCGTCACGGGAGCTTCAGAGTTCACGCTGAAGGTGCACGTCGTACTAATTCCATTGCAGGTTCCGCCCAGCCGGCGAATACGCCTTTTGCTCCTTTGGCAGTTAGCGTGACGCTGGAACCCACCTTGACCGACATGGTGCAGGTGCCTGGGCAGCGAATCTGACTTGTGGAATCGGACACCTGTCCATCGCCGGCTACTGTCACCGTCACCGGGTAGAAGTCCGGAGCGTTGAGGTTAGCTGCGCCGTTTTCAGCTCCGATGAAGTCACCGACTTCAGAAGGCGCGGGGCTCGTGCAGGTGCCGTCAAGACAGATCGCCTGATTCGTTACCGGATCATACTGACCGGCGAACTTGTAGAGCTCAAACCGGCGGACTACTGCATGACTGCCGCCGCCCACGGATCCCCTCTTCTGCCGCCGTCTTCCGCCCGGATCCTGAACATTCACCTGAAGAGTTCCCACTCTGTTTCGATCTCGACGGATCTTCCGGGACCACGGGATTGTCGGCAACCAGCTCGTCGAGGTTTACCTGGCGAACATTTTCGGTCTTGTAAGTCTTCATCCACTGCGCCACACCGAAGAGCTTTGCCGGTGGCGGCGGGACGGGCGGATCGACGTTGACCACTACAGCCGGGGCAGCGCCGGGAGCATTCGGGGGAACGACACTCCACGTCGGCGTGATCATCTGAACCAGCGAGTTTGCCGCGGGAATCAGCTGGCCGGGATTACCGGGATCGGCGAACAGCCAGCGGTACGTCTTTCGTGTCGCTTGCCCAGAACGGAAATGCCAAAGTGCTCACAGCCTGCCGTTTCGTAGCCGATTGTTCCAATGATGCATTGATGTCCCGTCATCACAGTCGGTTTGACGGCGACCGGAGTGCCGGTAATCCAATTCCCGGTCCCGGGATCGTACGGTGACGCCCACCGAATCAGCATCCCGCTTCCTCCGGGAAGTGGCGTGACGGTGGGGGCACCGTAGCGGTTCGAGTTGTAGTAGCTATAGATTCCACTTGCACCCTCAAACTCGATCTCAAAGCCCCGAGCGACCTCGGTGTTGTCGTTGACAAGGTCGAAATTCGAAGCGTCCCGTAGAGCGTAACCTGAGCCGAAGCGGAGCCGGACGTGGCGATCAGGGTGAAAAGGCCGGCTAACGCCGGCATCAGTAGTGATTTAAAGCGCATGTGCATGTCGTCTGCCTGAAGAGCTGAACTGACCGGAGCGGTTCCGCTCGGTCCCTCTTTCAAAAGCTGAGACAGGCCGCATCGTACTGCGGAACAGATTTATGCGATTTTCTTTTGCGGTGTTTAGGTAAGCCCGTACCCCGGATTAGCCGGACAGCCAATAATTTTCGAAGAGACAAACACAGCGCTGATGGCCGGTGGGCGTTAGGGAGATGATTTGCGCTTCATTATCCGGGCACAAGCCGTGCTCCGGATAGCTGGTTATGAACGCGCCGTGAGAGTGCGTGATTACGTTCCACTGAGTCAGCACGCACACCGAAGATCGCTGATGTTGAAACGAGAATGAGAAGCCGCCGCCCGACATCTGCTCGATTGACGTGTTAACGCCCTGGTCGATGCGAATTCGACGGCGGCTTTGGTTCACCGCGTTGGATGCCGGGATGCGAGACCCGACGTCGAGTGCACTTGATTTGGCTAGCAAGGAGATTCTGCATGTGCAGGTTTTCGGTCCCTCGAAGGAAACGAGCGCGACACGCTGCAGTTACTACAGCTGCGTCAGGCTGTCCGCATTCAGCTCAATTAGCTAAGAAACACGATCGCCGATGGGCTTCCGACGGGAGCGTAGTTGCCCGTGAATGTCAGTTGCCCGGTAAGCCAGTTGATTCGGAACGACGTAACGTTGTCTGCCCGCTGGTTGGCGACCAGCATGAACAGGTTGAACGGGTCGATGGTGAAAGTTCTTGGATAATCTCCAAGAGTTGATGCCTCATCAACACGCGTCAGGTAACCACCGCCTCCCACAGAGAAAACAACGATCGTATCGTGGGTTCGGTTTGCTCCGTAAACAAATCGGCCATCCGACGAAATTCGGATTTCCGAGGTGAAGTCCGTTCCGGCGAACCCGGGCGGCAGCGTTGATAACTGCTGCAGTTTGGTGAGGGCGCCCGTACCCGGATCGAAGCGCCAGAAGATTACGGTGTTCCCTTCTTCCTGTATCGAGTAGAACCAAACCCCGTTCGGATGGAATACGAAGTGTCGAGCCCCATCGCCAGGCGGCACATTGACGAAGGGAGTTGATGCGGGGACGAGCGGAGTGGTTGTTCCTGCGTTCAGAGACCAGACGTAAATGCGGTCCTGAGCCAGATCAGCTCCCAACACCCATCGATTCGAGGGATCCACATCCATCATGTGCGGGTGCGGAGCGTCGTGACCGCTGATCGCAAAACTCCCCGGAGGCGCACTGGAAGCCGTAGTCGGCCCCAGGTTGCCGACGTCCGTGATCTGCTGTGTAGCTGGGCCGAGAGATCCATCTGACCTGATCGGGAACACCTCAAAAGTGCTGCCGGAGTATTCGGCGGCGAACAGATAACTGCCACGATTATCGACACCCACGTGAGCTGGCGCACCGATCGCAGGCTGGACGTTCAGCAGCGTCAGATCACCTGTGAACCGATTGATTGCATAAGCGCTGACGGCTCCCGGAGGGCCGAATTCGTTTCCGGCATAGAGGTGCGTATGCGATGGGTCAATCGCGAGCGTTGACGGGCTGGATGTCGAGGGTGTGGTACCCGAGGCCGGCAATGCAGGTGCTACCAGTCGTAAGATGTCCAGCCTTCCGGTAAACAGATCGAGAGCACCAAGATAGATGCCCAATCCGTTGTTTCCGAATAAGATGGTTTACTGCTCGTGTATGTGCCGATGTAAACCCAAACCGTTCCGAACGGAGCTCCGGTCGGTTGTTGCTGTTGAGCAAATGCTACTGACGCGGCCGATGCAGCACCGAGTGCAGTTGCACTTTTGAAAAGGTTGCGGCGCGAAAATCGACTGAGAATCGCGCCGGTATTTTGGTTGTCGTTTGAATCCATCAGGTTTCTCCGATTCGGGGGTTAATTGCCCTCGGTTCCAACGTGGATGGTTATCCGATACGACATGAATATCGGATTATGGAGCTATCCAGAGCATTTTGTGGAACGTCCGGATTACCTGAACAGGGATTCTACATCAGTGTCAACTTAGATTCCACACATTTTTCAAGTAATCCCGGGAATCAAACTTGTCGTATTTCTTTTGTTACGTTGATGACACCGTCTGCGTCCGCCGCATCGGAACGTTGTAACCCATGGTTACCGGAGTCGACGAGATATCTGACTGTCAGGTAGAGGCCTGTATCCGTGCTGCGTGATGGACTCACGGTGCAGACGATTCACTCTCCTGCTCCCGACCAAACGGTAATGCGGAGTTGCCGACGGACTTGGATGTGAGTCGGGTCAGGTTAGAACTGATTCGCTCTGATCCTGGAGAACGGTCCCGCAGGGTGATCGAAACTGGCGGAGAGGGGGGGATTCGAACCCCCGGTAGACTTTAAAGGCCTACGACGGTTTAGCAAACCGCTGCTTTCGACCACTCAGCCACCTCTCCTCGGGTTATGAAGGCCGACCTTCACCACAATATCACCGGCACTGTCCTGCTACTGAAGACTATTTACGACAGTTTTGCTGATCTTAGCAACGACGTGTACTTGCGGGTCGACGATCTCGGCAATGTCGTATTTTATTGCTGCTCCGAGCAGAACGCTGGCCTCATTTGGAGACAGCTTGTAGTCGCGCTCGAGCCATTTCATCAACTGTGTGGTCGCTTGCTGCAGGGCCTCCTGCAAAGACCCTTCTATCCCGGAGGCCATCAGATATTCGTCATCTTCGAAGCGGGGCGCCTGAGATGATTTGCCGCGAATTAAATCCACCGTGAACTCGACGTCCATTGAGGTCTCCAGCGCATCGCCGGTCAGTTCGCCGTCGCCCTCGAGTGCATGTCCGTCGCCAACGAACAGCAACGCGCCTTCCTGAAAGACGGGCAGATATACCGTCACGCCCTCGCGGACACCGCTGTAATCCATGTTGCCGCCCCACGATCCGAGCCAGCCTGTTCGAAAGGCTTGCTTCATTGGGGGTGCGACAGCGACGCAACCGAGCATCGGCCGGACCTTCAATTTCACATTCCGCAACCGCTCCGTGGCTTTCGTCAGCGTCGCGAAACCCCCTTCGAGATCGAGCGTCCAGTCACCTTTGAAGTCTTTGTCGAACTTGGCGTCACCAGCGTAGCCGGCGTCCAGTGCCGGCAGGACGACTGCACGACCGCTTGCGGCCGACGCCCGATTTAGCCGGATTCGCCGAAACCGGATCGCGACGTATCTCCGGGGAACGCCCTTCGACATAGAACGGCCCGGTTTCCGGGTTGCCGCCCATCGATCTGCGAACGCCTTTCGCGTCTCTGCCGCCGGCATCCACCGTGGTAGTCCGGACTGTGTAGCCCGGAGCGATACGCAATACCGGCTCAATCGTGCCGGAGAACAGGCGATGAAATGATTGAGGCGTGAACTCATGTGTTTTCGGCGGCCGGTCCGACAGCTGAAGGCGCCGCACACGCCACCCCAGTTCTTCGTCTTCCAGCTTTGCGATTCCGGTTATTTCATCCCCGCTAACTCGACCCTCAAGAGTGCCGATTTCCTTTCCTTTGGAATCGACCGCAGTCAGTTTAATCTGGTCGCCAGTAATCGTGCCTTTGACAGTGTTGTCACGAAAAGTGCCTGTGAGTCCCTCGGACTCTGCCGTGAGGTGAAGCCGGCTCTGGTAGAAGTCTTCGCCAAGTCGCAACAGGTGCATGCTCCAGTCGCCGGCTACGCTTTGCGCGAGCAGGCCGACAGGCAGGCACAGACACAGCAATAGTGTTCGGGACATGCACTCTAATACGCGGAATGCTATCGAGGGTTAGCAGGAAAAGCGAGGAGAGTGGAGAAATGTGTGTGCCCGCCCGCCAGCACGGGCACACACATTGACTGAATCAGTACGAAAACACTACATCGACCCAGTAGTTCGATGCCAGATAAGTGTCTGTCGGAAACACACCGCCGGGACCATACTTGAACACTGAGTTAGGACCATCGACGCCCGACTTCAAGAGGTGCACGGGCCATTGTCAACACCACTGTTGACGAATGCGAGCTGCGTGTCAATGAACCCGACCCCAGTGTGATAGGAGGCGATGGTCGTGTTGGCGGCGATGCCGACAGGCGTCGCGAACGTCAGCGTCTGCCACCCGCTCGCACTCTCACCGGTGAATGTGCCTGTGGTAAGCAACTGGCCTTTGGAAGTCCACAGTCAACCGGTGTGAGCACTGGTCTCGCCAGTGCCTTTGTAGAAACGCACACCGGTTACGTTTCCACTGGTATGGACCAGAATTTGATGCCGAGCTCAACGGGATCATCCCGATGAGATCAGAATTGGGCGCGGACGCACCGAAAAGTGTCGCCAATCTGTGTCCGGCAGTCGAACTCGGTGCAAATGCAATGTCGACGAAATAACTTGACGATGAGTACGACTGATTCGGAAACGCACCGCCGGCACCATAGACGTACACGCCATTTGGTCATCAACGCCCGATTGCAACGCGTGCAGCACGCCGTTGTCATAGACGTGGCCCTGGAAGAAAGGACTTGGCCAACATGAAACCACTGGATGTGTGATAAGACGCTATATACGTCGTGAACGGGCTTATGGTCACGGGAGAAGTGAAGTTCAGCTGCTGCCATCCACTGGCGCTTTCGTTCGCGAAAGTGCCTGTTGCAAGCAGTTTCCCATCGGAGGTCCAAAGGGATCCAGTATGCAACGCCGTATCGGCCACCGACTTCCAGAACCGAATCCCAAGGACGTCGCCACCTGCATCGGTCCGGAACTTGACGCCAAGCTCTACAGGATTAGTGTCCACGTAAAATGAGGCACCGAGAGAAAGTGGATTCGGGAAGATCGTGGAGAAGTTAGCGGGAATCGGAGGGAGGTGGAGGCGGAGGCGGAGCGGCGCAGCTACTAATTGCCCGGGCAACGTTTAACCTTCCTCCGGTGTTCACTGAATTAGCCAGACTCGCGACGGGATCGGCAGAGGAGAGAATCGTCGACCGAAGTGCCGATGTCCCCAGCGACGGACATGCCGAAAGAATCAGTGCTGCCGCACCGGAGACGTGCGGTGTTGCCATGGAAGTCCCGCTGTACCAGCCATAATTATTACCAGGCAGGGTGGACAAAATACTCACGCCAGGAGCCGCGATGTTGACGCTCGATTTGCCGAAATTCGAAAATGACGCGAGGCTGTCATTGTTGTCCGTTGCCGCAACGCTGATGAGATTGGCAGCCGTAAAGCTTGCCGGGTACGTCGGGCTCGCGTCGTTGTTGCTGGTCGAATTGCCGGCAGCGACGACGAAAAGCATATCGTAAGAGCCCGCCCGATTGATTTCGTCAAGCAACGCTTGTGAGTAACCGGAGCCCCCCCAGCTGTTCGAAAGAACGCGGAGGTTGACAGGCGTCGATGTATTTGCAAACGCTGTTTTGGTCTGGATAGCGAATTCAATTGCATTTATCGCGTCGGATAAGTATCCGTTTCCACTCGCGTCCATGAACTTGAGTCCCATGATTCGGGAAGTCCAGTTCACGCCGGATACGCCAACATTGTTGTTGCCTACCGCGCCTATCGTTCCTGACACATGCGTACCGTGATTATGGTCATCCATTGGGTCGCAGGATAGCCTGATCGCGTTGAAACCATGCGAACCCGCAGGACATGTGATAGTGTTTCCGCTTATGTTTACTGAGAACGCTGAAGGAGCGCTCCAGGCATTAGCGGCAAGGTCCTGATGGTTATAGTCGAATCCTGTGTCTACGACGGCCACTACGGTGGAGGCACTGCCCGTCGCGAGGCGCCATGCTGCGGGAGCAGCGATCTTCGGCATGCCCCAGAGCTGAGAATAAGACGGATCGTTTGGCGTCGTTGCCGTCTGATTCGTCTTGATGACATAGTTAGGTTCGGCATACAGCACGTCGCTGTTCCGTGACATCAGCTGCAGGAGCGCCTGCGTCGTCTGCCCGGCCGCAACAACACGATGAATACCTAATGTGGGAGCGAGGGATTGCAACAGTGCCGCGGGTGCGGCTGACCGAACTCGAAGCAATGTTGCAGGGTCGGTTGCCTTTAAACGGACGATAACTTCACCCTCAACTGCGGGGTGTCCATTCACTGCAACTGTGGGCTTTTGCTGCGCAAAAGCTATTCCGCTCACTACTAAAGTCGATAAACAAAAATAAAAAGTAAGAGATCGCACCAGACCTGCCTTCTCAGAGCAGCGAACGAGTCGTGGCTCACTGCTTCTGCCAAAAGGAATAGAACTATTGGGTTAAGTGCAGTGTAAGCGAAGTCGCCCTGGCTGTCGATAGCAGCTGGCGGACTCTTTTGGGGGTTGCGTACCAGTTGAAAGATCCCTTCAAACGCCTTAAATAAGGCTGCCAGTGCTAATGTCTTATAAACAAAGAGAAATGCCCTGGAGAAAAAACCGCGCAAACATCTTTGCGCTCGGATGTTGTTTACTGTTTGGCCTATGGGGGATTTACAGTATTTCGCGTCTGGGTGTGCAGACTGACGAAGCATTGTTCTCTGCGGGCATTTATCCGCCGTTCTGGGACCCATCAACGCGAGTCCGCGTTTTCGGTCACGAGTACTCAATTATGGTGATGACTTACGTCGGCACGCTTAAGTCGCGTCTGTGGTCGCCTGTTTTTCGTTTTCTAGGTGTATCCGCAGCAACGGTTCGAGTGCCTGCGGTACTGCTGGGATCGCTTTCTGTCTGGCTGTTTTACCGGTTGCTTTCCCGAACGCTCGGACCAAAAGCGGCCGTGACCGGTTGCGGTCTGCTTGCGACCGATCCGCTTTACCTGCTTACAATTCGCTGGGACTGGGGACCTGTGGTCCTGCAACACACGCTGCTGCTTGCGGGCCTGCTCGCCATCGTCACCTGGTTCCAGGAGAGAAAGCTCTGGTGGCTGGCTTTCGGCTTCTTCGCGTTCGGGCTTGCGATGTGGGATAAAGCGTTGTTTATCTGGTCGCTTGCTGGACTCGTGATCGCTGCTGCCGTCGTCTTTCCGAGGGAACTTTTACAAACAGTTCGGCCCCGCACGGCGGCAATTGCAATTGCCGCATTTGGAGCTGGTGCATTTCCCCTGATTCTCTACAACGTCAGAAACAACGGTATTACGTTCCGTTCCAACGTGGAACACACGAATCAGGATCTGCTCTCCAAGCTTCCTCTGTTGCGAGATACGGTCGACGGTTCGAGTATGTTCGGAAGCCTGACACGACCGGAGTGGGAGGGTCCCGCCAGGCAGCCCTTAAAGTGGTACGAAATCCCGGTAGTCGGCTTCGCAAGGCTCACGGGAGTTCAGCATCACACTCTACAACTTCTTTGCGTCATTCTCAGCATTGCCTTGTTACCGCTGGTGTGGCGGACCCCGTCGCGCCGCGCCGTGCTTTTCAGCCTCATCTGTGTCACGATCACGTGGCTGCAGATGGCATCGGTAAAGAATGGCGGAACGGGCGTTCATCACACGATCTTGTTATGGCCTGCTCCGGCGCTAATTATCGCAGCCACGGCCGGAGCACTTACTAACCGCATGAGATCGGGCTGGCGAGTAACTGCCGCACTTACTTCGGTTCTGATGATCTCGGGAATGCTGGTGTCCACAAGTTACTACCATGACATGCTGCTGTATGGAGGTACCATGTCGTGGACCGACGCTTTCTACCCTGCAATCGCCTGGGTGAAAACTGTTTCTCCCGCCGAGCTATGTATTATCGAGTGGGGTTTTTTCGACAATTCCCGTCTGTTCACGCAGGGCAGGCTTGAACTCAGCGCTGCAAACGATCCAACACTGAACGACGATGAGCGACGATTCTCAAAAGCTCAGATTACCAAACCAGGAACGCTCTTCATCACTCACACGAAGGGCAATGAATCCGAACCTGGCAGGACAGGGCATGTGCTCTCCTATGCGGCGGAACTGGGTTATGAGCAAACCAATCTGAGGACATTCATGGACTCGAATGGACGACCGATGATCGAAGCCTTCTCGCTCACCCCACGACGACAGTAACTCGAACGCTGCGGGCCACGTCCGCAGAGGTGGAAGCATTCCACTCCAACACCCGCATTTGCAGGCTCGCTGAAGATTCCGCGAGCCTCCTTTTCTCGTCGGCCGGCCCTGACGAACGATTACGATAGAAATCGTGGCTATCTCACCAGAAGAGACTTTATCGCTCTTCGAACAGACTGGTGCCTACCTTCGCGGGCACTTCAGGCTGACCAGCGGACTGCACAGCCCTGAATATCTGCAGTGTGCACTGGTCCTGCAGCACCCCGCGCATGCAGAGCGGCTGGGGTCGGAACTCGCCCGTTTACTCGAAGCGGATTTGACCGAGCGTCCCGATGTCGTAGTCGCACCGGCAATGGGGGGACTGATTATCGGTCACGAAGTCGCGCGAGCGTTCGATGTTCCGTTTGTTTTTACCGAACGCGATTCGGCAACTCGGGCGATGCAGCTTCGCCGCGGCTTCTCGGTCGAAAAAGGTCGTAAGGCGATCGTCATAGAAGACGTGATTACGACGGGCGGCAGCACGCGCGAAGTGATTGAAATACTCCAGCGCGAAGGCGCGCAGGTTCTCGCTGCGGGTTCTATCGTCGACCGCAGCGGTGGGGAAGTTCAGGTCGGTGCGCCACGGAAAGCACTCGCGACACTCAGCGTGCAAACTTACACCGAGGAAGCCTGCCCGATGTGCAGGGCAGGCGAGCCAGTGGTTAAGCCCGGCTCGCGTCCCGTCGGATGAGGCGCATCAAACTGACGATCGCGTACGACGGAACGGACTTTAAAGGCTGGCAGGTTCAACCAAACCTGCCCACCATTCAGGCGCACCTCGAAAAAATCTTCAGCGGTATCGAAAAGCGGCCTGTTCCGGTTGCAGGCTCAGGACGAACCGATGCCGGGGTACATGCGCTTGCTCAGGTGGCCGCTGTTTCCCTTGAAAATCCGATCCCGACCACAAATCTGAAGAAAGCCCTCAACCGTCTGTTGCCGCCAACCATCCGCGTCCTCGCCGTGGAGGAAGTCGATCCCGGCTTTCATCCTCGCTACGATGCTATTTCAAAGACTTACGAGTATCGGATCTGGCGCGGCGAGGTCTTGCCTCCAGTTGAGCAGCGCTTTCTGCACCACTATCCGTACCCCCTGTCGGACGCTGTGTTCTGCGCCGCTTCAACTCTGTTTGAAGGGGAGCACGACTTTTCAGCCTTCGCGGCGGCCGATGACCGGGACGCGGCAAGCCGGAGTAAGGTAAGAACGATCTTTCGTTCGGAAGGACGGCGTTGCGGGGACGTCCTGGTCTATCGGGTCACGGGGTCCGGTTTCCTCAAACACATGGTCCGGAATATCGTGGGCACTCTGCTCGAAGCAGGGAAGGGCAATCTTAGCGAAAACGCCATAAAACAGCTATTGAGCGGCCAACCAGGGCTCCGGGCCAATCCGACTGCTCCGGCAAAAGGCTTGTTTCTGGTCGAGGTCCAGTACCCGCGTTCTGGTTAGTACCGTCCAATCGGAAGTAATCGGCGTAAGAGGCCTGTGTGCGACAGGGAAACCGGAAAATGTCCGAAACACTCGGGTATTTACCGGGGTCTATACGGCAGCACTGGGATAAACTCGCTGCTCCACGATAAACGTCAATGCGGATTTTTTTGGCAGAAGACAACCCGGCGGATATTTACCTCATACGTGAGGCGCTCGGGGTTAACACGCAGGGAGACATTGAACTGCTCGTCGCTCATGATGGCGCGGAAGCGCTTGACTACGTTCATCGGCGAGGCAGGTTCGCATCACTTCCCCGGCCGGATCTTGTCGTGCTCGACCTGAATCTCCCTAAGAACGACGGGTCCGACGTGTTGCAGAGCATTCGCGAGTCTCCCGAAATGCATGAGATTCCCGTTGTGATCCTGACGTCATCTGATTCGCCCAGGGACCGTGCAATGGCGGTACGGCTCGGCGCCAGCGGCTACATCACGAAGCCGTCCGATCTCGACGCGTTTCTTTCGCTGGGCGAAACTCTGACCTCTTACGTGGGATCGTCCGACGTTCGCGGCCACCATTAGGGCAGCAGAAAATCGAAGTCGCAGCCTCGATTTGCCTGTAATACGTGATCCAGAAACAGCTTGCCATAGCCTCGCTGATACTTCGGCGGTGGCAACTCGAACGCCTTCATCCGCGCGCCCCATTCGACTTCATCGATCAGTAAGTCTACTGTCCGATTTTCCACGTTCAGCGAGATCTCGTCGCCCGTCTGAACGATCGCGAGTGGTCCGCCCACCGCCGACTCAGGCGCGACGTGCAGAACGACCGTGCCGAAACTGGTCCCGCTCATCCGTCCGTCGGAGATTCGAACCACGTCCTTCACACCACGTCGCAGGAGTGCCTTCGGCATCGGCATCCAACCCCATTCGGGAAAGCCCGGGCCGCCCCTTGGGCCTGCGTTCTTCAGCACCATTACCGAATTTTCGTCAACGGGCAGGTCTTCCTTCTCAACGTCGGCCAGCATCTGGGAGTAGTTCTCGAACACGTAGGCCCGGCCAGTGTGGTTCAGCAGCGATGACGTGGCTGCGCTCTGTTTGATGACGGCGCCATCGGGGCACAGATTGCCTCCAAGAACCGCGATGCCGCCTTCACTGGCCAAAGCCCGGTCAGCCGGCCGGATCACATCAGGGTTGCTGCAAAAAGCGCGTTTCGATGTTCTGCCCCAGCGTTCTGCCGTTTGCTGTCAGCGCGTCTTTGTGCAGCAGGCCTTCGATATTCTTCAGGAGAGCAGGGAGACCGCCAGCGTAGAAGAAGTCCTCCATCACATACTGCCCCGAAGGTTTAATGTTCGCCAGGCACGGAGTCCGGCGCGAGATACGGTCAAAGTCGGCGAGTTCCAGGCGGACACCCAGCCGTCCGGCAATCGCAAGCAGGTGTATTACAGCGTTCGTTGAACCACCGAGTGCCATAAGGGCCGTGATGGCATTCTCAAGCGCTTCGCGCGTGATGAGTTTCGTCGGACGGAGGTCCTCGCGAACCATTTCTACAATCCGGTGACCGCTGGCCTCGGCAAGCATCAGTCGCCGGGAGTCAGGAGCGGGAATCGCCGCGCAGTTCGGCAACGTCATCCCGAGAGCCTCCGCCATGTTCGCCATCGTGGACGCGGTACCCATAACTGTGCAGTGTCCTGTGGTCCGGGCGATACAGCCTTCGATCTCATTCAACTCTTCGTCGGTAATGCGTCCGGCACGATACTGCTCAAAAAGTTTGCGGCCGTCGGTTCCACTTCCCAGCACCTGGCCGCGCCAGTTGCCGGCGAGCATCGGGCCGGTCGTAACCGTAATGGCAGGAAGATCGGCGCTGATTGCACCCATTAGTTGGGCGGGAGTCGTCTTGTCACAGCCGCTCAGAAGCACCACCCCGTCGAGAGGGTGCGCGCGGATCGATTCCTCCACATCCATCGCCATCAGGTTGCGGAACAGCATGGCGGTGGGTTTCATCAGCATCTCGGCCAGCGAGATGGTTGGGAATTCGAGTGGAACTCCGCCGGCGAGCCACACGCCGCGCTTCACCGCCTCGGCAACTGTTCGAAGCCCCGCGTTGCAGTTATTCAGTTCGCTCCAGGAATTGCAAATACCGATGACCGGCTTGTCTCCCGAAAAAGCGTCCCCGCTAAAGCCTTCCGAGCGCAGCCACGCCCTTCGGGCAAAGTTGTAGTATTCAGGGCCTCGAAACCAGTCTCTGCTTCGCATTCGTCTGTATTATCTCGCCCGACTTGCGGCGCGCCGGGAAACTGCATTTCGCGGTCGCACGTCTTTTGTTATAGTTCGCTCAAGGAAAGTTTTCGATGAAACAGCTCGCCCTTACGCTCGTGTTGACGCTGGTTGCTACGGTGATACCGCACGCGATCGCGCAGCAGGGGCCTGAAAAGGACTCGACCGATACGGTGGCTCGCCCACGGCCGAAGCGCCCCGGGACTGACGGGACCGCCACAACCAGTCCTAAGACGAACGCCCCGGAAGCGACAGAAACGCAGCCGCGCGACAAGATCGAGTCCAAGTACAAAAAGAAACCCGGCGAGACAAATGTAGAAGGTCCGAGCTTTCGCGCCGATGCGACTACAGTGACGCTGGACGTTGCAGTGCTCGATACCAAGGGCAATTTCATCCCGGGTATTCCGAAGGGCAACTTTCGGATCCTTGAAGATGGCGTGCCTCAGAATGTAGCCACCTTCGGTGTCGGCGAGGGCAACCTGACCGTTACGATGGTCATCGAGTTCAGCAATCTCTACCAGCGGTATTGGAGCGAGACCTGGTATCAGACACTTACGGCCGCCTACGGTTTTCTGGAGACGCTGAAGCCGGACGACTTCGTTGCCGTCGTCGCATACGATCTTCGACCCGAGATCCTGTCTGACTTTTCCACCGATAAACGCAAGGCCTACGAAGCGATGCAGCGCCTTCGCATCGCTGCATTCTCAGAGTCGAACCTTTACGATGCTTTGACGGACACGGCCGACCGTATGTCGGAGATAGAAGGTCGGCGTGCGATCGTCCTGATCTCGAGCGGAGTCGACACGTTCAGCAAACTTACCTTCGACAAGACACGCAAGATCATCCAGAACGCCGGTGTCCCGATCTATGCAATCGGACTGATGCAGGCAATGCGCGAGTATTATGACGCCCGGGGCGCGATGGGTCCGATTCAGCGCCTTGACTTCCTGCAGGCCGATAATCAGATGAGGACTTTTGCGAAGGAAAGCGGCGGGATGTCCTTCTTCCCGCGCTTTTATGGCGAGTTCCCTTCCATTTTCCAGGCCATCTCGAGTTCGCTTCGAAACCAGTATGTACTCACGTACACCTCGTCCAATCAGACTCACGACGGTAAGTTCCGCCAGATCAAGATCGAACTGGTGAACCCGGCGACTAACGAGCCTCTGAGAGTAACCGATCAGAAGGGTAAGCCGATCAAGTACCAGATCATCGCGAGTAAGAAGGGCTACAACGGTCCTCGCGAAGTCGAATAAACAAGAGCGTTCTTTTGTCAAGAACTGGATCTTCTCGTTTTACAAAGTTATAGCGAACCGTTGACAGTCGTGTGAATGCGATGCTACGTTGCTGGGCAATTCCCCAGCTCATGCGCAAAGCATCGAAGTCACTCCCGAACGGGCTGCGGTTGCTCCTTATCGACGACAATTCGCGCGGCTTGCTTGCCCGCAAAGTGGTGCTCGAAGAACAAGGCTATACCGTCGTTACCTCCTGCAGGCCGGAAGATGCCATCGAGAAGTTCGCCTCGGAGCCTTTCGATCTGGTCGTGACAGACTACCGTATGCCAGGCATGAACGGGGACGAACTCCTGCGGCGCCTGCGCGAGATCCGTCACGTACCCGCTGTATTAATTTCAGGTATGGTGGAAGTGCTGGGCCTCAACGAGCACAACACCGGAGCAGACGCAGTAGTCGCCAAGAACGTGCACGAGCTGACGAACATGGTCCGCGCCGTAGAGCGGCTTTCAGTTCGGCCAGTGCGCAAACCAGCAGGCTCACACGGCCGATCCTCAAAGGTGAACAAGGCAGCAGGAGAGTGATCCGCGGGCGCAAACGGCGGATCGGTGTTATAGCCGCGATCCTGTTGTTTGCAATCGCAGCTGCACCGCGACGCACGGCGTTGACGCGAGACGAATCGGTTGCCGAGGGCTGGCTCCGAGGCATGACGCTTCGCGACAAGGTCGCGCAGTTGATGATCATTGCGTGCGTCGGTGAGGATCCCGGCGCACAGCTGCCCGACTACCAGCGATTCGCTCATTATGTCCGCGACCTTCACGTCGGCGGCTTCATCGTTAATAATCGAGTCATTTCGGGAAGTGTCCGGAATGCAGAGCCGCATGCGATGGCGTCGTTTCTGAACCGCATGCAGCGGCTGTCACGAATCCCCCTGATCACGGCCGGCGATTTCGAGCGCGGTGCTTCGATGCGCGTGGCCGATACGGCGAGGTTTCCACATCTGATGGCTTACGGGGCCGCGAATGACCTGGCGCTGACACGGGCGCTCGGCGCCGCGACAGCTCGTGAGGCGGTCGCGCTTGGTATCCACTGGGTCTTTGCTCCCGATGCGGACGTCAACAACAATCCGGATAATCCAATCATCAACACGCGATCGTTCGGTGAAGACCCGAAGCTTGTATCCCAACACGTTCGCAGTTTCATTGAGGGGGCGCGCAGTGTCCCTCAGGCCAAAGTCCTTGTGACGGTCAAGCACTTCCCCGGGCACGGAGACACTGATGTCGACAGTCACATGAACCTGCCCGTCCTGAATGCTCCGGCCGAACGGATTCGCAGTCTGGAACTGGAGCCCTTCCGCGCCGCCATCGTCAGCCGCGTTGATGCGGTGATGTCGGCGCATATGGCGGTGCCTGCGATCGATGAATCGGGAGTACCGGCTACGGTATCGCGCAAGCTGTTGACCGGTGTGCTGCGGGACGAACTGGGGTTCCGAGGCATGATAGTGACCGATGCGATGGACATGCAGGGTCTCACGAAGCAGTTCTCACCAGGGGAGGCGGCCGTTCGTGCTCTTGAAGCCGGTGCAGACATATTGCTGATGCCCCGTGAGCCGGAACAGGCACTTGAGGGCGTCGTGGAGGCGGTTCGATCCGGACGTCTGACAGAGAAGCGAATCAGCGATAGTTCTCGACGCATGCTTCAGGCGAAAGCCCGCGTCGGTCTCCAGGCAAAAAAGCTCGTCGATATTGAATCGATTACGACAACGATAGAAGACCCGGAGCTTACTGCTGAGGCGCAGCGTGCCGCTGACCGGGCGATCACTCTTTTGCGAAACGACGGTGCAGTGCTGCCGTTACACACACCCGAACAATCTTGCTTCTGGATCTTGTCGGAAAGCCGTTACGGTCAGGGTGGACGGAGGTTCCTCGACGAGGTTCGTCACCGGTCGCGAACTGCTCAGGCCTGGCGGCTTGATCCACTGACCGTGCAGCCCGAAGTCGATGCGATGCTCGCAAAGGCAGCAAATTGCTCCGTTCACGTTATTGCCGCGCTCGCATCAACCGGAGCTTACAACAGTGCGGCATCGCTTCCGGGTACGTATCCAAAGCTGCTGGAATCACTTCAGCAGCAGAATAAAACCACAGTGTTTGTCGCTCTCGGAACTCCCTATGTGGCTCGTGTGTTTCCTGCGGCACCAGCGCTGGTGTTCACATTCAGTTCAGCCCCGACCGCAGAGGCAGCCGCTGTGAAAGAACTCTTTGGTGAAATTCAGCCGGGCGGGCGAATGCCTGTCTCCATCCCTGGCATCGCACATATCGGTGACGGGATGTAGCTTCGGGCCGAACGATCTCCGACAATAGACACATGGTCGAGATCACGTGGCTGGGACACGGCACTTTTCAACTGAAGCTTCAATCGAGTGAGGTCGTCATCATCGATCCCTGGCTGGACGGAAATCCAGCGTATCCAAAGGGCCATCAAATCGAGCGGGTGGACGCGATCCTGATCTCACACGGTCACTTCGATCATATTCACGACGTTATTCCGCTCGCACAGCGTTTTCAGCCACAGGTGGTCTGCATCTACGAAACCGGCGTTTGGCTGGAGAGTAAAGGCGTGAGGAAAGTCAGCGGGATGAATAAGGGCGGCTCGCAGCAGGTCGGACCTTTGACCGTTACGATGACTCACGCGATACACAGTTGCGGCATTCTTGATGACGGAAAGATCATCTACGGTGGCGAGGCGGCAGGGTACATCGTCAGCTTCCCGGACGGACGGTCGGCTTACTTTGCCGGTGACACGAATGTGTTCACCGATATGTCGCTCATCCACGAAATCTACAAGCCTCAGCTTGCGATCTTGCCGATTGGCGATCTGTTTACCATGAGCCCCCGCGAAGCGGCAGTTGCCTGCCGCCTGCTGAAGGCTGAAAAGGTGGTACCGGCACACTTCGGCACCTTCCCACCGCTGACTGGCACGCCAGCGCAGCTTCGCGATCTGCTGCGCGAACCCGGCTCGCCCGAAATTTGGGAGCTTCAGCCAGGAGTTCCGGTGCAGTGGTGATAAGGTAGCGGCAGGTCAGCTACGCGGCCGGAAGAAGGTTTTGATCTCGCAGGGCCTCTTCCAGTTCATCATCATCGGGGGCCACCAGGACCGTGCCGGCAACATCGACGGTCGGCTTCTTCTCTTTCCCGCCGGCCTGCTCTTTTACCCATTTCGATGCCCGTTCATCCTTCTCGACGTTGATGTAGTCGTAGTCGATGCCGAGTTCATCGAGAAACGATTGTGTGCGACGCGTCATCCCGCACCAGTCCGCGCCGTAAACTTTGACCTGCGACATTACCGTTTGTTTTCCTTCTGTCGGAGCGATTCTTCGATGGTTTGTTCGTCTCCTTCAGCCTGAGACGGAACTGGCCGGTTGCCGCGGCCCGAAGTTGGCGGGTCGTCGCCTTCCGCCTGAGAGGGAACGGGACGGTCTTCGGCGCTGTCGCCCTGCGCCTTGTCTCGTTGTTGATTGTCCGCTGCCATGGGAGTAGTACCTTTCGACTGTAGGACGCCGCAACTGGAGGATTTGCAGCGCCGTCGGTATCATTGATCTATGCGAACCTTCATTGCCGCGTTTGTGCTCACAACGGCTCTCGCCTCGGGCGCGAGCATGGTCGGTTATATCAGCGACTCCCAGTGCGGTGCTTCCAACGGAAAGGGAACGAAAGAAGCGCGCGACTGTACGAAGGACTGCATCAAAAACGGTGCGTCGCCGGTCTTTGTGTCTGAGAAGGACGGGAAAGTTTACAAACTCGCCGGCAAAGATGTGAAGTCACACCTCGATTACAAAGTTAAGGTTACCGGAGACGTAAAGGGTGACACGTTGACTGTGGCGGAGATTCAGAAGGCTGACTGAGGAAACTTCTAACTTGAGGAATGCAGGGACGGGTAACGAAAGTTGGGAAGCTTGCGGAAACGCCAGCCTCCCAACGAAAGATCACCAGACTTGTGTACTAAGCGACGCGTGGTGACGTCCTCTGCCTGAAGCCCCTTGGGTCCTTTCTTGACCACGAACGAAACCTGGGCTCCCTCATCGAGCGTGCGATAACCGCCGGTCTGGATCGCGGAGAAGTGAACAAACACGTCCTCTCCGGTCTCTCGTTGAATGAAGCCATAGCCCTTGGCCGCATTAAACCACTTCACAACACCTTTTTCTTTCATCCAAAACTTCCTTGAAAAAGCTATTCGCACTCCTGTTGCTCGAACCCTGATGACTGGCAGAGAATCCCCTCAGCGCCGCAGGGCTGCGGTCGAGTTCTTATTATGAACTGACCACAAGATGTACAAACGCATTTTGAGGATAACATGGGTTACTTTGGAAATCTAGCGAATTCCTGAAGTTACGAGGGTCTTGAAGGCTGGAAAATAAGGTTTTCTGAGGAAATCTGTTTAGGAAAACAGCAGATTCTGTATCCCTGTTGACATCAACTGAAGACCTAATCTTTTCGTCATAACACGACGAGTCATCCCGTACCGGTACAACTCGGGTGTTCGGAACCACGAGCGGCTATGCTGCACGACCAAGTGGAACTGACTGTTACTTGGTTTGCACAGTAACTAGTCCGCGAAGGGCCGAATGGCAGCCCCGATAGACGTGAGTAACAGCCGACCCATATCCGCGATTCGAGCTCCGTTTTGCGGGCTATTACTCAATGGAGCTGAGGAGTTATCGAGGGCGGACCTGTTAGAGTCCGCCCTCAGTCACATTACTGTAACGGCAGTTCGCCGGAACCATTCGAGCCGTTAGTGCGTGAAGTGTCATCCGGGATCACGCTTGCGGCGGCTACGCGATCACCTTCTTCCAGACTTACTAACTTCACGCCCTGAGTGGAACGTCCCGCCTGGCGAATGTGGCTCGATTCAATACGGATCATCTTGCCATTTTGGGTGATAATGACCAGCTCTGCCTCTTCGCCGACACACAGGACCTGCATGACCTTGCCGATCCTCGGTGTGGTCTTCATCAGCGTTACACCCTTGGCGCCACGAGCAGTCTCCCGGTACTCATTAACTGGTGTACGCTTACCGAAGCCGTTTTCCGAGATCGATAAGATCAGATTGTCTTCATGTACGATTTCGACACCGACCAGATAGTCGCCTTTCGCCAGTGTCATCGCACGAACTCCGCGCGCGGGGCGGCCCATCGCCCGAACTTCGTCCTCTTTGAACCTGACCGCCATGCCTTCATGTGAACCCAGGAAGATGAAGTCATCGGGATCGGTAAGCTTGGCTGCGATCAGCTCGTCGCCGTCATCGAGTGATACCGCGATGATGCCGCGCGACAGCGGGTGATCGAACTCGGTCAGTTCGCATTTCTTGATCACGCCGAACTTGGTAACCATCGCAATATAGCGATTCGGCGTGAACTCCTTCACCGGAAGGAAGGCTTTCACCGTCTCATCTGGCTGGAGACTAATCAGACCGTTGATATTTTTGCCCTTGCCTGTTATTCCGGCGTCAGGAATTTCATAGATCTTCAGCCAGTACACGCGACCCATGTTGGTAAACAGGAGCAGGTAGGAGTGCGTGTTCGCGACGATGAGATGGTCGACCGAATCTTCGGCGCGTGTGCTCATTCCGATCCGGCCCTTGCCGCCGCGAGTCTGGCGCTGGTAGGTGTCGATCGGCGTTCGCTTCAGGTATCCGCCGCGCGTGACCGTGACGGCAACGTCTTCCTGAGTCACGAGATCTTCGATATTGATCTCGCCCGTGTCTTCGATGATCTCGGTCCGGCGCTTGTCGCCGAAGTCCTTCTGAACTTCCTTCAGTTCTTTGACGATCACGGCGCGGAGCTTCTTTTCGTCGCCGAGGATCTCGAGATATTCGGCAATCAGTCGCTGAATCTCGGCAAGTTCGTCGAGGATTTTCTGCTGCTCCATGCCGGTGAGGCGCTGCAGCTGCAGTTCGATAATTGCCTGAGCCTGTCGTTCGGTAAAGTCGAGCGCGCTGAAAACATCTCCGGTAACGGTCGCTATCTGACGCCGCAGGCGTACGAGAACCGTTTCGCGCAATTCCGCGAGGACTGCCTGATCGCCCATCAGGGCGGCCCGTGCTTCGCGAGGATTTCGTGCGGCACGAATCGTCTCTATCACCAGGTCGAGGTGATTAAGTGCTTTCTGGAATCCAAGCAGGAGATGCTCGCGTTCCCGTGCCTTGCGCAACAGGAAGTCTGTCCGCCGCCGAACGACATCGATACGGTGATCGACAAACCGGCGAATGCAGTCAAGCAGTCCGAGCTCACGCGGCTGACCATTGACGATGCTGAGCATGATCACGCCGAAGTTCAGCTGCAGCTGCGTGTGCTTGTAGAGATTGTTCAGGATGACTTCGGGCTGCTCGCCGCGCTTGAGCTCGATCACGACCCGCATGCCGTCGCGGTCGCTCTCATCCCGGACATCGCTGATGCCTTCGACCCTCTTCTCATTGACCAGTCCGGCAATGTCGGCCACCAGCCGAGCCTTATTAACCTGGTACGGAAGCTCGGTGACGATCAGCGCTTCGCGACCGCCCTTGAGATCTTCGGTTGCCACACGAGCGCGCATCTTGAGGGTGCCGCGGCCGCGTGTGAAGTAGTCGAGAACGCCCGAACGTCCGAGGAGGTAACCACCGGTGGGGAAGTCCGGACCTGGCACCATCTTCAACGCCTCGGCCAGTTCCAGTTTCGGATTGTTGACAACCGCAATCGTCGCCTCAACAATCTCGGTCAGATTATGCGGAGGGATATTCGTTGCCATGCCGACGGCGATACCCGACGAGCCGTTGACCAGCATGTTCGGGATCCGTGTCGGCAGGACTTCAGGTTCGACCGTGCTGTCGTCGAAGTTCGCCTTAAAATCGACCGTTTCCTTGTCGATATCTTCCAGCAGCGCATGTGCGATGCGTGCGAGACGTGCTTCCGTATATCGGTATGCGGCCGGCGGATCACCGTCAACGGATCCGAAGTTGCCCTGGCCATCGATCAGCGGATAACGCATGGCGAACGGCTGTGCCATTCGAACCAGTGCGTCGTAGACGGCCATATCCCCGTGGGGATGAAATTTGCCGAGAACGTCACCAATAATGCGGGCGCATTTTTTTGTGGGCCGGTTGAAATTGAGACCCATCTCGCCCATCGCATAAAGAATTCTGCGATGTACCGGCTTCAGACCATCACGAATGTCGGGCAGCGCGCGCCCGACGATGACGCTCATCGAGTAGTCGAGATACGACCGGCGCATCTCCTCTTCGATATTTACGGGGCTGACATTGCGGTCGTTGTCCCCGCCGCCGGCGGAACGATACCGCCGCCATTATCGGGGGGTACGGGCGGGTTGCCGATGTTGTCCTGGTCTGCCAATCGAGTGAACTCCTGAGGGTCGGCACACGCCAGGCGGAATCACTGGTGACGCCGCTTTACGATGTGTGCTTTCTAAACAAATTATACCAGACTTGGCACGTGGACGCAGAGCCGAAAGTCGTTGATATCAGAAGGGTTCGAGTCACTCAGAGAGGACCGGACCCGCTAATTGACAGCCGTAAGTTCAGGGGCGGGCAGGGAAGGCGGCGGCGCCTGCACCGGGTTGAACTTCACACTGACCAGCTTTGACACCCCGGGCTCCTGCATCGTCACGCCATACAACACCTGCGCGGCCTCCATCGTCCGCTTGGCGTGGGTGATCACGATGAACTGCGTGGTTGCAGACATCTCCTTGATCAGACGTGCCAGGCGCTCGATATTAGCCTCATCCAGCGGTGCATCGACCTCATCCAGCACGCAGAACGGACTCGGCTGATACTGGAAGATCGCCATCAGCAAAGCCATCGCTGTCAGCGCGCTCTCGCCGCCAGACAGCAACAGCACACTCTGCAACTTCTTTCCGGGAGGCTGCGCAATGATGTCGATGCCGGACTCGGCCGCGTTTTCCGCATCGGTCAGCCGCATCTCTGCGACCCTCCGCCGAACAGCGTCTGGAACATCTGGCGGAAATTCGCGTTGATCGCCTCGAACGCATCGACGAACCGTCGCCGGCTTTCCGCCTCAATTTCCTTGATCGTCTTGTCGATGTCGCGAATCGAATCCAGCAAATCCTGTCGCTGCGCGTTGAGGAAGTCATAACGAGTCTGGGCCTCGTTGAACTCCTCCTCAGCCGAGACATTCACGGGACCGAGCGACTCGATCTTACCCCGAAGCTCCTGATACTTCTCTTCAGCAGAGACCAGCCCGACTTCATCGAGAACCGGCAGACTCTCGTCTGTTGCCAGTTCCTCCACCGGGACCGACAACTCTTTGCGGCAGGTCTCGTCAAGATACTTCATCTCGGCCTGCTTACGCACGAGCTCGAGCTCATGCGCGGAGCGGCGGTCCGAAACCGTCTGCAGTTCCTGCCGGTCGCCTTCAATGCTTCGTCTGCTTCGTGCAGTGACGTCCGGCACTTCACCTCCTCAGCGGCAAGCTTCTCGACCAGAGCGTCCGAACCGCTGATCTCTTCCTTCAGAACGCCCGCTCGAGTATCCAGATCGAGGTTGTCTGACAGCAGTCGGGTGCGCTCGACACCAAGCCGTTCCATCTCCCGGGCAAGATTCTGTTTGCGATGCGCCATCTCACGGATCTGGTTTTCGATCCGTTGACGCGCAGCGGATCCGATCGCCGACGCTCCTCGAGCCCGGCCTGCTCAACCCGAAGCGCCGAGTGCTCTTCGCCGATACGCGCCACTTCTTTTTGCAGACCTTCCAGCGAAGCCCGAGCCTCAGTCAGAGCCTGCTCCTGCTCAGCGCGAGCCGACTCCTTCTCGGACACCTGCTTACGTGTCGTCTCGAGCCGCTCCTGCGCCCGCCCGCGTTCGTTCTGCAGTCTCGTCCAGTTCGTTTCGGGCGACCTGAAACCTTGACTGTGCGCGGCTCAGCTCATCGGAGAGTTTGCGCATCTCGGCTTCAAGAGCAACGCCGTCCTTTTCCTGCCGATTTCTGCAGCCCTCGAAGCCGCTCGAGATCCTCCGTCAGATTTCCGATCTCCAGTTCGAGGTCATCGAGGAGGCTCTTCGTCTTGTCGAATTCCTTCTGCTTTGCGGTAAACTGCGCGGAGATTTCGCGCAGCTCACGCTTGAGACCGAGCGGACCACTTCCCGTCTTCTTACCGCCGCCGACCGAGTATCCGTGGTAGCAAACACCATCGGGAAGCAGGAAGTACAGCTCCGGATGCGCAACGCCAGACTGGGCCGTCGCGTGATCGGGCGCCAGATAGCATCGTGCGAGACGCGGCAGGAACTCGCGGAGCAACCTCGGCCAGCACGTCCGCTGAATCGCAGAACATCGGCAAGCCACGTCAGCCCTGGCGCTTCCGCCGATACATGACGGGCCAGCCGCCGCACCGCCGCGGGAGGCACGAGGAAGGTCGCGCGGCCTTCGGCGTCGCCCTTCAGAAATGCAAGCGCGTTCTCCGCATTGCGACCAGTCCGGTACCAGAACGAATTCCAGCTCTTCGTGAAGGAATTCTTCCGCAGCCTTTCGTATTGCGGCTCGGTTTCGAGGAAATCCGCAAGAACACCTAGAGGCTTGAACTGGCAGCCTGGCCCTTTTCGACGGCCGTGAACAGCCGCTTGATCGATTGCGTTGTGTAGGAGCGGTGGCGAATGATCTCTTCGAGCGAGTCGCGCTTTGCACGCAGGCGGGACGATTCGCCACGAAGCTCCTCCAGCTTGCGGCGCGCTTCGGCAGTCCGCGCCCGCCGCGTCGAAGTTCTTCGTCCACCTGCTTCCGCTGCTCGAGTGTGGGTTGCAATTCCGCTGCCGCGCGGGATCGCTTCTTTAGCTCTTCTTTCGCGGTTTCAGCCGCTCCCGATCGCCTGGCGAAGCCTCGTCGCGCGATGCGCTCGATTCGCGCTCAATGCCGACCAGATATTGCTCGGTCTGGGCCAGCTGATTTTTCAGCGTCGATGCCTCGCCAAGCAGCCGCAGTACCTGCTGGCGAGCGCCTTCAATCGTCGTTCGCGTTCCCGCAGTGCCGCCTGGGCTTGATCGCGCTCCTCGGTCCTTCGCCGTCAGACGCTAGCCGGGGACTCTTCGATATTCTGCTCGAGTTCGCGACACGTCGAGGTGTACTCGTTCAGTTCCAGCTGTGCTGCTCGAAGCCGCTTTCCAGATCCTGCGATTCGGTTTCGCCCCGGCGTCAGCCGCCGTCGATGGAGGAGATCTCACGCGCCTGCGACTCCAGCTTGCCCTTCGCACCCGCTCGGCTTCGACCCGTCTCGGCCAGCATGCGACGCGCTTCCGTCAGCTGCGCTTCGATCGCGTATAGATTGTTCCAGCAACGCGGCGCTGCCTTCTCCTTGTCTGTCGACATCGGTCGTCAGCGTTTTGAACTCCGCGGTTGCGGCATTCAGGTCCAGAGCGCTTTCGCCGCCTCGCGCTCGAGCATCCGGTACCGGCCCGACAGGGCAACGCGAAGTTGCGCGACCATCTCGGTCCGAAGCTCCGTGTAGCGCTTGGCTTTTGCGGCCTGGCGCTTGAGCGAATTCAGCTGCCGGCCGACCTCTTCGAGGATGTCGAACACGCGGGTCAGATTCTGCTGCCGACTTCCAGCTTCGCTTCGGCCAGCCGCTTCTTGTCCGGAATCGGGTGATGCCCGCAGCCTCTTCGAGTACGGCGCGGCGGTCCTGCGGTCTGGTGGACAGAATCTGCCCGATGCGGCCCTGCTCGATGATGGCGTAGCTCTCCGGGCCGAGCCCGTGCCCATGAAAATGTCCTGAATATCGCGCAGCCGCGCCTGCGGCCGTTGATCAGGTATTCGCTTTCGCCCGACCGGATACAGGCGGCGCGTGATGGTGACTTCGCCCGCTGGTTCGGGGTGAGTCGTGCGCCGTTCGACTGTTGTTCCATTGGCGTGGCCGTTTCCGTTGCCGTGGCCGTTCGTCGGCGCAGCATCGCTGTGAACGCGGGATCGACCAGCGTCATCGTGACCGAGCCATGCCGACGGGCTTTCGATCCCGGGTTCCCGCGAAGATCACGTCTTCCATTCGGCTGCCGCGGAGACTCCGGGCGGATTGCTCGCCGAGAACCCAGCTGATCGCGTCGCTCAGGTTCGATTTGCCGCAACCGTTCGGGCCGACGACGGCGGCGATACCCTGCCGTTGAACCGCATCTCCTGCGGTCGCAGAACGACTTAAATCCCTGAAGTTCGACGCGCTTGAGCTTGAGCAACGAAATAGCCCTTTCCCGAAAATAGCGAACTTCCGAGGAGGGCCCTCGGCTTCGGGGGATGCACCTAATACTACCCCGGGACCGACCGCCCTGTAAAGAAGAGACGGTACGTACTATTTAGGATCTTTGCTCACGATCCACCACAACATATTGTGGTCAACTCCACCAACCGGAGTCAGACGAATACCGAACTGCGCCTCAAGATCGTAGTCGACTCCATGCACTCTCCCGCGACCCTCCGCGATCGTCAGCTTGCGAACGCGAACATCCTCGCGGAACGATTTGTTTCGCGAGACCGATGCGCGGCGATGCGCGATAATTTTCAGCCTCTCGACTTCGCCAGCCGCGGCCGGAAGATGTTTGAATTCGGATCCGAATTTGGGAACGAACGGCCCCACTGATGCCGCCGTTCTGGACGGCAATGTCGAACATCAACGCCATGCCGCGCTCCGTGGTAAGCCCGAAGTCGCGGAACATCGCTTGCGCCTGCTTGTAGTAATCGCTGGCCGCCTCGCACTGTATGTTTTGGAACTCAGGTGTCCGCCCCATCGTCACCAGCATTCCCCGCCATGGCTCCTGATCTAAGGCCAGCTTCCGGTTCTGCAATCCACCGATTAAACTGAATCTGGTCTGGTATCGGAGCACCGAGGATTTCCTTCAGTCGCGGGACTTTCTCATGGAAGATACCTTCTGCAACTTCTGGAGTGCTCTCTGAGGAATTGATCCACCAGCGGCTGAAGCGTCCCTTGTCCCAGGTTCCACTGCAAAGCGCCGAAGCTCAGGCCCTGCCCGTCAAAGTTGCCTGCGATGCCGCAGAAACAATCCGGAGGGAATGTTGACGTTTCGAAGGAAGCCGTCAGTGCAAGGCATCGATTTGACAGCGATTCGGCGAGCAAAGGCGAGGCCGGCGGTTGCTGGCCCGGCAACAGCTTACCCCAC
>CAWCGC010000018.1:0-363186 GCA_963794765.1 Bryobacteraceae bacterium | reverse complement strand
TACGCAACCTCGAAAGTAAGCCCGCCTTACGACCTCCGGTACTTGCATGTGCCTATAACGTCCTCGCTGTGCTGGAGTTCAGAAGCGGATCGCTCGGCGACTCAGAGCGTCGACGTCAACCGAGCCGTAAACGTCATGACAGACTACGCCGGTGAGGACCACCCCGCCATTCTGCCCTACCTTCTGAACCTCTCGGCCATCCGCCTCCGTTTGAAACAGTGGAGCTATGCGGAAGCCGAGATCAATCACTCTCTCCTTATTGCCGAGAAAACTCTGGGCGGTGATCATCCACTCTGCGCCGAGGCACTCCTGCTACGGGCATGGCTATGCCGCGAAACCGGACGACGCGCTGAACAGAAGGAGGCAAACAGGCGAGCGCGGGAGATACTCGCGGCCCACTCAATCCGCCAGGATTCGATTGTGAGTCTGATGAGCTGACCCGCGGCGAATCACGCTGATCAGGGAGGAAACTCCACCAGCACCAGGTCCGAGTCGGTTTGCGTGCGCCGTCCATAAATGACGCGGTGCTCGTCCGGCGAGGCGGCAAGTGTGATGATGAGTGATTCGAAAAGGCGTTCCTCCGGACCGCCGTTCAGCGGCATACGCCAGAGATGCCGGTCCCTTCCGTAGTACAGGTATCTGCCGTCGGGCGACTCAAATGGATTCTCGCCACCGTTGTGGGAAACCTGCAACGGTTCTCCGCCCAACCTGCTGACTTTCCATATCTCCGGCCTGCCGGTCCGATCGGAATCGAAGTAGATATGGGCAATTGGTTCCTGCCGTCCAAACCACCGGTGACTTGGAGCGGTGTCCGTGATCGCATCGAGTGGGGACACAGCGCGTCCCAAAGTGCAAGCTTCGAGGGCTCACATTGCACAAGGCTCACCCGGTTTCAACGGAGTGCCGTTGCCCGCCGAAACCGAAGACTGTCTCGTCCTGAATGTCTGGACACCGGCGATCAACGATGGCAAAAACGGCCAGTCCTGTTCTGGTGCCAGACAAAATCGCGGAGCGGCGCAGCGCCCTCGGCAAGGCACCTGTCTATAGCTGCTACTTCACGTGGCAGACATCAGTGAAGAACGGACGTCTGAAATCTCCGCATACGATCGAGATTCCGTTTGTCTTCGATACCACGGAAGAAGCAGCCGACCTCCGGAGGACGACAGAACGCAAAGGATCTGACGGCCAAAGTAACCGCTGCATGGCTCGCCTTTGCAAAAACAGGAATCCCAACACAGCTGCCGTTCCATCGTGGCCGGCGTATGACAGAAGCAGGCGGAGCACAATGGTCATCGGCGATCAATGGAAAGTAGCGAACGATCCCCTCGGAGAACAGAATCGTTTGATGTACCGCATCCTGAATCTGTCGTGAACTCGTCCCGGTCCGGCACCACCGCAAAGGTCTTCATCTCTTACGCCACAAAAGCGGCAGAATTCGCATCGCCCAGGAAAAACTGGTAACGTTCCAGAGATGCCAGTCTCGTATCACATCAGCCCTCTGATCGCCTGCGTGATCATCAGACTCGAAGGCAGGGTTACTGACAAGGAACTGCTCGAAGGGCAGCACCGGATGTTTTCGGATCCGCTCTTCAGGGGGAACTATTCGCGGCTGGTCGATGCGACGGAAGTCACTGATTTCGCCGTCTCAGCCGAAACCGTGAGGGTTATGGCCACAGCCGCCGTAGAACGAGACTTGCGCAAGGTCGCTCTCATCTCAAATGACTCGGATGTGGTGTATGCACTGATGCGTATGTATGAAGCGTATGCAAGCCCCCCAGCCGAAGTCGCCGTGTACCGCAACATGCAGGACGGTCTGCAGTGGCTGGCCAGGTCGATCGACCCCCGATGTTGACGGTAATCGCGAGCAGAACCACCCGGCGCGAAGTCTGATCACTGTCGACGATATCCACCGGGAGCAACGACGAATCCCTCCAAACCGTGGAGTGCTGTCCGGGTACTTTCTTCGGCTTCACAATCGTCTCTCGTCCGTCCCTGCTCACTACCTTGATGAACGGATTCGTCTGGCGCGACAAGACCTGAACGTATCCCTTATCACTGCCCAGGACGAGGCCGGCCCCGTCGTCCGGAGCAGTCAGCTTGACGTTTGGTCCGCCTTTTCGAAGTGATCAGCCGAAACAGGACCGTCTCGGGATATCCGTTCGAACGATCCGGCATTTTGACGTTCGGGTCCGCAGGGATCGTGCCCACAGGTCTATGCAGGCACTTCAACTTCGCGGAGCTCTCGCTCGCCCGCAAGCTGTCGGGCCACTGCAACGTACTCCGAGATGGCGTCGCCGATATTCGATAGCGCTTCTTCCTCGGTGCTGCCCAGTGACCAGCACCCCGGCAGACCCAGGCACGAAACGCTGTAACCCTCTTCCGTCCGCGTTAGTGCGACTGGGTACTTCCATGAGTAGACTGTCAGATCTGAATACCGGGATGGCTCATGCAGCTGAAGTTGATGTCCAGTCTCGCAGTTCGGCCCGTTGAGTGGCGGTATCGTAACAATCTTCTCCGCGGCGTCGCCGGCGGACTGATTCCGAATCGCGGGTGTCACGTTCCCGAAGTCGCGACCGCAGACCCGGCCTCAACTCACTGTCATGTAGTAAGGCAGCACGGACCTGTGGAACTGACCTTTACGATTCTGTATCGTGATCCTTAAACCTGTTCTCATGATTACTCCTTGTTTGGATTAGCGATCGAAAGTACCACCCGAGCAGGATTCCAGGTAGCGTCACCCCTGCGATGGTCAAGGAGACGAACGACAGGATGCCACCCGACCGAGACTCGAACGGGAGTGCTGTTGCGACGTAATATGGTGCCCGATGCCGCTCGTCATAAACGATTCCGGAACGCACGAGGTAGGTTTTACCTCTGTCGTTTCGCCTCAGCCACACAGCCTTTGACGGGTCACCGGAATCGAGTACCTGCTGCACTGATTCCCTGATCTGCGTGGGAGAATCCAGGCCCAGATGTCTGGCCGACGACGATATCTCCAGAACCTGTCCGTTTGTCTCTGAAAGCACAAAGACGTCCTGAATGTGCTTCACGAAATCGGCAGCATCACGATCACTATTGTCGTAATACCAAACAATCGAATCGTGATTCATTCCGACGCGCAAATACCCTTTTAACCCAGCCCATTGTGCATCGAGCATCGAGCGCCGCTCCGCGTCGACCTCCGTTCGCACGTGCCGGTAGCCAACGACTGCTGTCGAAAGGACGACGCAACCACATACGATGGCACGCCCGATCAAATACTTGTCATGTTTTGCTGCAACGTGCATACATGCCTCGGTGCAGCATACATCACTTCCATGAAATGGGCCTGAATTGTCAGTTAACGTTAATCAATAAACGCCTGTGCAGCGCCTTTAATCGGCCATGGTGTCGCGAACCATATCACAGCAGCGGTCTCTTTCGACCGGGCCTTACAGGATGCTGCGTTTCATTCAGCCACTACCCCAATGATCTTCGTTCCAAGTTGCTCAGTATTCTCGTTCCGGAGGGGACCAGGAAACGCTGTTAGTGGATTGACAGCAGTCTTGGGCGTGGTCGGCCGCCTGTGGATGACTTTCGCCTCTTTGGACGTCGAGTCCCTTGATATCGGTGTTTGCCACTGGATCGTGCATGCGATACAGCATTTCGCTCTTCTGACGTGGTTTACCTCTGTCCATAGACGTTCACAGACGTTCGCCAGCACTGTAGGTTCGGCCCTGAGAATCGCGCGCTTCCCTCCCAGCAGTGTCAGTCCGATCAGTTCTACCATCGGCCGCAGTTTCTCGAAGGAGGTGAACCGCCGTTCGCGGAGTACGGGATTCCTGGAACTGTGACGTCCTCGTCTCGTTTCCCCCTTGAATGATTCGTCGTCTGCGCAGCCGACGGTCCGCCGAACGTCATTGCGAGTTGGAGGAGATTTTATATGCGAATGGCTGTTGGCCTCGGTATCGTCTACGCTGGTCGCCCAATTCGGTTTGGTTGATCACGAACGTATGCGCTCGTTCAAGTCCGGTCCGAAAACAATCGTCCGGAGGTGTCCTGGCCCATGGTTTCGGACACCGACCGTTTCTCCAGCGGACGCTGAGATCGCGGCATTCAGGGACATGGCGGGAAGGAGACTACTTCGGCTTTAGCGGCGGGCGGCAGCTCTTTCAGCGATTCGCGCACCCAACAAAGTACTTGTCACTGGAGGCGACGGGCTCCTCGGTACAGACTTTGAACTTTCGATTTAGATTGTGAGCCATTCAGGAACGAAATGCCGCGATAATATATATTGAGCTGCACTTTTCGCATAGCGTCCATTCGCCTGATTCTCTTGCTGTCTTCCCTTTTCGCCGTCAGCCCGGCATTGCTGGCCACAGAAACGGATCAGTTCAGCACACCCGGCGTGCCTCTCTACGACATTGGTCCACTTGTGTCTCGCAAGATCGTCGACATCATCGAATCCGATCGCACGGGCGATGATCCCGACCGCGTCCTGATTCGGTGGGTTGGTCACAATGTCGTTTCATCAAGGCTGGTCCGCTGGGTGAAAACGCTTCCGGTCATCGAAAATCGAATCCGTTTCCGCCCGGGCCCTTTTCACTCGATATACAGCACCACGCTGTCGCCTTTGCCGGCATCCTTCTGGTTCGATTCGCCGACCGTGAATCTTTTCGGATACTACTTCGGAACCGATAAACTCGATCACTTTTTTCAGCAAGGCCATCAGTACGCCGAGCTGGTCATGAGGAATCAGGCACTCGGTACGGACGCCAATACCGCCGTTGCGTTAGCCGTGGCACACGGCGTAAAACAGGAGCACACGTATTACGGCGTCCTCGTAAGCGGCGTCTACTCGAACGGTGATCTGGCCGCCAACTTCGCGGGCATGAAGTTCTATCTGAACCTCCGGAATTCTGTTCGGATTGGCGAACGCGTGTTGCCGCCACTTTTCGAACGATCGGAGAAGGGCTGGCGCCTTAGACGTGGTACCAATCCCGATCGGCTGCTGGAGCTCTTCCTCTCCAATCATCTGGACGAATCGCTGAACCCAAGCCGATATCGATTCAGCCGGAACTCGATTCGCTCATCGATTCGCAATCGCTGTAGTGCATGGGCAGGTTTCTACGCCGATCGTGTCGGCTTAGTGGCCCAGTCCGGACAGAGCTTTGCAGCTACCTGGTTCGGTGAGGATTATGGACACTGGCTTCCGCCGGAGGACGAAATCTCGATTGCGACCGAATGTCCCGTAGCTGGACCGTTGGATATCAGCATCGGCGGGTCAATGTAAGGTCCATCTGGTCCACGCAGAGTGTTTTGCGACAGATCGAGGAGACATCGGTGCGCAAGAGAGCCGCGGTCGGCCACACGCTTTCCTGCTGTTACCGCCTGAGTTCAGGTCGAACGCTTATGCGTTCCGGAGTGAACCGGGATGCAGCGAACAGTCCGTAGACGCCGGAAGGTACGGGTACCTCATCCTTTCCGATATCGCCCATCACATTCCCAATCAACCCAGCCAGGACGGTTGCGGGAAGTGTTACATCTCGAAGCGGAAGCCATCTCGCAGCCTTTACTCGAATGTGCGACTAGCAGCGGTTCTGCCATACGCGCGATCGCCGTTCTCCGGATGAATTGCTGGCTCTTGTGCCCAGGCAGATCAGCCGGGTGGCGCCTCAAGATCCCGGTTCCGTTAGCGAGGTGCTGATGCATATCGCGACGGCCACCCTTGGGCTGTTGTCCTGCACCAACCCCAAGTCACCCGAAACGGAAAAGGCGGTGGAGGGCCTCCAAATCAACGTAAACAGGGAAAAGACGGTCACCAACAAGGCCGATGTGACCGACTCCGCTCAAACGCTCGTTCGAAGCGGTCCGAACCGCGCGAGTCGCCCTGAAGCCCACAGACTTTAACCGCAAAGTGAAGATCGAAAATCGTGATGGCACGGTGGACCGCATCTACCTCCGGATCATCATCCACGGCAACGAGCACATGGGCCAGTTAGTCGGCCTACGCCCGGATCAATGGCATTACGCCCCCGTGGTCGCAATAAGAGAACTCAGCGCCATCGGTGAAAGATTGCGCAGACCCAACCCGACCGTCTGAATGAATGTGTCGCTCCCTCGAGTCAAAACCGTTTCGTTTCGGGACGGGACTAAAAGCCATCGGACGTGTACTTCCGTACGTACGATGTACCGCGGAACAGGAGCTGTTCAGCCCCCGATGTCGCATTCTCGTCCATTGAGGACCGTACGGAAGTTGCGGCCTACCGCCTGACAGTAAGCTCGAGGATCGACCGGCAACCGAGCCCGTTGGGAAGCTCATACGATTGCAGCACCGAAGCCCGCAGCCGGTACCGATCCAGCACTGGTGCCGCTTCAGCCAACTCGTCCATCACCGAAGGACCCTTGTAGAAAATTGCTCGAGCACCCTTGACGCGGCGGAGTCCCAACCCAAACAGTGCGGCAGCTTTACTCAGAGGAGCGACTGCCCGTCCAGTCAAAACCAACCCCGGTACGCTGGAGGGCAGCAACTCCTCGGCCCGCACGTTCGCAAGTTAAACATTACTAAGTTCCAGCTGCTGGACGATAACTTCCACGAACCGCGCCTTCTTCCCGATCGACTCGGAAAGCAAGAACCGCACCCCCACAGGACCACGGCCAGCGGCACGCCCGGAAAGCCGGCTCCGGTACCTGCGTCGAGCACGGCAGGAGCCTCGGCAAACAGATTCCACGGCAACACCGAGTCCAGTACATGCTTGATCACAGCTTCGCGAACCGAAGTGATACGAGTCAGATTGAAGGTCTTATTCGCTTCCACGATCCCTGCCAGATGCACCGCCGCTTTGACCACCACGTCGGCGCGATTCGGCAGATCCGCCGGCAGAATAGCGTTCATTTCCTCAGCGAAATCCACTACGATCCAGCGTATCCCGGGGGCGTGCCGGCGCAACTGGTGCTCGCCGTTGCAGCCCGGATCCTCGCTAACTGGGAAGTTGAATCGGACCACACGACGCACCGGCCTGATGCCTTGCGACCACGGCCTCGGCGCGCCCCGACGAAGTTGGTGGTAACGCCGTCTCACGAGCACAATCCAATCTTGAGACGTTCTGTAGGATCTATGGCGCGTCACTCATGCGTTAGCAGCTTTGCGGTCGTGCAGGTTTAACGCGATCGGTTGTCAATTGCGAAGCGACACAGGGGAGAGCCTCAGGCGAAATACTGCGCGACCGGCCACAGCGTAGATTGTTAAGGTGATAACTTCTGCCAGGAATTCTGGAAACTGACTAGATTCCGGCACAGACGGACGATGCGCGCGCATTGCCCTATCATGCGGATTTGGTAAGGGAAGGCGCACTCGGAAGATCTTTTGTCCGGCCGCGAGCGCCCATTCCCAATTGATCGCCAGGTGGAAGCCGGACAAAAGCAGCATATATCCCGAGAACTGGATGTGAAGGGAGTCCCAGTGCGCAGTCCATATCGAGCGCGGCTTTATTGCCGGTCAACGCTGGAACGGCTTGCTGCGATATCAGAATGCCGGAGAAGATCGCGGCGATGACGGTAGCGAAAAGACTCAGGTTGAGAACGTAATTGATGCGCGCTCTGGCGGAGACTGCAAACAAGCGCCGGCTGTGCGAGGCGATCCAACTCCAGGAAAGCAGTAGGTGAGCTAGCACCATGCCCAGCATCGCGAGTCCGAGCCACTCGTGGACGACCAGCCCGGTGAATGGAACAGTGTACAACGCGCAGGCTGAAATCAGCAGCATCACATCCAGCCAGAAAGTTATCTTCAAACGCCAGTGTGCCGGCTTCGCTAGTTCGCCCGCTTCTACCACGCCCGGGCTACCCATCTCACAACCTCCTCAGGTGCTTGTTAGCTGGAGGGTGCAGACGCCCCCCACGTGCGAAAAGTTCCCGAGCGGTAGATTACGGGGCTGCCGCGTCGGAACGCGAAAGTTAATGGCGGCTCGGTGACAGCGTTCTGCCCATAGCGACACGAGAACATACAATCGGCCACATTTAGTTATGCCGCTCTTTGTGTCGGGTTCCGTTTGGGTACATCCGGGACGCAACCGAACACAATGAGTCTTGGCAGGCCTGATCTGGGAAGGCCACAATCAGGCTTATTAGATTGAGTTAAATCGGGCGAGCCGTCGATTGCAGGGCTGAGATTCAGCGTATTGCTACTGCGACTTCGTTGCTCGGCCGCCCCAGGTAATTTACCCGCACGGGAACATTTGACCCTTGTGTGACGGCGCTTGGCACTCGGAAATTGACTTGGTTCAGACCAACGAAGCCGGGAGTATTACCAAACCAGAGAACCTCGGCGATGTGGCCATCGACTGCCACTCGGGGAGGAATCAAGCCTCCGTCAGCCAAACCGGTACAGTAGAGGACCAGCACCTCGCCTGCGACAGCCGGGTTGCCGGGCGAAACGAGGTGAAATGTGTCGCCATGCTGGATTGCGCCTTGGCCCTTTCCATTTCCTGTCACCGACAACAACGAAGGCCCCGGGACCGAAACAGGCGGGTTGTACAGTTCAGCGCTCGCAGTGCTCCCAAAAAAAATTCCTATTCCTCCATAGGAGGTCCCCCCGGCGATTAAGACTCGGCCATCCTTGAGCAGCGTTGCCGTGTGGGTCTCGCGGGGAGCAGTCATGGGGCCTGTCGCGACAAAGACGCCCGTGGCAGGGTCGTAGAGCTCGGCGTCGGCCACGCTTCCCGCGAACACGCATTGAACTCCTGCGGAACATCCATCCGTCTCTCCACCCGCCACAAGAACCGTGCCGTCGGGCAGAAGAGTCAGGGTGTGCCAGACGCGGCTAAAGTTCATGTTGCCCGTAGCGGCGAAAGTGTGAGTCGCAGCGTCGTACAGTTCGGCGCGGGCAGACCTGCTCTCCTCGTCGCACTCTCCCCCGGCAAACAGGATCTTTCCACCAATGAGCGAGGCTGCGCCGGTCAGACAGTGGCTCGTGGCTCCCGTAATGTTGAACATTCCGCTGGCGGGGTCATAGATCTGAGCCTTGGTTTGCTGCGCATACAGGACGCTGCCATCGACCAGCGGAACAGCAGGCGAGCAAAAATCGCAGAATGGGTCCACAGCGTACTCGCCAGTAAGGCTAAATTTGCCCGTCGCTGGGTCGAACAGTTCAGCACGGGCAAATATGGCAGGTCCATAGGTACCTCCGACAATCAAAACCTTGCCGTTCACAAGTAAGACAGCCGTATGCCCGCCGCGTGTTTGAATCATGTCCCCGGTAGCAACGAAGCTTCCGGTGGAAGGGTCGAAGATTTCGGCGGTTCTGTTTGTTGAGCTTCCTTCGCCGGAGCCCCCGGCGATCAACACTCGACCATCGGCGAGCAGAGTGGCAGTGTGCCCTCTCCGAGCGGTGATCATGTTGCCCGTTGAAGTAAATGTGCCGGTAGAGGGATCATACAATTCAGCGCTGGCCATGTCTTTGCTGTTACCACTGGGGCCGGGGCCGTTGCCCCCGGCGATTAGGACCTTGCCATCTTGAAGCAAGGTAGCGGTGTGCATAGACCGAGGCGCGGTCATGTTCCCCGTTGCGGTGAATGTACCGGGCAACTGCGCCACCACTGCGGGTGCCAACAAAAGCGGGAGAAGAAGACTAACGTTCATGTCTCGGACTCAATCCTCACAATATTCCCATTGTGCGCCGGATCTGAACAACTCGCTGCCCTTCACGGCCGCCTGCAGGACTCACTGTCCGCTGAACGATTCCTGCGCGTTGCAACCCATCGTGTCAGTGCGATGTCAGTCAGGCGCGGATCGTCATGAACTTTCAGAGTCTGCGGAGAGCTGCACGCTGAGAGTGGTTGCTGTGTGTCGCTGAAAATGAGATTGCGCCGTGGCCGCACGCCCGCATTTCAGTTTGAGACCGAAGAGAGTTAAAACACGGAGCGACGCTTTGGGTCATCGGGTTTTCCTGGCTGCTCGGTTTTCGTGTCAGCGAAATTTTCAAATCCAGACTGCTGTGGGTGAAAGTGAGTCCGAAGCAGCTCGCGAGCGATCGTTGTGCCCAGTTGGCGCCCATCCTCGACGGAGTGATAGAAATGAATGCCCGCATAGATTCGCGCCCACAAGACTTCGTCTGAAAGGTCGCGGGTATCTTCAAAGGTATGGCTGTGAACGCCATCCTGAAACGCCATGCTATCCACGACGACATGAGTCTTCGTGGTGCCAAAGTAGCCAGCGATAATCGTCGCGACCGCCCCGGTGAAACAGACGTGCGCCGCCGGATACTCTGGGTGATTTGGCGTGGTCGCCAGAGGCAGCCATGACGGGTCGGCCTGCAAATCAGAATTACCGCCGCCTGCGGTAATGGCCGTTACCGGCCGCCAGAAGCTATATGCATACTTTGCGCTGTAACACCCAATGATGGAATCGGCCGATCCGGTCCAAAGCATGGCCATCATCCTTGCCGTGTCCGCTACGCTGAGTCCGTAATTATCCGCCAGATATCCGAAAGTTCGCGCGAATTGCTGAGCGGTATGTTCGGTCCAGAAGAGTGCGATCTCGGACTGCGACGCGGACCTGATCGTACTGTTGGCGCCGTCCAGCAGACGTGTCAGGTTGTAGTCCCTTTTCCAACGCTCACTTTGTAGAGGAGTCGGCCCGTCGGGGAGGAAATCGGCAGCGGTACTCATCGCGAATGGCCGCATCTGGCCCTGCCATGGGGTTCCCGCTGCCAGGAATCCCGGCGGCGTCGGGATCCACGCACCGTCGCCTGTTCCGGGTATATAAGTTACGTTGGCTTCCAGTCCATCACCCGTTCGAGTCGCAATCAGCGCCGCCGCGGCAGCCTCACCCGCGGCCACGCCTGCATCTTTGGCCGCGGTGTCGTCACCGATGTTGGCCAGCGAAGCGGAGAACCTGACGTCCAGTTCGCTTTGCTGCGTGGGGAAGTAGTTCGTCAAAATGCGCCGCCGCGACCGCCGCAGCCTCCCCGGATGCCGTTTGCGAGCTGGCTCCCCGCTAGTAGAAGGGCCGGTACTGGCCCGTAATGGCATTCACGGCATCATACACCGCGAGACTCGAGTAAGCGAACCAAATAGCAGCGCCTCCTGCTGACTTCCCCCCGTTCCTCACTATTACGGTTGAGGTGATCGTGTTCCAGTCCGTGACAACGTTGCTGGCGGCCAGCGGAATAGTCGCGAGCAACAGGGAGGGGGCCGAGTCTCTTCATGTCATTCTCCTTATCGCCCACGGCAATTTCGCGCTGCGGTCAGGCTTGAGAATGCCACCGCGGTCACCGCGATAATAGTGCTTCGCGGTATCGTTTGCAGCGAATTTGCGGTTAATTACGCTGAAAACAAAGGGGTCCACGCGGTGTCGGCTGACAATCGCGCAGTGTAGAATAAGGCACTGCGCACCAAAGGTCCTCCATAATGGCCGACATAGTACACTCGCGGGATGCTCTAAGTCCGGAGTCAGTCGAAGAACAACTGGCTCGGGTACTGGCGAGTAGCCAATTTTCCGGCACGGAGGTCTTCGGGCGACCGGAAAACTTCGACCCACGCCTCGATACAATCGTCAGGGTCCAGGCCAGCAATTTGCGCCGCCGCCTGGCGGATTATTACGCCAATGGAGGCGCGAACGACCAGATCGTCATCGCGCTCCCTCGCGGAAGTTACGTTCCGTCGATTCACGCCCGGAACTCCCCGCCTGAGGTGCAGCACGCCTGCTCGCCATCAGAGCCTCCGCTCACTTCAATTGCCAGGCACGGGATCCGGCCGGAATGGGCGGCCATAGTGGCTGCGATTATCCTCATCGGAGTCGCGATCTACTGGGCGCTCCCAGGCTCACGGGGCGATGGGTTCACGTTGCAGGCCGGAGTAGCGATATTACCATTTGCCAACTTGAGTGAGGACCCGGCAAAGAATATTTTAGTGACGGCCTGACGGAAGAAATTATCGGTGCGTTGAGCCGCATCGATGGGCTGCGGGTTGCGGGGCACGCATCGAGTTCGGCGTTCAGGAGCCGCCGGGAGGATATCCACGACATCGGCCAGAAGCTCGGAGTTGGCTCGGTTCTGGAAGGCAGCACGAGAATCTCTGGCGACCGTGTTCGCGTGAACGTGCGTCTCGTTCAGGTCAAGGACGGTTACTTGCTCTGGTCACAGAACTACGAGAGACCTCTGCGTGACCTTTTCGCCGTGCAGGAGAACATCTCCCGGTCGATTGTCAACGCACTTCGGATACAGCTCGCCGGAACGGCAGCGCGCTCTCTGGTGCGCCGGGAACCCCGCGACTTAGAAGCCTATTCCCTGTACTTGAAGGGCCGGTTCCAGAGTCATGCCGGAGCCGGCGAGTGGGAACATGATCGAACGCCCGCCGAATATTTCGAACGGGCGATTCAGAAGGGTCCAAACTCCGGGTTAGCATACGCGGCACTTGCTGACTGGTACGCGGCGGGGCAAGCCAGGGAGTTGCCTAACGAGGAGTTACTGGCAAGAGCCAAGGCACTGGCCGACAGAGCCCTGCAACTCGACCGCTCTTTAGCAGACGCCCACAACGCGCTCGGCAACGTGAACATGTGGAAGTGGGACTGGCAGGCCGCCGAACTCGAGTTCCGGCGCGCCATTGATCTGAATCCAGGATACTCGACTGCTCACTTGAACTACTCCCGTATGCTGACATCCCTGGGCAGATTAGAAGAGGCCCTTCGGGAGGCGGATCGAGCCCGGGAACTCGATCCAATGCCCTCCGCCGTCACTCTCCAGGTCGGTCAGGTTCATTACTATGCCCGCCGGTACGATCAGGCAATGCAGGAATTTCGAAGGATCCTGGAAGTGACACCGAATTCAGTCGCCGCGCAACATAGCATCGGAACCGTTTACGCGCGCCAGCGACTCTATCCCCAGGCGATTGCCCAGTTCCAGAGCTTGAACCCGCCGGACCTTGGGATCGAGGTCGGCAACCTGCGTGCTTTGGCTCATACGTTGGCGATTCGGGCCGACGTCAAGAGGCTACGGACATACTTAATCGGCTCACGAACATGTCCGGCAGCCTTCAGCCAAATGGCTCCGGATGGCTCGACTGGAATCTGGGGTTGGTCTATGCGGGACTGGGCGACAAGGAGCGCGCCTTCGTGCACCTGAACAATGCTTACGAGAAGCACGAGCGTGCCTTGGCCATAATCAAAGTGGAGCCATTAGTAGATAACCTCCGCACGGACTCGAGATACGCTGCGCTGCTTAGGAAAATCGGCCTGCTGTAACCCGAACGCTCAACGTCAGCCGTTTCCACCCAGCGCGGCTTACACAGAAAAGAGCGCTGATCGCCGATCCCAAGGTTGCCGAGTGCGTGCGCGTTGCCCTCCAAATTATTTACAACGTTGCATCGGCCGCCGATTCCTGTGGGAGCACATCGGGCAAGTCGATCGCATTCCCCTCACGGGACGATTCACACCGATCCCAAAGACTATATTTCACCCCAATCCAACAACTTACGACCAAGGCCACCCCCAACACCGCCAAAAAGCTTGGAGCCGCATGTCAAAATCACGCCCGTGAGCGCAGCCCACCCGAAGCGGCGAGCGCAAAGAAAAAGGAGGGCAAGAGCCATGGCAACAGACAAGCAAATCGAGGCCAATCGCCGCAATGCAACCAAAAGCACCGGACCCAAAACCGAAGAAGGAAAGCAGGCCAGCAGATCCAACGCATGGAAGCACGGCCTCGCAGCAAAGAACATGCTCTACTCGCCCATGCGCCACGAAGACCACAACGCCTTCCACCAAATGCGCAACCAGCTAATGCAGTCCTGGCAGCCCGCGGGCCTCAAAGAAGAGCAACTCGTAGACATGATCGCCAGCGCCTACAACCGCATGCAGCGTCTCGAAAAGATCGAGTCCGGCTACATGGACGGAGCCCTCGCCACCATGCAGCGCCGCTTCGGCCTCCCCGACACCCCTACTGATGCCGACGACTTCGGCTGCGGCGTAGCCATGGGCGACGAGAACAACCAGCTCACATTCGAAACCCTCGACCGCTACCGCAAGAACGCTTGGCTCGACTACGACCGAGCCGTCCGCCGACTCGAGGCCATGCAGAACGCCCGCCGCGAACAAGCGATCGAAGAAAAAGAAGAAGAGCTAAGAGAAGCCGAGCGCCAGAAGAAGCTAAGCGAAATCCGCGCAGCCTCGACCGCAAGACCCGTCGTATATGCAACCGAGCAAACGACTTCCGAACAATTGGCTTCGTTCCGCAAAGACAACCCAGGCATCACCTTCGTCCCGTTCGGCAGCGACTTCAAGCGCACCAGAACCGGAAAGCTAACGAGCGAGATCGTGCCGATCCACCCCGAAACCAGCAAAATTCCGGCCTGAAATCACGAACGCCGCGCCCAACCAGCAATCACCGTACGCGGCTGACGCCCAAGGACCAATGATGCGGCCATAAGCAGAATCAATGCCGCGATACCCTTGCATTTAGGATTCTTGTAGGCTAACCTCAATACGTGGCCAACAACATCTTCAGCGTAGCTGGGCACGAGCTTAACCAGGCTCGCCGCAACGCTGTCGGTGTCAGCCTCCTACCCGGGACTGGCATAGCTGTGCTCGTAAACGTAGGCATTATTACTGTAGTAGTACGGGCTATCGTAACGGGCCCCGCCTGAGTGAGCCACAAGGATTACCGAAAAGGCCACCGGCGGGGATAAAACCCGAACGGTGGCCTTTTTCGTTTTCCGGCACAAGGCCCGCACCGCAAAGCGGGCACAGCAAAACAGCAAGCGAGAGTTAACAAAGGATACGGATTATGTCGAATCTCATCAGCGGTGCCAAAATGCTTCTCGAATGCCTCTCTCGCGAAGGCGTCGATTGCATCTTCGGCTACCCCGGCGGCGTCACCCTCCCGTTCTACGACGCGCTCTACGATAACCCGATCCGCCACGTTCTCGTCCGCCATGAGGAGAACGCAGCGTTCGCGGCATCCGGCTACGCAAAGGCAACGGGCAAGGTAGGCGTCTGCTGCGCCACCTCGGGTCCCGGAGCCACCAACCTGGTTACCGGACTAGTCGACGCGCTGATGGATTCCATCCCGGTCGTCGCATTAACAGGTCAGGTCTCCACCTCGCTCATCGGAACCGACGCCTTCCAGGAAGCCGACACCTTCGGCCTCACGCGCTCGGCAACCAAGCACAATTTCATGGTGAAGACTCTCGCCGAACTCCCGCAGATCGTTCACGAAGCCTTCTACCTCGCGGCCAGCGGACGTCCCGGCCCGGTGCTCGTCGACGTTCCGAAGGACGTCTTCATCGGCCGTGGCCACTACACGCCGGTCGAAGAGATCCACCTGCCCGGATACAAGGTTCTGACTGACGGCCACAGCGGCCAGATCCGCCGTGCCGCGCAGATGATCTTCGAATCGGAGCGACCGATCGTCTACGCGGGTGGCGGCATCGTTCTCGGCAATGCGTCCCCCGAGCTTCGCGAACTCGTCGAAAGCGCCGACCTCCCCGCTGTCTGCACGCTCATGGGACTAGGCGGTCTCCCGAGCAGCCACCCAAACTTCATTAGTATGCCCGGCATGCACGGCAGCTACGCCGCCAACATGGCGATGTACAACACTGACCTCATCATCGCCCTCGGTGTTCGTTTCGACGACCGCGTTACCGGACGGCTGGCAGCGTTCGCACCCCACGCCCGCATCATCCACGTCGATATCGATCCCGCCGAGATCAGCAAGATCCGCAACGCCGATATCCCGATCGTCGGCGACGTAAAGAAAGTCCTCCAGCGTCTGAACCGCGTTGTGAATGAGCTTAAGGCCGAACGTGCCGACGACAAGAAGCGCGACGCTCGTATCGCGTGGTGGAAGCAAGTCCGCGAATGGAAGGCCGAACACCCGATCGCCGCTCCGCCGCGTACCCCAGACGAGATCAAGCCCCAGCACCTCATGGAAGAGATTGATGCGATCTCCGGTGGCAAGGCAATCGTGACCAGCGACGTCGGCCAGCATCAAATGTGGTGCGCCCAGTTCATCCGCTTCGATGAACCTCGCCTCTGGATCAACTCGGGCGGCCTCGGCTCGATGGGCTATGGCCTGCCGTCTGCCATCGGCGCCCAGTTCGCACATCCCGAAAAGCTTGTCTTCTCCGTCGTTGGCGACGGCGGCTTCCAGATGTCGGTTCCCGAGCTCGCAACCATCGTCAATTACGGATTGCCGATCAAAATCGTCGTCATGAACAACGGCTACCTCGGCATGGTTCGCCAGTGGCAGGAGCTGTTCTACAACAACCGTCTCAGCTCCGTCACCCTCGACAACTTCCCGAATGTCGAAATGCTCGCCGGAGCCTACGGATTCAAAGGCAAGACAATCGAGAAGCCGTCCGAGCTGAAGACTGCGCTTCAGGAAGCCGTCAATGAACCCGGACCCTACCTGCTGAACGTAAAGGTCTCGCCGTTTGAAAACGTGTACCCAATGGTGCCGGCAGGAGGAGCCATCAACGAAATGGTCCTCACGCCCCCGCAACCCGTAGCGGTGGCCGGTGACTAACGTGACTGATATGATCCGCGTTCCTCTGCGGCTAACTAAAGGAATCTGAATGCTTCAAGTCATTTCCATCCTGATGGAGAACAAGCCGGGAGCCCTCATGCGGGTAACGGGCCTGTTCGCCCAGCGTAACTACAACATCGAGAGCCTCACCGTCGCCCGGACTCTCGACCCCGCTCTGTCTCGCATGACCATCGTTGCCGACGTCGATCCGAAGATCCGTCCCCAGGTCATCAAACAGATCAATAAACTCATCAACGTTCTCCAGGCAACGGACCTCACCGAAGCTCCTTCAGTTGCACGCGAACTCGTTCTTCTGCGTATTCGCGCTTCGATGGAGAATCGCACCGCAATCCTCAAGGAAGCCGAGATCTTCGGCGCTCGCGTAGTCGATTCCAGCGTCGATGGCTTCGCGCTCGAAGTCACCGGCGATCCGGAAAAGCTCGACGAATTCATCAGCATCATGGGGGCATACGGCGACCTTCAGGTCACCCGCTCGGGTCTCACCGCCGTGTCTCTTGAGATGAAGAAACTGAAACTCGCTCCGCCTGTCCCGACCTCGGGCTCCAGCGGAGAGGCTGCGAGTAATACCGAACCGGCAAACGCAGCAGCAACAATCGCCTAACAGGACAGGAGCAAAGAACAAAGTAATGCTGAGACGCTTTTATGAGAAGGACGGCAACCTCGACAAGCTCCGGGGTCGTACTATCGCCATCATCGGATACGGGAGCCAGGGTCACGCACACGCACTGAACCTGCGTGATTCAGGCCTCGACGTTGTCGTCGGTCTCTATCCCGGCAGCAAGAGCGCCGAAAAAGCGCAGGCCGCCGGTCTGCGAGTGCTCTCCACTGCCGACGCTGCAAAGGCAGCCGACACCGTCATGATCCTGGTGTCGGATCACATTCAGGGCGAGCTCTATCGTAAGGACATCGAGCAGCACATGACGCCCGGCAAGACGCTCATGTTCGCCCACGGATTCAATATCCATTTCGGCGAGATCAAGCCTCCCGCCGGTATCGACGTCACCATGGTTGCTCCCAAGGCGCCCGGTCACCGCGTTCGCGAAGTCTATACCGAAGGCAGTGGCGTTCCCGCAATCGTCGCCGTCCACCAGGACGCGACCGGTGAAGCCATGGACAAGGCTCTCGCCTACGCCAAAGCGCTCGGCTGTCTCCGCGCCGGTGCGATCGAGACCAGCTTCAAAGAGGAAACCGAAAGCGATCTCTTCGGCGAACAGGCTGTCCTTTGCGGCGGTGTCAGCGAACTGATCAACGCAGGTTTCGAAACGCTCGTTGAAGCCGGCTACGCTCCCGAGATCGCATACTTCGAGTGCCTGCATGAGCTGAAGCTCATCGTCGATCTCATCTATGAGGGCGGCCTTGGCTACATGCGTTACTCGGTCTCCGATACGGCGGAATACGGCGATTACAGCCGCGGACCCCGCGTCGTCAACCAGCAGACTCGCGAGGAGATGAAGAAGATTCTCGGCGAAATCCAGCGCGGTGAGTTTGCACGCGAATGGATGAATGAAAATCGGACCGGACGCCACAAGTTCCTCGCCATGCGCGACAAGAACAAGTCTCTGCCCATCGAGACCGTTGGCGCCGAACTCCGAAAGATGATGACGTTCCTGAAGAAAAACAAAGAGGCCGGCGTTCCTCAGGAACAGCAGCAGCAACAACAGGCCGCCTCAACCAAATAGAGGCCTAAAACCATGCGGATCCAAACCTTCGATACGACCCTTCGCGACGGCACTCAGGGCGAGTCCGTCTCCTTTTCTGCGGATGACAAGCTGATTATTGCGCAGAAACTGGACGAGCTGGGGATCGACTACATCGAAGGCGGGTGGCCTGGTTCCAACCCCAAAGACAAGCATTTCTTCGAGCGGGCAAAATCGGAGCTGAAGCTGCAGCATGCAAAGCTGACAGCCTTCGGCTCCACCCGCCTCGCAAGAAATCCCGTCGCCGAAGATCCGAACGTGAAGGAACTCATCGGCGCTGGAACACCCGTAATCTCCATCTTCGGCAAGAGCTGGGACTTTCACACAAAGTACGCTCTCGGCATCACTGAAGAAGAAAATCTCGACATCATCTCGAGCACTGTCCGCTACCTGAAGGAACACGGCCGCGAAGTTGTCTATGACGCGGAGCACTTCTTCGATGGCTACGCGTCCAATCCGGACTTCACCCTCCGGACGCTGGAAGCCGCGAAGAACGCCGGAGCCGACGTTCTCGTGTTGTGTGACACCAACGGCGGCACACTGCCGAGCCGGATCGCCGAACTCGCCGCGCACATCGTGAAGCGCTTCGGTGGAGTGATTGGCATTCACGCGCATAATGACTCCGATGTCGCAGTAGCTAACTCCCTGATTGCCATCGAAGCCGGAGTCCGTCACGTCCAGGGCACCGTCAACGGTTATGGAGAGCGCTGCGGCAACGCCAATCTCGTCAGCATCATCGCGAGCCTGGAACTCAAGATGGGGTACGAGACCATCGGCCGTGTACGCCTGCAGAAGCTGTCCGATATGGCGCGCTACGTCTCCGATCGTGCCAACCTGCCCCTGCGAAACGACCAGCCATTCGTCGGCAAAAGTGCATTCGCACACAAGGGCGGTATTCACGTCAGCGCTGTCATGAAGAATGCGTCGACCTACGAGCACATCGAACCTGAGCTCATCGGAAATCGCCAGCGGGTTTTGTTGAGCGACCTGTCCGGCCGAAGCAACGTCAAGTACAAGCTGGAGCATTACAACCTTGCAGAAGGCTTCGACGAAGCAACGCGAAAGCGCCTGCTCACACGCATCAAGGAGCTCGAGCACGAAGGCTACGACTTCGAAGTAGCCGAAGGCAATTTCGAACTGCTCGTTCTGCAGGAACGGTATCCCGACAAGAAGTTCTTTTCTCTCGTAGGCTTCGATGTTGCTATCAAGGCATACGGCGGGGACCGCTCCGAAGCAGTAGCCAGCATCATCGTCAACGACCAGGGCCATCTCCGCGCGGCGACGGGCACGGGCAAAGGTCCCTTCGACGCTCTCCACAACTCGCTGCGCAAGTGCATCGCGGGACACTACCCCAGATTCGACAGAGTCAAACTCCGCGACTACAAAGTCCGTGTCCTCGACGGCAACAAAGGCACGGCGGCCAAGGTCCGTGTTCTGGTTGAGTGGACCGATGACAACCGAACCTGGACGACCGTAGGTATCTCCCACGACGTCGTACAGGCAAGCGCCCACGCAATGCTGGCAGCCATCCGCCTGGAGCTGTTGCGAGGCGCAGCAGCAGGAGAGGATGTGGAAGCACCGCTGCACGAAGTGGATGCCAACCTGGGCGAAGCGCAGCTGCACGAGGCGTACGGGTGGGGCGTCTAAGAAGGTTCCTTTCACGCCGAATCCCGAAGCTCAATAACGTTTTATTTATCGAGAGCGGCGACCGGGAAGTCTCCGAAAGGATGCTTCCCGCTCTCTATCAGCAGTGCCCATACATCGACGTGGTCACCTGCTTCGGGGACCCTCCTAAAGCCTTCGACGCCAGTAAAGGGCAGGCCTGGAACACCAACGAGTACCCCGGCAGAGAAGGCCAGAAACGCCTGCTCAGCGAGCTCTGGCAAAAGCACTACTCAGCAGTAGGCATCATGTGCGCCGAGAGCCCAATCCTGTTCAAGTGGAAGTGGTACTTGGCCTTCCAGCTCCCAGGCAAGCTCTTCATAGTGAATGAAAACGTGGACTACTTCTGGGTAGACAGAGGCAACGCCCACATAGTCCGCAAATTCCTGCTCTACCGCCTCGGCCTCAGTCCGGAGCCGACGCCGCCAGAACACTGACGCAACTCGCACTGTTTCCGTTCACAGTGCTCTTCCTGCTGCTATACGCCGCCTGGGTGCACACCAAACGCCTCCTGCGTTCGGCATGAGTGGCAACGCAACGCCGTCCAGCTGCAAGTCGATCGTCTGCTCGGCTGTGTACCGAGTGAATCGGCCATGCGACCGTAGACCTCGATAACCTGATCGAAGGGAGCGGCGATCACGAACTGCTGACAGCGATCAGCCAGACAGCTTCGGCGAAGGTAGCGAGGTCTGCCGCTGTGTTCGAGTCGGACGAGGACTTCTATGACGATTCAGGCGCTCCGGCGAATACCTTGTTTCGCTGCTCTTCCATCCGCGTTTTCAAAACAACGGCGACGTCGGCCCGACGGCTCTCGCCGGGCAACGTGTAGTAGAACTCGCGAAGTGCAGTGTAGCGATCAGGAAGGCTCGATTCCAACAGCCGTTCAAGGCGGCGTTGAATCTCGATGTGCGCGACGGTCGGCCCGGGCACTCCTACGATCTCGCCGTCGTGCAGTTCATAGCTGTCAAAGAAGTTGCCCTGAGGATCGGGCGTCGCCAGAAACTCCTCAACCGAAACTCTGGTCGCGACACTCACAGCATTTTCAGTGTACGGCATTCACGCACGTCCTCAAATCGTCCATAAGCACCCAAATGCCAGCAGCTTACACCGAAACGGCGGACATGCAGAACAACAACTTGCAGCCGCAAAGGTTGACACCGTCTGCTAGAGTCTCAATCAGATCCCGCACGCGGGGCAGGAAGGGAGACGGTAAGCTAAAAAGCAATGCGAGCAATACGCGTTCATGAGACGGGCGGCCCGGAAAAGCTGGTCGTCGAAGATGTACCAGTACCGCAGCCGGAGAAAGGTCAGGCGTTAGTAAAGATCGCAGCTGCGGGCGTCAACTTTATCGACATCTATCACCGCACGGGTCTCTACAAGCTCCCGTTACCCTTCACGCCAGGCGGCGAAGGCGCTGGCGTAGTCGAGAAAGTTGGTCCAGGCGTCGACAACATCAAACCTGGCGACAAGGTGACATGGACAGGACCTCCCGGAACCTACGCCGAGTATCAGGCCGTGAACGCCGGCATCCTGACCCCGGTACCTGCAAACCTCGATCTGAAACAGGCAGCCGCGGTGATGCTGCAGGGGATGACGGCGCATTACCTGACGCACAGCACGTACCCGCTGAAGTCGGGTGACGTTTGCCTGGTGCATGCAGCCGCGGGTGGAACCGGGCGAATCATCGTGCAGATGGCGAAGCGTCTGGGAGCGCGCGTGATCGGCACAGCGGGCAGCCAGGAGAAGGCGAGCGAAGCGCGCAAGATCGGAGCGGACGAAATGATCGTCTACACCGAGCAGCCCGACTTCGATACCGAAGTCAGAAAGCTGACCGATGGTCGCGGCGTCGATGTTGTTTATGATTCCGTGGGCAAGTCGACCTGGGAAAAGAGTCTCAACTCGATCCGTCCCCGAGGCATGATGGTCAGCTTCGGAAATGCAAGCGGCGCCGTCGATCCGATTGCTCCTCTGGTCCTGAATCAGAAGGGGTCTCTGTATCTGACGCGGCCGAAACTGCAGGACTACCTCGGAGACCAGGAAGAACTCCGGTGGCGAGCAGGTGATGTCCTGAACTGGGTCGCCTCCGGCCAGCTTCGTCTGAAGATCGATCGCGAGTATCCGCTGGAGCAGGCTGGCCGGGCACACGAGGATCTCGCAGGCAGAAAAACTTCGGGGAAGTTGCTTCTCATTCCGTGAGCACGCTTAGCGAACGGAGAGAAGCTTTCGCCGGGAAGCTGCGCGAGCACAACACCGAAGCCGCCCTCATCAGCGGTTTGCCGAATATACGTTACCTTTCGGGCTTTACCGGCAGCAACGCGTTGCTGCTGATCACTCGGAACAGTTCGACGCTCTTGACCGATCCGAGGTATACAATCCAGGCGTCGCAGGAAAGCGACTGCAAGGTCATCATTGCAAAGCGGTCACTCTCTGCCGGAAGCCGTCAAACTGGTAGCGCGCAAGCGCATCCGTCGCCTGGGCGTCGAGCCAAACCGGATGCAGGTCTCCGAATGGCTGGAACTTCAGAAGCAGCGGTCCATCACCATGCTGCCTCTGCCGCCGCTTGTCGAGCAGCTGCGAATGGTCAAATCGCAGGACGAAGTCGAGGCAATCCGGCAGTCTGTGCTGACCAACTCAAAAGCCTTCGGCGCAGTGCTTGCGAACATCACACCGGAGGCAACCGAAGCCGAACTCGCCGCCGAGATTGAGTATCAGCAGCGCCGGCACGGTGCCGAAGGCCCGGCATTCGAGTCGATTGTTGCGGCGGGACCCCGCTCAGCGCTGCCCCATGCTCGCCCGACCAGCGAGCAAGTTAGTATGAATCGGCTACTATTGTTTGATGTAGGGGCGCTGCAAACGGGTTACTGCAGTGACATGACCCGCGTAGTTCACCTCGGTCGGGCAGGTAATAAAGCAAAGAAACTGTATCGTGCGGTCCTCGAAGCACAACTGGCCGCAATCGATGCCGTGAAGCCTGGAATCACCGCGGGCAAGGTGGATGCCGCAGCCCGCACCGTCCTTGAAAAACACGGTCTCGGTAACCTGTTCGTTCACTCGACAGGGCATGGGCTCGGCCTTGAGATACATGAACCGCCGCGCCTCGGTCGCAACGACAAGACCCGTCTTCAGGAGGGCATGGTGATCACGATCGAGCCTGGAGCGTACATGGAAGGATTCGGAGGAGTACGAATCGAAGACACGGTTCTCGTCACGGCCGCTGGCTGTGAGATCCTCACTCCGACCTCGAAAGAGTTTGTAGTCGTCTGAATCTGTCTGTTGCTATGACTATAGAAGAGATAAAAGAGCTGATCGGCGTCGTGAACGAGAGCGGTATCGCCGAGCTTGATGTGACACGGGGGGATAATCGCGTTCGCATCCGCCGATCGAATGCCAGGCAGGAAATCATCCTTCCCGCGAGCCCGATGATAACCAGCGCTGCCGCGCCTGTTTCACAGTCCGCAGCGGTGCTTCCGAGCGCAGCTTCGCCGTCGACGCCCGCGGTGCCGGACGCGGCTGAAGACAATCTGCAGTACGTAAAATCCCCGATCGTGGGCACGTTCTACGAGTCGCCTTCACCTGGTACCGGAGCGTTTGTGAAGATCGGGGATCGTGTTTCGGCTGGCCAGGTCCTTTGCATCATCGAGTCCATGAAGCTGATGAATGAGATCGAATGCGAGATCTCGGGTACCATCGTCAGCCGCCTTGTCGACAACGGTAAGCCGGTGGAGTATGGCGAGTCGCTGTTCGCGATTCAGCCCGCGTGACCGATGCGGTTCAACAAGGTTCTGATCGCAAATCGCGGTGAAATCGCTCTCCGCGTAATCTGTGCCTGCCGGATCTCGGTATTCGAACAGTAGCTGTCTATTCCGAGGCGGATCGCAACAGTCTGCATGTGCGGTTTGCAGACGAAGCGGTTTGCATCGGCCCGGCGCAAGAGCTCTCGAAGCTACCTCGACATTGCCGCGGTCATCAGTGCAGCAGAGATCACGAATGCTGACGCGATTCATCCGGGCTACGGCTTTCTCAGTGAGAATGCCGATTTCGCCGAAGTCTGTGAGCAATCCGGTCTGACATTCATCGGACCTAAGCCGGAAGTGATTCGCGATATGGGCCTGAAGCAGCGGGCTCGTGCGCTGATGAAGGAAGCTGGTGTCCCGATCCTTCCGGGATCGCCGGGCGTCGTCAGAACTCCGGAAGAGGCCGTCGAGATCGCCGGGGGAAATCGGTTATCCGGTGATTGTGAAAGCGGCTGCCGGCGGCGGCGGCCGCGGCATGCGCGTCGTGAACGGCGAATCGGAGCTCGAGTCCAGTCTGGCGCAGGCGCAGACGGAAGCAGCAGCCGCGTTCTCCTACGGCGACGTGTATATGGAGAAGTTCATCGCGGCACCGCGGCATATCGAGTTTCAGGTGATCGCGATGATCATGGCAACGTCGAAGTGCTGGGTGAGCGCGAATGCTCGATTCAGCGGCGGCATCAGAAGCTGGTCGAAGAGTCGCCGTCGCCCGGCGTTTCCGCTGAGCTGCGCGAGGAAATGCGGCAGCGGCTCGCCAACGCGATGGAGGCAGTTGGCTACACCAACGCCGGCACGGTCGAGTTTCTGATGGATGAGCATGGCAACCTCTACTTCATTGAGGTCAACGCGCGCATTCAGGTTGAGCATCCCGTGACCGAGTTCGTCACCGGCATCGATCTGGTGAAGGCTCAGATCCGCATCGCTGCGGGCGAGACATTGCCTGACCTTCTCGGCGGACCCGTTCAGTTCCGCGGGCACGCGATCGAGTGCCGATTAACGCCGAGCATCCCGGAAACATTCGTTCCCTCACCCGGCAAGATCACCGGATTGAATCTTCCGGGCGGTATCGGCGTTCGGGTGGACACGGCCGCTTATACGGATGGCAGTCATCCCGCCGTACTACGATTCGCTGGTCGCGAAACTGATCGTTTACGGCAAGGACCGCGACGAAGCGATCGCCCGTATGAGGCGCGCACTCGCCATGTTCGTCGTCGAGGGCATTCATACAACAATTCCGCTGCATCGGCGTATTATGGCCGATCCGGAATTCGTGCAAGGTCATCTGAACACTCATTTTCTGGACCGGTACTTCAACAAGAAGCAATCGGCGTGACCTCGTTCTGGTCCCTGCTGCGGCACAACCGTAACTACCGCTATCTTTGGGGTGGTCAGGTTGTGAGCGAGATTGGCGATCACTTCAACAGCATTGCTGTTCTAAGTCTTGCGTATGATCTGACGCAATCTGGTGCCGTCATCGGCGGCATTATGATCTCGCGTACGTTGCCTTCGATTCTCGCGGCGCCGGTCGCCGGTGTCGTGCTGGATCGAATGGATCGCCGCAAGATCATGATGGCGAGCGACTGGATCCGCGCGGTTGTCGCCATCCTGTTCGTGCTTGTTCTGACGCACAAACAACAGTGGCTCCTGTACCTGCTCAGCGGCTTATTGACGTTCGCATCACCGTTCTTTACAAGCGGCCGCTCTGCGGTGCTGCCGAGGATCACCAGCAAAGAAGAACTGCACACGGCGAACGCGGTTACGCAGACGACCGGCTGGCTGACGCTGACATTCGGCACAATGCTGGGCGGTGTCAGCACGATGCAGTTCGGCTATAAGTGGGCGTTTGTGGCGAACGCAATGTCATTTGTGTTCAGCGGTTTCGCCGTATGGAAGCTCGCTTCAGCAAGAGGCTTCCACGCTGAACGCGAGGAGGTCGAGGCACATAAGTCGCAACGACACCAGTTTTGGTCTGACTTTGCCGAGAGTGTTCATTACATTCGCACCACACCGCTGATCCTCGCAATTCTGCTTGCGGGCGTTGGCTGGTCAACCGGCGGAGGAGCCGCGCAGATCCTGTTCACGTTGTTCGGCAAGGGTGTGTATCACGCAGGCTCGGCCGGTATCGGTCTGATCTGGGGATTCGCGGGCATTGGCCTGGTGCTCGGCGGGATCGTGGGACATCAGCTGGGCGCGCGTCTGTCGTACCGAGGGTATCTGCACGCTGTCTGGATCAATTTTCTGATTCATGGCCTGGCCTATGTCGGCTTCAGCCAGACGAACCTGCTCTCGGGTATTCTGTTTATCGCACTTTCGCGAATGGCGATGGGCACGAACAACGTTCAGAACCGAACCATGCTGCTGGTGCACGTGCCCGATCGACTGAGAGGGCGCGTGTTCAGCATGTCGGAAGCGATGACGAACGCCACGATGATGGTTTCGATGTCGCTTGCGAGCATCGCGACCATCTCGCACGGTCCGCGCGAGATTGGATTTGTCGCCGGGCTGCTGAGTACTTCGACGGCGTTGCCCTGGGCGTGGGCAACGTTCACTAACAAGCTACCGGAGCCACACCGAGAGGTCGTCGACGAGGAACCGGAGGAAATCGGTCCGACTGTTGCCTGACAGATAGAAGTGCCCTCCGGGGAACTCCCGCAGAACAAACGACACTGACGTCTGTTCGCGCCACGCTTCAAGGTGCTCTGCGCGAACATTTGGGTCTTCCATGCCGCCATAAGCAATGATCGGGATCGGCAGCACTGGCGGATCTGCGGCGATGTAGTTGCGGTACAGCCGCATATCGGCCCTTAACGCAGGGATCAGCAGCGAGAGTCCCTGCTCCGGGGAGTGTGCCGAACGAGCGCAGGATCTGCAACAGCTCTTCGTCGGTCGGGTCAGCTCGATGGATCGGTGTTTGACGAAACCTCGGCGCTCTTCCCGCGGAGACGACGAGCGCCCGGGGCAGTGGTTCGTTATTGTTCAGCAGCCACCGGCACAACTCGAACGCTGTACCAGAGCCCATGCTGTGACCGAAGAACGCTACGGGTCTCGCTCTAAGGAGCTTTGCTACCGCAGGCGCGATGCTTTCGATCAAAGCGGTCATGGCTTCGAACGGAGCTTCCTGCAAACGGGATTCCCGTCCAGGCAGACGGACTGCGACCGGCACGGCCAGTCCGCTTAGCTCCGGACGCCAGACGCAGGTAACCGAATGTTCCGCCACCGGCCCAAGGCAGGCAGAGCAGTGCGTTGTCGTCGGGCTTGAGGTGTTCTGTTCCCGCGAGGATTGTGGGTGCCGATCGTTGTTTCAGTCTGAGGGCGAGGAGCTTGCGCTTGGCTTCAGATAACTCGACTCGGGGATGCAGCGTCCTGGGCTGGTGCACGATGTTGAGGAGATACGATTCGAATGGAAGGACGCTGATCCGGCGAGCATAGCGCAACGCGGCTTCACGAGACTGCCTCGAGATGTCGTTCCAGTGTGCTTCGTCGGTGGTTAGCCTTCGAAGGGCCGACTCCCATGGACCGATGTCCTGCGAAGGCACCTCCGCTACGGGAACCATGTTCCTGTCTACTGATGTCTGGTAGTGGCGGATTACGTTCACCGGGAGAACATAATCGACGCCCATGTGTGCTTCCGGCAGCCCGCCGGCATTGCTGGAGATGACCGGGATGCCTCGCTCCATCGCTTCGGGGACGATACGCGATCTCGCTTCGGCCCACACAGATGGCACGAGAAGAACGCGGGTTTGCCGGAGCAAGTCGTCGATGTTATCTACTGATGGCAGGATGGTGATGTTCGCACGGCGCTGGAGTGCGGCGTAATCTTCGCGGTTGGTGCCCCACGTCGGAACCGCTGCAAAGCGGAGGGAAGGGAAGCGGTCTGCCAGCTCCAGGAAGATAGTGATACCTTTCACGGCCGAAGGGTTCACGATGGTGATGAACTCATTGTCGAAGCGCGCCAGATATTCGGGTTCAGGGCCAGACTCGAGCAGCGATATCGGCAGGTGAAGGGCATTCGTGAGACCGTGCTCACGAGCGTAGCGGGCCACGTACTCACTGACTCCAATCACACCATCTGCCGCCTTCAGCGTTTCCGTTTTCGCGGGGTTCGGTGCGGAACTGTCGGGCCCGAAAGGAACTGCAATCGTGGCTCGGATGAGATAGACAACTCTGGCCGCGGAGGAGCGCGTTGCTATGTCAAAGAGCAACTGGCCGGGATCATCTGTGGAGGTGATGATGACGTTTGGTTTGAAGTCATCGATCTCGCGAGAGAACACAGCGCGCAGATTCGATTCGAAGGCGACTGTTTTAACTTCGACTCCCTTCAGGTTGAAGTGGACCACTCCGTCAGCGATGACATCAGCAGTTACCTGCCGCGCGGACAAATCAGACAGTAATTTGTCGGCATCGGCCTTGCCGAACGACTCTACGCGCGAGACCACCCGAACCTCGTGACCGCGCGCGGCAAGTGCCTCCATCAGCAGTCTGTTCGATTTGTCGCCGCCGCCGTGGGACGGGTAGTAAAGAGAATTGTGTGCCAGCAGAATGCGAATGCGTTCGGGCTCGAGACGTTGCACGAGTCGCTCGAACTCACCGGCATCGAGTGAAGAAACAAAGCGCTCCGCAACGTCACGCGAGCGTTGCGCTTCCGTCTGCCAGGCTTCGGCGTCAGACGTCAATGTCTCCAGTGCGTCGGACCAAGGTTCGATGTCCTGAGGCGGCTCGATCGGACGAGGCATGTGGGTCTCGTCGAAAGCTGATTCAAACTGCTCAATCGGCCGGACGGGAATAATGTAACCGGTGCCCTGTTTCGCTTCGACAAGTCCTCCGGCATTGCTGGAGATGACAGGTACGCCGCGAAGCATCGCCTCCATCGCGATGAGTCCGAAACCTTCGAACCAGATCGACGGCATCAGCAGGACCCGCGCCTGCCTGAGCACGTCGTCGATGTCAGGAACGGTTTCCAGTACACGCACGTTGGGCAATGCAGACATCGCTGCGCGATCGGCCGACGGTCGTCCCCCAGCCCGCTAAGCCTGCAAACGTCAGTTCAGGAAAGCGCTTTGCAAGCTCGAGGAAGATGCTGATTCCCTTCACAACGGAAGGGTTGATCATCAGCACGTACGGGTTCTCGTACTGACCCAGGCGCGGCCATGGAGCGTGACCATAGATCGGCGGGTGGATTACGTGAGACCTGACGCCCGAGTGATCCTGAATGTATGCCGCTGTTGTGTGGGCAATCGCGACCACCGCGCGAGCGCGGCGAATGATTTCGGTCGCAGCGCTGTCCGGATGCCATGATGCAGGACCGAACGGATACCACTGCGGAGTGTGTGCCAGATAAATCAGACGGCCGCCAGCAACACCCGCAGCGGCTCGGAGAAGCGTGTGTGCGACGTCTTCGCTCGATACAAGCACCCAGTCGGGATTGAACTGAACGATTTGATGCTGGAGTATGTCCGTGTGCCTGCTGAGGTCACGGACTGTGACGATTTCTATGCCATCAACGATCTCGGTGCGCTCCGGCGCATCGCCATCGGTCGGACAGACAACCCGACACGCATGTCCTCTGCGCGCCAGATCGGCGAGCCATACGAGATTACTGCGGGTCGACCCGCCCCTTGCCGGAGCGTATGACGCGTTCGCGGTGAGCAGGACGCGCATGCCCGCTATAGTGCGTCTTCCTGTGCCAGCAGTGCGCGAGCCTCTTCTTCTGACATCGCCTCAATCTCAGCGAGGATAGCGGCATACTCCGAGGGGTCGACATTACCGAACTGCGCGGCTTCAATCCGCGATGCCAGGCCGGTAGTGTGAGACCGCCGGTGTACACATCATCAATGGCAAGCTCGACAGCAAACGCTTCGCGGATGCGCATCAACAGGAGCACGGCAACCAGCGAGTGTCCGCCGAGGTCGAAGAAGTTGTCGTGGCGGTGTATGACGGGTTTGTCCAGGAGTTCGCCCCAGATCCGGGCCAGCTTCTGCTCGGTGCCGGTCAGGCTCTCGTCGATGTGAGTAACAGAGCGACGCCGCATGTTCGACAGGATGTCGGGAACCGTGGAGAGCTGATTCGCTATGTGCGCGTAATCCAGAGTGTGTCTGGTCTCGATCTTTACCGGACCCGTATCCTCAACGGGTGAGGCGGTTTGAGGCATCCACTGCAGGTCAACGACGTCTTCTGCCTGCAGGTGGAGATAATCGCCGTGCCATTCGCCGCCGAGACTTTGTACAAAGTCCAGAGCAGGCTTATTCTTTGCCGTCCTGTAGAACGGAATGGCCACTCTGTGCAGAGCCCGCTCCACTGCGACTTTCGCGGCTTCGGCAAGCAATCGGTGCTCGACTCCGCGGCCAAGAGCCCGGCAGCTCAGCATCATGCTGTCGATTGTCAGTTTTGATGGGCCAGGCAGCAATACGAGTACGCCTACAAGGCCATAGTCGCCGAAGCGGTCTGATACGTCCGCCGTCAGGATAACTGCGCCGGACAACACGAGATTTCGGAGATCGGCTTCTGTTCTTCGAATTGTGGTCGTGTTGAACTGATTCGTTCGCTGGGTCAACTGCGCTACGCGAGGCAGTGTCGCGTTCGTCATGTGCTGCACCTGGACGTTCAACTGCAGCGATGCCGCAAAGTCCCCGAGGGTTCTGGCCTTTCGGACGGCGTTTCCGAACTCGGCGGCCTGGGCGTAATAGCGGCTTCGATTGCGGTCTTCTTCGGTAACGACGGGGTGATCAAACGCCCAGACGTGATGGAGAAATTGGGGCAGGCGGCTCAGATCCGATGGCAGCGCGAGCGTCAGAACAGAAGGCAGTGCATCGGAAAGCTCGGCACACTCCTTAGGGCTGTCATCGATGAAGATGAAGCTGTCGATTCCGAGACTGAGCTGCGAAGCGATGGACTGAAGGTTTCGCGCTTTCGGTTCCCAGTTGAGGCGCCACGTCACAAAATGCCGCATTTGCAGAGGCATTTCGGGATGCGCCGCAAAGGTATCGAGGACATCCTCCTCGTTGTTTTTGCTCGCCAGAGTCAGCAACATGCCGTCTTCCTGTTGAGAAAGCATGGCCTGCTGGAGCGCCCGCCGGGGCGGATCGAGAACGACATTCTCGGGTCCGTCTTCACCGCAGATTCCGGCCCACAAGGTGTTGTCGCAATCGAGTGCAATCACCTTGTACGACTGTCGGATCAGCGCGAACATATGCCGCACGAGCATCGTACCGGCAGCGCAGAACCACGCTTCGGTGTACGGGATTCGGCCCAGTCTTTCCCCCTCGGGACTGTGGACATCTGCAACGGGATAGAGCCGCTCCTGAGTTCTGCGGGGTATAAACTGAGCTCCCGGAACATCGTCGAGCGTGGCTTCCAGAAAGGTTTCGAGTTTATCCGCATGCCGAGCGTGAATTGAGGCGGGCGAAGAGGGACAAAGCATCACGATCAAAGGAACGCTGAGCCGTTCCGGGGCGCTGCGAAGTTCATCCGCAATATGATGGACGTTCGCTTCGAGGAGCGCGGCGTCAGGTGCAAGGTCCTCAAGCCGCAGCAGAACGACATTGACTCCGCTGCGATTGAGTGACAACTCACTCGAAGGGTCGAGGAGCGACTGTACAACCTGGTTGAAGGGCGCGAATCGGACCTCGAGATCGGATTCCGTTTCGTTCTTCCAAAACGAGATGACGGGTGCTATTGGGTCAGCGGTGAAGGTGGCGGCTATCGCAAGCCGCAGAGCGCTGGAGGAGGTGTCAGCCATCGGGGCGGAGTCGAGTCACCTTCATTCTAGATGCCTCCGCAACTGCTGATGAAAACACGACTGTCGAATTGTTTGACCAATAACTCGCACAAAAGGAATCTAACGTCACATTGCTATTAGTCAGCCAGCAACTGACGGGGATCTGATGAAATCACTGTGAGTACTTCGGTCGAAACCCACGGAATTCAGGCTCAGGCTCCTGTTCAGGGTGACGCTCTGCTTGCAGCCATCGTTGACTCTTCCGACGATGCGATCGTCAGCAAGAGCTTAGACGGCATCATTCTGTCCTGGAACAAGGGCGCCCAGCGCATTTTTGGCTATACGGCCGAGGAGGTCATCGGGAAGCACATTTCGATTCTCGCCGTGCCCGAGCGTGTAGAAGAGATCCCGGATATTCTGGCACGGATTCGCCGCGGCGAGCGCGTCGAGCATTACGAGACGAAGCGGCGGACGAAAGACGGACGCGTGCTGACGATTTCGCTTACAGTCTCACCGATTCGGAATGCTGAAGGTGAGATCGTTGCGGCATCGAAAATCGCCCGGGACATCACCGAGCGGCGGCGGCTGAGCGACACACTCACGGCGCAGAACGAGATCCTTGAGTTAGTCGCGCGTGGTGTGAGCCTCGAAGAGGTATCGACTGCATTGTGCAAAGCCGTTGAATTTCAGATACCCTGTGCGACTGCTTCGATTCTGGTGGTGCGAAAGAGTTCCGGCAAACTCCAGCTCGCAGCGGCTCCGAGTATGCCGGACTGGTATCGTGACGAACTGGCGGCGGGTATTCCGATTGACAGCACCGCAGGTGCCTGTGCCAGCGCCGCGCATCTGGCGCAACCCGTGGTGGTCACCGATATCGCTGCGGATCCGAGATGGGAGGCGAAACGTGACCTGCCTCTGCGGGCGGGGTTTCGATCCTGCTGGTCGCATCCGATCCTGTCTCAGACAGGCAGGGTGCTGGGCACGTTAGCAACGTATCACCGCGACAGCAGAGCACCTCGTGAAGACGAAACCGCAACGATCGCAAGCTGGCTGACTCTGGCGACGATTGCGATAGCGAGACTTCAATCTGAAACAGCTGTTCGAGAAAGCGAGTTTCGGTTTCGTGCTCTGGCCGAACTGGGGCCGGCGATCGTCTGGACGGCACGTCCCGACGGTTCGGTCGACTATAACGGACGGGGCTGGTACGACTACACCGGCCTGAGTCCGGACGAGCTTACAGGCTGGGGATGGCTGAACCGGGGCGTTGTTCACACTCAGGATGCTTCAGGTGTTTTCGAGAACTGGGCGAGGTCCGTGAAGACGGGACAGCCGTATGAGCGCGAGGCGCGGTTTCGGCGAGCCGACGGCGAGTATCGCTGGCACCTCGTGCGAGCAGTGCCACAAAAGGACGCTTCAGGCGAGGTTGTTCGATGGCTGGGAATCCTTCTCGACAGTCACGACCGCCGTGAATCGGTGGCGCGAATCGAGAACAGCGAGCGCCAGCTTGCAATCCGGGAGCGATATCTCAACGCCGTTCTCGAGTCCATACCTGAGTGCGTGAAGGTGCTCGGACGCAACGGCGAACTGCTGGAGATGAACAGGGCCGGAGCCGAGATGATTGAGGCCGACCGAGCCGACGACCTGATTGGTACGTGTGTCTACCCAATGATCGACGCGGCTGACCGGGAAGCTTTCCGCGCCCTGAATGAAGGAGTGTTCCAGGGAAACGGAGGCGACACGCTCGAGTTCGGAATAACAGGCCTGAAGGGCGGCCACCACGTTTTCGACACGAGAGTCGTGCCGCTACGAAATGAGCGTGACGAAGTTGTTGGAGCCCTCTCGACGACTCGGGACATAACAGACCGGCGAAAGGGCGAAGACGCTCTGCGCGCCAGTGAGGCGAGGTTCCGGGCTGCGGTCAGCGCCTTCTCAAGTCTGGTCTGGAGCAATAATTCCGAAGGAAAGATGGAGGGCGAGCAACCCGGCTGGGCCGCATATACCGGTCAAACTTACGAAGAGTATCAGGGTTATGGATGGGCTAATGCCGTTCATCGCGAGGATGCCCGACAAACCATCGAGGCCTGGAGCCAGGCGGTCGCGAACAAAGAGATGTTCATTTTCGAGCATCGGGTTCGACGATACGACGGAGAGTACCGCCTGTTTGCCATTCGCGCCGTGCCGGTCATCGACTCATCGGGGAAGATTCGGGAGTGGGTTGGCGTTCACACCGACATAACCGGGCAGCGCCGTCTGATGGAGGAGCGCAAAGAGGCGCTTCGCCGCGAGCAGGATTCCCGAAAAACCGCGGAAGTTCTGAACCGTGTCGGTGCGCTGCTTGCAGCAGACCTCGATACGCAGTCGCTGACGCAAACTGTCACAGACCTCGCGACGCAGCTTACGGGCGCACAGTTCGGGTCGCTGTTCCACAACGTTATTGACGCGCAGGGCGAGAGCTACATGCTTTACACGCTTTCCGGTGTTCCACGCGAGAAATTCGCGAACTTTCCGATGCCCCGGAACACCAGGGTATTCGCGCCTACGTTTTCCGGTGAAGGCGTGGTCCGGTCCGATGACATCAGAAAAGATCCGCGATATGGCCAAAATGCACCCCACCACGGTATGCCGAAGGGGCACTTGCCGGTTCGAAGCTACCTGGCGGTACCAGTGGTATCACGATCGGGCGAAGTCATCGGCGGGCTCTTCTTTGGACACGAGGAAACAGGAGTCTTTACCCTGCAGCATGAGGAGCTGGTCAAAGGCATCGCAGGGCAGGCGGCGATTGCGCTCGATAATGCGCGGCTGTTCGCCGAATCTCAAAACGCCCGCACGGCGCTCGAGCAATCGAATCAGGAGCTGCGCCGCGCGAACACGGATCTGGAGCAATTCGCATTTTCGGCGTCCCATGATTTGCAGGAGCCGCTGCGGATGGTGGCTTTATACAGCCAGCTGCTGAGAAGGAAATACGGCGATAAGATTGACAAGACCGCGGATCAATACCTAGCTTACATCGTAACCGGAGGAGCCCGGATGCAACAGCTGGTGACAGACTTGCTTGCGTTCACGCGGGCCACGAAAGGTCCCGAGGCAGCCATTGTGGATCTGGACGCCAACGTGGCACTGGATCACGCTCTGCTGAACCTTGACGCGGCGATTGGGGAGTCGGGCGCGGAGGTTACCCGGTCGCCGCTGCCGACACTCCCTATCGTTGAGCTGCATCTGGAGCAGCTGTTCCAGAACCTGATCAGCAACTCGATTAAGTATCGCAGCCCCGAACCTCCTCTGATCCATGTTGCCGCGGAACGAGATGACGCGGCATGGCGCTTTTCGGTTCAGGACAACGGTATCGGCATCGATGAGAAGTACGCACAACAGGTGTTTGGGTTGTTCCGGCGACTGCATACCGCCGCCGAGTACGAGGGTACCGGGATAGGACTCGCGATCTGCGAACGGATCGTGCAGCGCTACGGCGGGAAGATCTGGGTGGAGTCGCAGGCAGGCAAGGGAGCTACATTCTTTTTTACGATCCCTGATAAAAATGCCAGCTCAAACTAACTGTACATATCGTGTATAGTAAGAATCCTGACCAATGCACCGTATCGTAGTCATCGAAGACAATTCCGGTGATGTGCTCCTGCTCCGGCTTGCGCTTGACGAGCGGAACGAACCGTATGAGCTCCAGGTGCTCAAAGATGGCGAAGACGCGATGCGGTTCATCGACGAGCACCGGCTTGGGAAGCGCACGCCTGAGCCGTGCGTTTTCGTTCTGGACCTGCATCTTCCCAAGTTTGATGGGCTTACAGTGCTTCGCGCGCTGAAAGGCTCCCCAACCTGGCCCATATACATGTCGTTATTCTGACGAGTTCGGCTTCGCCCCGGGAAGAGGCGGAATTGAAAACACTCGGCATTCGGCTGTATCAGACGAAGCCGATGCTGCTGGAAGAGTTCCTCAAGCTGGGCGCGGAGATCATCGCGATCTGCAAGGATCAGCAGACTCGCTCCGCGGGCGTGTAGGGCGCGCCCGCAAGGCTTTGCCCTGATATCCCGCTGGATATGGAAGTCAGGGACGAGAAGTCAGAAGTTGGGGTGAGCTGTGCTGCTCAGAACCGCCGCCTGAATACGCAGCGCAACGGGAACAAAATTCTCGTTGCGCCACTCATAACGCGTTAACCAGCCGCCGTGATCGGCGCTGGCCGTGCCTACTTAGTCTCCGTGATGGGCGACGGGCACGAGTTCTGGTTCGACCGTGTTCTGGCCTTTTTCGCCCTTCTTGCGACGTCTGAGCCTATCCTGGATGCCACCGAGATAGAGGTAGAACACCGGTGTCAGGAACAGCGTTACCGCCTGCGAGAAGATCAGTCCGCCAACCACGCACATACCGAGTGACTGCCGGGCTTCGCCGCCGGCGCCGTATCCGACCGCGATCGGAATGGCTCCGAAGAGTGCCGCCATGGTTGTCATCATGATGGGGCGGAATCGGATGAGACAGCCCTGGTAGATGGCTTCGCGGGCCGGCATGCCTTCACGCTCGGCGTCAAGTGCGAAGTCGATCTGCATGATCGCGTTCTTTTTGACGATGCCGATGAGCATGATCAGACCGACGAACGCGTAGATGTTCAGCTCCATGTGGAAGAGCCAGAGGGTCGCGAGAGCACCGAACCCGGCAGAAGGCAGACCGGACAGAATCGTGAGCGGGTGGATGTAGCTCTCGTACAGGATGCCGAGAACGAGATACACAACCATGATCGCGATGAAGAGCAGGACGGACAGATTGCCGAGAGAGCCTTCGAATGCTTCCGCCATGCCGCTGAAACCCGTGCTGATGCTCTGGGGAACAACTTCCTTTGCCGTCTCGGCAACCGTCTCGAGCGCTTCGCCAAGAGCGTGACCGGGAGCGACTGCGAACGAGATGGTTGCAGCGGGAAGCTGACCGGCGTGCGAGACCGCCTGTGGTCCGATCTCTTCGGTGATGTCAGCCAGAGCGTCGAGGGGAATCAGATTGCCGGTCGGCGGCTTAAAGTACAACATTGAGAGAGCACGCGGATCCTGTTGATATTGCGGCATCAACTCAAGCAGCACTTTGTATTCGTTGACGTTCGAGTAGATGGTCGAGACCCAGCGCGGGCCGTACGCGTCGTAGAGCGTATTTTCGACCTGGTTGGCGTTGATGCTGAGGGCCGCGGCTTTGTCACGATCGATGGTGACTCTCACCTGGGGCGCCTTCGTCTGAAGATCGCTGGTGACGTCGAGCAGGGCTGGTTTGTGGGCCAGGGCCTGCTCGAGCTTTTCGGCGGCTGCGTAAAGCTCAGGCCGATCTGGTGACTGCAGCGTGAACTGGTAGAGGCTCTTGGTGAGCTGACCGCCGATTCGCAGGACGGGCGGATTCTCCAGGTAGACTCGGATACCCGGAAGGTCGGACAACTGCGGACGGAGGCGCTCGATGATCTTGTCGACGAGCTCGGCACGTTGCGGTGCGGGGCTTCAGGTGAGCCACGATCATGCCGATGTTGGGTCCGCCAAGCACAGCAGCCTGTGTGCCGCCAACGGTGGTCACAAGCGACTCGATGGCAGGGTCGCGATTGATGATGTCGGCTACCGTTTTCTGGTAGGCGGCCATTGCTGTGAAACTGGTGCCCTGAGCCGCTTCGGTGGTGACCTGCAGCTGGTCCGTGTCCTGATCGGGGACGAAGCCCTTCGGAATGACGATGAAGAGCCATACTGTCGCCCCGAGGACGACGAAGAAGCTCATCAGGGTGACGAGGCGATGTCCGAGGACCCAAACCAGTGCGCGGTCATAACCCCGCAGCATTTTGTCGAAAAACGCCTCGGTGATGTTGTAGAACCATCCGTGCTTTTCGTGATGATGGGAACGCAGAAAGCGCGAGCACATCATTGGCGTGAGCGTTATGGAGACGACGCCCGAGATCAGGATCGAGGCGCAGATGGTGACTGCGAACTCCCGGAACAGGCGTCCAAGCACGCCGCCCATGAAGAGAACGGGGATGAAGACCGCGGCGAGCGAGATCGTCATCGAGACGATGGTGAATCCGATTTCGCGCGAGCCATCGAGAGATGCCGTCAACGGGTCCTTGCCCATTTCCATGTGGCGGACGATGTTTTCCAGCATGACGATGGCGTCATCGACAACGAAACCGATAGCCAGGATGAGCGCCATCATGGAAAGGTTGTCGAGCGAGTACCCAAGCAGGTACATGACTGCGAAAGTTCCGACGACGGAGAAGGGAAGCGCGAGTGACGGAATCAGCGTTGCCGAGAAGTTCCGGAGAAACAGGAAGATGACCATCACGACAAGTCCGAGTGTGAGCATCATCGTGAACTTGACGTCATCGAACGATTCACGGATCGTGTTGGAACGATCGTAGAACACGTTCATGTTGACCGACGGCGGCAACTCCGTACGGAAGACCGGGAGAAGTTTCTTCACGTTCTCTGCAACTTCCACGGTGTTGGTGCCGGGCTGGCGCTGAATCGAGAGCAGGATGGCCCGCTCGTTATGGTTCTTGTCGTAGAACCAGGAGCCGGTCTTGTCGTCCTCGACGCTGTCGGTAATGTTGCCGAGTTCGTCAAGGTGAACGGGCGAGTTATTGCGGTAGGCGACGATAACGGGCTTATACGCATCGGCGCTCATCAGCTGTCCGGAAGCCTGCAGGGTAAAGGCTCGGCGAGGACCGTTGATAGTTCCAGTGGGAAGATTGACGTTCCAGTTGCGAAGCGCTGTCTCGACCTCGTTCATGCCGATCTGGCGCGAAGCCATCTTAAAGGGATCCATCTGGACCCTGACGGCGTACTTCTGCGCACCGAGCACGGCGACCTGGGCGACGCCCGAGATCATCGAAATGCGCTGGGCGATGCGAGTCTCGGCGAATTCGTCGAGTGTGTACAGAGGCAGCTGTTGCGAGGTGAGCGCGAGGTAGAGGATCGGCTGGTCGGCCGGGTTCACCTTCGCGAAAGTCGGAGGCGTCGGCATGCCCGGCGGGAGCAGGCGCGAGGCCTGAGTAATGGCGGCCTGCACGTCGACTGCGGCACCGTCGAGTTTGCGGTCGAGATTGAACTCGAGCACGATCTGGGTTGTACCGAGCGTGTTCGTCGAGGTCATCGACTGCATTCCCGCGATGGTCGAGAACTGATTTTCGAGCGGGGTCGCGACCGCCGAGGCCATGGTTTCAGGGCTCGCACCGGGGAGGGAAGCTGTAACGAGCAGGGTCGGCAGATCGACGTTGGGAAGATCGCTGACAGGAAGCTGCTGGTATGCGACGGCACCGAAGAACCCGATGGCGACCATCAGGAGAATGGTCGCTACAGGACGGCGTATGAAGATTTCGGATAAGTTCAAGCGTTCACCTCTTCGGGCAGGGACGGCGGCGGAGCGACCGCACGAGACCGGCGAGGTGCAGGAGTGAGTTTTTTGCTCAGACGAGCCATGTAAATGTAAACCACAGGCGTCAGATAGAGAGTTAGTAACTGGGAGAAGATCAGGCCGCCGACAACGGCCATGCCGAGCGGGCGCCGCGCTTCACCGCCCGATCCGAAGCCCATGGCCATCGGAAGCGAACCGAAGAGCGCTGCAAGACTCGTCATCAGAATCGGGCGGAAGCGGACGAGGCAGCCTTCAATGATGGCCTGTTCCGGAGCGAGGCCCCGCTGGCGCTGTGCTTCGAGGGCGAAGTCGATCTGCATGATCGCGTTCTTCTTCACGATGCCGATGAGCATGATGAGACCGACGAATGCATAGATAGTCAGCTCAATTTTGAAGAGATACAGCGTGAGCAGAGCGCCGAAGCCCGCCGATGGCAGACCGGACAGAATCGTGAGCGGATGGATGAAGCTCTCGTACAGGATGCCAAGAACGATGTAAACAACCGCAACAGCGATCAGCAACAGCAGCGACATGTTCCGCAGAGAATCCTGGAATGCTTTTGCGGTACCGGAGAACTGCGTGTTGACGCGGCCCGGCAGGTTCTTGTCCGCAAGTTCCTGCACGGCATCGACGGCTTCGCCGAGGGCGTGTCCGGGACGGAGATTGAAGCTCAAAGTCACCGAGGGTAACTGGCCGGTGTGCGAGATGCTCTGCGGTCCGGCATCCTGCTTGATGCTCGCGATGGCGCTCACCGGAATGAGTGCTCCTCCGGGCGGCTTCAGATACAGCTTGTGAATCATGTCGCCGTATTCCTGATACGGCTCTTCGACTTCGAGCATGACGCGGTACTGGCTTTTGGGCGAGTAAATCGTGGACGCCCAGGTAGGACCGTAGGCGTTGTAGAGCGCGCTTTCGATCTGGTTGTAGTCGAGGCCGAGTGCGGCGGATTTCTCACGATCGACTGTAAGCATCAGCCGAGGGGTACGAATCTGCAGGTCCGTGTTTACTTCCTGAACCTCAGGAAGCTGCAGCATCAGCCGCTCCATTTTGGCCGCTTCGCGGTAGAGCATCGCTGTGTCGGGAGCTTGCAGCGTGAACTCGTAGGATGCGCGCGAACCGCGTCCGCCGATTCGGATTGCGGGAGGGAGCGAGACGACGACGCGGATCCCAGGAAAGCCCATTAACTTCGGGCGCAGCCGGTTGGCGATCTCCTCGGCACTGGACTTGCGTTCGCGCCTGGGCTTGAGGTTGACGAACATGCGGCCGTTGGTCGAGCTGCCGAACATACCGCCGCCGGCGGTGTTGAAGAAGCTTTCGATATCAGGATCCTGCCCGAGGACTTTGGCTACGCGCTCCTGGAAGGCGAGCATCGCCGGCCATCCGGTTCCCTGTGCGACTTCGGTATTGACCGAGAGCTGGTCGATGTCGGTCTCGGGAATGAATCCTTTCTGGACGGCGCCGTAAAGCCACCAGGTCGCGCCGAGTACCGCGAAGAAGACGACCGCCATCACGGCGCTGTGCCGTACGCTCCAGCCAAGTGTCTTTCCGTAGGCGGTGTACATGTGGTTCAGGCACCACTCGATGCCGCGGGACAGCAGCGTTCGGACGATGCCCTGGTTTGACGGCGCGGAGAATGCGGCTACAGAGCATCGGCGTGAGGCTGATGGAGACGAAGCCCGAGATCAAAACCGCAACGCAGATGGTGACCGCGAATTCACGGAAGAGGCGCCCGAGGATGCCGCCCATGAACAGAAGCGGGATGAAAACCGCAGCGAGCGAGATGGTCATCGACAGGATGGTGAACCAGATCTCGCGCGAGCCTCTAAGGGCGGCTTCCATCGGCTGTTCGCCGCGCTCGATATGACGCACGATGTTCTCGAGCATGACGATCGCGTCATCGACCACGAAGCCGATGCACAGGATCAGCGCCATCATCGAGATGTTGTTGAGGCTGAAGCCGAGAGTGTAGATAACCGACAGGGCGCCGAGGAGGGAGAAGGGGAGCGCCAGTGACGGAATGAGTGTCGCTGCTCCGTTGCGCAGGAAGAGCGCGATGACCAGAATCACCATCGCGATGGTGACGACCATCGTGAACTGCACGTCATCGAAAGCTTCACGAATGGTTTTCGCACGGTCGCTGCGAATGATCAGCTTGACCCCGGGAGGAAGCTGTTTGTCGATCTCGGGGAGCAGCTTCCGGACGGCTTTGTTGGTATCGACGATATTCGAGTTCGGCTGCCGCATTACAGCGAGAGCGACGGTACGCTGTTCACGGCCGTCCATGTAGATCCAGGCGGCGGTACGCTCGTCTTCCACACTGTCGACGACCTTTGCCACGTCGCGCAGGCGGACCGGAGCGCTGTTACGATACGCGACGACCATATCGGCGAACTCGGCTGCATTCCAGAGCTGCCCGGTCGCCTGAATGTTCATCACTTTGTTCGGACCCCAAAGGGTTCCGACCGGCAGGTTGACGTTCCAGTTCTTCAGAGCGTCGGCGACTTCGTTGATTCCGACCTGGTGTGCTGCGAGCTGGTCGGGATTGACCTTGACGCGAACAGCGTACTTTTGTGCTCCGAACACGCTGACCTGGGCTACGCCAGGAACCATTGAGATACGCTGCGCGACGGTGGTTTCGGCGTACTCATCGACTTTGGAGAGCGGTACGGTGTCCGAGACCAGAGTGAAGAACAGAATTGGCGAGTCGGACGGATTCATTTTGCGGAATGACGGCGGCGATGGCATTCCGGGAGGGAGGAGCGGCATGGCGGCGGCGATCGCGGTCTGCACGTCGACTGCGGCACCGTCGATGTCGCGGTTGAGATCGAACTGAAGAGTGATGCTGGTCGAGCCCTGAGAGCTCGACGACGTCATGTTATCGATGCCGGCGATGGTGGTGAACTGGCGTTCGAGGGGAGTCGCGACTGCGGAGGCCATGGTAGCCGGATCGGCGCCGGGCAAGCTGGCGCCTACCGAGATAGTCGGGAAATCAACACTGGGGAGATCGCTTACCGGCAGGGCGTGATACGCCATAAAGCCGAAAATGGCGATACCCAGCATCAGAAGGCTGGTCGCGATGGGCCTTCGAATAAAGTTCGCTGAAAAGTTCATGACCGCCGGTTTCCGTATTCTGGTGTGGCCTGAGCGACCACCGTTGTTGCTCTAAATGGCGTTGCTTTAGCTCGCGCCGGCTGGACGCTGTCCACCGCCGCCACCCTGACCACCCTGTCCGCCATCGGGACCGCCGGCGCCCGGAGCGCCCGCTCCGCGGCCACCACCGATCCGCCTTTGCCTCCCCCTCGCCGGCCACCGCCGCCCGCGGGAGCGCCGTTCGCCTGGCGCACCTGAATTCGAGCGCCCGGAACGAGTCGAAGTGTCCCTTCGGTAACGACTGTCTCACCTGACTGGACCCCGCTGGTGATGACTGTCTCTTCACCGACGCGTTGTGCAATCTGCACGGGACGCACCGCGACGCGCTGGTCAGGCTGGACGGCATACACAAACGTGCCATCCTGGCCGGACTGCACTGCCTGGTTGGGTACCAATATCGCGTTGGGGTGTTGACCGAGTTGCAGCGTCACCCGGACGAACTGGCCGGGCCAGAGTGCGTGATCCGTGTTGGCAAAAGTCGCCTTCAGCTTGATTGTGCCGGTTGTGGGATCAACGGAATTCTCAAAGAAGGCGAGAGTTCCACTCTCGTGAATGCCGCCTTCTTCCGCGGTCGCCGTGACCGGCAATTTGCGGCCGGCGTTCTGGCGCAGAGTCGCGAGATTGGCTTCCGGCAGGGCGAAGGTGACGAATATGGGCGAAACCTGATTGATGGTCGCGAGCTCGGTTGTATTGGCGGTGACCACGTTACCGGGTTTGACGACAAGGGTACCGGTACGACCGGAGATCGGAGCGTAAATATTTGTATAACTGATGAGGACTTTTTGGTTCTCAACGTTGGCTCGGCTGGCTGCGATGGCGGCTTTCGAGCTTTCGATGTTGGCCTGATCCGCTTTGAGGGTTGCCGAGAGACCGTTGAGTGTCGCGTCGTACTGGTCGCGCTGTTCTTTCGAGAGGATGCCCTGTTTAAAGAGCTGGTCGGCACGGTCGAACTGCCCCCGGGCGTTTCCTTCCTGAGCTTTATCACGGGCCAGATTTGCGATTGCCTGATTCAGAGCCGCTTCATCCTTGCTGATCTGGGCTTCGAGCTGCTTCATCTGTGCTTCGAGCGCCCGTTTATCGATCGTCAGGAGGAGCTTGCCTTTGTTGACGAACTCACCTTCGGTGAAAAAGGCTTGCGTGATCTGACCGCTAATTTGGGGGCGAAGGGTAACCGCTGAAGAAGCCTCAACATTTCCAATAACTTCTGCCTGGATTGGCACGTCGCGGGTGACAGCTTTCGCCACCATGACGGACACCGGGCCGCCGAATCCGCCGCCTTTGGTTCCGCCTTTAGATCCGGGACCACCCTGGCCGCCGCCTCCGGGCGTATTTCCGGCTGCTTCGGCGCTCTTGTTGCCGGTGCAGCCACACAGCATCAGCGCGCCGGCGAAGACGCAGGCGTATACAAATTTTGGTTTCACAATCAAACGGTGGATGTGCTCCACGTATATAGGACTCCGCTACTTAAGGTTTGGATTCGACAGGGAACTATCGTGCTGTTCTCTTTATACCGCGTTCACAGCAGCCAAAAGGTTACCTATAGCGTAAGGAACGCGCAAAACGGGGCTAGACGCGCGACCGTGTCCTTTGCTCATGAGACACTTGCGCTGATGGTCAGGAAACTGAAGTGGGGAATCCTCGGCGCCTCCAAGATCGGCCGGACGAAGGTGATCCCGGCGATGCAGCAGGGTGTCTGTTCGGAAATCGTGGCAATTGCGTCACGCGACAGAGCCCGGGCGCGGTCGGAGGCCGAGACGCTCGGCATCCCCCGAGCGTGGGGCTCGTACGAGGAACTGGTGGCCGACCCGGAGGTGGAGGCGATTTATAACCCGCTTCCGAACCACCTTCACGTGCCGTGGTCGATCCGAGCGGCGGAAGCTGGCAAGCATGTGCTCTGTGAGAAGCCGATTTCGCTGTCATCGGCCGAGTGCCGAACTCTGATTGCGGCTCGGGACCGGACGAAGGTGAAGATCGGCGAAGCGTTCATGGTCCGCACGCATCCGCAGTGGCTGAGGGCTCGGGAGCTGGTGCGGTCGGGGGAGGTTGGCGAGCTGCGGTCAGTGGTTTCAGCGTTTAGTTACTTCAACCGCGATCCTTCTAACATTCGGAACCAGCCGGAGATCGGCGGAGGGGCTCTGATGGATATCGGCTGCTACAGCGTCCAGATTTCCCGGTTTCTGTTTGAGTCGGAGCCGATTCGGTGCGTGGCGGCGGTGGAGCGCGATCCGGAAATGGGAACCGACCGGCTGACGTCGGGGTTGCTGGAGTTTCGGGGCGGGCACAGTGTATTCACCTGCTCGACGCAACTGGTTCCGTACCAGACCGTGCAGATCTTGTGCACGAAGGGCCGGATTGAAGTCGAGATTCCTTTCAATGCTCCGCCGGACCGGCCGTGCCGGATGTTTATCGATGATGGCCGGGATTTGTATGGGTCGGGGCAGCGGGTTGAGGAGTTCCCGGTCGTTGACCAGTACACGATCCAGGGCGATCTGTTCTCTGCGGCCGTCCTCGACGGCGGAGAGGTGCCGACCCCGCTGGAGGATTCGTTGGCGAATATGGAAGTGATCGAGTCGTTATTTGCCTCGGCTGCGGGGCGGTGAGGTCTTCGAATTCAGCCACGCCGCTTTATTGGCAGTAATACCTGAAAGCATGTTCGGCCGGGTGCTGACTCCAGCCGGATGTCGCCGTGATGACGATGCACGATCTTCTGGACCACGTCGAGGCCGAGACCCGTGCCCTGGCCCTGCTTCTTTGTCGTGAAGAATGGCTCGAAGATTTGGGTACGCAGTTGTTCGGGAACACCGGGGCCGGTATCGAATATTTCCACTACCACGCGGTCGAGCTTGCGCCCTGTGCGGACCTTTAAGACCTTCTCCCGACCGGATTTGTCTTCCGCCATTGCATCGATTGCGTTGTCGATCAGGTTGGTCCAGACCTGATTGAGCTCACTTCCGTTGGCGCAGATCAGGGGAAGTTCTTTGTCGTAGTCTCGCTCGACGCTCACCCCGGATTTCCGGATTTTGTTCTCGAGAATTCTCAGCGTGTTTTCGAGATCTTTGTGGAGATCGACATCCCTCTCAGGAGTCGTGTCCATGTAGGAGTAGTCCTTGATCGACTTGACCAGCGAGCTGATGCGCCCCATGCTTTCCTGAATCTCTTCGGAAAGACGGTCCAGCAGGATCAGCACGCCGACGCGTGAGAGCGATTGGCGAAAGACTCCATTCGAGCATTTGGCGAACTCGTCGAGTGAGGCGGTGGTCAGGCCGGCATCCACGAGCTCGGGTGCGAGGTCCCACGCGTCCGGAACTCCCAGCTTCTGCAGCCGCCTGCCGACCGCTTCTTCGCGATCGCTGCGAGTCAGAGCGTCGAGCGCGGTGCAGGACTGGGCGTGATTGAGGGCTGCCGTTTCCGACGCTACAAGAGAGAGACGCTGTTCGGGCGTAAGCTGCGCGGAGGCGATGGAAGCATCGAGTTCACGCAATCGCTTCAGATTTTGCCGAATCTCAGCGGCAGCCCGCGAGGCGGCCGATGCCGGATTATTGAGTTCGTGTGCGAGACCAGCCGAGAGCTTCCCAAGTGCAGCGAGCTTGCTTTGCTGCACTTCATCCGCAGTGTAATTGCGAATGCGGTCTGCCATCAACCGAATGAGCTTCAACTCGAGCGTGGGCACCCGCTGCAGCATTTCGGTGAACGCGCTCTCCGGAATTGTGAGTTCCCACACGGGCGTGACAGCACGAATCGTTCGCGGGAAGGTGACCATTCGCGAGTGGGGGAGCTTGCCTGTGATGTCACCACCTCTGGCGATGTAGAGTGCCTTTTCATCGGCACGACCCTCGATCTCGCCTTCGAGGAGGATGAACATGGCGTCGGCCGGTGAGCCTGCCGCTACGGTGACGTCACCGGCCTCGAAGTGCTGTTCCACGCCGAGCTGAGCGAGCGCATTGAGCTGTTCGTCGGTGAGATCCGCCAGGAGCGGAACGCCCCGCAGCGCCGGAATTAATTCAGGGGTCATGTCATCGGTCCTATGAACGGCCGAGCGTAGCCAGATACTGGTGTACCAGGGCCACCGCCATGGCGCCTTCGCCGACGGAAGTGGCAACTCGCTTGACCGAGCCCTGGCGGACATCGCCAACCGCAAAGATCCCAGGAACGCTGGCTTCCAGCAGGTAGGGCGGGCGATCGAGCTTCCAGCCTTTGGGAGGTTTGCCGTCCCGGATCAAATCGGTGCCGGTCGGGATGAATCCGTACTTGTCACGCTCGATCACGCCTTCCAGCCACTCGGTCCTGGGTGCAGCGCCGATGAAGATGAACAGCGAGGTCGCAGGAACGCGGTCGATGGTGCCAGTCTTTCCGCAGGCGATTGCGATTTCTTCGAGATGGTCGGTTCCAAATACCTCGACAATCCGGGACCCGGACTGAACTCTGATGTTCGGGGTCGCCTGGATCTGCCGAATCAGGTAGTCGGACATGGTGGTCGACAGCCCGTCGGAGCGCACCAGCATGACGACTTCGCGTGCATATTTCGAGAAGTGCATCGCGGCTTGTCCTGCGGAGTTGGCGCCGCCGACGATGTAAACCGTCTCGTCCTTGCAGGACAACGCCTCGGTCATCGCGGCTCCGTAATAGATTCCTGCGCCTGAGAGGCGGTCCATGCCAGGGACGTCGAGCTTGCGATACTGAACGCCGGTTGCGATCAACAGTGCATGACAGGAGATCTCGGAGCCATCGTGGAGTTGCAGGTTTCGATACTGGCCATCGACGCGAACCGAGACGGCTTCCTGAGGCGTGATGATTTCGACTCCGAAACGCCTTGCTTGCTTTACCGCGCGATCAGCCAGCAGGCTTCCGCTGAGACCTTCCGGAAACCCGAGGTAGTTTTCGATCCGCGAACTCATGCCGGCCTGTCCGCCGGGAGCTTCGCGCTCGATCATCACTGTCCGCAATCCTTCGGAAGCTCCGTACACCGCCGCCGCAAGACCACCGGGACCGCCGCCGACAATCGTGAGGTCGTAGAACTGCGCAGAGGGCCGCATTCCGAGACCGAGTTTCTGCGCGACCTCCGTGTTGTCCGGCCGGGTCAGCACCGAGCCGTCTTCGAACACAACAACCGGCAGATCCGATTTTGCATCGACACCAGCCGCTTCGGCGACGCGACGAACCTCGGGATCGCTTTCGATCCGCTCGACGTCAAGCCACTGATACGGGATGCGGTTTCGCGAGAGAAAATCACGCATCTGGTGGGATTGCGGAGACCAGCGCATTCCGAGCACGCGAACACCGGTGAACGGCGGACGGAATTCGCTCATCCAGTCGTCGAGCAGGTCGCTTACTACCGGATACAGCTTGTCTTCCGGAGGGTCCCACGGCTTCAGAAGGTAGTTGTTGATGTGTACCTGATTGATTGCCCGGATCGCAGCTTCGGTATCGGCATAGGCTGTCAACAAGGCTTTGCGTGCGACGGGGTACATCGGAATCGCTTGTTCCAGGAACTCGACACCGCTCATTCCGGGCATCCGCTGGTCCACGAGGAACAGCGCCACGGGATCGTTGCGAAGCTGAAACTCCCTGAGTAACTCGAGACCTTCGGGACCGGACTGTGCGCGCACGACGCGATAATTTTCGGAATACTTTCTGCGCAGATCGCGCTCGATTGCGCGGAGCACCTGAGGATCGTCATCGACCGTCATCAGGACGGGCCGGTCGCTCATGCCTGCTCCAGAAACATGTCGTCGACGTAGCACCAGGCCCAGTCTTCGCCTGGCTCGAAGGAGCGGACGATGGGATGGTGGGTTGTGTGGAAGTGTTTGGTCGCGTGTTTATTCGGCGAAGAGTCGCAGCAACCGACATGGCCGCAGGTGAGGCACAGCCTCAGGTGAACCCAGCGGGCTCCCATTTTCAGGCAATCTTCACACCCTTTAGCCGACGGCTGCACTTCGTGAATTTGATCCAGATGAGTACAAGTTTTCATTTATCCGCTCTATACTGCTCGAAAGAGAATCTCAGCGAATGGCCACTCTTCGTCGACGACCCAGTCGACCACTGAGAAGCCAGATGTTAGCGCAACGTCAAACAGCTCTTCGAGAACGAACTTGTGTGACGATTCTGTGTGCAGTGTTTCGCTGTGACGGATGGTGAGGTCGACATCGAGCGCTTCGATGCGAAGATGCTGATCGGTGCGCGGTCTGAGGTGCATTTCGATCCGGCGCTGCTCCTGATTCCAGATTGCTTCATGTTCGTAGCAGCGTACGTCGAAGTTGGCTCCGAAGGTTCGGTTGACACGGGCCAGGAGGTTGCGGTTGAACGCTGCCGAGACTCCAGCCGGATCGTCGTATGCAAGCAGAAGCTGATCAATCGGTTTTACCAGATCGGCACCGAGCAGGAGGGCGTCATCGAGTTGTAACGCACGTCGAATCTGCGTGAGGAAATCGGGAACGTCGGCGCGCTCGAAGTTTCCAATGTTGCTGCCGAGAAACAGCACAAGAATCCCGCCATCGCCGGCGCGCATTGATGCGGCCTGTTGCAGTCCGGGAATGAATTCCGCCTCGATCGGCTCCGTGGTGAAGCGATGCAGCACTTGCCGACAGGATTCGAGTGCGGCCTTCGATAAGTCTACCGGGCGATATCGGACCGAGCCGAAGGCCGACAGCACCGGAGGGGTCTTCGATCCGTTGCCGCTGCCGAGTTCGACAACGTCGGTGACGTTCGGACAGAGGCTGCTGACGGATGGTGCGAATCGATGCAGCAGGCGGACGTCCGCCCGCGTGAGTCCGTATTCCGGCAGAGCAGTAATAGCATCGAACAATGCGCTGCCGAGGTCGTCGTAAAGGAACCGGGTGGGGAGTGTTTTCTGACCCGGTTGCGTGAGTCCGCGCCGTACTTCTTCCGCGAACTTCCCGTCATGTAGCCGCAGCGTGGAAGCAAGCACTTACGGATTATCCCGCGTCAGGGGAAAGTTCCTGCTATACGCATTGACAAACTAAACTAAACCGTTTAGTATTGCCGTTCAGGGAGTCGCCGATGATTCAAGTCGACCAACTCGTGAAGCGGTTTGGTGATTTCACGGCCGTTGATCATATCTCGTTTGAGGTGGCAGCGGCGAGATTTTTGCGTTCCTCGGACCGAACGGTGCGGGGAAGACAACCACCATCAAGATGCTGACGACGCTGTTGCAGCCAACTTCGGGCCGGTTCTCGATCGACGGTCTGGATCCTGTGAAGCAGGCGCACAGGTACGACAGCGTTTCGGCATTGTCTTCCAGGACCCGAGTCTGGATGGCGATATGACCGCGGCCGAGAACATGGAACTGCACGGCGTGTTCTATCACGTTCCGCGCAAGCTGCGGCTTGCTCGTACTGAAGAACTGCTGAAGCTGTTTGAGTTGTGGGACCGCCGCGACAACATGGTGAAGACCTTTTCAGGCGGTATGAAGCGCCGGCTGGAAATTGCGCGGGGGCTGCTGCATACACCGAAAATCCTGTTCCTGGACGAACCGACGCTCGGGCTCGATCCGCAGACCAGGAATCAGCTCTGGACGCATGTGCGGACGCTGAATCAGTCTGAAGGCACGACCGTGTTTCTGACGACGCACTACATGGACGAGGCTGACCGGGTGGCGCAGCGCATTGCGATCATCGATCACGGCAAGATCGTGGCGCTGAATACTCCGCAAGCACTGAAAGAACAGACGGGCGCGACCTCGCTCGAGGACGCTTATCTTTCCCTGACGGGATCGACGATTCGGGACGAGGCGACCAATGTCGGGGCAGACCAGATGAGACAGTTCGCAAAGATGTGGAGGGGTTCGCCGATGAATGCCATTTACATTCTCTGGCTTCGCGAACTGCGGCGTTACATTCGTTCGCGCGCACAAGTGGTTGCTTCTCTGGGCCAACCGGTTCTGTACCTTGTCACTCTGGGGTTCGGTCTCGGTCCGGTATTTCAGAAAGCAGGCCAGGGCAGCTATCTGCAATTCGTTGCGCCTGGCGTCATTGCGATGAGCATTCTGTTCAGTTCGGTGTTTTCAGGAATGGGTCTGTTGTGGGACCGTCAGTTTGGCTTCCTGAAGGAGACGCTTGTTGCTCCGGTGCCGCGGATTCAGATCGTTCTCGGCAAGTCACTCGGGGCTGCGACTGTTTCGCTTCTGCAGGGATCACTGGTGATGGCCGTCTGCTTTCTCGCCGGATTCCGGGTCAGCAACATAATGGCGATTCCGATCGCGTTTGGATTCATGGCGCTGATTGCGGTTGCGTTCTCTGCCCTTGGCCTGGCGATCGGCTCGGCGCTCGAGAATATGCAGGGCTTTCAGCTGATCATGAACTTTCTGGTGATGCCGATCTTCTTCCTGTCGGGAGCGCTTTACCCGCTGACCAACCTTCCCAAGCTGTTCGCCGCTGTGGTCAGCCTTGATCCGCTGGCCTATGGTGTTGATGGCCTCCGGGGAGCACTGATCGGAGTCTCCCACTTCAGCGCAACGCTCGACGCCGTTGTCTTGTTTTGCGTCGCCGGTGTGTTGCTGGTGATCGGCAGCCGGCTGTTCTCGCGCATTCAGGTGTGAGCGATGGCGAATGTTCGCAGTGAGAGCGCGCATCGCAAGGTGATCGATGCGTCGCTCTATCTGGTTGCTTCGCGTGGTTTTGAGGCCACCAGCATGGATGCGATCGCCGAGTTGTCCGGCGTAAGTAAAGCAACGATTTACAAACACTGGAAGGACAAGGATTCGCTGCTGATGGAAGTGCTGGCCGAGGTGAACGGCCTGCACACGAGGCCGACGTTTGATTCCGGCGATACGCGCGCCGATCTGGTCGGCATTCTGTCGTATCGTCCACCGCACCACGCCGAACTTCGGGAGCGGATCATGCCGCACTTTATGGCCTACTCCGCCAGTAATCCTTCCTTTGGCGATGCGTGGCGCGACACCGTCATGAATCCGCCGAGGCAGGAACTGCGCCGAGTACTGAAGGGCGGTATTACGAACGGGGAACTGATTCCTGAACTGGATGCAGAACTGTCGATGGCTCTGCTGCTGGGCCCGATCATGTACTGGTATGTGTTTCTCCGACGCAAGACGGCAGATCCTACAACGCTGGCCGAATCCGTCGTCGATGCGTTCTGGCGCGCATTTGCCGTCAGGAGTAAAGACAGCGAAACGAAGCAAAGACGTACGGATAATCGCGCCGGAACCAGTTCCGGAACGAACGTCGCGTGAACACCGTGTCGGTTCTCGGGGACGCGCCCTTAAGAATGTAGTGATCGTCGTCGAAGAAGTTCGCTGAGTAGCCCTGGTAGAAGGGAAACGGCTCGAATCCAGGAAAGGGCCGGAACGGAGACGAAGTCCATTCCCACCCGTTGCCGATGAGGTCTTCTACGCCCCATTTTGAGGCGGACTCCGGATGTGCGTCGACCGGCACCGGGTCGAAATGCTTTGCGTCGAAGTTACCTATATCAGGAGCACCTTCGGCTGCACGATGCCATTCCGCCTCGGTCGGAAGTCGTCCGCCGCGCCACTCAGCAAATGCGCTTGCCTGTGATTGCGTGACCCATACGGGCCAGTCGAGCGGAAGCGGAATGCGATCGAACATCCTGTTGAGCAGGAATGAGCCGTTGCCATTTTCCTTCCAGAAGAACGGAACCGGACCTCTGGTTTTGCGCACGAATTCGAGGTATTCGCCGTTCGTCACTTTCCAGCGGTCGATTCGAAATGCCGGGACGTCCACTTCCACGCGAGCGAACTCGTTATCCCACCCGAAGCCGTCGCCTCGGTCTCGTCCGAGCACTGCGGTGCCGGCGGGAACTTCACGGATTTCCGTGCTGAGCGACTCCTGCGGTCTCGACATTGTCAGTACGGGGGATGAGATCCGAGGGGGGCAGGTTGTGGAGCATGTACGCGAGCGTTTCGGCGTGCATGAGCCGGTGCTCAATCGCTACGTGGCGCAGCAACTCCGGCGCCTGCGACCAGCATGCATCGAGTTCGGACCGCGCCTGGATGCAGTAGTCGGCAACGGCGGCCGGTTCGGGCCAGTCGGACTCGGTGTCACTGGGCAAAGAACCGGCAGGAGGATCGATTCCGAAGGCGAATAACTGGTCGAGTTGTGGCGCAAAGGTACGAACTTCCATTGCGGTCCGGAGCAGATTGAGGTCGAACGCCTCGACGTGTCCGACGTAGAAGATCAGGCGATTGCGTTCAGGGATTGGACGTACGTACATCCGGCCCGGAGCAACCATTGCGAAGACATCGTCAACCGTCGACCGAGCGCGGTTCAGCGCGGCCAGATCCGTTCCGGCATCAGGCATATCCCTAAGATGACATCACCGCCTCGAAAGGCTGAGTTTGATGTCAGTGTGCATTGTGCTGGTTCAGTGCAGCAAGATCGAGCGCTGGCAGAATCGCTCAAAGGAGTGCATCCCGCCAGGAACGCCGTTATCGCACCGATCATGCACAGCGTCGGGTGAGCGAATACATGGACCACGGTGAATCTTTTACCCAGCGGAGTAGAATCCGAAGGTGAGGCCAGCTTGCGGTGATGTTGCTGTTGCCGGTATCTTTGATCGCGACATGCTGTGGAGTAGTTGAGACTTCGGTGGGCGGCGGCGAGAATCGCATGGTCTGAGCATGTGATAGCGGCGCGAAGTAACTACTGCGCCTCTCCAACGTCATAGGCATCTGTGGCGGTTAAGGTCACCGTATACGTTCCGAGATTGTTCTGCCAGTGCGCATTGTCATTCACCGCCAATTCGAGCCTTCCAGCAGGCAATCCGGTCTTCGACGCTTTCTTCCCCACAAAGAACACTTGCCCGTTAGCCGCGACCCGACCGACGAGCGCACCGAACGGGTGACCGGCGACGAGGTTGGTCTTATAAGCTGGCGATCCCGGTTTGCTGAGACCATCTGCATCAGTCGCCCATCCGTCCTCATTCCATGACAGCCGGACGAAGCCATCCGCAACCATGTCGGCCTTCGATGCGGTGGTCAGCTCCACGCCCGTATCCAGGTACTCGATCTGCGTGCAATGGCGCAAAGAATGGACGGGCATCGTCCTTCGCACGAGCTTCTTTCGGACCGCGAGGAGCCGGACGGAAGACCAGGGGATTACGGTCTTGCTGCCGTCCGGGGCTCGGAGTTCAAGTGAGCCCTCGGGAGTTGCGAGTCTGACAGCTTTTCCGTTCTCAAGTCGAAGCAGGCTAAGTGTACGGTCGAGACCATCGGCCTGGCTGGGCATCAGGCGCTCGAAGAGACGATACAAGGGCCGAGGTTCGTGCTGGTCGGTGTCTTTCAGGGCCGCGAGCACGGGGGTGACCACAGGCACGCCGATCGCGGTCAGCTCTTCGACAGCCGCATCGCGCGCCGCGCGATCGTTGCCCTGGATGGCGGCGATACCGGCACGTATACGCTCCTTCTCTTTCTCTGAAGGTGCGACGCCGTTCTGGAAGGACAGGACGGGGCGTTTTCCAAGCGCAGCGACGTTTGCCTGTGCTTCGATTCTGGTTCCCTCTGTGGTGCGAATCAGAACCCAGTCGGAAGCCGCTGAGAGCAGACTCGAACAGATAAACCATAACGCGAGATGCCTCATAGTGACTTCGCCAAAGTGCAGGTGTCAACATACCACATCAGCCCGCACGTGTACTGCAGTATGATTCATGAAGCTGGCCTGCGCTACGCATGTACAGCACACTGATTACTCCGGTCGCCCGCTGGTTCTTCCACGCATGGAGGGCATCCGGCCCAACCGGCGAGTGCACATCTGAGCAACGGGCGTGACAGGCCCAAGTGTTCCGTTACTGCACCGTTGTCGCAGACTTTTGAGCCGGTTTTCCGACTGGACCCAGGTATTTGTCTAACCACGCGAGCGTTTCGCGCATCATGCCCTGCATGGGCGGAATGTGACCGCCTTCGAACAGCGCCAATCGCTTGTCAGGCGCCCGTGTGCCCAGCAGTTCGAACAACGGCCGTTGGCTGACATCAGGCGGTCTCATAAAGTCGTCCTTGCCTCCCACCATCAATATGGGCATGTGGATCCGGGTCGCGAAATTCAGTTGCTCAAGTTCTCCCTCCATGGGCTCCGAAAGGAGCCCGCCACAAATCAGCACACCGGTCCTGAATCGCGGTTCCAGAGCGAGGGCCATCACGCCGATCCAGGCGCCCAGACTATAGCCTTTGTAGGCGATGCGCTGCTTGTCGATCTCCCCCCGGCTCTCGAGGAAAGTCAGTGACTGGAATATATCTTTAACGAACTGCACGTTCGCCTCACGTGTAGCACTGGGCCCGTGTTCAGCCGGCCGTCTTTCGTACGTCCCTTTGTAGACGGGATACAACACGGCTCTACCCGTTCGGATCAAGTAAGCGAACTCTTCGCGCGGCAAAGCTCCCTCGCTGGAGGGAAGAAAAGACGCATAGCCACCCGGCGCCCACATTACCGCCTGATACGGCGGGTTTGCGTGCTTCGGCAGGTAGAGATAGGCGGCCATGCGTTCGCCGTAGACGGTGCGGTACGTGACTTTCTCTTTAATCCAATGTTCGTATTTGTCGTCGCGATACTCGGTCTTCGCTTCGAGAGGTGTCTTGTCGTATGCGTACATCCGGCGGTAGATCTCAAATGTTGTGTCGTTCACAGGCGAGCGCCCGACGTGCCAGGGTTCGGAATGTGGTATGGGTGCAAGCGTCCGCTCCGGCGGAGGATGGACGTATTGGGCACAGCGGAAGCCGATGTGTGAGTCCCGAACGAAGGGATTCTGCGCATCCGGGGCGTGAAACATATAGCTCGGCTCGTTCCAACTTCCGCCGAGGACGTACCGCCGTTCGCCGGCTTCATTCCACACCCACTCCTTGACATTCCCTGCCATGTCGTAGGCCCCGAATGGCGAGATTCCGGCGTTGAGCCCCACGGGCGCCGGACCGCCTCCGGCAAAATTGCTGTGGAGCAGTATGGTTGTGTGAAGACCGAATCCGGCCGCGCGCCGCCAATGCGGAACGGTAGGAAGCGCCTTGCCGACGGATTCACAGTAGGCCGCGGCCTCGAACCAGCTAACACCGGAGACGGGAAACTCTCCCTGGCCGTTCGGGTACACGCCCAACTCCCACGAGGCCGGAGCGGTCCTGCCGGTCGTATCCAGAAAGTTGGCCATCGCTCGATCGAAGCTGAGCTCGGTGCGATTCTGGCGGAAAGGTTGACGCCAGTATTTGGGATCGCGATAACCGCCTGCATCAACAAACTTCTTGAATTTCAGATTGGTCACTTCGAACCGGTCGAGGAAAAAATCCGGCTGGGACTCCAATTCGGCTCCGTCCCACCTGGCGTTAGCGGGAACGAAGACCATGCCCTCAGGCTTCGAAGCGAGAAAAAGATTGATACCGCCCAAAGCTGGACCCATCGTTGCCAGTTCGACAAGTGGTAAGCCCGGCCGTTCCGCTCGGAAGTGCAGGAACGCAATGGGAATTTGAGCCTTCTTGATCGGAGTCACACCGATTTCCCGCCAGGGTGCGCCGGCATCGCCGTAGTCTCGGTACGAAATCCGAGCGCCCGGCGGCGTGGTGGTGAGGCTGACTCGCGTCAGCATCTCCTGGGAAAGCTGTTGAAGGTCCAAGTCATCCGGGGCGTTCCTGAGGGCGGCGGTAGTGAGTTCGTACGCCGCGACGCGCTGATCATTCGCAATCAGAGCTCGAATCCTCGGGAGAGAATCGGTCCGAACGTGGCTGGCGCGGGTATACCGTGAATAAGACCACGCAGACAGCGCAACGGCTGCCACGACTAAAACGGCGCCGGCAAGACTCGCGGCAACGAACCATCGAGACTTGGGCGAGGGTTTCAGTCCCTGTTCAGTAGCCTCGCGAATCTGACGCCTGCCTTCGCCGTTCGTCTCCACTGGCAGCGGGTCCGACCCGTCCGCCGTCAACGTATCCGATTGCGAAATGGGGCGATCGGATCGGATCGGTGCAATAAACCGATATCCCTGGCCGGGAACCGTTTCGACGTAACGAGCGTCGATTGCTGAGTCGCCCAAGGTCTTTCGGACTACGTTGACCGCCGTGTTGAGACCCTGTTCGAAACCGCCGAAGACAACACCGTTCCAGAGCACGGTCTGCAACTCTCCGCGGCTGACGACCTCGCCGGGGCGTTCTACCAGGTGCTGGAGAATTTTCAACGGCATGCCGCGGAGCCGGACAGGCGTATCGTGCTTGCTGAGCTTTCCCAGAGACTTGTCGAAGCGGAACGGGCCGAACTCAATGAGCGCGCCGGTCTCAGGCTGGTTAGTCACTTTGCAAAGCACTCCTGATGTGCCCACTTAATATACCGCTAATCAGCAGGTTACGGGCTGAGATGATCTGCTGAGGTGAAATGATTAGGCCATCGCGGCTGGTTCCGCTAGAGTGCGGGCTGTCCCCCGCATTAGTCCATAGCGGAGGGCGAATCCAAAAAGGAGTTCTTTCCATGACTTCGCCAATTTCGATGTATCGGCCCGCGCTTGCGGCAGTCCTGATATTCATGTCGGCATCCGCCGTCGTAGCCCAGGTCAACGTTACGGGCGCCCTTACCGGTCACGCCATCGGTACAGTGCAAGCCGGAATCTTTCAGGCTGCCGGAAGCGGAACCGGTACTGCCTCACACATCGGGCAATTCCGCTACCTCATCCAGGCAACCGTAAACCCGGCTGGGATTAGCGAAGGGGTGTTCCTGCTCGTCTTTTCAAATGGGGACGTGATTTATGGCTCGCTTGCGGGGAAGGGCCCTTCTCCTCCGCCTCCGCCTCCGGAACCGGTTATCGTAACTGAACAGTTGACCATCACGGGGGGAACCGGGCGTTTTCAAGGCGCGAGCGGGACCGTCACCTTTACTCGCTTTCTCGACTTGACCACTGAGCCTTTCTACGACTCGCACTCAGGCACGTTGACAGGCACGATCAGCACTTCGCGTTCCAGCAAGTAAAGCGTCCGAACGAATGGGGAGCCGCCTGTGTTTGCAGCGCGCTCCTCATGCTGAGTGTCAGGGGAAGTGGAAGTCCGGCCGTGCGTTCCGCTTGCGGGGCTTTTCGCGATCTTATACCCCGTGTATTCGGTATGGCCAGAGCGTGCCGTTGCAGGAAATTACTCCTCATGGTCGCCCGATTTGGCTCAGTACGGAGACAGAACTGACGGGATCGACTCAACCGACCATTTCACCCCGGGCATCTGGAGCGACGTTGAACAGCACTATATTTCGGTAGCCACTTGGTTTTCCGATTGGATGTGTAGCCTCTTCTTCAGGCCGAGCCTGCAAGCCGCAGCACGCAGTCAACGGTCCGTGCCGGTGCGCCCTGTCGGGGAGTTGAGCCCAACGTGATCTCCTTTTTGCAATCAGTTGCGCTTTCAGCCGCTGCGTCTTCCGCCAACCGCGACTTCGGAGGGCGGTGTCGTCCCACGTGGCCCGCCTGACGTGACGCTAACCTCGCTAACGGGGAACGCCAGCTCTTCCTTCACGCTGAACCAAGAGGATGCCGCTGGTCGGCATCTTCATCAACGCCGCAATGTCCCTGTAAGGCCGATCGATGAGGGATCGAACACATGAACGATATCCGGGAGCGAGTCGCTTTACTCGAGCACAAGACACGGGGCAGTGATGGTGTCATCTACCAGCGGCGCGTGGGCATTCTAATCTGAAAGCATGGCAACAAGTATTTCGAGGAGAGGTCTGCTGGGCAGTGCGGCCGCGTTCGCCGGGACCTCGTTGCTTCAGGCGAAGACGCTGAAGACAGTCGGTGTTCAGCTCTACACCGTTCGTTCGGTGATTGGAACGAAGACAAAAGAAACAGTCGAGGCGATCGAACAGATAGGGTATCGCGAGGCCGAATGCATCATGCAGAACCTCGATGCTGTCTACAGCGCGCTGAAGGAGACCAGGATCAAGCCCGTAAGTCTCCATCTGGATACGGCGATGTTTATGAAGAGCCAGGACAAGCTCCCGGCTGCACTGGATAACGCCAAGTCAAAAGGTTTTGAGTATGTGGTGTGTCCTTACATCGCTCCTGCGGACCGGGGCGGAGAAGATGTTATCCGGCGTCTTGGCGAGACGCTGAACCAGGCCGGCCAGAAGTGCAACCAGAACGGTCTGAAGCTCTGTTATCACAATCATGCGTTCGAGTATGAGCCGGTCAAGGGCAAGGAAGGCAATCTGCTGGATGTTCTGATGCAGACGGCAGATCCAAAGCTGGTCAGTCTCGAACTGGACGTGATGTGGGCGAGAGTGGCGGGCGTGGATCCTGTGACTGTGCTGCAGAAGTACCCGAAGCGGGTCGCGCTGATGCATCTGAAGGATGTCAGCAAAGACGTGGCGCAGCGGTATAACGAAGGGATTCCGCGAGACCAGTTTAAGGAAGTCGGGTCTGGCGGCGGCGTCGATTTTAAGAAACTGCTCGCGGCTGCTTCGAAGGCGGGTGTGCAGCACTATTTTGTGGAGCAGGATCAGACGGCGGGCGATCCGATTGTGTCGCTTCGGACGAGCTACCAGTATCTGGAGCATCTGAGCTTCTAAATTCGCGCTTCAGAAAAGAATCTTCAGCGCAACCTGAACCTGCCGGTTGCCGTTCACCGTTGTGATTACGCCGAAGTTGGGGCCACCAGCCGAATCCCGGGATTGTTGGGATGCACGGTGTTCGTGGTGTCGAACGTCTCGAGGCGGAAGTGCATCGTGAACCGCTCGGTGACATGGAATTCGCGGTGAACGCTGGAGTTGAAGTTCCAGGTCCCGGGGTACGTCAGGATATTCTTCCCTCACTGCCCGACGTGTATAAGGTCTGCGGAACGAACGCGGAGGTGTTGAACCAATTGGTCCAGGTCTGGTTGGCTGCGGCGGGTTCGGCAACCACATCGGGCCGGTCGAGACCGGTGGCGCCGATAGTTCTGCCCGCGGCCTGACTGACGGCGAACGGGAATCCGGTACGCCGCAGCGGGACCTGATCCCGAGCCTTTCGATATACTTAGCGTAAGTTGTTTCCTCAGGAAGTTCGTTCATGTGGATAGTCCGGCTTGCTCTCGGTCGTCCCTATACATTCGTAGTTATGGCAGTCCTGATCGCGATCCTGGGTGGGTCGGCGATCGTGACGATGCCGGTAGACATCTTTCCCTACATCGATATTCCGATTGTGAGTGTCCTGTGGGTTTATAACGGGCTCTCGCCGGAGGAGATGGAAAAGCGCGTCCTCACGCCCTTCGAGCGGAGCCTGACGTCGAACGTCAACGACATCGAGCATATCGAGTCGCAGGCATATAACGGGTATGCCGCCGTCAAGATCTACTTCCACCCGAATGTGAAGGTCGATATGGCTGTGGCTCAGACCACTGCCACGATGAATACCGCCCTGCGCCAGATGCCGCCTGGGATGTTTCCGGCGAACATCCTGAAATATGACGCTGCGAGCGTGCCGATTCTGCAGCTTGGACTCTCGAGCAAGACGCTGCGCGAGCACGAGATTTTCGACATTGCGAACAACTTCATTCGAACGCCGCTTGGGACCGTGCAGGGTGCGTCCGTTTCCTACCCGTATGGCGGAAAACAGCGTGCGGTCATGGTGGATCTCAATCTCGATCAGCTGTATGCGAAGCAGCTGGCGCCGATCGATGTCTCCAATGCGATCAATCTGCAGAATTTGATTCTGCCGGCGGGCACCGCGAAACTCGCCCGAACTGAGTATCAGGTTCGTGTGAACAGCAGTCCGACGGTGCTGGACGAACTGAACAATCTGCCGATTCGGACGGTGAACGGCGCGACTGTGTACATCAAAGATGTTGCGCAGGTTCGTGACGGGTTCCAGGTGCAGAACAACATTGTTCGTACGAACGGGTCACGAGGCGTTTTGATTACGATCACCCGCAATGGTCAGGCATCGACGCTTTCGATTGTGAATCAGGTGAAGGCGGCGCTTCCGAGGATTCTGGCGAACGTTCCGCCTGAACTCAAGGTGGTGCCTCTTTCGGACCAGTCCATTTTCGTTCGTGCGTCGATTCAGGGCGTGGTTCGTGAGGCGATCCTGGCGGCCTGTCTGACGGGACTGATGATCCTGCTGTTCCTTGGCAGCTGGCGGAGCACTCTGATCGTCTGCATATCGATTCCACTGTCGATTCTGACTTCCTTGTTCGTGCTGAGCATGCTGGGTCAGACGATCAATGTCATGACGCTGGGAGGTCTCGCACTCGCCGTCGGCATCCTGGTCGATGACGCTACGGTCGAAATCGAGAACACGCACCGAAATCTGGCGATGCGTAAGCCGCTGATTCGTGCGGTGCTGGATGGTGCGTCGCAGATCGCTGTTCCGACGTTTGTGGCTACGCTGTCGATTTGTATTGTGTTCGTTCCGGTTCTGCTGCTGACCGGCACGGCTCGACATCTGTTTACGCCGCTTGCGATGGCAGTGGTGTTTGCGATGATGGCGTCGTACCTGCTGTCCCGCACGCTGGTGCCGACGATGATGGCGTACCTCCTCGGAAAAGAGGCGCACCATCACACGGACGAGGCTGATGGCCCGCGCAAGCCGAGGCGGAGTTTGCTTTACTTTTTGCACAGCAGGTTCAACACCGCTTTCGAGTGGCTGCGGGGCCGGTACATGGGCCTGCTGGAGTTCTCGCTACGTCATCGCGCGATTGTGCTGACCGGCTTTCTGGGGTTCGCGGTGTTGTCGCTGGGACTGCTGAAGCTGGTTGGCCAGGACTTCTTTCCGAACGTTGATTCGGGTTCGATGCGTCTTCACGCGCGTGGGCCGGTGGGCACACGGCTGGAAGAGACCGAAATTCGTTTTGCTGCTCTGGAGCAGGAAATTCGAAAAGTGATTCCTCCGGATGAGATCGAGATGCTGATCGACAACATCGGTATCCCGAACAGCTGGCCAGCAATTGCTCAGGGCGATATTCCGACGATCTCGGCCGCGGATGGCGAGATCCAGATCTCTTTGAATAAGGAGAAGCACGGGCGATCGGCGGACTATGAGGTCGCGCTGCGAAAGCGACTTCAGGAGAACTTCCCTGACATGAGCTTCTTCTTCCAGCCGGCAAATATCACGAGTCAGATTATTAACTTCGGTCTGCCCGCGCCAATCGATTTGCAGATCGTAGGCCGAAATGCCGAGGAAAATTATAAGGTGGCGCAGCACCTTGTGGACCGAATTTCTAGGATTCCGGGAGCCGCCGATGTGCACATCCACCAGGTCGTAGCGCAGCCTGAGATCCGGCTCAACGTCGACCGTGTTAAAGCCGCGCAGCTCGGCCTTACGCAGCGAGATGTGACGAATAACATGATGATCTCGCTGACGGGCAGCGGGACGGTGGCACCGAATTACTGGATGAACTGGTCGAACGGCGTTAACTACAACATCACTGTGCAGACGCCGCAGTATCGGATCGACACGCTGGATGCGCTGATGCGGACACCGGTTTCTCCGGCCAGCACTGCGGTCGCGTTCTCGACTGCGGGCTCGCAGGCCGGAGCCTCGAATTCCGGGAATTCGTCTACGGGTGCTTCACCCAGCGGGAGTTCGCAAGCGTACGGAAATCCTGGCGCAATGGCGGGGAACACGCAGCTGCTCTCGAACCTGGTCAGCGTCGAGCGTTCGTTTACGCCGGTGATTGTCAATCATTACAACGTATGGCCGGTTTTCGATGTGTATGCGAATGTTGACCGCCGCGATCTTGGCGGGGTCGGCGCAGAGGTTCGCAAGATCATGCAGGAAGAAGAGAGCAAGCTGCCGCGAGGTACGACGCTGAACCTGCGAGGTCAGGTTGAGACGATGGAATCCTCTTTCTTCAGGCTTGGACTGGGGCTGATCTTTGCGGTGGTTCTGGTGTATCTACTGATGACGGTCAACTTCCAGTCGTGGGTGGATCCCTTCATCATTCTGATGGCGCTGCCAGGGGCGATGGCCGGAATTCTGTGGATGCTCTTCGTTACCGGAACAACGCTGAGCGTTCCCTCTCTAATGGGGGCCATCATGTGTATCGGTGTAGCGACGGCGAACAGTATTCTGATGGTCACGTTCGCCAACGACGAGCGCGTCGATGTGCCCGGGGCCTATGAGGCGATGCTGTCGGCAGGTTTCGCGCGAATCCGACCGGTCCTGATGACGGCCACCGCGATGATTCTGGGTATGCTGCCGATGTCTCTCGGTTTGGGCGAAGGCGGTGAGCAGAACGCCCCCCTTGGGCGGGCGGTGATCGGCGGACTGCTGATGGCGACGGTGAACACTTTATTTGTGGTCCCGATCATTTATACCTACCTTAGAAAGAAACCTCCGGTCGATCATGAGCGCCGTCTTCAGGAAATGGACGCTGAATAAACGATGCGCTATACCGAATCCGACGAAGAGCTTCGACGGGAAAACCTCGAGCTTCGCCGGCAACTTCAGGAACTTCGCCGGTCACACGACGGTCCGGCCCCGGCAGACCAGCGGTGGAGGCCGTCGGGTGTCGCCATTACCGCAATTGTTCTGGGCGCTCTCGCGCTGGTCGTGATTGCGTTTTTTGCGGGGTATATTCCATACCAGAAGCAGCGGACGCTGATCATAGGCGAGGCTAGCAGCGTGAACAGACATTGCCGCGAGTCAACGTGTTTGCAGTTTCGAGAGCTGGGCGGAACACGGCTCTGGAACTCCCGGGCAATATTCAGGCGATCACCGAGGCTCCGATTCTGGCGCGTTCCGAAGGATATATCAAGTCCCGGCTGGTCGATTTAGGGGACCGTGTGCGTGCGGGGCAACCGCTGGCGGAGATCGATGCGCCGGAGCTGGACGAACAGGTGCGTCAGGCAAAGGCTTCGCTTGACCAGGCGAAGGCCGGACTGGATCAGGCGACGGCGAATCTGCAACAGGGCAAATCGGAGCTGGAGATTGCACGGCTGGCGGCCCAGCGATGGGGGGTGCTGGTCCAGCAAGGTGCTGTCTCCCGACATGAAAACGATCAGGCTCAGCTTCAGTTTCAAGCGCGGACGGCGACTGTGCAGTCGCTGGAGAAGGGTGTTAACGTCCAGCGGAGTAATATCGCGGCGGCGGAAGCGAATCTCGCGCGTCTGCAGAGGATGGAAGAGTATCGTACAGTTCGGGCTCCTTTCGATGGCGTGATCACGCTGCGAAATGTCGATACGGGCGCGCTGGTGAATGCGGGTAATACTTTGTTGTATCGGATTGCGCAGACCAGCACGCTTCGGACCTATGTGAGCGTTCCGCAGGATTATGCCAGCTCCGTCCATCCGGGTCAGAGCGCGACACTGACGGTTTCGAATCTTCCAGGGCGGGAGTTCCACGGCAAGGTCGCCCGGAGCGCGAATGCTCTGGACCCGGCGAGCCGCACGCTGTTGGCAGAGGTTCAGGTTCCCAATTCGGACGGTGCTCTCCTTCCAGGCATGTACGCCCGGGTGGATCTTAACGAGCGCCAGCTGGACGCACCGCTTATGATCCCGGCGGATGCACTGGTTGTTCGAGCGAATGGTGCTGAGGTGGTGGTGATCGACAACAAGGGCGTCGCCCACCTGCGCAAGATCACTCCGGGTCGTGATTACGGAGATCGCCTCGAGGTGTTGAGCGGGCTAAATGAGGGAGACGCCGTCGTCCAGAATCCGAGTGACGTGCTCAGGGAGGGGCAGAGGGTTGACCCAATCCGTGTTGCAAGTCAACCTGCCGGGCCCGGGAAATAACGAGATGCAACCGTGAGACTCCGATCAGTCTCACGCAAGACTGCGTCCTAACCGCAGCATGAGCGCTCAGGACCAAACCACAGCCGCCCAGGGTACGGGCTTAGCCGAGAATCTTAAAGCCGGAGACATTCTGGAGACTGCGAGGCACATTCCAGAGATCAGCGACTTCTTAAAGGCGGTGCAACAGGCTGGCATGGAAACCGAGCTTCGTGCCGTTTCCATGCGCACGCTTTTTGCGCCTGTAAACAGGGGATTCAAGATCACGGGATCGGCGGCAGACGCGATCTCGAAGCACATTGTTCAAGGGCGACAGACGGAAGCGGACCTGCGGACTACGAAGACGGTCAAGAGCATAAGTGGGGAACCGATTCCCGTGGAGTTCCGGTCTGAGGGGAGCCGGTTCGGAGGGGCGAAGATTGTTCGCCGTGACATCTCCTGCACGAATGGCATGATTCAGCTGATTGACGGAATGATCAGTTAGGCGCAGTCGGTTTCTCTCTGAGCCCGAAGCTTTGAAACTATCAGGATTGGTTGACTATAAGGTCAGCCCTTTGGGTATCGTCGGAGTTGTTGGAGGATGCTGCGCCTCACCACACGTTCTGCTGTATCTCGTTCCATCGGTTCTGCCTGGGATTGAATAGACGGATCAAATCGCCCGACGCAGTATCCGAACCTTTGTATCGGTTGCAGATCATGCATGCATATGCAAGGTCCGCCGCACTTGTCTCGCCTCAAGATCGACTTGGTTCCACTGTCTCACTCATTGAGTCGCGGCCATGGAATCGCCCCTTGTATATGACGCGAGCCTGGCCGGTATCAGCTGTGCCGGCCGCGATTTCGGTTTGTGCTGTCCTGCAGCCAGAGCGGCCGGCCAGTCAGCGACTCATATCGCTATTAGTTACTGATTCAAATTCTTACAGACCGGAAGCGATATACAATCGAGCGACGTACGATGCCGATTGTTCCCGGAACTCGATTGGGGCCTTACGAAATCCTTGCGCCGGCTGGTGAAGGCGGCATGGGCGTGGTGTATAAGGCACAAGATACCCGATTGAAGCGACTGGTGGCGCTAAAGATCATAAAGGCCAGGTTCAGCGAGCGGTTCGAGCGGGAAGCGAAGTTAACCTCTTCACTCAATCACCCGCATGTCTGCACCGTTTATGACGTTGGGGTATACGAAGGCGCGCCCTATCTGGTGATGGAGTACGTAGCCGGCAAACCCCTTAACGGACCTTTGCCTCTGAGTGAGGCGCTGGGTGCTGCCATCCAGATTGCGGACGCACTGGCGGCGGCACACGCCGCGGGAATCGTTCATCGCGATCTCAAGCCGATGAACATCCTGCAGTCGGCCGACGGAGTAAAGCTGCTGGATTTCGGTCTTGCCAGACTCGTGGCGGGAACTCACACAGCTGACGGAGACAGTACTCAGTCGCTGTTGCTGACCGGGCCTGGAGAGATCATGGGGACGCCGCAGTATATGGCGCCGGAACAGATTGAGGGGAAGGACGCAGATTCGCGTACCGATCTTTTCGCCTTCGGTCTGGTACTGTATGAGCTGCTGACAGGCGAACGAGCGTTCCATGGTGAGAGCAGCGGCGCTTTGATAGCGGCCATTCTGAGAGAGGAGCCGCCAGCCGTGCCTGGTGCCAGTCCGGCTCTGCAGCGCACTCTGAATAAATGTCTGATGAAAGACCCGATGCGTCGATGGCAGACCGCGGTCGATTTGCGGGACGAACTCCAGTGGCTCGCAGCGGCGGACGCACCCGCAGCAATTGCACCGTCGCGACGGCCTTACCGCGTTGCATCGCTGGTTGCCGGTTTCTGCGCTGCGATCGCACTATGCGGCTGGGTCCTGCTTGCCTGGGTCCGCACTCCTGCGCTTCAGGCGTTCGAGTTCGCGGCGCCGCCATCGCCAGGCAGTTATTATGTCGACCCTACTTCGGAGAACCCGGTAGCACAACTGTCACCCGACGGGAGCATGCTGGTTATCGCGGCATCTGCGCCGGGACAAGCGTCGCGACTTTGGCTGAGGCGGTCGGAATCCGGGACCTTCCAGCCTCTGGACCAGACGGCCGAGGGACGGTCCATTGCCTGGTCGCCGGACAGCAAACATATCGCATTTGTTGTCCATGGCCAGCTGATGAGATTGCCTGTCGCAGGAGGACCCGCCCAAACGCTGTGTGACATGCCCACGCCAAGGCCATTGTCGTGGAGCGAGCGAGGATACCTGCTGACTACCGATGGGAAAACCGGTCGCCTGCTCCTTATTCCAGAGTCCGGTGGCGAAGGCAGGCTTCTGGGAGAACTCGACGGGAAGAGGCACGAGACGGCACACGTTCGCCCTCAATTTCTCCCTGGCGGGACTCGCTATCTTTACTTCGCGGTCAGCAGTAATCCCGAGGAGAGCGCCGTATACGCAGACTCGATCGAAAGTCAGACAGGAACTCAGAGCCGTGTGCGAGTGCTTAGTTCCCGCAACGCCGTAGTATACGCGCGAGGTCCGGAGCGGACGCTTTTCCCCCGTCCGACAGACTACTTATTTCTTTCCAGAGGTGACAACACCCTCATGGCTCGCAGGTTCGATCGAGCTAAGCTGCAGGTGCGTGGAGATCCGGTGCCAGTCGCGAGTCAGGCCTTCTGGGGAAACAATGATGCGCGGGTCGGAGTTTCCGCGTCCGAAACGGGTGTCATTGCAATCACGCCGATGTTCCGAGCGGACCAGGAATTCTCGCTTTGGACCCGTGTTGGCAGGGCTCTTGAGAGTTCTGCTTCGCCCGGTTCCTATTACGCTCCCAACTTTTCGCACGACGGCAGGAAAATCGCGGTTGCACGGCGAGAGCCGGATGGGCAGGCGCAGAACATCTGGATGGTGAACCCTGAAGGTGGATCATCTGTGAGATTCACAAACAGTCCTGGCTGGCATGGGTTTCCGGTTTGGTCTCCGGATAATTCGGAGATAATTTATGCGTCGGTGGAGGGAGACGTCGTGCAGCGTGCGCTCTACAGGCAGGATGTTGATGGGGTTCGAAAACCGACGCGTATTCTCGCTCCCCAACTGGTAACCTCTCCTTACGACTGGTCGCGGGATGGCCGTTTATTGGTTTATGGAGTGATGGCGGGGGGAGGCAGCCACTATGACCTCTGGATGCTGCCGCTTGGAGATTCAAGGCCGCCGTATCCGTTCCTGCAGTCTGACCACAGCGCGCGGTTCGCTCAATTCTCTCCGGACAGCAGATTTGTGGCATTTAGTTGGGCACAGTCGGGCCGCGACGAGATTTTTGTCCGCAACGTCGATGGCGAAAAGCGCCGGAGCTGGCAAATCTCGACATCCGGAGGCACGCAGCCGCGCTGGAGCCGCGACGGTAAACAGATCTATTTCCTCAGCGGAAGCGGCAAAGTGGTTTCCGCCAAGGTCCGAGTCAGAGGCGAGGAGATAGAGATCGCCGGGTCCGATGCTCTGTTCCCCCATCCTGCGCTTGCGGCGACTTCATCGGCTTATCAATATGACATTTCGCCCGATGGGGATCGGTTCGTGTTCCTTCCTGCAGGTACACGATCGAGTGGGACTCCGGTGCGCATCATCCTCAATTGGGAGGGCCTGCTCAAACGCTAGACCGAATCGTCAGACCTGCGGTGCTACTCCTCCCTTAACGCGGCTGCAGGATCAATTCGGGAGGCACGCATTGCGGGGACAGAAGCTGCCATCAACGCGGTGAGTGCCAGCAGGGCGGACGACGCGGCGATCGATATCGGATCGAGAGCCTTCACGCCGAAGACGAGCGAACGGATGACATCAGACGCGAGCACGACACCGGCCAGGCCGGGCAGAATGCCGCCGATCGCGGTGATTGCGGCTTCTCGCAGTACTTTCATTCGTAATGCTCCCTGTGATTCTCCGAGTGCAGCGCGGATGCCGAACTCCCGCGACCTCAAGGAGACCGAATAGCTGACAACTCCGTAGACGCCGATAGCCGCGAGCACGAATGCGATTGTGGCAAAGATCGATAGCAGTGCGGTCTGGAAGCGGCGGGTTGAGAGCTGATCGTCGATCTCGCCCTCGACTGGCTTGACGCCTGACAAAATCACCGTGGGATCCAGCGCGCGGGCTATGCTTCGGATTTCGGTTCCGATCGGAGCGTCGGTGCGGAAGATAACGTCACGAGGCAAGCTGGTCCATCCCTGCCGGTACCATTCGTAAACGTGCGGAGTCGGCTCGCGGTCCACTCCCTGTCTGCGCAAGTTTCTGACGACGCCGATCACGGTCAGCCAATCGTCGTTTGTTCCGCGAGGATCCTGACCTTTGAAGCGCCTGCCGATCGGATCCTCTCCGGGCCAGTAGCGTCTTGCGGTGCTCTCGTCGATGATGGCTACGGGCGGCGAACCTGGCCCGTCAGACTCGCTAAACCAGCGACCCGCGAGCAGTTGTACTTTCATTGCCTGGAAGTAATTCCCCGCGACCGTCGTCCATGTCAGCGGTGTCCAGGTGTCGCGAGGCTCCGGCGGCCTTCCTTCGACTTCGCGGAAGCCGAGATTCGTAGGGGCGGAGAGTTCAAACAGATCATTGACGGCTCCCGCTGCGGAGACCTGCGCAACAGTTTTGAGGCGGTCGAAGAGGCTGCGAAAGTATGCGATGCGGCGTGGGGCTGGGGTCGCGTCCGGGAACAGAACGCGGAATGTCTCTACGCCTTTCAGGTCGAAGCCAAGGTCGACGTTTTCTGCAGCTGCGAGACTCCGAAGCATCACACCCGAGCCGGCAACGAGTATCAGTGTCAGTGCGATTTCTGCGGCAACCAGAAACTTGCGAATCCGGATATTACGCAGTCCGGTGGAGGTGCCGCGTGTGACTCCCCTAAGCGCATCAATCGGGTCACGACCGGAGAGCTTCCAGGCGGGAAGCAGGCCGAAGAGGATGGCCGCGAGGAGTGTTGCCGTTACGCAAAACATCAGAACCGCTGCGCTGACACCCGCCTCATCGATGCGGTCAATACTCACCGGCCGGAAACGAATGATGAGGTCGATGGCGGTTGAGCCGAGGAACATGCCCCCCACTGCTCCGAGCGTTGCGAGCAGCAGGCTTTCGATGAACATTTCGGCGGCTACGCGGGCGCGACCCGCTCCGAGTGCGATGCGGAGTGCGATCTCGCTTCCGCGCTTGCTTCCACGTGCGAGATTGAGGCTCGCGATGTTGGCGCAGGCAATCAGGAGTACGAAGCCTACAGCGGCCGTCAACAGATAAAGGACTCGTTTGTGGTCGGGCGCAAGTGGGGGCCGAACGGGTGCGATCGCCGCGGTGGCATTGTTACCGATATATATGGATCTGACTTCGGACTCTGCTGCGGTTCGCGTAACTCCGGGTGCGAGCCTGCCTACGACTCGGATAAACGGAACGGGTCCGGCACGGCGAGCCCACTCTTTGTTGTGTGTGATTGGAATCCATGCAATCAGATCGGGAGCCGGCCAGGCAAAGGTTGGCGGCATGACTCCGATGACCCTATAGCTGAGGCCGTTGATATTGAGCGTCAGGTTCCCGATTGCTTCGGAGCCGGCTAACCTGCGCTGCCAGAAGGTGTGGGACAGTACGGCTACCGGTTCGCCCGATTGCTCTTCTGAAGTCGTAAAGACACGGCCCAGGCGCGGGGGTACGCCCATCACCTCGAAGAAGGAGGCGGACACGAACCCGGCTTTGCCGCCCTCAGGTTCGTCGCCGAGCTTGAACGTGATGCGGGAGATTCCGGTGTTCTGGAAATAGGCTCCGATGGAGCTGAAGCTTCGTGTTCCCTCACGCCAGCGCTGATAGTCGGGATAGGTGACGCTCTCGACGCCTCTGGATGAAGCGCGGCCGATCTCGATGAGCTTTGAGGGTTCGGGGTAGGGTAGCGAGCGCAGCAGGACGGCATAGAGGACGCCGAACATCGCGGTGTTTGCTCCGATTGCTATCGCCAGCGTCGCAACTGTGACTAGTGCGTATCCTTTCGACCTCAGGAGTGTGCGAAGCGCGAACGATACGTGCCGCATGGAGCGTCTCAGGCAATTGATGCGCCGTTGTATGAGGCTGGTTTGGCTGTCACTAAGACGCTCGCGCGTGCGGAATCGGGAGGACGTTGTCCGAAACCGGACAACGCCGCATTAAGGCTATCGAGACATGGCATAGCAAGGAAGGCTGTCGGCGGTAAGCAGGATCGGGAGGAATGTGTCGAGGTTTCGCGCTTGGGCAGTACGGCGGATCGGTTCCTATGAAGTTTTCAGGGAATTGTCGCGGTTTTAAAGGTCTGTGCGGCTACATTCTCCCGATGCCCCCGCGAACACTTTTGACAGGAACTGGAGGAGGTGCGTATTTACCTCTTCGGGTTTCTCCTGCTGGACCCAGTGTCCGGCCCCGGAGATGAGGGTCGCGGATGTGAGTGCCGGCATGGTCTCGTGCAGACGATCGAAGTCTCGACGGTTCATCTGGATGACGAGATCTTCTTCGCCCGCGATGAAGACGGATGGTTGCCTGATCCTGGATCCTGCGAGGAAAGCGAGGAGCTCACGATCACGGTCCATGTTGCGGTACCAGTTCAGACCGCCGGTGAATCCAGTGCGTGTAAACTCTTCCGTGAAGAACTCCAGTTCGTCTTCCTGCAACCAGTCCGGAAGGCTGGACACCTTCGGCAGCGTGTCCATAAATTTGTCGCCGGCGGGGTAGAGGAAGCGCCATCGCTGCTCTGGCGGTATTCCGCCCGAGGCGGCGACAAACATCCGCAGCATCGAGTCGCGGGGATTTTCAGCGAAGTCGCGATCGGCTGCTCCAGGCTCCTGAAAATAGAGCTGATAGAGCATCTGGCCGTTCGCCAGCAGTTGCTTCATTCCGACGGTCGGTGGCGGTGCGGTCCACATCCCTGCGATGTAGGGTACGCTCAGAAGCCCGACGGCATGAAAGATGTCGCGGCGAAGCAGAGCCGCGGTCCACGCCACTGCGGATCCCCAATCGTGTCCGATGACAACGGCGCGGGTTTCTCCGAGGGCGTGGACGAGGCCGACGACATCGGACACCAGATGACACAACGTGTACTGATCCATTGCCTCCGGCTGGTCTGTTTTACCGTAGCCTCGCTGATCCGGTGCAACGACTCGATATCCCGCGTTTGACAGCGCTGTGAGCTGATGCCGCCATGAGTAACCCAACTCGGGGAAGCCGTGAAGCAGCACAACCAGCGGCCCCTCGCCTTTCTCGGTGACGTGCATTCGGAGGCCGTTTGCCTCGACAATATGGGTCTTCATTGCGGCTTTCCTTGTCTTACCTCCCGGCAGTCGCCTTCATCGCTTTGGGGGTTAGCTGCTGTTCGGAGTGAGGGCGGAGATTGTGCCACAGAACACGCATTGCTATGCGCGGGTGCATTATGCTGGGCGGAGGTGCCAATAGATTGCCTACGCGATGGAAGGCAATCGCAACGGCTGGATCGGCCTGAGCGGCTTTGTGCACGCGCGCGATGTAGGCGTTGATGATATTTACACCCGAGGCTCCGAGGCCCCGTTGCTTCCGGCATCCTGAGATCGTTGCCTACGGCGATACTCCAGGGTATGTCTATGACCTTTGAGGCTCGTTTGAAGAATCGCTTCGCGAGGTCTGCGGTTCCCTGCGCGAGAGCGGCTTTGAGTTCCATTGCTTCGAGGGCAGCGACCGACATGCCCTGGCCGTAGATCGGGTTGAAGCTGCAGATGGCGTCACCCATTACGAGGTAGCCTTGCGGAAATCGTTCGATTTGTTCGTAGCGTCGTCGAATGCTTGCGGGGAAGCGCGTTATCGCGGGGTCGCCGATCGGATCGGCCGATCGGATGACCTGATGTATGTACGGTGCCGGCAGGGTGTCGGCGAAATCAATGAACCCGGCGAGTTCTGCGGGGGGACACGGGCCGAAGTGCGAAATTAGCGTGACGGTCCAGCGCCCATCTTCCTGGGCGAGCATGACGCCACCCCGTCGAGTTCCATTTGGCTCTGGCGGTATGATTGCGGCCAAGTCGCCGGAGAGATCCGTCGACCTTCGGCGAAACAGTCTGGTGGCGTAGCTGAGTCCAATCTCAACGCGTTCCTCCCGGGGAGGGGCGTAGCCAAGCTGCTCGAGCCATTTGACGGAGTGAGCGCCGCGTCCGGCTGCGTCGACCACAACGTCAGCCGGCAATATGCCATGGTTTGTGTCAACACCGATCACGTGAGTGCGATCGCGTGTCGCGCCGAGACCGATAACGTTCTCGTTCTCGCGAAAGGTCACATTCGGCAGTTTCCGGACGCGCTCGCGAACGACGCCTTCCAGAAACGGCCGGCTCATCAGTAGTCCACGGAGGCCGCTTGTCGTTTTGCAATGGCACCCGCGCTCCATAAACCAGATACTGTCGCGGAGGATGTCACCGCCGAGGGCTCCGTTCGCTCTCAATTCGTCACCGATGCCGGGGAAAAGATTCTCCAGCGATTCGCGACCACTTGCGAGGAGGCCGTGAGTGTGTTTGTCCTGGGGAACACCCCGGCGGTGGTCTCGCGCGGCAGGGAGCGAATCTCGCTCGAGTACCGTAACGTGATGGTATTCATCCGCAAGCACCCGGGCCGCCAGCAGCCCGGCCATGCTTGCGCCGATCACGATCGCTTCGTTTCGCCCTTCGTGAAGAGTTGTGCTCATCGGGCCTCCAGTGAATTTTACGGCAAGCGGACGTGTTTTGGATTTCCGGTTTTTCCGAGGTTTCGGTTCAGGTCAGGTGCCGCTTCCAAGTGACTCGACGAACGCACGTGGGACGGTCCAGTGTCCGAATACTCGTCGGTCCTGGCGCTCGAAGCGGCCTGACGTCAGGATCCCGCTGAGGTCGGTTGAGCTGGGAATTTTGTTCTCGCGCTGGATCAGACTCGCCAGCATTTTGGTGAGCCCTTCGAGCTGTGCGCGAAGCACGGTCGCATCTTCGGGATTCCGGCATACGACATCGACGCTGAGCGCGAACTGGTTCGTCTCAGGTCCGAGCGTGAAGACCGCCCATTCGGCGGGTTGGAGCGCTTTTGCAAACACACGTGTTCCGGGCGGCAACTGCTCGACTGCGCGGAGCACTTGTGAAGGAACTTCAAGCCAGAGAGGCGCCTTCGGAACTTCCCATCCAGGCTGAGTCTCGTCAGAACTGGACCGAGCTTCGATGGCACGCGCGCCTGATTCGTCGCGAGCACTGGCAAGCGCCATCATTCCGGACCGGAGTTTTCGCCAGGAGATGATGCGATCGGGAGTGCTGCCCTTCATGTGGCAGTTGTCGCCACGGCAGGCACCGCCCTGTGCGGCGGCGTATTTGCGAAGTTTCTCCCAGTTGAACTTGCCTTCAAGAACGAAGTAGTGGATCGCGCCGGCGGAGTTCAGCATGACGCGATTAAGGTCGCGCTTATAGTCGAAACCAGTGTCCTGAATGAAGGTTTTGTACGCCGGATCCTCTCCGATGGTCGAGCCTACGAGTTTATCGAGAATGCCCGAGGCCCGCAGTGCGGCTACATCGATGTAGAGAATTGTGGCTTCGCGCTGGGGGAAGTAGCGAACCAACGCTTCCGGCCCACTCGGAACGGGCCGGAGCGTATAGACGATCCAGGCTGCGATGAGCAGCAGGACACAGCTCGCGACTGCAAGAATTACCCGGGCGCGTTGCATCACGCAACGGCAACTGCTTCCGTGCTGCGGGATCGCTTCCAGAGCCCGAAGTACGGATTCAGGTCCGCCATCATTGCGCGAAAATCGTTGAAGTCGAGAGACTGCGCGCCATCGCTCATTGCTTTGGCGGGATTTGGATGGACTTCTACGATGATGCCATCCGCGCCGATGGCAACCGCCGCGCGTGACAGCGCAGGAACGAGACTTCGTTTGCCAGTCGCGTGGCTTGGATCCACGATCACGGGCAGGTGCGTCAGCTCGCTGAGGACCGCGACGGCAGCGATGTCGCAGGTATTGCGAGTTGCGGTTTCAAAGGTGCGAATGCCGCGTTCGCACAGGATGACGTTAGGGTTGCCGTGAGCGGTGATGTATTCGGCCGACATCAGAAGTTCTTTGATGGTGGAGCTGAGTCCACGCTTCAGCAGCACCGGCCGGGGGCTCCGGCCCAAAGCCTTGAGAAGGGCGAAGTTCTGCATGTTGCGAGCGCCGATCTGAAGGAGATCCGCATACTCTGAAACGAGATCGACGTCGTTGTCGCTCATGACCTCAGTGACGACGCCGAGTCCGGTCGCCTCACGAGCTTTCTTCAGAAGCTTGAGGCCATCAAGTTCCATGCCCTGGAAATCATAGGGCGAGGTACGAGGCTTAAAGGCACCACCTCGCAGGAGTTTCGCGCCGGCCTTTGCAACGGCTTCGGCGGTTTCCATGATTTGGCGCTCATTCTCGACCGAGCAGGGTCCAGCCATTACCACGAACTCTTCGCCACCGATTTCGTGACCTTTGACTGCCACTCGGGATTTGGCGGGGCGGAATTCCTTGCTTACGAACTTGTAAGGGGCCGAGATGCGAACTGCCTTTTCGACGCCGGGCATCGCTTCGATCGACTCAAGACACGCTGTGACGTCGCCGACGCCGACGATCCCGATGACGACGCGTTCCTCGCCCTCAATGGTGTGGATCTTATAGCCGAAATCACGGACGCGCTCACAAACCGCGTCGATGTGTTCGCGGCTTGCGTGCAATTTCATGGAAACAATCATGTGGACTAACTCCTACAGCGGGGTGAAACAGTAGTATATCACCTCGCGAGGTGAATTCAAGCACTAAGCCTCTGAAAATGCTGGCTTTCGCGAACCACCTTCGGGGTGGTGTACAGCGGTGAGAGCGGCTTTTCCGGCCGTCAGTACTTCGATGATTTTGTCCACGTCATAGACGCAACCGCCCCACGTTCCTCCACTTACGTCCTGTAGTGCAGCCCACAGTCGCGTATCCGCCGGTAAGTTGGAGTCGGGCGCCAGATCCGGGCGCGGTGAGCGACGCGCGAGCTCCGCGTTACCCCATTCCCGGCCTCGGTTCTGGCCTTGAGTTCCTACGAGATTGACGCTGCCTTCCATGGTGTTGCGATCGACGACGATCTCGATGAGGTCGCCGTCCAGAAGCTTGCCGACCGGTCCTCCCGCGAGAGCTTCCGGCGAGACGTGTCCGATGCAGGCTCCCGTCGATACACCGCTGAAGCGCGCATCAGTCACAACCGCGACGTGCTTGCCGAAGCCGAGGTGTTTCAGCGCGGAAGTGACCTGATACGTCTCTTCCATACCGGAACCCATCGGTCCGCGACAGATGAGGACAAGAATGTCGCCGGCCTGTATAAGGCCTGTTTTGATGGCATCGATCGCCGCCGGTTCTGTGAGGAAGATGCGGGCCGGTCCAATTTTTCGGTACACGCCGTCGGAGTCGACCACGCCGGGGTCGATAGAGGTCGCCTTGATAACCGAGGCATCGGGTGCGAGATTTCCGGCCGGGAACGCCACAGTCGCGGTCAGGCCACGGCTACGGGCCGAGTCGGGGTCCATGATGATGTCGTCAGCGCTGACTCCATCTCGATTCTGAAGTCCGTTGCGCAATGCCGTTCGGCGCTCCGAACCGGCCCACCAGTCGAGTACGGTACCGAGCGTGTCGCCGGAGACCGTTCGTGCGTTCAGGTTGAGGAGGCCTGCATTTCGAAGATGCAGCATCACCTCCGGAACAGCACCGGCCTGGAACACCTGGACGGTGGGGTGGTTGCGGGGACCGTTGGGCAGTGCGTCTACGATACGAGGCACTTGCCGGTTCACCCGAGCCCAGTCATCTACTGTTGGCCGCGGAAGTCCGGCGGCGTGGGCGATTGCTGTGAGGTGGAGGATCAGATTGGTGGACCCTCCGAAAGCCGCGTGCACGATCATTGCGTTTTCGAGCGATTCCGGAGTGAGTACGTCGCGCATGGTGAGGCCTGCGCGAATCATCGACAACGCCGTTCGCCCGCTGCGCCGCGCCATGTCGAGCCAGATCGGATGACCTGAAGGAGCAAGCGCCGAATGCGGCAGCGACATTCCGAGCGCCTCGCCCACGACCTGTGACGTCGCGGCGGTGCCAAGGAACTGACATCCTCCGCCGGGGGATGCACAGGCGCGACAGCCCATGTCGGCGGCCTGCTGGAGAGTGATCATTCCGTGTGCGAATCTTGCACCGATGGTTTGCACGCGGCCGGCATCTTCCCCGTCCTCAGGGACGAGGGTCACGCCCCCAGGAACAAGCACGCACGCAAGGTCGTGCATGGCTGCGAGCGCGATCATCATTGCAGGCAGACCCTTGTCGCAGGTCGCAACACCGATGGCTGCCTGACGCGTCGGAAGGGAACGAATGAGCCGCCGAAAGACAATCGCGGCATCGTTCCGATACGGCAGACTGTCGAACATTCCGTTCGTACCCTGAGTGCGTCCATCGCACGGGTCGGTGCAATACCCGGCGAATGGAACCGCGCCGGCAGCTTTGAGTTCCTCGGCCGCGGCCTGCATCAGCAGCCCGACTTCCCAGTGTCCGGTGTGATATCCGAGCGCGATGGGCGTGCCATCGGGAGCCCGAATACCGCCGTGGGTGGAGAGAATGATGACCTCGGGTCCTCCCAGCTTCGAGGGGTCCCAGCCCATTCCCGCGTCCTGCGTCCATCCGAACAGATCACCCGAGGGCCGCTTCAACAGCATCTCTGCCGTGACCGGGATCGATCCCTGCGGTCCCGGCGCTTTCGAGCGAACGTTAAACAGCGAGGAATCGCCGGAATCAAAAAGAGAACTACTACTGCTCATCAACCCTCCGCCACCAAGATTACGAACAGAACCCAGAGTATATCTGCGAGGAGCAGATGTGTGATCTGCAGCCACACAGGGGCCAACAAGAAAACATTGGCAACGCCCGCAATCAGCTGCACACCTATGACGCCGCAGATGACTGACGCGATCATGTGGGATTCACAGGAGACGCGATGCAGGATGCGATCGACTGCGACGAACAACCCGTACAGAGCAAAGATCGACGCGAATACAGGATGGAATATCCGGATCCGAAGCAGGAAATGAGCGGTGTCCGAAACGTCCTGCTGCATGCCCTGAGCGAACGAAGTCGCCGGAAACAACGTGTCGCCGAGAGCCGCGATTGCACCGGTAATTCCCACGATAACTGCCAGCGGAAGCACCAGTCCCAGAAGGCTGCCCCTGAACGCGAAGCGAGGTCTTGTGACATCAGGCCGCGAAAACCAGGCGGTGCAGGTTAAGGCGCCGAGCAGCAGAAGCGTGTTGGCCAGATGCAGCGAGATCGCGACTGCGCGACCGACAGACTGATCGTGCTCAACGTATCGAAGCAGAACCAGACCCGCACCCAGCAAAGCTTCAACGATGATGAGGAAGAACGACACGCCTGCGTATCGCCGGGCAGCGTGACCTCTGGGGAATAGTCGGATTGCCCAGATGAGCAGGAGCGCAATGAAAACGAGCGCAACGCCGCTGGTCAGGCGGTGTGCAAACTCGATCAGGGTTTTGACTGCAGCCGCCTGCGGGACGACATCTCCATTGCACAGCGGCCAGTGAGAACCACATCCAGCCCCCGCTCCGGTCGCGCGGACGACGGCGCCCCACAATACGACGAGCACGTTCCAGCCGAGCACGACCCACGCAAACAGCGTGAAACGCGAGTTTTTGTCCACTTAACTTCAATTTAACGCGGTCATTGGGATAGACTTTAAACCATCCGCATATGACTCGCTGGCTCATGTTTGGCCTGACTTTTGGTTTCCTGACATTTGCGCAAACGCAAGGAACGGCGCCACCTCCGCAACAACAGCAGCGACCGGCACGACCCGTTCCGCCGGCTCGCGATCCACACACCTCGGGTTACGTTGAAGCGAAGGAGCTGCCTGATGGCGCTGTGCCCTCGCCGAAGGAGGATGGCAACTTCATCCTGGGGCCGACTCACAATCCCGCACCCGAGATGACTGTCCGCGACGATGTTCCAAAGGGCCAGATCATCGAGTTCGTGATGCAGTCCACTGAGAGCAAGATGTATCCGGGTATTGCGCGGGATGCCGGAACGTTTGGCACGCCTGACCCGAACAATCCGGCTAAGCTCGACGTGACTACAAGCCGTCCAACTCCGTACAGTCGCCGCGTTGCCGTTTATGTTCCGAAGCAATATGTGTCAGGGACCGAAGCGCCGTTCATCGTTGGGGCTGACGGTCCGGATCGACTGTTGTTCACAGCGCTCGACAGCCTGATTGCCGAGAAGAAAGCTCCGGTGATGATCGCTATTTCGATCGCCAACGGCAGCGGCGACGCGCAGGGCAGCCAGCGTGGTCTTGAGTACGACACGATGTCCGGCAAGTACGCCGAGTTTGTGGAGACCGAAGTTCTGCCGAGGGTCATGAAGGAAGCGAATGTCAGGCTGACAAAAGATCCGGAAGGCCGAGCGACGATGGGGACAAGTTCCGGAGCTTCGGCGGCGCTGAGCATGGCCTGGTATCACCCTGAGTGGTATCACCGTGTGCTGAGCTACTCAGGCACGTTCATCAATCAACAATGGCCGTGGAATCCCGAGACGCCGCATGGAGCCTGGGGATATCACGACACGCTGATTCCGAACAGCCCACGAAAGCCGATTCGGCTGTGGCTGGAGGTGGGGGACAAAGACCTGCTGAATCCGAACGTGATGCGCGACAACATGCACGACTGGGTGGTTGCGAACGAGAAGATGGCGAAGGTCCTGAAGGACAAGGGCTATCACTATCAGTTCGTGTTCGCGCGCAACGCCGTCCACGGTGATCGGCCGACGAAGCAGCAAACCTTACCTGAGGCTTTGGAGTACATCTGGCAGGGCTATAAGCCAGCGAAGGGCCATTAACGCGCCTGGCTGCCTCTGACGACGGGCGAACGGCTGACCGTTGTTCGAAGATCGGTCCACGAACGGTCCAGTAAGGCGCCGATTTTCTGCCAGTCGTCGTCGATCATCGAGAGCGACTCCGCCGCGAGATCATCTCGCAGCAGCATTGCGTGTGTACGAGCCGCAGCGTGTGTGGCGAAGTCGTCTGCAGGCTGTCGGTAGATAGCCGCCTGCAATTCTCCGAGCGCGCGCGGGAGATCGGTCGGAGCGTGGTCATCGCGTTCGCGATGTATGATCCACCACTCGAGTTCGAGAGCTGCGGCTCGGTTGACATCGAAATGCTCGCGCCCGCTGCGCTCGACGAGCCGATAGAAGTTGACCGAGATTCGGGAGTGCGTTCAGATATTCGCTGCGATTGTGTCCGCGCTGGAATGTTACGGCAGCTCTTGCTGCCTGATATGCCGCCACGCGCGATCGCCAGAACGGCATCACGTATTGGCGCTGCAGGAGTTCTGCCAGTTCATTGAATAAGCGAATGACGTGGTGTTCGTAATAGGAACGCCACATTTGCGTTTCCAGCCTGGCTACGGCGTGCGCGTCGAACGCGCGAAGATCAGCCCGGGTGGGATACAGGATATCGGCGCCGATCCACAGCGTGAGCCCGCCGGTCAGCAGCAGTGAAAGCACCAGCCACCAACGCCTGCTTTTCCTCACGCAAGAGATACGCATCGGTGCGGGAATCGGTTTGAGTACAGTGCGGGCGAGGTGAAGTGAAACCCGTTCGAGATCGCGCCGAGCAGTCGATGTATTGTGGCAGGAGTGGCGAACCTGGAACATCTTGCAATTTTGCGGCAAGGCGTTGAGGAATGGAACAGCTGGAGGAAGAGACACCCTGACCTCGAGCCGGATTTGTCGGAAGCGCGGTTGCAGGACACCGACCTAAGGAACGTCAATCTTTATAGAACCAATCTGTATCGAGCGGACCTCACCGAGGCGGATCTTAGTCGTGCAGATTTTCGGGCCGCGTCGGCCGTGGATGCACTCCTCAACAATGCAGTCCTGAGCGGTGCAAGCTTGATGCACACCGATCTGAGTGGAACCAACCTGAGCGGGGCCGGGCTGATTAACGCAGCATTCGTGAACGCACAATTGCGACATGCAGACCTGAGTCGATCGCGAAGTTGGTGGACGATCTGGGGGAATCTCGATTTGAGCGAGACGATCGGGCTCGAATCCGTTCAGCACCTTGGCCCTTCGGTAGTCGGCATCGACACGGTAATTCAGTCCAAAGGATGTCTTCCCGCGATGTTCCTGCGCGGCGCAGGCGTCTCTGAGGCATTCATTACGTACTCTGCGTCTCTTGCCTCAATCGCCGTTCAGTTTCATTCCTGTTTTATCAGCTACAGCCACAGCGACAAACGCTTCGCTCGCAGACTCCACGATCTATTGCAGGCTCGTGGTATCCGATGCTGGCTGGATGAGAAGCAACTCCGCCCAGGTGATGACATCTATGATGAGGTCGATCGCGGCATTCGACTCTGGGACAAGGTATTGCTCTGCTGCTCTGAGCATGCACTCGGACCAGCGTCATGGGTCGATAAAGAAATCGTTACGGCACTTGAAAAGGAACAGGAGCTCACGCGTCAACGCGGCGAGAAAGTGTGCGCACTGATCCCGCTGAACCTCGATGGATACATCTTCGGCGACAGCTGGAAAAGCGGGTACCGTGCCGAAATTCGACGGCGACTAGCGGCCGACTTCACCGGATGGGAAACCGACAGCGGAAAATTTGACGCCCAGGTGGAGAATGTAATCCGCGCTCTTCGCGCAGATGAGAGCGCGCGGGAGCGGCCACCCGAACCGCGATTATGAGCTGGTTCCTTTCGGGTCATCATTCTCAAAGCGGCGGCGAGGGCCCGGCTTGTGGACACCTCCATTCTGAACTGAGCTCCCGCTTAATGGCCGTTGAGGGAAAAATGACAGACTCATCTGTTTCCGAATCCATGCTCAAGAACACAATTCGCGTGGCGCTGTTGGCTGCGTGTCTTCTGCTGTCGTGCGCCCTAATATCTTGCGGACCGCAGCCAACAAACGAGCAACTGCCGGATGTGGTCAAGAAGATCATCGACGATGCCGGGTGGTACCACACACTCTGGACGCGGTGGACCCTCACGGATTGGGTTCTCACCCTGCTGGCGGCTGGTACTGCGATTTCTGCTGCGGTCAAGAATGCCTTCTCCGCGCATAACCAGGCTCAAGCCGAACGCACCGGGGAGGTGTCGAAGTGGTCTTCGAGAGTTGATCGATGGGTTATGATTTTTGCGGCGCTCACGATCATTGCGACCACACTCGACGGCAAGATGCACGCCGCTCAGCAGGCGGAACGGTACCGGCTCGGCGATCTGCTGCTTCAAGACGCGATTATGGATTACCGAGGGAGCTCAAAGCGAGATGCCGATGTCCAAAATCTTCTGGACAGATGGCACGAAGCACAAAGTATCCTGGAGGGCAGGGTAACTATCGGCAGCGGACAATCCTCGAGAAACAGTACGCCGGCACAAAGCCAAACCGACGGTTCGAGAACGCCGGCAGAAGCGAAGAGTCAATAGTACCGTCTCCACTTTCTTCCGTCGGGACTGGAGCGGATTGCGGAAATCTTTGATTCCGCCGCGGTGGGCGCGGGTTAGAATTTAAGGAACTTGTGGCTATGGTTACGCAGCAGGATAAGGCAATTCGGTTTCGTGCCCTTCATGACGGTCCCGGGGCATTCGTTCTCCCAAACCCATGGGATGTGGGTTCAGCGAGACTGCTTGCGGGCCTGGGTTTCCAGGCGCTTGCCACGTCGAGTGCGGCCGCCGCGTGCGCGATTGGAAAGCGCGACGGACAGCTGACGCGGGACGAAGCACTCGCGCACTGCAAGGCCATTGTCGATGCGACGGACCTCCCGGTGTCTGCTGATCTGGAAAATGGCTTCGGAGATGATCCTGAAGTCGTTGCGGAGACCATCCGACTGGCGGCGGATGTCGGGCTTGTCGGCTGCACTATCGAAGATGCGACTCGGAAAGAAGAGGCTCCGTTGTACCCTTTGACTCTTGCGGTCGAACGGATACAGGCGGCGGCTGAAGCCGCGCGAGCACTGCCATTTCCCTTCACGCTTGCGGCGCGTGCGCACAACCTGCTGTTTCCGCCGGCGCGCCTCGACGAGACGATCGAGCGGCTTCAGGCTTACGAGCGAGCGGGTGCCGATGTCTTGTTTGCTCCCGGGCTGGCCGATCTGGCCGCTGTCTCTGCGGTCTGTTCGTCGATATCCAAGCCATTCAATTTCATGGCGGGCATTCCGGGCAAGTCGTTCCCCGTTGGGGAACTTGCCGCCGCGGGTGTGAGGCGGATCAGCCTTGCGACGTCGCTCTATCGCGCGGCGATGACTGGCTTGCTTGATGCTGCTTCCGAAGTCCTCAAGTCGGGTCAGTTCACCTTTCTTGACCGATCGCGGATGACGAGCGATTTATATCAGTTGATGAGAGCGGGTCAGTAAACGAGAGCGATGGCGAATTCTACAATTGTCATGCAGCCGATCGGCTTCGTGCGGAGTCCGTTTGCTTCGACGTACGAGGTGCCCAAAGGGTTGGGTGCGAAGCACGAGGCAGAGGGATTTCTTGAGATCCTGCCTGACTTTGAAGCGGGACTGCAGGACATCGAGGGATTCTCGCATTTGTTTGTGATTTGGGCATTTCACCGCGCCGAGGGATATGAGCTGGTTGGCTGCGCGCCGACGGATGATCGTCCGCATGGCGTTTTCGCGACGCGGTCGCCGCGACGACCTAATCCACTTGGTCTGACTGTTGTTGAATTGCTGAAGCGCGATGGCACGAAACTGCACGTGCGCGGCGTTGACATGCTGGAGGGAACTCCGATTCTCGACATCAAACCGTATATGTCGGGAGTGCCCGCGGAGAAGTTGCGGCGTGGATGGCTGGCTGAAGCTGAATCGCGACGGTGTTCCTGAAAGCTTGCTGACAGACCGGTCGATGCCGTTTGCGCTGTAATGGCTCTGCATGGCCGAGCTGAAAGGCTCTTTCTGGACGTTCCTGCTGTATGACGTTTCTGAGCGGATCGAACTCGATCGCGCACGGATTGAGCTCGGCGGAACTCGGCGAGAACGCCGGCCGGAGTTTCGGGGACCGACTCCGGAGTATGTGCGGTTCGCAAATCCTCCGGTTGTGTACGAGCCTGGTGTTGGCGTCGTCCTCGGCGACTCCGCCGTGCACTGCGTGGTTAAGTTCTATGACTACGGCGTTATCACGGTCGCGCTGGAACGTCAGTTCGATTGCGGCTGGGCTGAACTGGCCAAATTGTCTCACCGGTGGATTGGATCTGCCGACATAGAACGAGAGTGCGAGCGTATTGCCCGGGAGCAGGTCCGAAGAATCGGGCCCGCGCTGGAAAATGCGTACGAGAAGTGGACCACCGAAGACTACTATGTGGTTCATTTGCGTGAGGCAATCGATGGAAATCGGACCCAACTTAGCGGCAGAGACCTGATAACGACTTGCCGGTCCGACGTTGCCCGGATCGTCCGCGGCGAGTCTATGGAGTTATCTGAAGCGGAAACGTCTGAGACTCTTGGCCAGTGGTTTTCGTATTATCCCAACGATCTCGTTGTTGTCGGCTGGATGGCCGCGTTCCTGTACGATACGCCGGAAGGCGCTTCGCCTTTGCTGCAATTGCTGGAATATGCGAACACGCAGTTGCTCGAGTTCCGGTATTACGACGATTTGCTGACTCGTGTGCTGGCCGATGTTTACCGCAGGCTGGAGCACCGGCGCGGATTGCTGGGTCGCTGGAAGACTGGGAAGCAGGCCGAACGGCTGAACCAGATCCGTCTCGACGTCATCGAGTTGACGGAACAGGTTGATAATTCGATCAAGTTTCTGGGCGACATGTACTACACGCGCGTTTACCGTTTATCTGCGCGAAAAATCGGGGTTACGGATTATCGAGATCTGGTGGATGAGAAGCTTCGCACTGCCGCCCAACTGTATGAGTCGATGGTGAACGAATTTCACCAGGCTCGAGCGTTTGTGCTGGAAGCTATGGTGGTGGCCATTCTGCTTATTGAACTGGTGTTTCTGTTCCGAGGGAAGCCGTAGAGGCCGGATGACCAGCTACGCGATAGAGTCGCGGCTGTGAGCGATCCACGAAGATAAGGCTGTTGCCCTCGGAAGGTATTCAGGATGCCGGGCGAACTCACAGGTGCTGCTGTCCATTGGCGTTGCTCGCGGTTGAGGGACGTAAATGCCTGAGACGGTCCGCTCACGATGTGTTCTCGCTTTCAGGAAGACTCCGATTCGGCCGGCGGCGATGTGAATGTCGGGGAGCGGCGGTTACATTCTGGATGCGGTCATCGATGCTCGGGAAAGCGGAACGCGGCAGGAATGAACCGAGGACTTCGTCTGTTCTGTTGTAGTGCTGGAGGAGATTGTAGCTGGACCCGTAACCATTCCGCTCCGGCTCGCGAATTCCGGTTACCTTGGGTAGCGGTTAAGGCTCCGTTGGCGTAGAGAGCGACGTTGACGATCGAAGTATTGGGCGAGCCGTCGACGTTGTATTGAAAAGAACCGTCGCTGTTGTAGACGGAAACCCGTTCGCCTTGAAAACAGCCAGAAATCCGTTGCTCAATGTCGGAGGCATGTTCAGCGGCCGGAGATCTGTCGCGTAAAGGGTCTCGGACAATTCTGTCGCAACTGCAAAAAATCCAAGCGCAGCAATGAGAGACAGCGCGATAATACACCCCATAACTTCCAAAGGGTGACATAGAGGGCAATGGATTTGTTGATGCGGTGCGCCACTGGGGTGTGTGCTCTCCTGCTGGTCGGGCCAGTGCTGCCAGGAGATGACGAACAGGGCTTCGTTCATCTGCTTAGCGACGACCAACTTATTAACTGGTCCGGCGACCGGGACTCCTGGACTCTGGATGTAGAAGAGATTCGAGGACATTCCGCCCGGGAATCGAAGCGGCTGGTTTACGAAGGACGTACGTTCAGGGATTATGTGGTGCGCTTTTCGGCGCAGGTACGCAAAGGCTCCGTTCTGGTTATGCTGCGCAATGTCCCGTTCGGCTGGTACCTCGTGGTCGACACGGAGAGTGTGTACTTGCGTGACTTCGCTGTTTTTCAGAACCATCGGGGAGAATGGGCAGACTACGAGGTGGAAATTCGCGGAGGTTGCGTTAAGTTGTCGCGAAACGGCAAGCCTTGCGATTTGGAATTCGCTGCTTCGCACGCGCCGGAGACCGGCAAGATGTCGCTGGAACTCCCTCAAGGAAAGGACGAATCAGAAGTGGTGCTACGGAGAATAAGGATTCGTTCGCTTCCGTGAAGCACAACTGCTTTTGGTTTGAAGGGACTCACGCGAGTGGTGGGCTCGAGAAGACTCGAACTTCCGACCTCTTCCGTGTCAAGGAAGCGCTCTAACCAACTGAGCTACGGGTCCCCGCGACGTGAATCTTTCCCATAATACCAGAGCCGGTGCGAAGGCCGGGCGAAACTTTCACAAAAAGCAGAGATATTCAGTCGATACAATGGGGGCGGATTGCAAATGAGTCGTTCCCTTCTTGCTGCCCTCATGGTTGTGTGTTTCGGGGCGGCCAACCTGTCCTGGTCAGCGCCAAAGAAAAAGAAAAAAGAGGAAGAGATCACTCAGACTCTCGACGAGCCGAAGGATCCCCCACCTGCTATTACCGCCGACGCTTCGAAGCTATTATTTTTTTCGACACCGCTGTCGGCCAAGGGTTTGTTATCGGCGCAGATCAGGGAGGCTATCAAATCGCTGCTGAGTCAGACGCACGGCGCTCGAATCGTGAAGATCCGGGCGTTCGTGGCGGGCAGCGGCGACCTGCGTCGAGTGCCCGCCCTGGTCAGCGAGATCTTCAGCGATAAGAAGTTTGCTGTGCCGGTGGTCAGTGTTGTGCAGGTCGGAGCCTTGCCGCTTACGGGAGCGCAAGTCATTCTGGAAGCCACTGCCACCGACAAACGTACCGTCAACCCGAACGGCGTCGCGTTCCTCAGCGGGCAGGCGGGTGCGGCGTCCGAAGTTCCCTCAAAACTGACCGCCGCCTTGTCAGGGATTAAACTTCAGCCCGATTCGGTGAAGAGACTGACGTGCTTCGTTGACAGCCTTGAATCCGAAGGGGCTCTCCGAACTGCGCTTGCCAGCACTTATCCGAGGGCTCCCGTAGTGATCGCGCAACTACGCCGCGACTCGGCGGGTAGCTTTGCCGAGTGTGAGGCCGTCGCGGCTCTCGATCAGGCGCCTGGTGGCGCACTCACGCTGGTTGGCGGGAATGACCGATTCGCCGATGCTGCTCTTGTCGGACCGGGACCACTGGTGTTCACAGGCCTGCAACTCGCGTTCGGCAGAGAGCCGAAGGATCTGCAGCTTGCGTTGCAACGGTTCGGCCGCACGCTGGAAAGTGCCGGGACGAACTGGCAATCTGTTGCGTTTTTACCTGCTTTTCTTTTGACAGAGTCAATCCGAAGCCCTTTCCGGTCAGAGCGCGCCAAATTCATATCGAAACCGCCTGCAAGCACAACGCTCGTGTTTGAGGGACTGGCCTCGCTGGATGCTTCGCTTGGTATTGAAGGTGTTGCGGTCGCAGCTAGTCCGGCAAAGTAGCGTCGGTCCGGGGCATCATCTGCCGCACTGCCTGCATCATCTCCCGAAGCGCGGCTCCGCGGTGACTCACGATCTGCTTTTGCGCACGGTCGACCTCACCGAACGAGCAACCGAATGGTTGATACCAGAAGATCGGATCGTAGCCGAAGCCATTAGTCCCGCGCGGCTCGTGCAAAATCGAGCCCTCGACTGTGCCCCTGAAAGTACGGACCAGCTCACTGCCCCGATTCCGGACGAGAGCGATGACACAGACGAACCTCGCGCTACGGTTGGGGTTGTTGCCGAGGCGATCGAGTACGAGACGGTTGTTTGACTCGTCGGTCGCTTCCGCGCCCGAGTATCGAGCCGAGTAAACTCCAGGCTCACCATTCAGAGCGTCAACTTCGAGGCCGGAGTCTTCGGCAAATAACCAGCCGTCCGTCAGCGCGCCATACTCCCGCGCTTTGATCACGGCATTCTCTTCGAACGTAATGCCGGTCTCTTCCGGAGACGATGCGGTTTCGAGCCCAGGGACAGGCTCGATGGTGCAGTTTGCACTTGCACCCATGCGAAACTCGCGAAGCTTGCCGGCGTTTGTGGTGGCGCAGTACAGGATCACCTGTCGAGAACCGAAGTCTGCATGTTGATCAGCTCGGCGATACCGGCTCGAGCGAGGTCGACCATAGCCGCGAGCTGGCTGTCGTCGAAGGAGGCCTTCTCGCCGGTCGCCTGAAGCTCGACAAACTTGCCGGCCGCGGTCATGACGACGTTCATGTCCACTTCAGCCTTCGAATCCTCTTCGTAATTCAAATCAAGAAGCGCTTTGCCATCGACGATGCCCACGCTGATGGCCGCAACAGGTTCGACTATGGGACTGCGCTTCAGCGATCCGTATTTCACCAGCTTGTTGATTGCGAGGGCCATGGCGACCCAGGCACCCGTGATGGAGGCCGTGCGTGTGCCGCCATCTGCCTGAATGACATCGCAATCGACGATGACGGTCCGCTCGCCCAGAAGTTCCTGGTTGACGGCGGTGCGCAGCGATCGTCCTATAAGACGCTGGATTTCGAGCGTTCGTCCAGACTGCCGGCCTTTGGTCACTTCGCGAGCGGTGCGGGTGGCAGTGGCGCGAGGCAGCATCGAATATTCCGCTGTGACCCAACCTTTCCCCGAATTTCTCAGAAATGAGGGAATTGTTTCCTCAACAGAGGCGGCGCACAAGACCTTTGTATTCCCGAATTCAATCAGGACCGAACCTTCCGCGGTGAGCAGAAACCCCGTGGTGATGCGGACCGGACGCATCTGCGCCGGAGTGCGGCCGTCATAACGGTGGGTGTTCATTTGCTTACGACAGTGAAATAGACAGACAACATAACCAGCAGCATAAGAACCGATATGAGGATAATGCAACCGATCGCCTGAGGCTGCCCTGCCGCAGGCACGTTTTTATTCCGTGCCTTCGCGGGCTTAAATTTTGCCATTCTCTTTCAGTATCATCTTGCGCGCGTACGGCTCTTGCGGTGAGTCGCTACTTCGCGAAAGAATTCATCGAGAACGTCGAGGGTACTGTCTTCGAGGTCGCGCAGAGTGATGGAGACAACGTACCGTCCCCGCTCTGCGAGGGCGAGCTGAGTGGCGAGGTACTGGGCGCGATGGTAGTCGGCCGTATAGTCGGCCGCGGCGAGCTTTTCCGGCTTGTCTGAAATGAGCACGGTCGACAAGCACTTGCCGTAGCCGATTACCATCTCGTGATACGAGTGATTCATTGCCGGACCTTCGTAGATATCGACGGGCATATGAAGGCCTGAGCGAAAGACACGATCACCGGCGCGATCGAGTGTCTTGCGAACCGCCCGGCCGCGTTCACTGTACCTCATATCACCGAAGAACGTCAGTTCTCCGTATTCGATCCTGCGGTCTGACGCGAGCGACCGCAGTATCGATGCATAGATGGCCGGCGCAGTGTCACCGCATGTGTGGACGTCTTCCGGCATACGCGCATAGTGCAGCGTGATCGCATTTCGATAACGAGCGCGTCCGGAAGAGCCCTGAGTTTCGATCCATTCGTCCGTCTTTTCGATGCCGCCGTTTGCCTGCGCTCCCTTATGCAGCCGATTGGTGATTGACTTATACAGTTCTACTCCCGGCTGTGTAACGAAGTTCATTTGCTGCAGCCATCCGATGCCGAAGACGGTGTAATGAATGAACTGCATGTAACGGGACAAGCTCGGGCTGATCCAGAGTAACTACAGCGACCGGATAACCTGCCCGCTTCAGAGACGCGATCTTACCTGCATCTCCATTCGGCGAGATTCCGTGCCGGATGCTGAGGGCGAGGAAGCAACGATCCTGAAGCGCGTCCTTCGGCGACAGATAATTCGCCAGCCTGACTTTTTCATCGATGACGATTTTAAGTCCAAAGTCGGGGCGTTTTCCAAGGGATTCTTCAAAATCCTGCTTAGTCCAGACGCCTGCACCCGACCACTGCTTTGGAAGGAGCAGCGTAATCTTATTTCGGCCAGCCTTTACCTGCTCATTGAAAAATGCTGACAGCCTCCATGCCGCCTGGATTTCGTCATCTTTGAGCCAAGTGCCTTCCATCCATTCATCCAGTGGGACGGCAGCGAACCCAAGTGGATAAAGGCTGCCACGCGTCATCGGACTGCTGTGGCGTCCAGAGGTGGAATTTCCGTCGTCGAGCTGTAATTCGACTTTGCGATATCCGCCAGCTTTACCGAATTTATCAAGTAATGAATTCGGCAAAGTCATATATATAAAATTCGGTGTGCTGTCGATTTTATATTTGTCGTAAAGAGCCTTAAGTTTTTCGAGATTTACGACAGGCTCATATGAGGTCATGCCCAGAGCCATGCCGACAACAAGTGTGCTCTTCAGCGCCTTTGCGAGCGTCTGCCCCGATCGCGTTTCGATGTCTTCCAGAATCGCCTTCAGCTTGGCGGGATCGGTGGAATCGAGTACATACAGCCTGGGACCTCGCCGCAGCAGTCCGATGGCGCTGTACATCGTTTTGTCTTCGGCAGAACCCCCCATTCCGGCCCAAATCACCCACTTCAGCGTTGTTCCATGTGCCTGGCGGATTGCCTTGCGAATCTCTGTTATCTCGGCTGCGATTCTGCCGGGCCACTCCGGATGCTCCTGTGACTGCCAGACGAGGTTGAAAACTCCGTAACTGTTCTTGTTTACCCGGTTCCTGTCGTCGACCTCCATGCCGATGCGAACAAGCGGATTCCTTACGGGATCGAGGGATTCAAGTCCTTTCTTTCTTGCTCGTGCATCCAGTTGCTTCAGCTTCTCCAGAACATTTTGCTTCTGGAACTCTTCAGCGGCAGACATCGAGGAAGGCTTGTCATTGTGGAGAGTGAGAAGCACGTACTTCGTTTTACCATGAGGTACAGTGTCGCGACGAATCGTGCTGCTGTTAACAATCATGCTGGCTGGATGTGCTAAGGAGCAGACGAGTCCGCAAGGTGTTTTATCGCCTCAAATTTCCGGAGGCTGGAAACGTTCCGACATCACCACACCTGCATCTGCTGCTCCCGATGTGATTGAAAAGCTTGGTGTAGATTCATCCGCCGAAGCTGTCTACGAGGGTCCCGGCCATGTCACTGTTCGGGTGTACAGCATGAGATCCGAAACCGGTGCGTTCGAAGCGATGCAGAAATGGCGCCCGCCAGATGGGGTGGGCATCCAGAAGGGTCGATACTTTGTTACTGCGAGCGGAGGAGGAACTTCTGCGAATCTCGCGGTCATCTCAGAGTTACAGAAGATACCCGTTCGTTAGTTGAGTTCCCGACGATCGAGGTTGTAACACTGCCGGCCGGCTGCATGTAACCAAAACTGCTGGTATTGCCGGCTTGTGTCGGTCGTTGTGTTACTGGCAAAGACCGCGCATAACTGGTACCTGTTCTCATCCAGCTTGTGGTACTCAAACGGTGTCTGCGTGATGGGGTCCCGACGAAGGTTCGAAAGCTGTAACGTGTCTGGCAAGGGTGTATCCGGGCGCGCATGGATTCCGTTGGCGATCGCCTGCAGAGCTTCTACGCGCCGACGGTCGGCTTCGATCTCGCGCTGGCGTCCCGGCGAGCCGAGCATATAAAAGCCGATGCCGAGTCCAAACAGAACCGCGATTGCGGCGGCAACGGCATACTTCCGGTCGCGCTGCGTCATTCAATATCCCCGATCGGCGCGGCACGGAGCGAAGCGAGATAGTAACTAACCACACCGCCCGCGAGTCCGCCGACTACCAGAACCTTGAGGACAAAACGAAGGGTAAGTTCGCCGCGGATGAAGTAGTTCAGGAAAGTGATCAGGTCTCCAATAACGATGGCGGAAGCGATAAGAAGTGCGAACCACGTCAGCCACCGGCGAATCGCGGAGTCGAGCTTCTCCGGATATCGCGCCATGTCCGTGAGGATGGTCCTCATCACAAGAATGTACACAGGGAAAGCTACGATTAGTGAGGCCAGATTTGAGGCTATGCTGTATTGGTTATCAGGGTAGCCAGAAATCGAGACCGGATCGGGAACCTTCAGGTTTATAAAATCGAACAGCAATGAACCGAGCGCCACGGTCCACGTGCCCAGCGTTCCAAAGCTGAGCATGTGAAGGAAAGCATCTCGTGCACCTTCGACGATGCCTCGGCGGACAGGCACCTGCATTCCTGTCCTCGATGCATAGTGTTGTGCGAAAGCCCGGTAGAGGACGGTGGAAGCCCAGCCCTGAGATCTCAAGAGTGAGTACAGGAACTCGTCCGTCGCCCCATTGGCTTTGGCGGCTTCAATGAACGAGAGCAGCTGGTCGTCCTGAGTCATCGAGCGCTGCGAGACGCAGCAGCCGCCTGATTACGGCCCTTCCAGGACCCGCCACGACCCGACCAGTATCTTACAGCTGATTCGACAGTCGCGCAGACGTAAAACATAGCGACAGCGGGCAGGAAGAAGGCAGCCATAAGCGGTTGCCGATAGAACCGAACTGTGGGTGCGTAGATACCGGCCATGATCAGCCATGCCGCGGCGGCGAAGGTCGAACCCAGAAATGTCCCGACAACGGGTACGACATACAGAATCAGCATTCCGCCTGCAGTTCCCGCAAGCAACCACGACGAATACCGGAGCTGCGTGAAGGCAGTTCGCGAGATCATCTGACGGACGTCGGCGAATGTCGAGTACTTCCGCGTGCTGACGATCGTGTCCGTGGTTCCAAGCCACAATGAACCGCCGCCTTGCCTGATGATCCGCGCAAGTGCACAGTCGTCGATCAGTTCGCCCCGAATCGCCTCGATCCCGCCTGCCTGAATGAGCGCGGCGGGCCGGATGAGGACGCAACCTCCGGCGGCGCCGGCGGTGCTTCCGTTGCGACTCGCAATCCAGCGCGGCGGATACAGCTGAAAGAAAAAGAATACAAACGCGGGTATAGTAAGGCGCTCGGCGGTGGAGTGGCAGCGAAGCCGGACCATAAGCGACACGAGGTCGCGGCCTTCTGCTTCCGCTTTCGAGGTTAGCCGCTCGATGCTGTCCGATGCATGCACGATGTCTGCATCGGTAAACAACAGGAAATCAGGCGCTTCCGGGAGAGCTTCCGCTACGCCCTGATGCAGCGCCCAGAGCTTGCCAGTCCATCCGGGCCGGAGAGGTGCACCGGTGAGAACGAACGCACCGGCATTGCGGGCGATAGTTGCCGTGTCGTCTGTGCTGTTGTCGTCGACGACAATTACGCGTTCGACCTGGCCGACGAGCGAGCGGACCGTCGCCTCAATGGATTCGGCTTCATCCCGGGCAGGGATAACTGCGATGACGCGTTTGTTTTCACCGCCGCTTTGCGGCCGGGGCAACAGCAAAGGTTTGATTCGCCAGAACTGCCCGTGCGCAAGTGCAAGATAAGCCCACGCACAAGCCGACGCCGCGGCAAGCGCGTCGAAGGGCCTCACCACCCCTGATCACCAGCCCTGAGCAATCCTGTATCCCCAGGGATCTGCGCCAGCTTCCAGAACTCCGTTCGGCAACACACGGATGAGTACGGGATTGGCTCCGCTGTTCCAGCGCGTGCGGGAACTCGTGTGATGGCCGCGCTCGCTGAGGTCGTTATAGACCTGGCCGGAAATGCGATCATCGATCAGCAGATCGCCGGGGTTCATCGCGTGATTATCGAAGCTCGACACGAGGTGTCGGGTCTGGATGCGCGGAGCTTCGATCGCGCGCTCCGCATTCATGCCGAATTCAATGACGTTCAGCAGCACCTGCAGCAGTGCCTGGTCCTGATTATCGCCGCCCGGTGTGGACAGCGTCATGAATGGCTTTCCATCTTTGGTAACCAGTGTCGGGCTGAGCGTTACGCGAGGCCGTTTGCCCCCCGCCAACTCGTTAGGATGACCCGGGATTAGCAGGAAACTCTGTGCACGCTGCGTGAGCGGAATGCCGGTATCACCAGCGATCACCGGGGGCAGCCATGCGCCGGAAGGTGTTGACGAGAACATGACGCCGTCTTTGTCGATGACGTTGAGGCAGGTGGTGTCCCGCGCCATCAGTTTGTCGTCGATTTTTACAGTCGCGAGTTCCTGCATTGACGGATGCAAGGCGTGGTGTCCGGGGATCTCGCCAGGCCGAAACTCGAAGGAAGCGCGACCGGTTACAAGTAAGCGTCGAGCTGCTGCGTACTCCTTCGATAACAACTTCGCCGCCGGTACATCAACCATGCGCGGATCCCCGTACCAGGTGTCGCGGTCGGCGTAAGCCAATTTCAAAGTTTCCGTGAGGTGATGCAGATATTCCGTGGAATTCTGCTGCATCGCACCGATACCCTCGCCTTCGAGCATGTTGAGGGCTTCGAGCATCACGGGTCCCTGGCTCCAAAAACCCGGCTTGCAGACGCGATAACCTTTGTAATCGGTACAGACTGGCTCCTCCGGCGTGATGCGGAAGGCCGCCATATCTTCGTACCGAAGCAGTCCGTCGTTCTGCTTCACAAAGGCGTCGATCTTGCGGGCGATCTCTCCGCGATAGAAGTAATCCCGAACCGCATCGATCTTCGCCTGATGATTGCCATGGGCCTTCTTCTCCGCTTCGATCATCGAGCGGAAAGTCCGGGCGAGATCAGCCTGCCGAAAGATTTCACCAGGCGCGAGCGGCCGACCCTCGGGGAAGAAGTGCGCTTTGGATGTTGGCCACAGCTCGAAGAATCGTCGGTAGACGGCAATAGATCCGGCACGGATCTCATCGAGAGGATAGCCGTCCGCAATATCGAGAGCAGGCTGGATTACTGCAGCGAAGGGCATGGTGCCGTACTCGCGCAAGGCCACGAGAGCGGCTTCAGGCATTCCAGGCACCAGCGCAGGCATCAATCCGGTTACAGGGATGATGCCCCTCAAACCGCCGGGGTCCATCTGCTGCACCTCACCGGCAAGCAGTCGACGCGTTCGAAACAGCTCGGCTGTGGCCAGCTTAGGCATGGTGCCAACACCGGCAAGGGAAACGACCTTCCCCTCCTTCGTCCGAATAAGAATGGGAGCCTCTCCGCCGAAGCCCAGGTGCGAGCATTCAAAGGTCGCCGAGGCGAAGAGCGCGGCGACTCCGGCGTCAACGGCATTGCCGCCCTGATGGAAGATGCGCATCCCGGCTTCCGAAGCCGCCTCGCTGCCGCTGGCGACGACGCCACGCGTACCGCGCACCGAATAACGCATCGGAGGTTCCCGGTGCTGCTCGCGCTGTATGGGCTTTTCGGACGGTCCGCGTTCCCGCTGCTGGGAGAACAGAACCGCGGAGGTGGCTGCGAGACCTGCCAGGCAGGCGCAAAGGGCGAAGGAAAAGCGTCGCCGCATCATGTGACCATGATAGAGGTAAGGCAGAGCTCCTATGGACGAGGCTCCGAAAAACGACGCCAACCGCAAGCAGGAAGAACCAATGCTGTGGTGTCCGCGATGCAATTCACGACTCACCGAGCTTAAGTGCAAGCTGATGTGCGAGCGTTGCGGATACTACATGAGTTGCGCCGATTACTACTGAAGCGCAGGCGAACAGTGCCTGGGTGAACTCGTTGAAAGCCGGTGCGCCGCTGGTCGCAACCCCTGCACGAGTACTTTGAGTCGCAGAGAAAGCGATGCAGCAGAGGATTTAGGTCAGCCCTGGTATTCGGATTGCTTGTTGGCCTCGAGCCGAACCTCGATTTGCCCGTCAGTGACTCGAACCTCCATTTGCGGGAGGGCATGAACGGACGGTCCGTGCACGATTCCGCCGTCCTCGATCGAGAAGGTCGAACCATGCCAGGGACACACAACGTTACAGCCGTCGAGCTTGCCTTCATTCATCGGACCACCGAGGTGAGGACAAACATTCGACATAGCGTATAGCCGGCCTTCGCGCCTGACGAGGAGGATGGCTGCGCCATTCACGTCGACTTTGCGCATCTCGCCTTCCGGCAGATCCGCATCAGCCATTACGCGCTGAAAGTCTTTGGGGAAGGGAAGTCCCTTGCTATGATCGACGCCGATCTGGTAGCCGTACGTGAGCTGGCCGCCAAGCCAGGCCGAACCCATCGCGACGAGGAAACCCAGCGTCGACAGGCCCTGTCCGGCTGATCGATTCCCGTTGCGCCGAGCGGCAAGCGATGCGCTGTACAGAACAGCGCCACCGATATTCAGCAGTCCGTGTACGAGACCTGTCCGTTTCGCCTGACCGTCGGTCTTGTGCCAGTCCGTGAGACCGGCGACGGCGGCTACGGCAGCGCCTGCGAGGCCGATTGCTACGGCGGTGTCGGCGGCAACGCCGAACTCTTCACGTCCCGTCACCTGCTCCATGGCGTCCATTACCACCGCGGATGTCCATGCCCCGAGGGGAACGTCGGTAACAGCGGAGTGCAGCGGGTGACCTAGCCAGGTTCCGTGAAAGAAGTCTTCAATCTGTTTGCCGGTTTCCCCGGCGGATTCATATGCGGTGGAAACGGCGTTCTGGAGCGTGTCGCCGACGGGCTCGAGCCAGTCCTGCTGCGAGTTGATCCACTGGGTCGCGAGATTCTGCTCTGATGCCATACGGACTGTAGATGCCGGCTGCCGCGATCGACGCAATGGGCAACGGTGACTTTACTGTTCGATATTCGTTAAATCTCGTTTTTTCGAGGTTTTGAAATGAACGGGATTCGTATTTGCGCTTCGAGGACTGCACCGCCGTGGTAATCGCCGGCTAAATGGACTCAGAAGTAATGCGGTAGCTGCTTGTTCTGGAATGTCACGCAATATAGAAGCATGGCTTTCCGCGGAGTGGACTACATGCTGTTCGACTCGCTGCTGAGCGAAGAAGAGTTGCTGGTGCGGCAGACGGCCCGGCGGTTCGTGGACGAACGCGTTTTGCCGCTGGTCAGAAATTCATGGCGCGATGGTGTATTCCCTTCAGAACTGATCCGCGAACTGGGCGAGCTTGGGTTTCTTGGCGCAACGCTCGAGGGATATGGATGCGCGGGTCTGAATCATGTTGCTTACGGCCTGATCATGCAGGAACTCGAGCGGGCCGACTCTGGTCTGCGGAGTTTTGCGTCAGTGCAAGGCGCGCTGGTGATGTACCCCATTTACACGTATGGCACGGAGGAGCAGAAACAGCGCTGGCTTCCGCCCCTCCAGTCCGGCGAGGCGATCGGATGTTTCGGCCTCACTGAGCCGCAGTTCGGGTCTAACCCGGCGGGCATGCTCACGAGTGCTCGCTCCGACGGGTCTGACTGGGTTCTGAACGGTGAGAAGACGTGGATCACGAATGGATGCACTGCAGACATCGTGGTGGTGTGGGCGCGGACCGATGCAGGAATTCAGGGTTTCCTCGTCGAACGGGGAACACCGGGTTTTCAATCATCAGAACTGCACGGAAAGCTGTCGATGCGTATGTCCGTCACGTCGAGCCTGAGTTTCACTGATTGCCGCATTCCGGAGAGCAATGTGCTTCCGAGTGCGAAGGGTTTGAAGGCCGCTTTAGGTTGCCTCACACAAGCTCGCTATGGAATCGGGTGGGGAGTTATCGGGGCGGCGATGGACTGCTATGAGACCGCACGCCAATATACGATCGACCGGAAGCAATTTGACGATCGCCCGATTGCTTCGCATCAGCTTGTGCAGGAGAAGCTTGCCGATATGATCACGGAGATAACGAAGGCACAGCTGCTCGCGCTACACGCGGGACGGCTGAAGGACCGTGGTCGCCTTGACCCGACACATGTGTCGATGCTGAAGAGAAACAACGTCGCGATGGCCCTGGATTGCGCCCGAACCGCGCGTGATCTGCTCGGCGGCAACGGGATCATGGACGAGTACCCGATCATGCGCCACATGTGCAATCTCGAAACGGTCAAAACTTACGAAGGCACGGATCACATCCACACGCTTGTGATCGGCGAGCGAGTGACTGGTATCGCAGCATATCGATAGCCCAGCGATCAGACTGATACAATTACGGTTCGTAACGCCGTAATTCCGGATACCGCACACACTGAGTCTCGTGCGGTCACCCGAGCAATGTTGTCCACTCGAGTCGGGAGGTTGTCAACCACGTTGGTGGCAAGAATTTTTCGTCTGTACGCGTATCTGTACCACCTGATACTCGCGCTTTATCTGCTGGGCATATCGACGGTCGCGTACATGAGCCAGAACACGCTGAAGCTGTCATTCCTGCCGTGGACCGGGCAGAGTCTCTTTCCGTGGCTGATCGGCGGCGCCATCATCGGGATCATCAGCATCGTCCTCGCTGTTACGGGCATCTTCAGATACCTTTTTCCGTTTTGGGCGTTCGTTGTACTCGCGATGCTGGTTCGCGGCTTCCTGATTCAGTCGTACAGCTTCGAGTCGAGGGATGAGTTCACTCTGATCATGTGGATCATTGTCGGCGCGCTGCTCGCATTCCTGGCGAGCCTGACACTATTCAGCAGCCGGCGCCGCGCGTCTATCCCCAGAGTTCGTTGACAGGGCCGTAGAGGTCCTGATTCGAGAACGGAACGTATTCAAAGCCACGACCGAGCGGATCGTCATGACGGACGGTGGTCCAGTCGATCCCGAGTGCCGAGTAGATGGTCGCCTCAATATCTTCCGGCCGAACTTCGCGCCCCCGCGACCAGCCTGGATCCGCAGTACTCGATCCGGTTTCATCGGTTGAGCCGATCGCCCGGCCTCCTTTGACGCGCGCTCCCGCAAACATGACGGACTGCTGCACGAAGTGATCACGGCCGTTCTGTGTGTTGAGGCTTGCAACGGTGCGGCCAAACTCGCCCATGACGACGATCAGGGTCTTATCGAGATCGGGTCCTCGCAGATCGTTAATCAGATTGCCCACACCGCTGTCGAGCTGTCTGGTCGCAAGCTCAAGGTTGGTGTTTCGGGCATAAATGTTGGAGTGATTGTCCCAGCCACCAAGAGTTAGCTGGATAAACCTGGTGCCGACGTCTGAGCGAATAAGATTCCGCGCGACGATACAGGAGTTTCCGAACGCGGTGTTTCCGTAACGAGTTCTGGTGTCGGTGTCGAAAGTGAATATCTTATTTACGGCGTCGTTATACATCAGCCGCTTCGCTTCATCGTTGAAGGCGTCCATTTCGAGGTACGCCGTACCTCGGGGATTGTCGACGCGCTGCTCGGAATCGAGATTCGTCGCGAGAGCAAACCGCCGGTCGAAGGCCGCCTGGCCATCGCGGTGAGTGCTGTTCGGCAGACCGGTGCCGCCGAGTCCGGTGACGTAAAATGCCGTGTTCTCGGGCGACAAGTACCCCGGACCTGGTCCCGTGGTGACATTCAGTGACACGAAGGCCGGGAGCAGTTGCTGCTTCTGCGCTCCGAGCTCCAGAGACACAACCGAGCCGATATGAGGTGCGATCTTCGCCAGTCCGGAGACAGGATTGCGTCCGATTTGCACCCATGTCTGCGCCAGCTGATGGACGGCCGCCCACGCGCGGGCCGACCGTACCAAGGCGACGTCGGCAATAGTTCCGCCCAGTGTCGGCATCAGACCTTGCGGCCACCGGAGGTCGCCATAAGAAGTGGGAGCGAGAAACGATGGAGTCCACGCGCCTTCCTTGAGATCAAACGTGTCCACGTGGCTCGGCGCGCCGGCCAAGAGAACGAAAATGACGTTCTTCGCTGTGCCTATGGTTGTCGGTGCGGCTTTGGCGATGGTCTCCATCGGCCGCGACGGCAGGAGGAAGTACCCCCCGACGGCCGAAGTGGCATGACGGAACAGCATCCTGCGGCTAAGCTGAGGCCGCATCCAGAATCGCGTGCCTTTTATTGCGGACCAGTCAAACCCGAACCGATTCTTCATGACGCGTTCTCCCTAATAGCTGAAAAGAAAATCGAGTTTGTTCAGGCACGCCCACGCGAGATCCTCGATTGCCGTGTTCCTCGATGTGGCTTTCTGGATATAACTTAGAGACTTTGCGCGTTCGGTGTCGCTGGGCAGCCGACCGAGGAATCGAAGGAATACATCATCTATGACGGACATATTGTCCTGATATTTGGCGATTCCAGCCAGCACCGGCGAAGCGGCAGAGCCAGTGGACTTGATCCGGCTCAGGACGAAGTTGTCATTCATCAGGCTCAGACGCTGGAGAATTGAGCCAGCCTGATTCCTGAGAGCGGTGTCCCGGTTGCCACGATTGAAAGAGTTCAGGAAAGTGACAACCGCACCGTTGTTCCGCGGCTCATTGGTATCGGGCAATTTGTATGCGGAATCGACAGCTTTGCTTTGCGGAATCTGGCTCGCCGGAGTGCCCTGCGTTACGGTCTGTCCGTTCACCAGCGGCCACGTATAACTGGCCGGAACTCCCGTCGCGATCGCGATAATGTCGTGCACTTCCTCCGCATCGAGCCGGCGGGGGTAATGCCGAGGATACAGCGACAAGTAGTCATATTGCCAGACGTAAGGGTATTCCGAAGACAACTGATAGGCGTTCGATTGCACGATCAGGCGGATGAATCCGCGAAGGTCTCCGTCACTGTCGGAAAAGACCTGCGCCAGCTTTTCCAGTAGTTCCGGGTGTGATGCCTGCAGTGTCCAGGGAGCCGGAGGAGGATTTTTCGGATCGAGCCGATCGGGATCGAGAGTGTCTACCGGATCGACGAGGCCCAAGTTGAAGAAAGCCTTCCACAGACGGTTGGCAAAATTCCGGGAAAACATCGGGTCATGCGTGAGTTTCTGGGCATAGGCCTGCCGCCATGTCATTCCGGAAGCCGGTGTCGAGCCGTCGCGATACTCGGGCGTAAGGGACTTCTGGGTTCCGACCGGGACACGATTGGGACGATTACCGGAAGTGGTATTGAGGTCGTAAGTACCGGTCGCGGCGTCCTGGACATCCGTGCTGTTATAGAGCGGATCCATGTACTGCTTCGCTCCGGCGGGTGCGCCGTTGTTCAGACGAAGCCGTGCGAAATGGGCCGCCATCTTCTCTGCATCGACGCGAACCTGCTTCTCACCCCAGGCGCTGATTCCGGTCAGGTGCCCTCGCCCGTTATGGCAAAGAAGGCAGTCGTAGTGTGCGATGCCGAGAAACTCATTCGCCGTTCGGGCTGTGAAGGTGTCGTAGGTGTCCTGCGCAGGACCCATTGCCGTGCTCATGAGGACGGCGTAATTTGCCCGTCCATTTTCTGTGAAGTAGTTGTTTCCAGTCCCCGTGAGGAGTTCCGATACGATCTGCCGCAGGGGCTTTTGATTTCCAAGCGCGTCACGCAACCAGGTATCGAGAGAGTTGCGGCCCTCGATCTGTGGCGCGCGGGCTGACGTGGACAGGCTTTCCCGAGCCTGGATCAAGTCCGCTAACCAGGTTGTCCACTTGTCTGTGAACTCCTGGCTTTGGAGAAGCTGATTGACGAGATCTTCACGCTTCTGTCCGGAGGTCGAATCGACAAAAGCGCGGATGGCGTCGGGCGATGGCAGCCTGCCGGTGAGGTCGAGCGATACGCGGCGAATAAACTCAGCGTCGGTGGTCAGCCGGGCTGCCGGGATATTGGCGGCCTCCAGCTTCGAAAAGATGTCGTCGTCAATGAAGTTCTTGCGGGTAATTGCTGAGGTCGCGGCGACGGCAGCTTTACGGTCCGTTGTTGCACGATTGGTCGTTGCACGATCGGTAGTAGTCTTCGGAGCGGTCCCGAACTCGCGCACGCGGCTCATCAGCATTGTGCGGGCACGCGACTCCGCCTGGAGGAACTGAGAAGGGTTTGCCCGGAAGGTGCATCCTTCGGTCACAGCAGAGACTGTGCCCGTTCCGTCGGACTGGTAAGGATGCGCTCCCCAAAGCGTAACACCCGACAGCAGTGAAAAACCGGCAAGGGCGAGCCTCGCTCCTTTGTCAAGTTTCATGCGCCTCCCCAACCAGTACAACAGAACCCACCTTGATACCCACGAAATGCGTTCATTGCAGCACTTTAATTTGGGCTTCCCTTATATTTCGGCAGTTCCGTCGACAAGATTAAGTTTGTTCGGTCGCCGGTGAAATGACATTCAATGTAATAAGTGTGAGGGCCGCATGGTATACAGTTGCGCCAAGAACGAAACTGACCGCATCTGACGTCCATGTCCGTACGCCGGGCTCTGTCGCAGCCGAGCGTGCTTCGCAGACTTCGAATGCACAGGAGGTCGCATGAGAAAACCCGGCTTTAAAAAGCCTTTGTACATTCTGCCTTTCGATCACCGAGCCTCGTTCCAGAAGAAAATGTTCGGTTGGGACGGAGCACTTACCCCTGAGCAGACTGCGCGTATCGCCACGGCAAAGCGTGTGATCTATGACGGATTCCTTGCAGCAGTGAATGCGGGTGTCGCGAAGGAGAAGGCCGGAATCCTTGTGGACGAACAGTTTGGTGGCGCGGTACTGCAGGATGCGAGAGCTGCCGGATACATAACGTGTAGCCCCGCCGAAAAAAGCGGCCAGGAGGAGTTCGATTTCGAATTTGGTGAACAGTTTGCAGAGCACATCGAAGCGTTCCATCCGACGTTCTGTAAGGTGCTGGTTCGATACAACCCGGAAGGTGATCATGAAATCAATCGAACTCAGGCCAGCCGTTTGAGGCGTTTATCGGATTATTTGCGCGGAGGAACCAGCCGAAGCCTTTTCATGTTCGAGTTACTGGTCCCGGCGGAAAAGGATGAGCTGGATCAAGTGCATGGCGATACCAGGGCTTACGACCTGCAGCTACGTCCGGGATTGATGGAAAGGGCGATTGCGGAAATGCAGAACGCCGGGGTAGAGCCCGATGTGTGGAAGGTTGAAGGGCTGGATCGGCGGGAAGACTGTGAGCGAGTGGTGGCGGCCGCACAGCGAGACGGCCGCAACGATGTAGGCTGCATCATTCTGGGAAGAGGCGAAAGTGAGTCAAAGGTAAACGAGTGGCTCAGGGTCGCCGCGGGTGTTCCGGGATTCATCGGTTTTGCCGTAGGCCGGACAACATTCTGGGAGCCGCTCGTCGACTGGCGCGCCGGCAAGTTAAGTCGTGACGATGCCGTGCTGGAGATCGCAACGAAGTTCCGGGAACATGTGGAGGTCTTTGAAGGGCACCGCAGAGTAGCCGGCGGTGAGTACTGAGAGTCTGAAAACGGGAGTATCGAAGGAGAAACATCGTGCAGCTTGGAATGATAGGAATGGGGCGGATGGGCGCCAACATGGCGCGGCGGCTAATGAGGGCGGGCCACGAGTGCGTCGTTTTTGACGTGTCCGCGAAAGCCGTCGCAGCCATGCAGGATGAAGGTGCCACAGGCGCCATTTCACAGGCGGATCTGGTGCAGAAGCTGAAACAGCCGCGCGCGATCTGGCTGATGGTTCCGGCCGCGGCTGTTGACCAGACGATCCGGGAGCTTCAGCCGCTTCTGGCGGCGGGAGACATCCTCATCGATGGAGGAAATTCGTACTACATCGACGACATCCGGCGCGCGAAGGAGTTGGCCGCCAAATCCATTCATTACGTCGATGTCGGCACCAGCGGCGGAGTGTGGGGACTCGACCGCGGTTACTGCATGATGATCGGCGGTGAACCCGCTGTCGTCCAAAGGCTCGATCCAATCTTTGCGGCACTGTCACCGGGGAAAGGCGACATCCCCCCAACACCCGGCCGTGAGAAGCTCGAAGGCACTGCCGACCACGGATATCTGCATTGCGGTGCGAATGGTGCCGGCCATTTCGTCAAGATGGTCCACAACGGGATCGAGTACGGAGTCATGGCGGCGTACGCCGAGGGACTTGGAGTCCTTCGCGCTGCCAACATCGGAACTGAGAAAACCGGCGAAGCCGACGCAGAAACTACGCCGCTACGCGATCCCGAAGCATACCAATACGACTTGAACCTGACCGACATCGCGGAGGTTTGGCGCCGCGGGAGTGTGATTGCGTCGTGGTTGCTGGATTTAACAGCTGCCGCCTTGATCGAAGATCCTCAGCTTTCCAAGTTTTCGGGTCGGGTTTCGGATTCGGGCGAAGGCCGCTGGACCATTAAGGCCGCAATCGATGAAGCGGTCCCTGTTCCGGTTCTCGCGAGTGCTCTGTTTGAGCGATTCTCGTCCCGGGGCGACGCTGATTTTGCCGATAAGCTGCTTTCGGCCATGCGGTATCAATTTGGCGGACATCTGGAGAAGCCGGCGAATAACGACAAACCCAGTCGCACCTAATTGCGATGCCGCGTCCTGGAGGCCGTTGGCGTGAAGCGCCTCGAATCCGTTCTGGTATATGATCCGACAACACAGGACGCTCGTGTGGATTGTGTCTGGCGTCCTGGGCGGATAGCAGGTGCAGGGAATCGTGGTTCTTCGTACGGATGCGCAATTTGGTCTAAAAACTGAATTTCTGATATGCGTCTGACCTTTCCTCTTCTGTTATTGGCCCTGACCTGTGCGACGGCCCAGGAAAGCGTGACGATGCGAGTGAGCGCGGGCGAGGCACTCGGTCCTTTCAAACCGATCTACCGGTACTTCGGCTACGACGAGCCGAACTTCACGTATATGAAGAATGGTCACAATCTGGTGGGTGAACTTGCCGCATTAAGCAAGGGCCCGGTGTTCATTCGTACGCACTTTATGCTCGCGACAGGCGACGGTAGGCCCGGCCTGAAATGGGGTTCGACCAACGCATACACGGAGGATTCATCCGGAAAACCGGTATACGACTGGACGATTACAGATCGAATCTTCGACACATACCTGAAAGCCGGGGCAAAGCCTTTTGTCGAGATCGGGTTTATGCCCAAGGCGCTGTCTTCGAAGCCCGATCCGTATCAGCCAACGTGGATTCCGGGTGCTGCGAATCGGGAGTACTCGATTGGATGGACATACCCTCCAAACGACTACGCGAAGTGGGGTGAACTTGTCTATCAGTGGGTGCGGCACAGCGTTGACAAGTACGGTAAGGCGGAAGTGGAGTCCTGGTATTGGGAGGTCTGGAACGAACCCGACATCTCCTACTGGCATGGAACGCCGGAAGAGTACGACAAGGTCTACGATTACGCGGCGGCAGGAGTGAAGCGCGCGCTGCCGTCAGCAAAGGTTGGCGGACCAGCAACGACGGGCCCGGCAAATGCGAAGGCGGCTTCGTTCCTGCGCCAGTTCCTCGAGCACTGCGATCGTGGAGATAATCCGGCGACCGGCGGGAAGGGTGCGCCGCTTGACTTCATCACGTATCACGCAAAGGGTCGGCCGACGGTGGCGGGCGACCACGTCCGTATGGGCATAGCCAAGAATGCCGAAGACGTTCTCAGGGGTTTTGAAATTGTCACATCATTCCCGAAGTTCCGTGGCTTACCGATCGTGTTGAGCGAGTCTGACCCGGAGGGGTGCGCTGCGTGCTCGGCGAGAGTGTATCCGCAGAATGCGTATCGGAATGGAACGCTCTATCCTGCTTACACGGCGGCGATGATCAGGAATATCGTCGACCTCTCGGAACGCACTCGAGCGAACATTGAGGGGATGTTGACGTGGGCGTTTGAGTTCGAAGGTCAACCCTATTTCGACGGGTTTCGGACTCTTGCGACTAATGGCATCGACAAACCGGTGCTGAACCTCTTCCGTATGGCGGGCCTGATGGGTGGTCAACGTGTGAAGGTCGAGAGCAGCGGGGCGGTGCCTGTCGACACCATCGTCAAGGAGGGTGTTCGTGCCACGGCTGATGTGAATGCGCTGGCAGCACGGTCGGATCACAAGGTATCGGTACTCGCGTGGAACTATCATGACGACGATGTGCCGGGTCCTGAAGCAGCTGTTGGCCTGAATATTGCGGGTTTACCGGCTACACGTATTTTGGTACAGCACTATCGAATCGACCAGACCCACAGCAATGCGTATACTGTGTGGAAGTCGATGGGTTCGCCGCAGGATCCGAGCCCGTCGCAGTACAAGCAACTTGAGGCAGCCGGGCAGCTGCAGTTGCTGGAGTCGCCGCGGTGGATCGTCGCGGAGGGAGGCAAAGCCCAATTGAATTTTGGCCTTCCCAGACAGGGTGTTTCACTGGTTGAACTGAGCTGGTAGCTGCAACTTCTGCCGGACAATGATTCGATCGCAAAGTGCGTGCGGCACATCGGTATGCCGGACTGAGCTCTGATGTTCGGAGCTACGACACGACAAAATCCCAGCCGAAGCCAGGGCGATCCAGCGGGCGCATGTAGATGCCTTCCGGTCCTTTTGTGAGCTGATAGCGTTCCTCCCAGAGGTCGTACACTTCTTTCGGTCCGCCTGGGGCAGGCATAAACATTTCGGCCCATGGAGCGTTGGTAGTCGCCATTATGAAGTGGGCGGCTTCTCCAAGCCCGCCACCGTGTGGAATGACAGGTATGTCGTACGCGGCGGCGAGTGCGCCGATTCGACGAAGCTCGGTCATACCACCGCACCAGTTAACGTCCGGTTGCCAGATAGCAGCGGAGTTATGCTCCAGCAAGTACCGAAAACCGTAGCGTGTGTATTCGTGTTCGCCGGTTACGATACGCGTCGATTTGATGGCGGCGTTCAGGCGGCCAAAGCCGGCATAATCATGCGGCTGAAGGCATTCCTCCATCCAGTACACCTTGTAAGGCTCGAACATCTCTGCCATTTCGAGGGTGTACCGCTCGGTCCACGACATCCAGCAGTCGAGCATAATGTCGCCATCAGGACCCAGCGAGTTGCGAGTTTGCTTCACCAGTTCGACATTCTTCTTCATGCCCTCCTTGCCGTCCGCCGGCCCGTATGGAATGGCGAGCTTCAGCCGCTTGAATCCGTACTGGAGATGCTGCTCAACATCATTACCTGTGCAGTAAGCGGGAAGTCGGGGTTTCGTTTCCCCTCCCAGCAAGCGATAGACGGGCATGCCGGTCGCGTTTCCGACAAGGTCCCAGAGTGCGATGTCGACGCCGCTGATTGCGTGAACAACGGCACCCGCCCGACCGTAGTACATCGTCGAACGCCAGAGGATGTCCCAGTTCCGTTCAATGTCGAAAGGATCTTTTCCGATCAGAAGTTTGGTCAGATGTTTCTCGACGATTGCGCCACCGGCGGGTCCCCCGTGTCCGTATCCCTTCACGCCTTTGTCGGTGGATACCTCGACGGTGAACGCGCCGATTGCTGGATCATCCGCCATAAAGAGCGAACGCATCGGCTTGTATTGCGGATAGATCGACATCGGGTTTGCGACCTCGACGCCACCTGTCGACCATGAGCCCGGAGCAGGCTGATACTCGGGCGGTCGCTTCCTGGGGGTTGTTTGTACGAGTCTGACCCCGGTTATCTTTAACTTGCTCTTTTCGCCCTGAAACGCTGGTGCCTGTGCGGCCGGGGCACGTTTGGCTTCCATACCCAGCAGGGCGGCGGCGGTTACGAACGATCTGCGGTTCATGCATTCCTCCATCAAAATGTCAGTTACTATCAGCTTTCCCGCCGCGGGCAACCTCTGAATCGTCGGCTGTTGCGGGTCGCCAGGACCTCGCCGTTCAGAATATCAGGTCGAAGATGAGATTGACGCGCGTTGGCTTTGATGCGACAACTCTCGCATTGAGGGTAGAATTTGAAATTAAAATCTTCCAGCGCAGTAGTTACTGTCGCTCTGGGAAATGGCTTGATATTCACCGACTCCTGATTCAAACAGCCGCCTTCCGGATGTAGCCGTAGCTCAAATTACTTCGACACATGCCCTCCGCTTCGTAATCGGCTCGCAATTGAGCGAAGTGGTCCGCCTGTTTTTTTAAATGCGGTTACCGGGTAATCGTACAGTCGCGGTACGTTCCCTCCGAAGATGTACATTAGGTTCTCGTCATCGAGACGATACGGGTGATTGCTCAGTTGTTTGTGAGTGTGATCCCGACAGGAAACAGTCCTCCGATGCTCTTGTTCCAGCCGGCGCGGCCGACGGCCGTCCGCATCGCGACGAAACCGGTAAGGCGTGTGTCAGCGCGCAGAAAATGCTTCTTCGCGATTCCGATCGGCTGGCTTGAGTTCGTCCGCCTGATCATTCGTTGTCGTCAAAAATGCGAACGAAATCTGGCCGCCGGCCTGCTAAGAACTGTATGCCCGATTGGTCGAACAGGAGCCATTCCCGGCCACTGTATAATTCGGACGCTGACTACAAACGGAACAAGATTCTGGAGCTGGAACGCGGCGCCGCTGTGTCTGCGAATCAATCCCAGGCGAGACGAAGCAGCTCCAGTGGACAGGGAATAGAAGCATGTCGACAGAAAATCTGATCGATCGGCTGGCCGCGCACAGGACGGTGGGCAGTGCGCCTCGCGAAGAATTGGCGTGGCTGGCGTCCCATGGAGTCGTTCGGCAACTGGATCCCGGCGAGGTTCTGACTGCGAAGGGAACTCGGCCAGCAGGCTTGTTCGTATTACTTTCGGGGTCATTCACTATGTCGGTCGACCGTGGCAGCGGGCCGCGCAAGATCATGGAATGGCGGGAAGGAGATGTGCTGGGCTTGCTGCCGTATTCCCGCGTGACGGGTCCGCCGGGTGATTCGGTCGCGCAGGAGCCGTCGGAACTCCTGCAACTGAATGCCGATCAGATCCGTGAACTGACCGAAAACTGCTATGAGCTCACGGCTCTGCTGGTTCACGCGATGCTTGATCGCGCCCGGGCCTTCACCTCGAACGATCTTCATGACGAGAAAATGGTTTCGCTTGGAAAGCTGTCTGCGGGACTGGCTCACGAATTGAACAACCCCGTCGCGGCGATTGAACGTTCTGCTGCGCTGCTTGGTGACCAGCTGGAGGAGAGTGAACGGGCAACACGAGCACTTGGGACATTCCAGCTGACTGATGCTCAAGTCACAGCCATTGACGTCGTTGGCAAGGCTTGTCTGGCGAGACAGGAGTGCGGCGCGCGGTCGCCGATTCAGCAGTGTGAGCGCGAGGATGCTCTGGTGGACTGGCTGACTGATCGCGGCCTTGATATCGACATAGCGGAAGCACTCGCGGATAAACCAGTTTCCTTTGAAGCCCTCAACGCATTGACGCAGGCGATCGATGGGCCAGCATTGAATGCCGCGCTGAGGTGTGCCGCGTCGGCCTGTGCTGTTCGCAGCCTCTCCTCGGATATTCAGGACGCCGCGATGCGGATCTCGGGCCTGGTCGTCGCAATCAAAGGTTTCACGCACATGGATCAGGCGGTCACTGCCGGACCTGTGGAACTGGTCCAGGGTTTAAGTCATACCATCACCGTTTTGGGAGCGAAGGCGCGGGGCAAATTGGCGAGCGTAATGGTCGAAGCCGAACCTGGTCTGCCGTGCGCGCGAGGGTTTGCCGGCGAACTAAACCAGATCTGGGCGAACCTGATCGACAACGCTCTCGATGCCATTCCCGAATCGGGGCAGGTTGAGGTGAAAATCAGCCGTGAGGATCGAAACATCGTGGTTCGCATTATCGACAATGGCGCGGGTATCCCCGAGCAAGTCCGCGAACGAATTTTCGACCCGTTCTTCACGACCAAGCCGCTGGGACAGGGCACCGGGTTGGGCCTCGACATCGTGCGTCGTCTCGTTCGGCACAACGATGGCGCGATATCTGTGGAGTCTCAACCGGGCCGGACGCAGTTTCGCGTTACTCTCCCGGTTGTTGAAAAATAACCCTGTGGGAGACAAGCACTGACAAGCCGTGTCTTTCTGAGTGCGGATAATCAGTAAGTGCTTGCCGGCTGTGCGTCAATGGCCGTATTGTCAGTGCGCGAATACCTGACCGTGACCTGAGCTATAGTTCTGATCACACCGACTTACAGACAGAGGCTCTATGATTCTCAAGCAGTACTACCTTGGCTGCCTTGCGCACGCTTCTTACTTGCTGGGAGACGAGACCAGTGCAACGGCTACCATCGTCGATCCGCAGCGTGATATTCAGAACTACCTTGCCGATGCCAGGGACTTCGGCCTCGAGATCCGGCACGTCTTTCTCACGCATTTCCACGCTGACTTCGTAGCCGGTCATCTGGAACTTCGCGATCGTTGCGGCGCCACAATTCACCTCGGCTCCCGTGCCGAGGCCGAGTACGACTTCGTCAAGATGAAAGATGGTGACTGCCTTCATTTTCCTGGCATGCGCCTCGAAGTGCTCGAAACTCCGGGTCATACGATCGAATCCATTTCTATCCTTGTTTTCGATCTCGCAAAAACGTCAACAAAACCGTACGCCGTTCTCACCGGTGACACTCTGTTCATCGGAGATGTAGGCCGCCCCGACCTGCGAGCTTCGCTTGGCTGGAAAGCCGAGGATCTCGGTACGTACCTTTACGAGTCGCTGCATAACAAGCTCCTCCCGCTTGCCCGACGAGACGCTTGTCTATCCGGCGCATGGCGCCGGCTCTCTATGCGGCAAAAATCTTTCCTCCGATACGGTGTCTTCTCTCGGGGATCAGCGTCGTTTCAATTACGCTCTGCAGCCGATGTCGAAAGAGCAATTCATTACACTCGTTACGACGGACCAGCCTGACGCACCGGCGTATTTCACCTACGATGCGATTCTCAATACTCGAGAACATGCCACGCTGGACAAGACTCTGGAACAAGCCCTTAAGCCTATTGATCTGGACGAGGTCCTTCGAATGGGTGACGCAGACTGTCAGATTGTGGATGTTCGGGACCCGGCCGAATATGCCAAGGGTCACCTGGCCGGCAGTATAAGTATCGGGCTGGGCGGGCAATTCGCCACCTGGGCAGGTACCCTGCTAGACCGCGCACGACCGATCGTTATCATCGCCGAACCGGGCCGTGAAGCGGAGGCGGCATTACGACTCGGCCGGATCGGTTTCGACCATGTCAAAGGATATCTCCGACAAGGAATGGCATCGCTGGCCGAACCGCCCGGATCTTGTGTGGCCGACCGAGCGAGTCACGGCCTCGATTGTGGCTGAGGAGTTGGGGTCAGCGGACCGCCGATGTTGCTGGATATCAGGAACCCGCGCGAGTGGGACGGAAAGCACATTGACGGCAGCGTCAATATTCCGCTCAACCATTTGCAGGAGCGCATTGGAGAGATTCCCCCGGGCCGCCGTGTCGCCGTCCATTGCGCCGGCGGATACAGGTCTTCAATTGCCGCGAGCATTCTTCATCAACATGGGCTCACGAATCTGATCGAGATGGCGGGCGGTCTCGCTGCGTGGGAAGCCGCCCAGCTCCCGCTGGTTCTGCAAGCATAAGCGCGGCCGGATGGCTGGGACGGTTAGTTCACCCGGGGGCGCGCGGTTGTTCGGCAGTATCAGCAAATTCGGTGCGGTAATCCATGACGTGTGCGTTGCAAGTCGCGGAACATCCCGGTAGAGTTTAAGGATCTTGCAAAACGAAATCGTGCGTCCAGGTGTCAGCCGGCGTAATGTATTGACGGCAGCCACAGGTGTACTTGGGATGAGTCTGCCCGGGTCGGCTGCCGGCGCCGGCCGGCGCGTCGTAGGCATTGTGGGGGGTGGAATGGCCGGCGTTGCGCTGGCGTGGCTACTCGATGGCGAATGCGATGTGATCCTGCTGGAAGCGCAGAGCACGCTGGGAGGAAACGTCGAAACGATTCAGGTGGAAGTCGCGGGACAAGCCCTGGCAGTCGACGTTGGAGCACAGTATTTTCATCCGAACCTGTATCGGTTGTATATCCTGCTGCTGGCAAACCTGGGACTTTATCCACCATCGACCGGTGAGTCGCACTCATTCCCCGCTTCGATTACGGTATTTGGTGCTTCCGAACTGTTCCCGCGCTTCGTGTCGCCCATCCTGTGGGATCGGCTCTGGCCGGTATTCACACCATGGAATTGGGATGGACTGCAAGCGTTCGCTACCGGTTTTGCAGCATCGAAAGCCCGGGAGGATCAGGGTGGGGACTGGAGCGTGACACTCCAGGCGTGGCTGCAAACACTTTCCTTGTCGCGGAGCCAGTGGGAGGGAGTGCTGCTGCCGTGGGCTGCGTCATTGTTCACGGGTACGACGGACCAGGCCCGAACGCTTTCAGCAAGGGCAGCAATGATCTTCGCTGCAACATCCGCACCCGCCAGCGCGACGGACCCGATTGTCTCTTATGTCCTCAATCGCGGACTGGCTGAAGCGCTGCGACGGATGGTGAATCAAATGCAAACCGTCCAGATTGCTCTTAAGGCCAAAGTGGACCAGATTACCCGGCAGCCGTCGGGAGGTTTTCTGCTGACGTGCGAAGATCGCCGCCGTATACAAGTGGACGATCTTGTTCTCGCTTGCTCCGGACCCGCGACGTTGCGACTCCTCGATGGCCTGACTGCCAATCGCGCTCAGCAAACGGCTGTAGCAGCCATTGAGTTTCAAGCCACTCGAATAGCCATTCACACCGACCCCGCCTATGCTCCGACCGACCCGAATAACTGGTCGTTTCTGAATAGTCAGGTCCACAATGCCTATTGCGAAGCCTCGATGTGGCTCGGAAAAGTGCTGCTGCCGACATCGGTGATGCAGTCAGATCTGAAACTTTGGAAGAGCTGGGTGACTCATCGCGACCGACAGCCGAAGAATGTCATTCATCAGTCCAGCTATCAGCATATGGTTCCGACCGTTGCTTCGCTTCAGGCACAGACAAGGGTCCTGGAACTACAGGGGCAAGGTGGTGTTTGGATTGGTGGGGGCTATACATTTCCATTCGACTCTCAGGAAACGGCGTTGTTATCTGCACTGAAGATTGCTGCCGGCTTGGGTGTGATATCGGCGCGAACCCGTTTGTTTGGGGAAGTGGCGAAGCTGCACGCTCGTTCCGAGTCGGAGTTGCCACGGGTACCGACAGTGCGCGGTTGATCAGGGGGTACCACCGATCCAGGCTGAAGTGTATGAGCACGGGTCTACTTAGTAACTGACTTGTGATTTTTGTTTTTGGCATTGTATATCGACGTATCGATTGGTAGACTGACCCCATGTCTCGGGGGATCTCATTCACTCGCATTGCGATGGCGTCGTTCTTCTGTTCCTTCCTCTTTGCTCAGAACTCTACCGTTCAGGGAGTAGTGAAAGATCCCACAGATGCTGTAATCCAGGGCGCGTCCATTGTCATTACGAACCTCGAGACTGGCTTGCGGCGCGAGGCAACGACCAACGACTCTGGTCTATACACTGTCCCCACACTGCCCGCGGGCCGGTACAAACTGTCGGCAGCAATGACTGGCTTCACTACGTCCGATGTTCCCGAACTCAAGGTAGACGTCGCTCAAGTTGCACGAGTAGACTTTACGCTCGCTCCTGGGACATTGACTGAAAGTGTGAAGGTCGAGGCGTCAGCGGCGCTGCTGGATTCGGAGACCGCTACCGTAGGTCAGGTGATCGACAACAAGCGGATCGTTGAACTCCCGTTAAATGGCCGGAACTATCTTGAACTGGCGCGCCTGACGGCAGGCACTGCACCCGCTCGCGGCTCGCGCCCACAGAGTGAGGGCGTGTTCTCCGCGGGTGGCCAGCACGGCTATCAGGTGCAGGTGAACATTGATGGCGTTGATAACTCTGCCACGTATACCGGCGGTCCGATCGGCTATGAAGCGCAGGCCGTCAAGCCGAGCGTTGATGCCGTCGGTGAGTTCCGGGTAGTGACAAACAACTTATCAGCGGAATACGGGAACCGTATGGGCGGCCACGTTTTCGTAAGCATCAAGTCCGGCACAAATCAGTTTCACGGGACAGCATTCGAGTTCCTGCGCAACTCCGCACTGGACGGGACTAATTTCTTTGCCAATCGCAACGGTGCAGGCAAACCGCCGTACAAGCAGAACCAGTTCGGCGCAACACTTGGTGGACCTGTTCGCAAAGACAAGACGTTTTTCTTTGCGTCTTATGAGGGTACGCGAACGAGACTGGGACACAGCTATACGTCGACGGTTCCGGTGCTGGAGGTACGCGACGGCAACTTCAGCCGAATTCGGCCCGTGTTCGATCCTGCGACTAACCAAGCGGTACCGCTACGAGCCTCACGCGTCAGCAGTTTCCGGGCAATATCATACCGAAGAGCCGCTGGGATCCGCTGTTTCCAAAGCTGCTGTCCCTTTACCCGCTTCCGACGGACAACTCCAAAGTCGCAAACAACTATTTCTATTCACCGTCGGAGAGCAATGATGTTGACGTGATCGACCTGAAGGGTGACCACAACTTCAATGACAATAACCGCATCTCCGTTCGCTACAGCAAGCGCAGTCGCGATCGGTATGAGCCGGGGCCGCTGCCGTTGCCCGCAGATGGTGGTCTTGCGACTACGACCGTGATCCGCACCAACGGTGTTGCCGCTTCATGGAACTCTACTCTCAGCCCGACCATTGCGAACGAAGTCCGTTTCGGGTTCACTGATTTCCCGACAAGATTCGATGTGCCATATAGTGAGCCGTTGTTTGACGACTATGGCATCAAAGGTATTCCCAAAACTACGTTTGCATCGTCCAACGATCATGGTCTGTCGCGCTTCACGCCCCAGGGCTACGCGGAACTCGGGACGCGCTCTTTCTGGCCGAATACAAACAACATGCGGACATACCAGATCAACGACACTCTGTATCACAATCAGGGTAAGCACAACATTCGGTATGGCGGCGAGTTTCGGCGCGAGAATGTGTTCCGCAACGCCGCACGGTTCGCACGAGGGAGTTTCGTCTTCAACCGCGAGTTTACAGCGAATCCCAGCAATCGGGCCAACACCGGGGATGGCATGGCAGAGTTCATGCTCGGCCTTGCGTCGGGCGGCACGATCGGAAACGAGAATGGCGAGAACCTCTGGGCCAATACGTTTGCGCTGTTTGTTCAGGATGACTGGAAGATCTCGCAGCGGCTGACGCTGAATGTCGGCCTGCGTTACGACATCTTCTTCGCTCCGACAGCACCTGACAGTCTCGTGTCGAGCATTTAACCTGGACTTCTCCAATACGGGAGCTAATGCGCGGCTGGCACAAGTTCGGCCGAAGGATGGCAGTGACTGCCTGTGCACGAACGATCTGAATAACTTCGCTCCCCGCCTTGGACTGGCGTACAAAGTAACTCCAAAAACAGTGCTGCGCGCGGGAGGCGGAATCATCTATGCGCGTGCGGATGCACTGCAAACGCAATGGGCTCGATTCCAGAACCAGTCGCCCGACTTTATCGAGATCGGCTTTGCCACTGTGGACCGAATTAATCCGTCGGCTGACGTTGAGCGGTGGATTTCCGGCGGTGACGCTGCCTGGCACAGAAGTTCCTGGACCGAACCCGGTAGGGATCACCGCGTCACCCCGTTCGTTGCCGACGCAGTACTCGCAACAGTGGTTTTTTGACATTCAGCGGGAGCTTCCTTTCGACACGCTATTCACGATTGGGTATAACGGCAACGGCACTCGCAAGATGCTGGCTGACCTCAACTACAGCATCCCGTTCAACATCCAGCCGTCTCCGGTGCCGATTGCGAATCTGCGTTTATGGCCCTACTACTCCAGCGTCACGCGACCAGAACCTCTGGGCAGTCTTAGTTATAACGGCCTGATCGTCAAACTCGAGAAGCGATTCAGCAAGGGCCTGACCTTCCTTTCCTCTTACACGTGGTCGCATGCGATCGACAACTCCGATGAAACAGGCAACAACGATAGCGGAGGGGCGGGTGTGAGTCCGTGGAACCGCAGCCTGAATCGCGGACCGGCCCTTACGGATGTCCGGCACAACTATATCCTGAGTACAACGTGGGAGGTACCGGTCGGCCGGAAGCGTGCGTTCCTCGGTAACGTTAACCGGTTTACTGATCTCTTTATCGGCGGCTGGCAGATCAGTGGAATTTTCAGCCGAATTTCAGGGCTGCCGTTCACGGTCACGACTTCGGGCGGAATTACAAACGCCGGTGGTGCGGATCGGCCCAATCGTCTTCGCGACGGTTCACTGCCGTCCGATCAGCGGACTATCGACCAGTGGTTCGATGTCAGCGCGTTTCAGGTCCAGCCGCAATACACGTACGGTAACTCTGGACGTAATATCCTGAACGGTCCCTGGCTTACGAATCTCGATTTGTCGCTCGCGAAGGTTGTAGCGCTCACGGAACGAGTTCGGGTTCAGTTTCGTGCCGAAGCGTTCAACGCGACGAACACGCCGTACTTCGGACTTCCCGCGGCAAACATCACCGCTGCCGGAGTCGGGCAGATAACAACGGCGAGCGATCCCCGTCGAATTCAGTTTGGGTTGAAAGTGTTGTTTTAACAGCCGACTTGATTAAGCGAGGAGCGCGGCTCAGTTCCGAGATACGGAAGCTGTTGATTGCGACTGACTTGAGCTTACCGTCAGGGTGAGGATGACCGCACAAATCGGATAAAGCACTCCGGCGATGACGAACAAGGGAGTGAACGAGACAGCCTGCACAACGCGGCCGATCGCGAGACTTGTCAGAAATCCGCCGATTCCACCTGCAGTCCCCGTCAGACCCACAACCGTTGCCACGACGCTTCGCGGAAACAGATCGGCGATCAACGTCATATAGTTTGTTATCCAAAAGCCATGGGCGAACATCAGAAGGCTCATCAGGGCGATCGCCGTCTCTATGTCACGAACCAATACGCAGAAGATAGAAACGGGCGTCAGGAGGGCAGATGCGATCAGCATGTAACGCCGGGCTCGCAATGTGCTCACGCCTGAACGCACCAGATGGTCAGATACCCAGCCACCAAGCAACGACGAAATTCCAAGCACCAGAAACGGAATCCACGTCAGTTGTCCGATTAGCTCCAGTGACGCATGTCGTTCCTGGCTGAGATACTGCGGAATCCAGAACATGTAGAAATAAAACACGGGGTCGAACAGGAATCGAGCTGTTACCAACCCGATGACATCACGCCGTACGAGTAGTTCCCCCCAGCCTGGCGCTCGCTCCTCTAATCTTTCATCACGGGCGCTGAGGATCATCTCTCTCTCGGCCTGGCCCACAAGCCGCGAAGCCTGAGGTGCCTGGTAGGTCAGCAGCCAGACCACGAGCCAAAGTGCGCCAAGCAGTCCGGTGAACAGGAAAGATCCTCGCCAGCCAAATCGAGCAAATGTCCACACGATCGCTGGCGGCGCGATAACGGCGCCAATGGCGGAACCGCCAGCGGTTGCGAACCCCATCGCCATGCCACGCTCGCGCTTCGGGAACCACTCGAGAACTCCTTTTGCGGCACCCGGAAAACAACCGCCTTCTCCGACGCCGAGTATAAATCGGAACAAGCCCAGCTGGAAACCATTCGCCGCGTAAGCATGCAGCAGACTCGCAACCGTCCAGATTGCGACCGAGAGGGCCAGCCCAACGCGTGTCCCGAGCCTGTCGATAAGCCATCCGCCCGCCGTGAACATCACGCTGTAGCTGAGAATGAAAGCAAAGACGACCCACGAGTAGGCGACGTTGTCGAGGTGAAGGTCGGCAGTGATCCGCGGCGCAAGAACTGAGAGCACCTGCCGGTCAAAGAAGCTCAGACCGCAGGCGAAGAACAGAGTGAAGGCAACGAACCATCGAAACATGGAGTTACCAGGAGATCGACAGAGTTCCTGTTACATCCGCTCGCAACATATCTGGATCCCGAGTCTTCGCGACGGTAAGGTGCCGAGTTCTGATTGTAGGTTCGAAGATCATTCACGGCCATGATGACGCGGCGCTCGCCTTCCGGTAAAAAGCTGACTGTCGCGTTCTTCAGTCCGTGAAGAATCATCCTCCGCTGAATAAAAGGATATTCCGAGATTCCCTCAACACAGGACAATTCGCCGCTCGCGGTCTGATCGACAAAACAGCGGACTTCCTTGTGCCACGACCTCGGAGGATTGTAAGAGGTATGCCCATCTTCGATCCATGTTTCGGTACCCACGGGCACGGGCGCTCCGTAGGGAAAGCGAAGCCGCACCGAGGCAGTGGTTGCGGGCGAGTAGCAGGACAGATAATATCCGTTGCGATGACGCGATGCAAGGAGCAGCGGCGAGCGCGTCTGCGGGCCGGGCTTACTGAACCGAATGGAGTAGCCGAACTCAGACAGCATCAGCCGCATCAGAGTTTCAGCGTGAAAGTATCGCTCGGGATTGTCTGGCGTGGGCAGTCGTCCGCCGTTAAGAGAACAACAGAAGCTTCCGCGAACCCAGCCCAGCGTGCCAGCGTTGGAACCAGATGAAGGGTGTAGTGACGCAGCCACCACGCGCTCGGCGGAACCCTTGCTCACCGTAGCGCAAACCCGAGTGGGCGCCCCCTGCTCGATGACGGTGTTGATCGGGCCTCCGGAGATGATGTCGCGATGATTCAGCGTGAACGGCTGTGTGCCGTGCTGAAGAACATCCGGCTCGAGCACATGCTTTAGTGTCAATTCCCCTGAGAGCGGGTCAGTATTCTTCAGGTGAAGTGTGCGACGGAGTCCATCACCGAGTTTGTCTGTCGGTCCGTACAACAGAACCGAAATTCCCCGCCTGAGTGCATCCATCAGGAGTTCTTCCAGCTTTCCGTTCGCAACCGGTGCGTACGCGAGAAGAATCGTGTCTCGATAGAATGCCGGGTTCGCAGCGAAGGAGGCTGCGAACTGGCGCGTGGATACCACAGAGTTCAGCGGAAACCCGTTGTTGACGGCCCCGCGAAGGAACCAGTCGCCGAAAAACACGTCCCTCAACCGCGGCTCACGACCGAAGGTCATGTCGTGATACTCGTCAAACGGGTAGATCCAGGTCACGAGTCCAGGGGCGTCGGAAAACTCATCCATCGCAGAAAGGAGATGAGGCGTGACTTCATTCGGCACCTGCTCGGGCATCCGCCCGAATGAGTTGTCTATTGTCAGGAACTCAAGATAGGCGGGACGCGTGACGCGCGCATTCCCATTCAGGCGCGCCAGCGCGAGCGGCAGGTAAATGTCGTGCGGCTCGCGATCATAGCGATCGAGCCAGGGGCTGTTCATCCACCACGGATCGTGAGTATAAAACCGAAATGGAAACACGTCACCGGGCGGCAACTCAGAGATGCGGGAGAGGTAACCGACGATCTCGAGTCCGAAGTCGCCATCGATTGCAGCCCATGGGGAGTTCGGCGGCGCGACTATCCCGAGTCCTGTCCGATAAAGATCCCGCACGGGCGAAGCGCTGGCAGAGAGATCCGCGCCAACGGTCAGGTTGCTGCCTCGCGTTTCGATGGGAAAGGAAGCGCACTCCCTGCGGAAGTCATGCCAGAACGACAGGATCTGGTCACGCACCTCGGGCGCGCGGCGCGCGTCGAACGTCTTGCCGTCGAACAGCGGTCCGGTGACATTCCACGGACTGAGTGAGAAGCCGAGACCATTGGAGAACCAGATGTAGTCAAACCCGAGGTCGCTGAGGAAATGCTGGCTTTGCCGGCCCAGAAACGTGCCGAACGACGTGCCTTCCGGGATGCCGTTCGGGAAGCCTGCGTACGCGCGGTTATCCGCTTTGAGCTTCGCAGTACAGTCGACCCATGTATTGGGTCCCGCGGGTGCTTCCTTTGGCAATCTCTTTATGCCGATTGAACTTGAAATCGGAGCGCGCAAACTCGCCTCCAGGATCGAAGGTCGCGCCCTACGCTCACGGGCTTGCCAGTCATTGCCTGACCGACAGTCTTGAATGTGGTGACGATGGTCTTCAGATCGGAGTAGCGTACCGAATGCGGATTGTCGGTGTATAACCAGTTCCGCCCATGCGAACCCTTGCGGTCAGGATCGTCAGCAGGCGGAGGAGTCGGCGGGTTTGCATCGCCAAGGTAGCGAGCCCAGTCGAAGGTGTCCTCCATTTTGCCGCGGTACTCCAGAATTTCGCTGCCGTCAGCCGTCCAGAGCATCACGGCCGAACTTTCGCATCGCCGCAGCAGAGCCGCCCAGGACTGAAAAATCTCTTCACAGACTGCATTTCACAGCCGCCGGTTCGAGAGACCGAAACGGCTTCAGACTGATCTCGAGAGTTACACGGCGGAACGCGGGATCCGGTTCTTTGTACAGCGAACCGACACCAGTGTCCGCGGCGGGTGATGCGAGGGAAGCAGCGGCCGCAACACCGGGGATACGGAGGAGATCGCGCCGGGTCATGTCAGTTGCCTTCTCGCGCTACGACGGCTGATTCGATTCCGAGGATCTCAGCGATTCTTTCGATTGATGCCGCGTGGTGTCCGATGCCGAGTGCGAAATGGTGTGTCGGACCTTCGGCGACCCATCGCTTGAGAAATGTACGAATATCGGGCTGGAAGAAGCCGCGAGTATTCGTATTCCCGGTTGGTGGAATCGGGCCGCGGACACTCTGACCTTCTGCGATAACGAACTTGAACCGGCCGTTGTAAGTAACGCCGATACTCAGCATCGTGATCGGACCTTCCTTGATCTTGAACTCGACGCTCGCGCCCGAGCCTGGCTTGCCGTGATACTTAACCAGGCTCCGCAGAACCGGCTGACCCTCGGCGATGTTGATGTGGTGCGGACCGTCGTGTCCGACGAGAACAAAACCTTCTCGGAAGTCGATGGGATGAAACTCCGCGAAACTGCCGCCGATGTCGAGGCGGTCTTCGATCATCATTGCGACACAGGTTTTCAGATCCGCTTCGCCACACATCGGAAAGCCCGCCGCGGTCAGCAGGGAGTTGCCGACGATCAGATTCGTCACCAGCTTACGCAGGTCACTGTCCGGCTCAGCTTCGTAGTAATACGCAAGTGCCGTCCAGTTCCCACTCATCCACAAATCGCTCGAGTGCGACAGCTGCACGCGCGGCTGTGTCGAGATCCTCCGGTATCAGCTTTCTGGTTACGGGATCCGACTTCGGATCGGGCGTTTCGAATAACTCGAGAATCTGTCTCTTCTTCTCTTCGACACTCGCGTCGGAAACGCGTTTGAAACAGCGCAGAAGATCGTCGGCTTCCGTTTGTACGATATGGCAACCGAAAGCGGCTGTCAGAGCGGTGTGATCGGTCTGCATGTCAAGCATGTTTTCGAGTACATGCCCGAAGTAGCCGATTCTGGCGCGTTTCACGTCATGGAGAACGCAGGCTATCCTGCACCACTCGGCAATCTCTGCATCGGCTTCGCGATCGCCGTCCAGCATTCCCAGAATCACAGGTGGCGGTTTCTTGCCCATGCGTATCGCGACGCCTGTGAACTCCGGCACAGAGCAGAAGTCGTCGTTGGCAAGCTGCATCTGCGTGGAGGCGATGGTGTAATCCAGCGCAGCGAGTGGTTGTAACGCGACAAGGACGATGGGGACGTTCAGTTCCCGAATCATGACGCCGAACGTCGATGATGTGGCGTACGTCACCATGTCACAGAAGATCAGGTCCAGTGGTTTGCTCCTGATCTCCTCGCAAACGCGGTATGCCGACCGGGCTTCGTCGACCAGTCCGAATTCGAAGACGTTGACGCCCTGGTTCCGGACCTTACCTGCGAACACATGCAGCTTCCGGTGCATCTCATCAAGCAGTCCATCGAACTGCTTCCAGTACGTGTGGTGCCCCACGCCGAAGATGCCCACGTTCGCGGTCAGAGGCTTCCGCCGCGGGATTCGCCTACCGCGGGAAGCTGCATTATCACCGGTGGCTGCGTCTAGTGCAGGGGGAATCATATTCGTTGGACTGTACGGTTCCTGCGTCGCTTTAAAACAGAATCTTCAGAGCGAGTTGTATCTCCCGCGCAGGGATTCGCACGGATCGAATAACACCAAACTGGGCTGTTCCGACCGAAAGGTTCGGGTCACCGAAGATCGAATGATTAAGTGCGTTGAAGAATTCCGCACGGAATTGCAGAGTAGCGGGCTCTCTCGATCCAAAGCCGATCCGTCGTGTTTTTCATCAATGTCAAGTCCGTGTTGTTGACGCCCGGACCGATGATGATGTTGTTCCCGGAATTCCCAAACACGCCGAACGGATGATCCGGGAAGCATGACGTATCGAACCAGCGCGTGATGGACCGCTGGTCTGATGGCAGGTTGCCATTGCAGATTCGATTAGGCCGATTAGCATCCGTGCGACCAACGTTCACCGATGTGTTCGAGGCGGGTGAAAGCGGGAATCCGGTGTGCATCGTAATCGCGCCCTGGATAGACCAGCCGCCGGCTACCGAGTTCACCACTCCGTTCCAGTTGGAACCGATCGGTTTGCCGCGGCCGAAAGGCAGTTCATAAATCCACGCGAGCGTAAACCGGTGAGTCTGATTGAAGTCGAGAGGAGCGTACTCCTGAATCCGGTTACGCCGGTCCTGTTGCCGAGACTGGTCGCCAAACAGATTACCGCCGATGCCCATCGCCTTGGAATATGTGTACGCGCCGATGATGGACAGCCCGCTGCCAAAGCGTTTGTTGAGCTTGACCTCGAGCGCGTTGTAATTCGAGTTGTCGATTGCCGACACGTAGCTGACGTCACCGACGTTTGGATTCGGCCGGCGGCTTGCGATCGGAGTTGGATGCAGCGGGTCGACATCCGGTGCAGCCTGGTTTGCGAGCACACGACCAGTCAGCTTATGCGCGCCGTTGCCCAGGTACCCGGCCTCCAGCATCCAGTTGTGGAGAAACTGCCGCTGCACGTTCAAGTTCCACTGATATGTGTAGTTCGTTGGAAATCCGCTGGGATCGATGGAGAAGATGTTGGTGTTCGGAGTGACGAGGATGTTTCCGTTTGCATCTCTGACTTGTGCAGGCGGGAACGCACGCCCGATCAGGTCGGGAACCAGCGCGGCGGAAACAATCGTCGTGTCCAGAACGAATGGAGGTGAAAGCTGGAAAGAAGAAAATTCGTTTCCTCTGGGCTCACCGAAGAATACACCGAATCCGCTTCGGATGACCGTTTTGCTGTTGAGAGAATAGGCGATACCGACGCGAGGTGCAAAGTTGTTGGTGTCGGCGTCATTGATCGCTGAATGATCACTCTTTGTCAGGCGGAAGCTTGTGGTCGCCAGACTAAAGACACCAAGGTCGCCGTACCGTTCTTTATAAGGATCCTGGTATTCATAGCGCAGTCCAAGGTTCAGAGTGAGTTTCGGACTGAAACGAATCTCATCCTGGGCGTAGAAGCCGTAATAGTTGTACTTCAGACTGACCCAGCCGTTGCTCTCGGCGAGCTGTGTCGCACGCACATTTACAGGAAGCCCCAGCAGCAGGTCCGCCACGCCGTTTCCGGTTCCCGTGACGCCGGGCTGAGATGTGAATTGATTGGAGAACGTGAATATGCCGTTTGGTGAAGCTTGAATCTTCGACGCCGGCCGATAACTGCGGCCGTCGAAGCCGAACTTGAGGGTCTGTTTTCCACGAATCCACGTGAAATCGTCCGCCAGGGTGTAGATGTTCTCACGCGGGCCCTGAGGCTGAAATGCGTTCGCGCCGAGCGTGGTAAGGCCGGCGACGTTCAACTGCGGTACGCCGTATGCGATCGACGGTGGTGCGAGATTCAGCAGTCCGAACTCCGATCGAGTCACGTCTGAATCCAGGGTAGGGAAGCCAAGGTTGTCGTTGAAGAACGTCCAGGCAAGACGAATTTCGTTTATCCTGCGTTGGGCTGAATGTATGCGATTCCTGCACCGTCAGACTGTGAGCGCCGATGTGTCTCGAGGCTGCCTGTGTAAGGCACTCCGCCAGGTGAGACTGTGTTGGCATTCGAATAAGAATATCTGCCGAACAGCAGGTCGGTTTCGCTGATCTGATGGTCAACGCGAGTATGGAACTGATCGCCGTCAGAGATGCCGGACGCGCCCGTAACGTAATTGAACGCGGCGTTGCCGGGGGCATTTGGCAGCGGATAGTATTTCAGAGCCGAGTTCCCAATCAGGCTGAAGCGCTCCTTCGGAATGATGTTTCCCGGAAATGGACTTCGCCTGTTCGTCGCAGGATCGTATGTCGCGGGGTCGTAGATTACCGGCCCACCCGGCGAAATTGCCATTTCGCTGCGCTTCGGTAGGAACACTCAGGTAAAGGGTGTTTGCTCTCCGAGTCCGGAGACCTTCGTAGTTGACCATGAAAAAGGTCTTGTTTCGGATTATCGGACCACCAAGCACGCCTCCGAACTGATTCCGCTTGAGGGGATCGACGGTGGCGGAAAAGAAGTTCCGCGCGTCCAGTGCGTTATTGCGGAGGAACTCAAACACCGAGCCATGAAAGCCGTTGGTTCCGGACTTCAGCGTCAGGTTAATTGCAGCAGGATTTTTTCCATACTGAGCCGAAAAGCTGTTGGTTTGTATCCTGAATTCCTGAATCGCTTCCAGTGACGGAGTAAATGCGGGACGGCCGCTGGTTTCGGTGCGGGTATCCACGCCATCGAACAGGAACGATATCTGGTTCGCCCGCTGGCCGTTGATAGCCAGTCCGTTGCTCTGTGAACTGCCTGCGAGTTCGGTAACGCCGGGAGCCAGTTTGGCGAGGTCGAAATAGTTCCTGCCATTCAGGGGAAGCTCACTGGTTTCCTTTGTACCGATGACCTGACCGACTTCTGCCGACCGTTCATCGAGCACCGGCGCGGTCGCAACGACTTCGAGCTTCGTGGAGGTGTCGCCAACGGCCATCTCAACGTCGCGCCGAACAGCCTGAGCGACCTGCACCTCGAGGTTTCTTGCTTCGAAGGTTCGGAATCCCGCGATCTGCACTCGTATCGTGTAGATGCCCGGGGCAACGCTCGGGAAGACATAGTTGCCGCTTCCGTCAGTCTTGATGGAATTTTCAGCGCTGGTTCCCTGATTGATGAGCGTGACATTCGCTCCAGGGACGCCCGCCGATGTAGGATCGGTGACCTGTCCGGCTACGCTGCCGTTCGAACTCTGCGCGTGAAGGAGACCGCACGCGAGTAAACACACGAGCCAGCAACTGAGCCGGCGGAGGATCCCGTTTAGCATCCTGAATCTCCCAGTCTGAAAGCTCCGGGGAGTCGCGAGGAGACTGCTTCCCGGGTGGTTCGAGATTGACTCAGTCGCTGAGGACGTGCAATCGCAAACTAGGATGTTGCGGCTCGTCTCACAATACGAGACATGCTGTCCGGAACGAGAGGACTCGTCAGAGTTTCAGGAACACGCTCGTCGAGCGGATAAATCTGCTGCAGGTTGTGCGGCGTCACCAGTTCGTGTTTAGTGAAAACAGCAGCAGGTACCGATTTACCCGGCAAGGATCTGATCGGCGAGTCGAATCACCTCATCACCGTATCGCTCGGGAAAATATGCGACGGAGCCAACGAGCCGCGTACCGGGCCGGCGCATCTCGGCACGAGCCTCCAGCGCGCCATTCTGGCTCATGACGGCGCAGTACGAACCGCGTCCGCACTCCTCAAACGCTCGAATGGAACCGAGTGCCATTGGGTCATTCCCCGCAAGCACGACCGTGCGCCGCGGCGGTGCGTGACGGAGATATCGACGAATCTTTTCGAGCGTGGTTTCCATTGCCCCCCGTCCATCAATCTCGATGGTTGGTACGGCCTCCACTCCAGGCAGCAGTTCGCGAAATCCTGCGAGCATTCCGGTCACTCGAAGCTTGACCAGCGGACCGGCAGTTTCCTCTTCCACGAGCAGAACGTTTTCGGCTTTTCCTTCCCAGTGTTGCTTTACCCATCGAGCGATGGCGCGGCCTCCGATAATGCCTGCCTGGTAGTTATTGGCCCCGAAGAACGTCGCGCCAGGATGAGGAATTTCGATCGCAATCACGGGAATTCCGACCTCTACGAACCGAGTCGCGATCAGCGGAGCGATTCGTTCATGATTCTGGAACTCAATCACAAGATCGACGCGTTCACGAACCAGTGCTTCTGCGTTTCTCAGTGCACCTCGGGGACTTCGACGGCTGTTGACCGTAATCAGATCCATCCCTGCTTCTTCAGCAGCACGATGCACGCTTTCGGCGACCGCACGCGAGAACGGAGTATCCATGCCTCGACTCGCAAAACCGATTCTGTATCGACGGGCGGAGGGCACCCGGATTCGGGTGCGAAAGTGCTCGTCACCCACGCGCTCGACCAGACCTTCCTGTTCGAGCGTTCGGAGCAGCCGAGACGCCGTCGCTTTATGCAAACCGGTGCGGATGACCAGTTCGCGCAGCCGGAGTTCCTCCCCTTCTGCCTGGAAGCTTTTGAGGATCTGGCACGCTCGCCGAACTGACTTTACAAGGTCCTGAGACTCGTCCGTTGCCGACCTGGGCATCCGAATCAGTATATTGCCGTCGAGTGACTCTTGTCTCGCATTGCGAGACAGCACCTTACGGCCTGATTTCGAAATTGACGGAAGGTCGTGTCCGCGAAGATGCTCATGTTATGACGGCTCAAACTCTCGTGCTGGTCGCGTTGTCCGTTCTTTCCGCCTCGGCTGCAACCGACGATACGCTTTCCGCACGCGACTGGGCGTCCATAGTCGGGCAGCGATATGAAGCCATCCGCGACATCCCTTACAAGAAGGTGGGGGGATTCGAGGCGACGGTTGACGTGTATACGCGCTATGACCGCAAGCCGGGTCCAACGATGGTCTACATTCATGGCGGCGGTTGGGCTAACGGCAGTAAAGAGCAGTACGTGCTTTGGTTCCTGCCGTACCTTCAACTCGGGATGCGTGTCGTCAGTGTGCGCTACCGGTTGTCAGGAGTCGCGCCGGCTCCGGCTGCCGTCGAAGATTGCCGCTGCGCCCTTTATTGGGTTTTTCAGAACGCAGCGAAGTACGGATTCGACACAGACAAAATTGCCTTAACTGGCGGCTCAGCCGGAGGGCATCTCGTTCTGATGGCCGGCTTCCTTCGTCCGAGCGATGGTTTCGACTCCGGATGCAGTGGACCTGCCCCAGGTCCGGTGAAAGCTATCGTCGACTACTACGGTCCCACCGATCTCGTCCGCGGCTTCGACACCACTCCGGGACTTCAAAAATGGATGGGTGCTAATGCATCGAAGACGCTTGCGAAACGGCTCTCGCCCCTGACGTGGATCCGGGCTGGGGGACCGCCCGTGCTCATCATTCACGGGGACGCGGACGAGATGGTCTCCTATCAGGATTCGGTATCGTTGCGCGATGCGCTCACGGCCGCCGGCGTTCCCAACGAACTGGTCTCGGTGCCGGGAGGAAAACACGGTCGATTCCGGTGGTCCGATGACGACATCATTCGTGTTCAAAGACGGATCGAGTCTTTCCTCAGCAGCCGCGGCTTGACAGAAACGAAACATCCCTAAGGATCGAATATGCTTTCACGGTCTCTGATTCTCTGTATCGGGTTGACGGCGTTTGGAGCGGACGCGCTCGTCGAAGGCTTCCGCCAGCCGCCAATGGCGGCGCGACCTTCGATCTACTATTTGCTTCTGAATGGCTATGTCAATCGAGATTACGTTGAGAAAGAACTGAGCGAGTACCGCAAGGCGGGAGTCGGCGGACTTTGTCTCTTCGACATGGGCGCACGGGGAGCGGCGGGAACGCTGCCGCCGGCGGGACCAGCCTTTTTATCCGAGCAGTCCGTTTCAGATTTGGCTCACATCATCGGCGTCGCCGGACGTCTTGGTATGGACGTAAATCTCTCAGTGACGAGTAGCTGGGATATGGGCGGAAGCTGGGTAAAACCGGAAGACGGCAGCATGACTCTGATCAGCTCCGAACTGGCGTTATCCGGTCCCCGCGATTATGATGCCGCACTGCCGTTCCCCACACCGCCGAAGGACACACCGAAGAACAGCAGCGGAGTTCCGCTCTTCTATCAAGACTGTTGCTGTGCTTGCGATTCCTGACGCGCAGAGACGACCAGGCTGGGAGTTCGTCTACGAATTGCCCGAAGGTACGCCACGAAATCTGAACCATGTAATTCTTTACAACAACGATGCTCCCGACCAACTGTACGTCAAAGATTTCAGCGTCTTCGTCTCAAACCGCCCTGACCCGGATTCCTTTCGCGAAGTGTCTAAGCGCGACCCTACAGCCCCGCGCAGGAGCGCAGGAGTTCCGGTTTCCTGAGACACGTGCGAAGTATGTCCGGCTGCTGATCCGTAACGGGCACAACGCCTCCGCGAATCGGGTCCAGCTCGCGGAATTCGAGGTCTACACGCCCGATAACGTGAACGTGCTGCTGTCGCACAGCGCGCGGCGAACCAGCGACGGTCCCAAACTTATCGCGCTTCAGCTCCGAGCTTGGGTCACTGAATGACTGGTCGGCAAACAATCTGAATGACGGCAGGAAAAGCGGTCCGCGAGGGAGTTGGTCGTCGGCAGGTCCACCGCCGCTCGCAATTGCACGACCGTTCCCGCATTCTCGACCTGACGAGTGCGGTTGACTCGAACGGTCGTTTAAGCTGGCGAGTTCCGGCCGGAAACTGGACAGTTCTGTGGTACATCTGCACCAATACGGGCGAGCATTTGAAGGTGCCGAGTCCGAACTCGGATGGCCTCGCAACGGATCACCTGAATGCGGATGCGACGAGGCGCTGCATGCGCTACGTCGTCGATCGACTTAAAACGGCAATCCCGGACCTGAAATCCTCGGCGCTGAAGAATCTTTATCTGGCGAGCTACGAAGTGCAGGGACAGATCTGGACACCAGACTTCCTCGAGCAATTTCAACAACGCCGCGGGTATGACCTGAAGCCGTTCCTGCCGGTGCTGCGAGGCGGACTGGTCGACAACGAGCAGACCACCGATCGCGTGCGGTACGACTTCGACAAGACGCTTGGCGAGATGCTTGTGGACAATTACTACCGAGCTTCGGGCGAAGTGGCGCATTCGGCAGGAGTCCTCATCGAGTCGGAAGCCGGAGGTCCCGGTCCGCCGATTCACCGCGTTCCCGTCGATGCGCTGGAGGCGCAGGGTGCCGTCGACGTAGTCCGCGGCGAGTTCTGGCCATGGCGTCCTAACGCGAAGAGCATGTGGGTGGTGAAGGAAACAGCGTCAGCGGCTCACATCTACAACAAGCCGATTGTTCATATGGAGTCGTTCACCAGCACTTATCACTGGCAGGAAGGACCTGCATTTCTGAAGGCTGCCGCCGACCGTGCGTTCACCGAAGGTATGAACCACGTGGTCTGGCACACTGCCTCGCATCAGCCGCCCGAAGCTGGCAAGCCCGGCTGGGTTTACGGAGCCGGCACGCACATGAGTCAAAACCGTGTGTGGTGGCCTATGATGAAGCCGTTTCTGGAGTATCTGGGCCGAACCTCCTTCATGCTGCAGCAAGGGCACTTCGTCGCCGATGTTCTGTTTTACTACGGAGATCAGGGATATAACTTCGTGCCGCCGAAGCATGTCGATCCCTCGCTCGGCCCCGGCTACGACTATGACGTCACGAACGGAGAGGTGCTGCTGAAACGGCTGCAGGTCCGCGATGGCAGGCTCACGTTGCCGGGAGACATGAGCTACGAAGTGCTCGCGCTACCCGAACGTGAGGACATTGACTTGCCTGCGCTGCAAAGGATCGAGCAACTGGTTCGCGACGGCGCCACCGTATTCGGACCGAAACCGAAGCGAGCTACGGGATACCTTGACCATCAGCGGCGAGATGAAGAAGTAGCCGGCCTCGCGACAAAACTCTGGGGAGCATGCGACGGCACGCGACCGTGTTCGCATGCCTATGGAAAGGGCCGGGTTGTTTCGGGAGGGTCGATGCGGGACATACTCAAGCGCGGTCCCGATTTCGTATACTCGGGCACCCCGGGTGTCGAACTCGATTACATTCACAGATCGTCCGGCACGACGGAGATTTACTTTATTCGGAACCGCTCCGCGCAGTGGGGAGATGTCGAAGCAACGTTCCGCGTCTCCGGTTTGCAGCCCGAGCTATGGCGGCCCGACACCGGCGAGGTTATCGAGTATCCGAACTACGCGGTCGAGAAGAGCACGACGCGCGTCTGCCTGCATCTTGCTCCCGAAGACTCAACCTTCGTCGTGTTTCGAAACAAGCCCTCACACCCGGCTGTTGAACTCACGTCTGCGAACGGCGGCGGCACATTCCCGGCGATCGACTGGGCGGCTGATGTTGCCTTCAGTTCAGGCGACTATAACTTAAAGCTCTCAAATGGGACATCGCGAACTCTGCATGTTGGCGCTCTGCCGGCACAGCGCGAGCTCACAGGGCCGTGGCACGTCGAATTTGCACACGACTTGGGCGCACCCGAGAGTGCTGACTTCCCGACGCTGATTTCGTGGACCGAATCTCCGGCTGCCGGCATTCGGTACTTTTCCGGCATTGCCGAATACACGAAGGAGATCGACCTTGGTCCGGAATGGCTGGGCCCGAATCGCCGGGTGTATCTCGACCTGGGCTCACTATGGGCCGCCGCTACGGTTGAAGTGAACGGAAAGGCCGCAGGAACCCTGTGGAAAGTGCCGTATCGCGCGGAGATCTCTGCATTGCTGCATCCCGGTAAGAATCAGTTAATCATTCGCGTGGCGAACGATTGGGCAAACCGCCTGATCGGTGACGCGCGGGAGCCGCAGGGAAAGCATTACGCGAAAACCAACATCGTTCGCACCACGGTGAATGGGCTGCCCTGGGAAAAGGTCGAACCAATACGGTCAGGCCTGCTCGGTCCGGTGGTGCTTCGAGCCGGAGAGTTGCTGAAAGTGCGCGATTAGATGTTCGTTCCGTCGATGGCTGGCCTCTCAGTCACTCATAACGCAGTGCTCTAATCGCGTCGAGCTTTGAGGCGCGTCGTGCGGGAATATACGCGGATGTCGCGGTGACTGCCATGATTAAAGCTGCTGCGGCAATATGTACCGTAAAATCTGCTTCCGAGACGCCGAATACGGCGTATGGAGAACTCGCGCAGACATCAGCGATACAGGAATGCCGATAAGAACCGCCACTCCAGAAAGCCGCATTGCCTGAACCAGAACCAGTGAGATTACTTTCGTCCGTGATGCGCCCAGCGCAAGCCGAACTCCAATCTCCTTCGTGCGTTGGGTAACGGCATAAGCGATCACTCCGTGAATGCCGATTGCGGCAAGCAGCAAGGCAATCGCGGCGAAGGCGCACAGCAATTCAGTCGGAAATCGAGGTTGTGCAACGGTTCCCCAGATCAGTGTGTTCGTAGGCTGGATCCCCATAGGCGCGAGCGCCGGGTCGGCATCACTGATCGCCGCCCGCACCCTTTGGATCAGTGTAGGACTTTCGCCATTATGGCGGAGCATCACATACAATCCAGAACAGTGGTTCCTGCGCGAACGGAGCGTAAATAGCCGGCTGGTCAGCTTCGCTCAATCCGGCATAGCGGACAGTTCTGACGACCCCCACGACCGTTCGCCATTCGTCCGAGTAGTCGGCGTTTATGAATCGGATATGCCGGCCGATTCCACTACGATTCGGATATAGCCGTCGCGCAAGCCCCTCACTGACGATGACGACCTTAGGCGCTGATGCCGTGTCCCCGCTTGTGAACTCGCGGCCTTCAATAACGGAAGTGCCAAGCGCGTGGAAATAGTTGGGCGATGCGGGATGGAGTACGCGGTATTGGAACTGCTTTCCAGCGTGACGCCTTCCGCTGCAAAACGTGTCATTCGTTGAGGTGTGACGGGAGGGAGTCCGGTGCTGCCGCCAGCGTACAGTACGCCACGCACACGGGACAGATTGTCGAGCACCTGCGAGATCGCGATTGACCTGCGAGCAGGATCTTTGTACAAAAGTAAACCGATATTAAGCGTCAGCAGGTTGTCTGGGAAGAAGCCAGAATCGACGGTGAGCAGCCGACTGAAGCTCTTCGCCAACAGTCCGGCGCCGACGACTACAACACAGGCGAGGACGATTTCGGCCGCGACAATCGAGCGTTGAAGCCGGCTTCCTGCGGTACCTGTGGATGCGCCTCGGCCGCCATCGTGTAACGCGGGAATCAGATTCGCTCGCGACGCACGTAACGCGGGAATGATTCCGAACATAATCGTGGCCGCGCAGCAAAGACCTAAAGCGAATCACAGTACCGAGCCATCGATCGCCGCCGTCGAGATGCGCGGCAGATTCGTGGTTGTGGCGCGATGCACGATTTCCAGCACGGCATATCCCAGACCGACGGCCAAAATGCCTCCTGTCATTGACAGGACGAGACTCTCCGTAAGATTCTGGCGTATGAGCCGCATACGTCCCGCGCCGAGGCTGACCCTCACACCACACTCTCGTCGTCGGGCAACGCCGCGCGCAAGCATCAGATTTGCAACATTCGCGCACGCGATCATCAGCACAAGAACTGCCGTTGCCATCAGCATCGTAAGTCCGGTTCGTACGTCGCCGAGCATCCACTCACGCAGCGCAGGAAGCGAATCGCCGACCCGGCGTTTGTGTCCGGATAATCCTTCGCGAGGCGGGCGGAGATGCCGGCTGCCTCTGCCATCGCCTGTTCCCGACTGACGCCCGGCCTCATGCGTGCCACGGTTCGAAAGATTCGAAATGCGCGATTCTGCGCCTGGATCGGCGTAGCCAGCATTGCGTGTTCGAAGGGAACCCACAACTGGAAAGTCGCACTCGGGAACTGAAACTCGTTCGGCATCACGCCAATGATTGTGTACGGTTCGTTGTTCAGCGTCAGCGTCTTGCCGAGGGCGGCGGGGCTCGCCCCGAAGCGCGTCGTCCAGAGCCGCTGACTGATGACGACGACTGGTTGATAAACATCCGGGGCTGAGAAGGTTCGGCCCAGTTCAGCGCTGCCCAGCATCGGGAAGAAATGCTCAGAAAGGATAGCGCCCTGAACCTGCTCGATATCATCGCCGAAGCGGACTGGATAAAGATTGCTTGCCCAGATCGCGAGATCTTACTTCGAAACAGCGGTCGCGAAATCTTTGCGCTGCTGTGCTGCCGCCGCATCGCGGAATAACGTATCCGCGGAAGTCGCGCCGTCATGGCTGGCAGTCAGGAACAGAAGCATGGCAATGGCGCGCGCCATATCGCGTATTATGCAATTTTCTGACAGCTGTCTGCAGGTTATAGAATTTCATTCGCGTGACTCGTCGTCGTCTGATCGCCGCAATTAGCGGAGCATGTCTTGCCCGAGGTGCTGATCAAACAGCAGCCGGCCGGAATGCAGCACTGCCCGTTTTCTCGGATATTACTTCTCAGTCGCGCGTCGACTTTGTCCATGCCGCGTCGCACACATCCCAGAAGTACCTCATCGAAACTATGGGCGGCGGCGTCGCGATGTTCGACTATGACGGCGACGGCAGGCTGGACTTGTTTTTTGTAAACGGTGCCGCTCTCAGGGACCCGATGCCCGATGGCACTGTACCAGACAAGTCCCATCGTCGTTACTGGAACCGGCTTTTCAAAAACAACGGAGATGGCACCTTCAGAGATGTTACGGAAGAGGCCGGTGTTCGGGGGCATTCGTATGGGATGGGTGTGGCGACCGGGGACTACAACAACGATGGCCATCAGGATCTCTATGTCACGAACTATGGCCGGAATATCCTGTATCGAAACAATGGCGACGGCACCTTCACCGATGTAACGGAAAAGGCGGGCGTCGCTGCGGGCGGCTGGTCTGCGGGGGCGTGCTTCGTCGACTACGACCGTGATGGAAAGCTGGACCTTTTTGTTTCCCGTTATCTCGACTGGGACATCGGAAAGAACCGCTGGTGCGGCGATGAGGCCAGACACTTCCGATCCTACTGTCACCCCGACGTGTTTCAGCCGGCAACGCACATCCTGTATCACAACAACGGCGATGGCACGTTTACCGATGTAACTCGCAGAGCGGGACTGGGCGAATTGGCTGGTAACGGTCTGGGCGTCGCGGTTAACGATTTTGACGGCGATGGCTGGCCGGACATTATTGTCGCCAATGATGCCCGGCCGCAGCAGCTGTTTCGCAACAACCGTGATGCCACCTTTACCGACATCGCTGTCCGGACGGGACTTGCATATGACGAGGACGGTAAAACCTACTCCGGCATGGGCATATCGTTTGAAGACTACAACAACGATGGCCGCCCCGATGTTCTGATAACCAATCTTGCATGGCAGCGCTATGGCGTATACAACAATCTCGGCAGCGGTGGCTTTGAGTATGTGACACAGTCGAGCGGGGTGGGCGAGATCTCGATGCTCCATTCCGGATGGGGAGTCCAGTTTATTGACTATGACAACGATGGTCAGAAAGACGTCATCGTGGGCCAGAGTCACGTAATGGACAACATTGAGCAAACCCAGCCGACACTGCGGTACCTTGAACCGCTGCTTCTGATGAGGAACGTCGGCAATCGGTTCGAAGACGTTTCAGGGCAATCCGGGTCGCCTTTCAAGGTGCCTCTGGCGGCGCGTGGTATCGCTATGGGTGACCTCGACGGTGATGGATTTCTCGACATGGCCATCAATTGCAATGACGGTCGTGCCGTGATTTTGCGGAATCTGGGTAATCGTAATCATTGGCTGACAATCGATACCATCGGGACCGTAAGCAACCGGGACGGTATCGGTGCCCGTGTGCATTTGGTCACACCTTCGGGCCGGCATCAATACGCACTCGTTACTACGGCCGGGAGCTATCTCTCAGCGAGCGACAAGCGATTACACTTCGGACTCGGATCCGAAAATCGCGCTGCAACCATTGAAATTCAGTGGCCGAGCGGTGTGACTCAGAAGCTTGAGAATGTAGAGGCGGATCGTATGATTCAAGTTACAGAGCCGAGTCGGAAGTAACAGCGACTGCTGGATTTCACGGCTTTTAACGACCGATTTTCGTCAACAGGATCGATTTTTCTGTTGACCTGGATGACGGCGCAATCTATAAAAGCTTTAGTCGTCGTACGGACACTCAGCGATTTCTGTGTCTCAGAAGTCGGCGGCAGCCGGGGTCACGGGTTTGTTATCGGTCTCATGCCGGACTGCGCGCTGATTTAGTCTCCTCGGATCGTTGTATCGTTCATCGACAGCGACGGAGGCACCACGTGCGGTTAGTTGATGTTGGCTTTCGGCGGATACAACTCCTTGCTCAAACCCTTTTGTTCGGCATAGTTTTGGCCCCGGGCGTTCGTGCTCAGGGAAACCAGGGCATCCTCGCTGGCACGGTGGTGGACAGTACTGGCGCTCTTGTAGATGGGGCCACAATAACGGCCAGAAATCTTGCCACTGGCCGAGCGAACAGTACGGTCGCAGCCGCAGGAACGTTTCGCATTCCCTCCCTGCTGGTAGGAAAATACGACGTGACTGCGACTATGACTGGTTTCCAGACTGTCACACAGGCGGGGATTGACGTACTTGTAAGCACGACCACTCCTGTTAATTTCACGCTCGCGCTCAGTGCGGTTGCTGAGTCCGTTGTCGTCACCGCTGGGGGCACAACCATAGCATCAGAGAGTTCGGACGTAGGTACGGTCATCGACACGCGTCAGGTTGTCGAGCTTCCTCTGGCGCTTGGTGGCGTGGGCGCGCTCCGATCTCCCGAGGCCTTTATGTTCCTCGCTCCCGGCGTTACCGGCCCAGGCACGGCGAACAGCAATAACGGCATCTTCATCTCAAAGGTCGGTGGAGGGCAAAATTTCGGAAACGAAGTTCTGCTCGACGGTGCGAGCACGCTTCGAGCTGAGAACGGCTCGTCCTTCGATGAAGCTGGTCCGTCGGTTGAAGCGATTCGGGAGTTTAAAGTTCTTACCTCAACCTTCCCGGCCGAATACGACCATACAACCGGAGGTGTCGAAAGTTTCACGACGAAATCCGGCGGAAATACGTATCACGGTACGGCGTATGACATCCTGCGTAACGAGGCATTTAACGCGAACACCTGGTTCAATAACGCGTTCGGCACAGCGCGACCCATCGATAAAAAGAATGACTATGGCCTCAATCTGGGCGGTCCCGTCTGGATTCCCAAGATCTACAACGGTCACGACAGAACGTTTTTCTTCTTTAATTGGGAACAGTACCGTGAAAATTCGGGCAATACCACGGCGAGTACGGTGCTCACGGATGCGGTGCGCAATGGAGATCTGAGCGCATATTTGACAAACCGTCAGCTTGGTACGAACGCCTGCAATGGGACACCGATCTTTGAAGGGCAAGTCTTCGACCCGGCAACAACGCAGGTTGGGCCTGGCGGAGTGCTCTGCAGAACAGCATTCCCCGGCAACAAAATACCGGCGAACCGTATCTCGACCGTCGCTAAAAACTTTCTTACATACATGCCAACGGCAAATCAGCCCGGCATTGCCAACGCGACTGGCACCGTTGCCAGCAACTACATTTTCAGTGCAGCGAATCCGCTGTACAACACTACATTCCAGGTCCGCATCGACGAAAATGTCTCCGATGCGCACAAAGTGTTCTTCAGTTATCACTCGCGCGAGAACACCAGGTATGCCGGAACTCAAATAGCACCGGCAAGTATTGACCCCGGAGGGTGGTCTCAGGATTTCACCACTCACTACCTCCGGACAGGCTGGATATACACCATTTCACCAACTATGGTGAATACGCTGAATATCGGCTACAACAGGACGAACAGCATCAACGTCACTCCTGCGGCTCTGCAGGCGAGCAGCGGCAGCTTTAGCTGGGCCGAACGCCTCGGGCTGACGAATATAACGGGTACCGCTGCGCACCAGTTCCCAAATGTAAGAATGGGCGAGGGCATACTCGGTCTGGGTACTGGCAATCAGGACGATCTGATCGACAACGGTCTCCGCTTCAACCAACAGCTGAGCTGGGTCCGCGGGCGGCATAGTCTCGCCTTCGGTGCGGATGTAAGGACCCAATTGTTCGCGCCGGCCAGTCTGGGAACTGACGCTGGCGTATACAACTTCGCGCGATCACAGACGGCCGCGAGCCAGGCATTCAGCGCGAACACTGGCAACGGCATTGCGAGCTTTCTGCTTGGGGATCTCTCGAATGCTTCGAGACAGGTCACTGGTCACGTCGCGCGCTGGACACAGCAGTATTACGCGTTCTTCGTGAAAGACGACTTTAAGTTGCGTTCCAATCTCACCTTGAACCTCGGCCTTCGCTACAACCTGGATATTCCGCGGAAGGAATCGTACAACAACACATCGAACTTCGATCCAACTGCTCCTAACCCGGGTGCCGCCGGACATCCCGGAGCCCTGGTGTTTGCCAATAACTGCACTGGATGCAATCCCAGGTGGGCCGACACTTATCACAAAGCAATCGCACCGAGGCTTGGGTTTGCGTGGACGCCCGCAAGGTTCAACAACAAAACAGTTGTGCGCGGCGGTTATGGCATCTTCTATGCGCCGCTCCAGTACACCGATTTCGGCGGCCGGATGCAGCAGGGATGGTCTGCGTCTCCCTCTATCTCAAGCCCGGATAACTTTACACGAGCGTTCAACTGGGACTCGGGCTTCCCCGATGTGACTCTGCCGCCGTCACTCGATCCGACCCAGAAGAACGGTCAGAACGGGATGGATTACATCAAACCCGAGTATGGCCAGCCCGGCAGAATACAGAGCTGGAGCATTCAGATCCAACAACAAGTGACGAAGGACATGATTGCCACTGTCGGGTATGTTGGACAGCGGTCGGATCACCTTCGATCGGCAATCGACAACGTAAATAACATGCCGATTCAGAACTTTGCGCTGGGTGACCAGTTGTTCCAGGACATCAAAGGCAACACTGCCGGCGTGCCTCTTCCCTATGCTGGTTTCACGGGCAACGTGTCGCAGGCTCTCAGACCATGGCCGCAGTATCAGTGGATCTACACTGACGTTCTTCAAAATCGCGGTGAGGCCACGTACGATTCGCTTCAGGCAACACTCGAGAGAAGATTCGCCGCGGGGTTGCAGGCACAGCTTTCCTTTACGTGGCAGAAGACCATAACGAACGCGGACAGCAGCCTGCCGGGAATCAACGGCGGCATTGCACAGGTTCAGAATCCACAAAACCTGTCGCTGGACCGGTCGGTCAGCAGCCAGGACGTGCCGCTGATGTTCGTAGCGGCATGGTTGTACGAACTTCCGTTTGGAAAAGGCAAGCCATTCGTCAAAACCGGGGTTGCGGCTGCTGTATTCGGAGGTTGGCAGATTGGAGGGGTTCAGCGGTATCAAAGCGGCGTGCCCACTACATTTTGCGGCGCTACGGGGATACCGGGCTGGGATCAGTGTATTCGTTTTGACAGAGTGGCCGGTCAGGATGTCCTCACGGCCGCAGCTACCAGCGGGAACTTTGATCCATTCCGCGATCGTCAGTTTAATCGGGCAGCCTTCGCCGATCCTAACGCCGGGAGAACCGGCAATCAGCCGTTCCGGCTGGGCAACTTTCCGCGAAACAACACAGATGCCCGAACCTGGGGCTACAAGAATGAAGATTTCAGCATCATTCGGAATTTCCGGCTTCGCGAACCTGTTTCGTTCCAGCTGAAAGCGGAGTTGCTGAACGCATTCAACCGGCATATCTTTTCGGCGGGGAATCAGTCGCCGAACGATCCGAACTTCGGGTTGGTGACCTCGACCATAGACACTCCGCGAAACGTGCAGTTCACGTTCCGAATTAATTTCTGAGGCGACGGATCTGCGCTCCAGTCCGTTGAAGTGGGCGGGGCGATTGGTCTTATACTGGCGTTCAGGCATAAGCATGTCGCGATGGCTGCATCCAGTGTCGCTGCTTTTATGCGCAGCTCTCGGGAATGCGCAGCCGGCACCTGAATCAACGCCGGCTCAGGCGCTTCAGGAGATTCAATCGCGAGACTTTCAACGTGCGTCGGCAACGCTCAGGGATCTGCTCCGCACGTCGCCGGGAAATGCCGACTACTGGAATTTGCTTGGTATTTGCAAGTCCGAACTCGATGACGATTCGGGCGCGCGTTCTGCTTTCGAATCTGGACTTCGGCTCGCTCCGGGTTCAGTTCCTTTAAACGAAAACCTCGGCTTTTATTTTTACCGAACCGGTGATTACTCCTCCGCGAAGAAGTACCTTTCCCAGGCCGTTGCGCTCGGAAGCCAGCAGGCCGGAGTCGCGTTCAGTCTCGCCGCTTCTCAGATTCGAACCGGCGAACCAGAGCGGGGACTCACCCTGCTTCGCGAACTCGAGCCCAGACTTGCCGGTATAGCCGACTACTGGACAGAACGCGGCTGGGTGGAATTGCGGGAAAGTTCTTCCAGTGCCGATGGAAGCTTCGACAAAGCTCTCGCCATGGAACCGAAAAACATTCGCGCTCTGAATGGAGCTGCCTCAGCTTCGGAGCTGCAGCACCGGGACGAAAAAGCCCTCAGCTTCCTGATGCGAGCGAAGCGAGAACGTCCCGACGATGTACGAATCCTGCTGCATTTCGGCAGTCTGTGCCTGCGCCTGAATCTTCCGGTCGACGCACTGGCCGCTCTTGAGCACGCTCACGAACTCGCACCGCAGAACAACCTCGCCGTCTTCCTGTTGGCTCGCGCGCACATCTGCTTCGAGCGCTGGGAGCTTGCGCACCAGCTCTTTGCCAAATACGACGAACGAGTTCCCGGGTACGAGCCAACACAATACGCACTCGGCTGGCTGGATATGAAACTTAACCGAGTCACCGAGGCCCGGACGCATCTCCTGCGTGCGCTCGCAATCGCGCCTGCCGATTACGAGGCCCAGTTTGAACTCGCCCAGCTTGAACTGGGCGCCGGTGGCGTGGACAGTGCAGAGCAGTACCTCAAGGCGGTGATGTCTGCTGTCCCCACGCACGCACGAGCGCTGACTGCATACGGTGACCTGATGATGAGGCGCGGAAAGCTCGAACAGGCAAAAGCAAAGTATGAAGCCGCGATCGCCGCAGACAAATCATATGGCCCGGCGCACTATAAGTTATCGACGGTTTTGATGCGAATGAACGACGTCGAACGGGCGGCAGCGGAACGTCAGCTCGGAGCCGATTTGAATGCCGAGATGGTGAAAGCCGGCAAGACCGTACTAGTTCTCGCCGAGCCTGATGGCACGCTGGTGTCGGACCTCTCGTCGGAAACAGGACATCGATAGTGCGTCTGGTTATTGGAATCTGCTGCCTGATTGCGGTGGCGGTCAATGCTGCTGCAGTGGAATCGAAGTACGATACAGGTGTTGCATTGTATAAAGCCGGTCGGTGTGCTGCTGCCCTTGAGGCGTTCAGTTCGTCGGAAGCGGCAGGCGAGTCCGCTCCTGAACGGCTCTGGTACCACGGAGTGTGTTTAGCAAAGCAGGGAGCGTGGACGGAGTCGGCAACTCGGCTGAAAGCATACACTGAGGCACGACCAGATGAGTACCGCGGCTGGTACTGGCTCGCGCAGGCTCAACTCTACCGAAAGGACTTCGACAGCGCGAAGACAGCTATCACCAGAGCAATAGCGCTCAACCGTAACTCCGCAGAGGCTTACCGAAGCCTTGGTCAAGTTGAGTTGGAACGAAAGGACTACAACGCTGCCTACACTGCCTGGATTAAAGCGAATCAGCTGAATCCCACTGACTCGAGAGTTACCTACTATGTTGGACGGCTCTTCTACGAAGCCGAGTTTTTCCAGGAAGCTGCGTCCTGGCTGCGCGAAACACTCCGGCTACAGCCAGATGATTTTGCGGCCATGACCTATCTTGGGTTGTCTGCGGAACAACTCAAAATGCCGACCACTGCCGAGCAACTGTACCAACAGGCAATTCGGATCAGCAAAGCCAAAGACCAGCCTTTCTCGTGGGCATTTCTGAGCTACAGCAAACTGTTGCGGCAGCACGGCGATACCTCCGGCGCACTCGCGCTCCTGGAAGAGGCGGAAAGGATCTGCCCCGAAGCCCACGTCCTGAGCTCACTCGGTCTCGTGCTCGTATCGAAGGGCGAGAAAACCAGAGCAGAATCTGCTCTTCGCCGAGCGATTGCTATGGATCCGTCGATCTCGGAGGCACACTATCGTTTGAGTCTGCTGCTCCGCTCCTCAGGTCGGCCGGATGAAGCCGACGCTGAACTAAGACAGTTCGACGCGGCAAAGCGCGAGGAGGAGCGGAACTCTGCCCGACTGACGGCGATTCGGAAGGTCCCGGCGAAGTAGCCTCGCGTGCCATCGAGTTGATTCGCGGCGGCAGCGCGCGTCTCCTCAGTTGAGGTCGGAAGTGGAACGCCAGCAGAGAGTCTTTCGTCCATTTGAATCGCTGGGCCCGTGGATTCCGGTGCGCACCACAGCCTTGGCTGGGTTTCGGATTGGCATGTACAGAATCCAGTCTTCCGGGCCGTCGGGCGATCGGAAAAAGAATTGTGCCGTGCGTCGTAGATGCCATTGCTTCCTGATCCGGTGAAACTGAACACTGTCCGGGCGACGAGTTTTGATCTAGCGCTAGCAGAAAGGTCCTTTCAGCGGCCCAAATTGTCCCCAGCGCATACTGGTCCGTTCTAATCTGCGCTCCGCCGAGTTTGTGGCGCAATGCAACATGACATAGGGAGGTAAATGCTCCTGCTGCGATGCGGAGGTGCCGAATCCGTTCAGGGTGTTGCTGCACTCCGGGGCAAGATTTAGTTAGCGAGCATTCCCCGAGTCCGGCGAGGTAACGAAACAGGGGTCAATTTGGGCAAAATGTGGTACAACAGCCTGCAGATCGATCTCAACCAGAGGCTCTGTCGCGGGCTGTTAGGAAATGTCAACTACGTTCGCTCCCGTCAAATCCAGCAGCAGGGCTGGATGGACAAGTATCAGATCTGTCGCAGTGCAGCCCATCCCTGAATACCCGAACAGCTCGTAAACCAGCATTTCGCGTCCTGACGCCCATTGTCCACTTGCGTGTAGAAACTGAATTCCGGATCACAAATTACTTCCGTTCGTGTTTCCTAAAGAAAAAGACGCCAAGCCTGGCAAAATCACAGCAGATAGTTCATAACACTCTCCTTCTACACCCCGGTAAGCTCTACATTTTCAAAACCTCCCGCTTGTCACCGCGGGGTAATTTAGACGTCAATCGAAATTTCTTCTATCATTCAGGCCCGAAAATAATCAACCGCTCTGCCCCAAAATGCGATACGTTTGACAAACACATCTGACGATTGCATCTGCTTGCTGGCGCGAAAGGAGAATTTTGCGATGGGCCTTCGGTGCTTTGTTCTCGGTGTAATCTGTCTCGCATATAGTCTCGGCCAAGGCAACCTCGGAGGGCTGACCGGCAGTGTGACGGATACTTCCGGCGCTTCCATTCCTGACGCCTCCATTCAGATACATAACCTCGACACCGGGCAGGACAGCAAGGCGGGAACCAGTTCCGATGGAGCGTTTCTGGCATCGAACCTCGCCCCGGGACTATATCGTGTGGTCGTGTCCAAAACAGGATTCCGAACGTCCGTCCGTGAGTCAGTGTTGGTCAGCACCGCGACTGTAACAACGGCCGACTTCACACTCTCTCTTGGTTCCACCACAGAATCAGTCGTGGTCTCCGGCAGTGACGTACAGCTTCAAACAACGTCTGCTGAGATCGGAACGGTATTACCCACGAAAGCGATTCTCGATCTTCCTATTTCCATGGGCGGAGCAGCCACAACCGGCGCCACCGGCCGGCGGCAGATTGAGAATTTTATGTTCCTGACGCCCGGAGTTACCGGTACCCAGTGGCAGAAATCGATAAACGGAGCTCCTGGATTTAGCCAGCAGGTCCTGATTGATGGTATCGATATGCAGAACATCGGTGCTCCCGGGTTCATTGCTGAGGCCACACCACCTTACGAAGCCGTCGAAGAATTCAAAGTGCAGAATACTATGTATCCTGCGGAATTTGGTGGCGGATTTGGGGTGATGAACTTCACCATGAGATCCGGCACAAATGCATTTCACGGCGGACTTTTCGAATTCTTCCGCAACGACGCTCTCGATTCGCGGACCTTCTTTACCGGCAGCACCAAGGCGCTGCTGCGGCAAAACGAGTTCGGGGGAACATTCGGCGGGCCTGTCGTGCTGCCCAAATACAATGGCCGCGACAAGACATTCTTCTTCGTTGCCTACTCGCGATTTGAATTGCGCGGCGGTGTTCCGGTAGGTGCGTTTGTAACCCTGCCGACCGCTGCGCAGCGCTCCGGCAACTTCGCAGATTATCCGTTTCCCATCTATGACCCGGCCACGACTTCTCCGGATGGGCGCGGTGGATTCCAGCGTCAGGTGTTTGCGAACAATCAGATTCCTGCATCCCGCATCAGCGCCGTCGCGCAGAGAACTCTGCCGCTGATACCTCAGCCGGATCTGCCCGGCTTTTTCAACAATTACCTCAGCCGCGCGAATCAACCGAGTACCGACAACGACTGGAGCGTGAAGATTGATCATCAGCTGACCAGCAACCAGAGGCTGTCAGGTGCATGGTGGTCGGCGCATGGCGATACGACAATTAACGGGGCGGTCGCGGGAGAACTGAACCCGGGCTATCGCGTTACTCCCACTACCGCGAGCGGACTGCGGGTGAACCATTCTTATACAATCACACCCACACTTCTGAACCGCGTAGGTTTCGGGTACACGCCCACGAGCCCGACCTGGTCGAGGTGGTTGCTCGACCCGCGAGAGGGAAATAAGGTCCTGCAAATTCCGGGCATATCCGAGGCATCACACGGCTACCCTATCCTTAACTTCACTGGTCCAACGTCTTATGCAAGCCTGGGTAATTCAAATAACAATGGAACTGATCCACAGTATTTTCAAAACTGGAGCGCTGCAGACGACCTGGCATGGGTGAAGGGCCGCCATCAGCTTAAATTCGGTGGCTCGTTCCGCTACCGGCGGATGACCGTGCAGGATCGGCGCAACGAAGGGGGCACGTTCAACTTCAATGCGCTCTCCACATCACAGCCCAACAGCACCGACTTCGCGCGCTTTGGGAATCCATTTGCCTCGTTCCTGCTTGGCGAGGTCTATTCCGCGAGCGCCGCGGTTCCGGCGCCAACGCGTCAATACAACGACCAGTTTCTTGCCATGTACGCGGAAGACGTGATGAAAGTCTCATCCCGTTTCAATATCAGCGTCGGCTTGCGCTACGAACTGCCTTTCTACGTTCGGGAGCGCGACGGAATCATCTCCTTCCTCGATCCGACGCGTCCGAATCCTGCTGCCGGCAATCTGCCCGGCGGCCTGGTCTTCCTTGGGAACGGACCAGGGAGAACCGGAAGCAATGAAATCATCCCGGGTTATCATTTGGGCTTCTCGCCGCGTATTGCGTTCACGTATTCGCTGGACCGCAAGACAGTTATTCGCACTGGTTACGGTATCTTCCGCGTCGAGACCGCGGTGGGCCGGATGAACAGTTGTCAGTTCTGGTGCTCCGGCTTTGGTCTGCAGCCTTCCTACACCAGCACCGATTCCGGCGTTTCTTCAGCATTCCAGCTTGACAAAGGCTTCCCGTTAAATCCCGTTCTGCCTCCGGTGTTCGATCCGGCACTGAACAACAACGGCAGTGTCACGATGATCAACGGAAACGCAAATCGTATGGCCCTTTCGCAGAGCTGGACGTTTGCTGTTCAAAGAGAGTTGCCGTTCGGAATCAACCTGGATGCTGCCTACGTAGGCACCAAATCCAGCGGCACCTGGACGGGACTGTCCGTACCGAATCAGGTGAACCCGCGTTATCTCAGTCTTGGTCAAACATTGAATGCCAGCATCACATCGCCCGAGGCTGCCGCCGCAAACATCCCGCTGCCGTATCCCGGCTTTGTCGGATCCGTTGCCCAGGCCTTACGAGCATTCCCACAATTCACAAACATTGACGATGTCTATCAGCCTACGGGCTACAACTTTTACAACTCCATGCAGGTGCGGGCGCAAAAGCGCCACTCATCGGGCGTTTCTTTCCTCGTCGCGTACACGCTGTCCAAGAACATCGGTTTCCCCGGAGGAGACATCTTCGGGGACGTGGGCGGCGGGGGAGCGGCTCGCGGTGTAGATACATTCAATCGAAAGCTGGAGAAGTCTATCGTGCCGTCGGATCAGACTCACGTTCTGATCACATCCTGGAGCTACGACCTTCCCTTCGGCCGCGGCAAGCACTTCCTGTCCGGTTCCCGTGGTGTGGTGAATGCGCTGGTGGGTGGTTGGGCGCTGAATGCGATTCAGACTTACAGGTCCGGGACGACGATTGCCGTCAGCGGCGGACCTGCGCTGCCGCTGTTCGGTGGCGGCAATCGGCCGAACTGGATCAGCGCGGACGTTCGCTCTTCAGTTCCCATGTCGTCCTTCGATCCCGCAAAGGATCGGTACCTCAACATCGGTGCTTTTAGCCAGCCCGCGCTGTTCACCATTGGCAATGCGCCGCCTCGAATCCCTAACGTAAGGACGCCGGCCTATCTCAATGAGGATTTTTCGGTCTTTAAGAACCTGCGGATTACGGAAGCAGTGGCTTTGCAGATCCGTGGCGAGGCCTACAACGTTTTAAATCGGGTGGTGTTCAGCGGACCCGCGGCGAACGTCAATAATCCCGCCACGTTCGGCATCATAGGAAGTCAGGCGAACACGCCCAGACTGATTCAGCTCGGTGCGAAGATCATTTTCTAAAAATGCATATGCTGTTCAGATACTTTGCTTTTACTCTTGCGCTTTCCGGTGCTGCGTTCGCCCAGGGGAATCTCGGCGGATTTACGGGTACTGTGACCGACACATCCAGGGCTGCTGTTGCAGATGCCAAGCTGACTCTGACCAGCTATCAGACGAACTCGGTTCATTCGGTGGTGGCCGATAGCGAAGGCGCCTATGCTATCCGCGGCCTGTCACCGGGCGCTTACCGGCTGGAGGTAGAGCGGACCGGCTTTAAGCGGTACGTTCAGGAAAATGTCCAGGTTCTTACGGCGACTATATCTACCCTGGATATTGAACTGTCCGTCGGTACGGTAAACGAATCTGTGACGGTCTCTGCCGCGGGTGTCACTCTGCAAACGACGTCTCCTGAGGTCGGTACAGTGCTGGACCGGAGGGCTATTCTGGACCTGCCGATTCAGGTGGGCGGTTCCGGAGCCACCACGGCAGCCAGTGGTCGCCGTCAACCGGAAAATTTCATCTTCCTCACTCCCGGTGTCAGCGGTATCCCATGGTCAAAGAACATCAACGGCAGTCCTGATTTCAGTCAGGAAGTGCTCTACGACGGCATTTCCGCCCAACTTGCGGTGACACCAGGATTTCTGGCGCAGACGTCACCACCTTACGAGGCAGTGGAGGAGTTCAAGGTCCAGAATACTTTGTTCCCGGCTGAATATGGCCGTGGATTCGGAGTTATCAATTTCACGTTGCGTTCCGGCAGCGATAAATTTCATGGCGGCCTTTTTGAGTTTCTGCGCAATGACAAGCTAGACGCCCGGCCGTTCTTTAACGCGGCCCGGCCTCGCGTACGATTCAATGAATATGGCGGATCCTTCGGCGGTCCTGTTCTGATTCCAAAACTTTACAACGGAACGCACAAGACCTTTTTTAACTTCAATTACACGGGCCTGAGGAATCAGCCGGCAACCAACGGCACACTCATCAGCGTACCCACCGCGGCTTTCAAGCAGGGTGATTTCAGCGCATTTCGGGATGCTTCGGGCAACCCGATACCGATCTTCGACCCAGCGACGACGGGGCCGGATGGAGCTCGGCGACCCTTTCCCGGTAATATCATTCCGGCAAACCGCTTCAGTTCCGTGGCGAAGAACGTTCTGCCTCTGATCCCTGAGCCCGACTATCCGAACTACTTCAACAATTTCCTGAACCGGACGGCCAATCCGGTAGAGGATGAAACCTGGTCTCTCAAAGGCGATCACATATTCAACACCGCTCATCGCATCAGCGCGGCTTTCTGGAGTACGAACACATCCACACCCAGTTATTCCCCGCTGGGCTCCACGACGCCGATTGGATTGTGGGGTTACAACCCCGTCAACGGAGTCGGCGTGAGGGGCAGCTATGACTACATGATCAGACCCACACTGCTGAATCATTTCGCAATGGGTTACACCGCGAGCAATCCTATCCGGCAGCAGGATACACGCAAAGGGAATGAGACTTACAAGCTGCCCGGCATACCTGCCGATTCGCCAGGTTATCCCACCTTCAATATAAACAACACGTATGGAAGTCTGGCGCTTGGTAACTCCAACCAGCAGCCGAATGACCCTTCGCAGAATCGGAACTACAGCTTTTTCGACAGCCTGACCTGGATCAAAGGCCGGCATCAGTTCAAATTCGGCGCTGACATCCGGTTCTTTCAATATGACAATTTCGCCGGTACGGTCAACGGTGGATTGAGCGGAACCTTCGAGTTCAGCCCTCTTTCGACAGCGGATCTCAGCTCTGCTAACTCTTCCAATCAAGGCAATGCCTTTGCGAGTTTCCTGCTGGGTCAGGTATTCTCCGGACAGCGCCTGATTCCAGCTCCTCTCCGGCGCATGCGCGACGAATATTATGCCTGGTTTGTGGAAGACGTAATTAAGGTGAACCGCAAATTTACAGTCACGCTGGGCCTGCGACATGAGATTCCTACCGTCGTCCGCGAAGCAGACAACAGGCAATCCAGCTTAAATCTGAGCCTTCCTAATCCGGGTGCCGGAGGACGGCCCGGAGCACTCGAGTTCCTGCAGCCCGGGGGACAGTTAACACCGACCTACAAAAGGGCTTTCTCGCCCAGAGTAGGAGTAGCATACTCAATCAACGAGAAAACGGTATTACGCGCCGGGTTTGGCATCTTCTACTCGCCTACGAATGCCACCAGCATCGGACGCCAATCCGGACTCTTCTCCGCCGGGTACTCGTTCGCACAGACGTTCGCGCAAACGACTTCAGGTCGTGTCCCGGCAATGCTGCTGGATGATGGCGTTCCTGCTTTTACACGAACGCTGCCTATAACCGACCCCTCGCTCGTGAACGGTGGAACGATCGAATACATGAATGCAGGCGCTGGCAAGCCGGGCTACATGAGCAGTTGGACATTCAACGTGCAACGTGAGTTGCCGGCACAGTTCCTGCTCGATATCGGATACATCGGGCAGCGCGGCACCGCATTGCCCTCTGGACTGGAGAACCTCAACCAGGTTGACTTCAAGTATCTGAGTCTCGGTAATACGTTGAATGCCGATATCAATTCTGCAGCGGCTCAGGCCGCGGGAGTGTTTCCTCCATATCCCGGCTTCACCGGTTCAGTGTCTCAGGCGTTGCGACCTTATCCCCAATACTCCGACATTCGGAATCTGTATCAGCCAATAGGCTGGAGTACCTACAACGCGATGCAGATGCGCCTGCAGCGCCGCTTCTCGGCAGGCATCAGCTTTCTGGCTGCGTACACGCTGTCGAAGAGCTTCGTGAGCGGCGGTGGCTATACCGGACTTGGCGATGATGCCGCGGGTTCCCGACCTCTCGACACCAACAATCGGCGGCTGGAAAAGCGCCTCGCAGCTTTCGACACGCCTCAAAATCTTGTCCTTTCGTGGGGGTATGAGCTCCCATTCGGCAAGGGCAAGCGCTTCCTGACGAGTGCCAATGGTCTTACAAATCTGCTGGTCGGCGGTTGGCAGGTGAACGCCATTCACCGGTACGTCTCCGGAACACCAATTGGTGTGAGTGGAGGCGGCGTCATTCCACTCTCGAATGGCGGTAACAGACCGAATCAAGTGTCGGGAGTGTCACCGCGAACCAGCGTCTCCGCCGGGGATTTTGATCCCGCCAGAGACCGTTATCTCGATGTCAACGCATTTTCACAGCCAGCGCCGTTCACTCTTGGCAACGCTCCGCCACTGCTGGGCAACGTTCGTACGTTTCCGTTGCTGAACGAGGACTTCAGTGTGCTGAAGGACTTCGCCTTGTACGAATCGCACCGGATTCAGTTTCGCGCTGAGTTCTTCAATGTGCTGAATCGCGTCGTTTTCGGAGCGCCATCAGCCAATCTGAACGCACCAGCGACATTCGGGCGAATCAGCGGCCAGGCGAATGCGCCTCGGAATATTCAGCTCGCCCTGAAGTACACGTTCTGATTACTTCAGTTCGGCTAGGGCTTTGTTGGCGAGTTCGCGCAGGACCTTGTCGGAACTCAGCGCAGCGTGGGCCAGTTCCCGCCGCGCATCCGCGACACGGCCTGTGACCGCGTACAGCCGTCCCAAACGGTAGTGGAGCATGGGATCGTCCTCTGCGCCCGCAGCTACTGCTGCCTGGAATGCCTTCAACGCTCCGGCTTGATCGTCTTTCTTAAACTGCACCATCCCGAGCGCAGTCCAGGCACGGCTTCGCAGTCTGGCCACCGCAGACATCCAGTCTTCTGGCGCAATCCGAAGCGGAGCCTTTGCGCTGTCGAGCAGTGCCAGAGCGTGCCGCGCGGAACTCTCCGCGCGATCCAGCCTCTCGGTGCCATTCGCCAGCAGATCGGCAACCTCAACCAGCAGCGGGATGTAGTCGGGTGCAAGTGCCAGACCGCGCTCTGCCGCTGCAATCGCCTGTTCGCGATTACCCTGCAACCTCCATTCGCGGGCCATCAGTTCACAAACGGGAAGCAGCAGCGCGGACTTTGGGTAATCGCGTTCGAAGATGGCGCCGTTCTTGAGTACGGGCCCTTCGAGCACATCAAGATAGGCATCATATTCGGCGGGGGTTTTCGCCTGAAGGTCCGGAAGAAACTGCGAGTAGCATGGTAAGCGGCTGGCAATCCAAAACGCCATGAAGCACGCGCGCTGTATCACGTTGCTGGTAGTATGCCACACGGCTGCGTTTGCTCAGCGCGTCGATCTGAGCCCGTTGTGGCCCGCTGCGGATGCTTCGACCGCGGAGATCCGTCACGCGATCGAGTCTGGACAGATCGGACGTGCCACCGAGATTCTGAGCACTCTGGATGCACCGGCACGGAATCTCTGGCAGGGTATTTTGCTTATCACGCAGAACCAGGCGACCGGAGCAATCCGTGTCTTGCGCAAGGGCGATTACCCCAAGCAATTAGGCGTGGCCTACTATCTCGCGGGGCAGCACATCTTGTTTCGTGCGCAAATGCTCGAGGCGATTCGCAGGGATCCCGGAGATTTTGGTCCTTATTATTATTTGGGCCGGCACTACGATGCAGACGTGGACAACGCAGAGGAGGCAGTCCGATGGCTGCGTCTTGCGCTGCAGCGAAATGAAGCCAATGCGAACGTTCGCTCTCATCTGGGAAATTGTCTGGAGAGACTCGGCAACACTGCCGACGCTGAAGCCGCCTACAACGCTTCGCTGACCGTGGCCCTGTCGCAAGTGGGGCTCGCACGTCTGCGTTTGGCAGCGGGTGACGCTCGCTCAGCGCTCACATATGTAGAGAAGGCGACTGCTATGGATCCACACGACGTGAAGGCGTTCAGGCTCGCCGCGCGCGTGTACAGCGCACTGAATCGGCCGCGAGACGCTATACGGGCACTCGAAGCAGCCGACGGGGCTCGCGCCGCGCGATGCGTCAATCCGTTATCAACTGGCCCGAGCATACCAGGCTGTCGGCGACACGACGAAGTACACCGCGGCTCTGAATGAGTTCAGCGCCTCCGGGCAATTTACGGTGTGAGCCCGTAAGTTTACGCAACGAGACGACCAGAGGTCGCTCTGGCGCGACGTGTGTCGCCGGAGCGAAGTGTGCGTGCTTCGTGAGGTTTAGTCTGGTATGCTCCCGGTAGTGTTGCGCATTGCTGCTTCAATATTGCTGCTGCTGTCAACCGCCGCTGTCTTCGCTGAAACCCCGGCACAGGAGCCGGTTCGCAAGATTCTTGCATCACGGTGCTGGGCTTGTCATGCGCAGGCAGGAATGGGGGGCCTGCGCCTTGATTCCCGTGAGGCAATCCTGCGCGGCGGTAAATCCGGACCGGCTGTGGTCCCTGGCAAGCCTGAGATCAGTCGCCTGATTCGCGCGGTCAAACGCGCAGATTCGGACGTGAAGGCCATGCCTCCCCAGGAGGCACTGACGCCGGCCGAACTGCAGACTCTGGAACGCTGGATTCGGGAAGGCGCGGCATGGAGCGAGGAGAGCGAACACTGGTCCTTTCGACCGCTGCGTCCGGTTCCGGAAGACGCTACGATCGATGCTTTCATTGACGAGGCTCTCCGGTCGAAGGGCCTGACGAGAAACGGCCAGGCCAGCAAAACTACACTGATCCGACGCGTATATTTCGACCTGATTGGTCTTCCGCCCGATGAGGCTGAGTTTGAGGCGGCCGCCGGCGATGCAAGCTCCGAGTGGTTCTCCAATCTGGTTTCTCGTCTGCTTAAGTCACCGCATTTCGGTGAGCAATGGGGACGCCACTGGCTGGATGTGGCGCGCTATGGCGAGGACGACTTCACCGGCACGGCGGTGGTGCCTTATCCGAACGCGTGGCGATACCGGCAGTGGGTCCTTGAGGCGATGAATCAGGATATGCCCTGGGACCAGTTCCTGATGGCACAGCTTGCCGGCGATCTTATGCACGATCCGACATTGCTGCCGGCGACCGGCCTGCTCGGATTGGGGCCGTGGTACTACGGAATCGCGCAGCCGGCACAGTCCCGCGCCGATGAAAGGCATGATCGGATCGATATGGTGACGCGCGGCATGCTCGGCGTGACAGTTGCGTGCGCACGGTGCCACGACCATAAGTATGATCCTTTCACCGCAAAAGGATTACTATGCGCTGGGCGGAGTCTTTGCGAGCACAGCGTACAAGGAATATCCTCTGGTTCCACAGGCCGAGGCGGATGACGTGGAACGCGCCGCAAGAAGGAAGTCGATCAGGCCGAGAAGGCACTGAACGAGTTTCTTGACGATCAGGGCCGGCGCCTCGCGGAGCACTTTGCCATCCAGATCGCGGACTACATGATGGCAACCATCGACGCAGCTGCGGGACAAGGGCTGAACGAGAAGATTCTGCAGCGGTGGAAGGCCTATCTGTCGAAGCCGGAAGAGCAACATCCGTTCCTGAAACCCTGGTTTCAGGGCAACGACGAGCCGAGTGGAGGCGCAGAACTTTCAGAGCCTCGTTCAGGAGATCTCCCGCCGAGAAAGAGACGGTCGACAAGGAGAACAAGAAACTCGTAGAGGCCGCAAACAAGAGCGCGCCGAAAGTGCAGCGGACCATCGTTCTTCCCGGAGGATACCGATCGGAAGAGGACTTCAATCCGGGTGCTTATGTCGCTTCAAAATCGCTGGAACGGGACCGGTTCGTTGCCTGGAATCGAATCTTTGGAGATAAAGCGGCTCCGCTGAAGATCGATCGCGAACTGGCGGCCGAGATTCTCGAACCGGAGTTCAGGCCGAAATACGAAGAGCTGAAAAATGAGTTTGACAAACGAAAGAAAAGCCTCCCGCCGAAGTATCCGTTTCTGCACGGCGCTGCGGAATTCGATCCGCTGGACCTCAACCTGAATCTTCGCGGAAATCCGGAAGCTCTGGGTGAGATCGTGCCGCGAAGATTCCCAATCGCGCTATCGCATGGCAAGACGATACCTCTCAACGAGGGCAGTGGGCGTTTGCAACTGGCCGAAGCGGTGGCACACCATCCGCTTGCTGCACGAGTCGCGGTCAACAGGATCTGGCTGGCTCTGTTCGGCCAGGGACTGGTCCGGACTCCATCCAACTTCGGCGCTGTCGGAGACCAGCCCGGTGGAGCCGGAGCTGCTCGAATACCTTGCCGCACGTTTCGTTCAGCAGGGGTACTCTGTCAAGGCGGTGATCCGCGAGATTGTTACTTCAGACGCGTATATGCGCTCCTCGGACAACAACGCGGCCAATGCCAAAATCGATCCGGACAATCGGTATCTGTGGCGCCAGAGCCGGCGCAGGTTGCAGGCAGAATCTCTTCGGGACGCATTGCTTGCCGTCTCTGGCGAACTGGACCGGACGGTCGGCGGCGAGTCAAAGCCATTGAACAGCGACTTCCGGCGAACGATCTACGCGAAGATGAGCCGATTTCAGCAGGAGGAGACGCTTTCGTTGTTCGACCTGCCGAGCGCGCTTGTTACCTGTGAGCAGCGAGCCGTTACGAATGTGCCGCTCCAGATGCTCTTCTTCCTGAACTCCGAGGAGGTGACAGCACGAGCGTCGGCCCTTGCGAAACGTGTGATGACCACTGCTCCCGAAGAGGGCATCCGAAAAGCCTACAGACTTCTTTTCGATCGCATGCCGACAGCGAAGGAAATGCAACTGGGAGGCGAGTTTCTTCGCGACGGTGATGCCGAGGCGTTGAAACGGTATGCGCGCGTGCTGCTCAGCTCCAATGAGTTTGCCTATGTCGACTAAAAACCATCCGGCCGTTTCTTCCTTTATTCATCCGCGGTGGTCACGGCGCGAGGCGCTGCTTAAGATGGCCGGCGGATTCGGCATGCTCGCCTGTTCGGAGCTGCTGCACAGCGAAGCGAACCCATTAGCTCCGAAACCGACACATCATCCAGCGAAAGCAAAACGGATCATTTATTTGGTAATGAACGGCGGGATGTCGCACGTGGATACATTCGATCCCAAGCCGATGCTGTCGAAGTACAACGGACAGCCCATGCCGGGAGGAGCCCCGAAAACGGAGAGGTCAACCGGGAATCTGTTTGCGTCCCCGTTTGCGTTCCACAAATGTGGTCAGAGCGGGGTGGAGGTTTCTGAGCTCTTTCCCCGAGTTGGCACGGTGATCGATGACTTCTGCGTGATTCGATCGATGTGGACCGAAGTCCCCAATCACGAGCCTTCGCTGTTTATGTTTAATACCGGTACGATCCAGCCGGGGCGGCCGAGCCTGGGAAGCTGGCTGATGTATGGGCTCGGGTCAGAGAGCCGCAATCTGCCAGGCTTCGTGGTGCTGTGCCCCGGGATGCCCGTCGTGGGTGTACCTCTGTGGTCCTCGGCGTTTCTTCCCGCAGTGTTTCAGGGCACCTTCCTGAAGAACACCAAAACCGATCCGTATGAACTGATCCGGAACATCAAACCCCAGGACAATCCGGAAGCGCAGACAAAGGAAGTGCGCCTGCTGGCCGAACTCAATCGCGAGCATCTGAGGTCCCGACCCGGCGACAACCAGCTCGAAGCGTCGATTGAGGCTATGGAGACCGCATTTCGCATGCAGGCGGAGGCGCCAGAGGCGTTCGATATCCGGCGAGAGACACCGGAGACTCTTGCTCGGTACGGCGATACCGAGATCGGGCGCAGTTGCGTGCTCGCGCGGCGTTTGATTGAGCGTGGTGTTCGCATGGTGCAGGTCTACTACGGCAACTCGCAACCGTGGGATAACCATGAGGACATCATGGTTCACAAGCGTCTTGCCGCCGGCGCCGACTCCGCGGTCGCCTCACTTATCGAGGATCTGAAGAACCGGGGCATGCTGGGTGACACTCTGGTTGTTCTCGGAACCGAGTTCGGCCGGACACCGGCGGTCGAGAACGGATCGACAACGAAGGTCCATTTTGGTCGCGATCACAACTCTTATGGGTACAGCATCGCGCTTGCCGGCGGCGGCATTCGCGGCGGTATCGCGTATGGTGCGACCGATGAGTTCGGTTATCGCGCGGTTGAAAAGCCGGTGCATCCACACGATGTGAATGCAACGCTGCTGCATCTGCTGGGTCTTGACCACACGCGCCTCACCTACCGTTACAGTGGACGCGACTTCCGCTTAACCGATGTGCACGGCAACGTGCTTCGCGATCTGCTGGCATGAAGAATTGCCAGCGGTCTGTGGAATCATCTAATGATCCGTGCCTCCAAAATATTCGAAACTGGGGCTTGTTCGCTGGTTCTGTGTCCCACCGGCCATCACCACAAAGAGATCCTCGGCACGATCGTGGGAGTTATCGCTGGCACCGAACTCAGAGCAGAGAGACTGATATCGCCGGAAGCGCGGCCGGGTTGACGGTAGTGGTGTATGCAAACACTTCCGTCGGGGAAGGCGACTCCGCGCAGGATCGTGGTGACTTACGATGGATAAGTTCACGCCGCGCGTCGGGTTCGTCCATGCTGCGGTCGGATGCCTGGTCACAGGAAAGTGCAAAATGCGCCGTCCGGCGTGCGACAGAACAAGGAACACGTACAGGATCTGGAACCAAATTGTCGGGACGGTAAAGAAGTCCACCGAGACGAGGCTACTCATGTAATGTCAAGAAAGCTTCTCCAAGTCTGTGACAGCGGTTTTCGGTGTCGCACCCTGTATTTGGCTACGGTTGGCTCGGTGAATTCGATGCCGAGCTTTTGCAGTTCACCATGAATCCGCGGCGCGCCCCACAACGGGTGTTCCGGCTCAGCATCCGAACCAGTCGCCGCGCCGGATTTCCGGTGGAACGGAGGCCTGCCTGGTTTGCCGCGCCCGGATCTTTCCGCTCCAAAATGTTAGAAAAGCATTCCGTTGGCAGGCGACGACGGTTTTCGGCTGAACGATCCAGGGCACATTTGCAGTTGTGCCAACCGCCCGCATCCATATCCAGAAGATCCGATCGGCAGATGTGAGCCTCGGCCGGGCTCGAGCAGAACGTCTAAGCAGAGTGAGTCGCTGACGCAGCGCAACGTTCTCAAGGCGGATTTCAACCGAAGATCGGAACAGAAATGCTACCCGAAACGACAAGCATAGACATACACTACCTGGCCACAACGAGGTTAGATGCAATTGATGCAAACTCAACGATTACAGACCGTTTCGAGTATTTTGGACGCACAGTACCTGTCGCGGCAGTATTCCCGATCCGTGGCACAAAACACGTCACAACGAAAACGAGGCCAACTGAATGTCGAGACGACCAACAGCCCTGAAAAGCAGAAAGGCCGTCGAACCATGTGGTTACGGCGGCCTCAGATATGGTGCGGAGAGGGGGACTTGAACCCCCACGAGATTACTCCCGCTAGTCTCCCATCACAGTGGTTCGTGCAATAACTCATGAGGGCCGACGAGTCGTCTGCGTTCGCTGAGCGAAACGAGCGATGCTGGCAAGAATCTCGTCTGCCGTCCGGGTCCAGACGAAGGGTTTGGGAGCTTCGTTGTGAACATCGATGTACTGGCGGATAGCTGATTCGAGTTCTTTGACGCTGCGGAAGATACCCCGCCGAATTCGCTTGTTGGTGATCTCGGCGAACCATCGCTCCACCAGGTTCAGCCATGACCCGTAAGTGGGCGTGAAGTGCACATGAAAGCGTGGCCGTTTGGCAAACCATTTCCGAATGATGTCGGTCTTGTGGGTTCCGTAATTGTCCAGCACAATATGGACATCGAGGTCGGCGGGAACGTTGGCTTCGATGGCGTCCAAAAACTTGCGGAACTCCTGCGAGCGATGACGCCGATGCAGTTGCCCGATCACGCGGCTGGTCTTCAGCTCCAGTGCAGCGAACAGAGACGTCGTCCCGTGCCGTTTGTAGTCATGGGTGCGCCGTTCCAGCTGTCCGGGACGCATTGGCAGCATCGGTTGAGTTCGGTCCAGCGCCTGAATCTGACTCTTTTCATCAACGCAGAAGACCACAGCATGCTCAGGCGGATCCATGTACAGACCCACGATGTCGCGAACTTTCTCAATGAGTTGTGGATCGGGTGACAACTTGAAGCTTTCGGTGCGATGGGGCTGCATTCCGAACGCGCGCCAGACGCGGCTGATCGTCATGCGGCTGAAGCCGGTGGCTTTAGCCAGTTCCCGCGTACTCCAGTGCGTCTGTCCACGTGGCGTAGTCTCCAGTGTCTGGATAATGATCTGCTCAATATCGTCATCAGTAACCTTGCGCGGGGCACCTGGTCGCGGCTCATCATATAGTCCCTCCAGTCGAGTCTTCAGGAATCGCGAGCGCCATTTGCCAACCATACCCAGCGAACACCGCAACTTCTTCGCCACTGACTTGTTATCCAGTCCCTCAGCGCACGCCAGAACTACTCGCGCGCGACGTGCCAGTGCCGGCTGACTGCGTGCGCGATGGGAAAGCGATTCGAGCCGCTCTCGCTCTTCTTCGCTCAACACCAATAGCCGTTTCGGTCGTCCAGTTCGCATAAAAGCTTGACGCGAAGCACGCCAGACTTAGATCACATATTTCTGTGACGGGAGACTAGCACCTCAAGCCAAAAGTGAGGGTATCGCCGAGTGTCCTGCTGGCTTATGTAGCTCATTTCGCTCAAAGATCTGTATCGCGGGGTTTCTCAGCCAGTCGCAAAACCGCTGCAATTCCGCTACAGTCCGAGGTCAGCCAGAGTACCTCAGGACGGCGCAGAAAATTAGGTTAATGGGTTCGATGCGGGCTACCAGGAGAGCGTCGTCAAAGCCGGGACCGCCGCGAAATGTGCGTCCCTGGTCACCAGAGGAAGATCGAACTGACGAGCCATGGCGGCGATCCAAATGTCGTTGTCTGGGATCAGTCTCCCAACCCCAGCGAGTTCCGCCTTCACTTGCCCGTACCTTTCGCTGGTGCTCTGATATGGCAGCAGGACGGTGGCAGTTTGCAGAAAGTCGCGGATCAGAGTCAGTTGGGCTTCCCGGCGCTGGGCGCGTAGCGCGCCAAAGTGGAGTTCGCCCAAGACCACCCAAGGTAAGTAGAGAGCAGGTGCGGCGCTCAAATGCGCAGTGAGACGGGGATCGTTTCGGAAGTGAGCGATGACGACGTTGGTGTCCAGCAGGACACTACCAGCCGTGCTCATCCACCTTCTCACAGCCTTCCTCGATAACTCGCTCCAACTCGTCGGCTTCTTCCGGCGAGAGGGCTCCGGCTGTGCGGGCGAGAATCGCCTGTCGATCTTCCTCGCTGATCCGCTTGAGCCGGTGGACGAAGTCGGCGGCCACTTCCAGCTTGGCGGGAGGCAGCGATTTCAGCTCCTCGACGATGTTTTCGAGAGGGCTCACAACTTCAAGGTACACCGGCATGATCGCCCAGGCAACCAAAAGGAGGAGTTGACCCATGCGCGAAGACACGATCCCGATGGGCGTCGTTCTCACAAGTCAGATTACCACCCGATTCACGACAGAATGGGGAACAGACCCACGGCTGGAATGCGCCTGGATGGAGATGTCTGAAGCACGGGTGGACGCGGTGCTCCCGACGTGTCTGGACAGAGTCAGTTCACAACACAACAGGAAAATTATCCACAACGCACGACAATGCGGATGGCAGGCACGCGCCGTTCGTACCCATGTGCAGCCGCACCAACCTCCGAAATCGCGATGATCCGTCCAGCCTCTCGCGGCTGGATCGGTCGGGGCTCCGGGCTGTCCTTGCCCAGCGCCAATTTCGTCCCCAATGAGTGCGTAGTCCTCGGTCTTCGGATTGATGATCTCTTCATCTCCCCGAGGCTCAGGGGCTGAGCTTGCCGTACGAATATGGTGCGGAAGGGGGGACTTGAACCCCCATGCCCTTGCGGGCGCAGCCACCTCAAGGCTGTGCGTCTGCCAATTTCGCCACTTCCGCTTCTGAAACATTGGCGCACTGGCTTTTTCTAGTACCTCAAGCCACTGGAGTCGGTTTTGCCGGATATCGCCCACTGGCATCTCCTTGAATACATTGCTCCCGCTGTTTCGCCGTGTATCTCGGAGCGCCATGGGTTAGTTACATAGTAGTTACATTCAGGCAGCGGCGTCGTCCAGATGCTGGCGTATGGTCCGGATATTCGATCTACTTGAAAACACGGAAGCTGAATCGAAATATCTTAACTACAACTCCGTGTTCTGCAAAATACAGGTTCGCAACGTTCGGAACAGTTCGGAATGATGGGAGAGTGGGTGAGTAGGCCGATGGAATTGCACCATCGGCCTCTCGCAGAACCGAGCGTGAGACTCTCGCCTCACTCGGCTCCCATCAGGCAAACGTGCCGACCACACCGTTTTCGATATGGAACGGTTTGTTTGTCACACGCATCGAGATCCTCCTGTTGCCAGTTGTTTCGCTCACGTAACCGCCTGATGCGACCCCTTTGCTCCAGCCCCATTACAAGGCTTTCGTCGCTCGTACGAGTCGGTCCGCCCAGTGCTCCGCCTTGGTACTCTCGCCTCGCGGTTTTGGCCGCTTGTGCTTCTCGTATGGCCTGAATACCCGAACAGCTCGTAAAAGGAGCATTTCACCTCCAAGACAACTGTGTTCGGCTACGTGCAGAACAGGATCGTGGGTCACACGTTAACGAGGTTAACGGCAGAAGGTGTGTTGTGTGCTTTCGGCTACAGCCCGACAAGGCTCTTGGGCCGCAACTTCGAAAGGATCAAGCACTTCCGAGTAATCGGTCCATACGCCCTCACCCTATGCGCAAAAGACAAATCATCTTCGCCACGCCTGCATTAGCAGTTGCAATGGCAATCGGAGCCGCCGCGGCTGAGCCAAAGGTCGCCGATAAATACCAGGACGCCGCCGCCCGTCTGATCGAGGCAGCACTAAAGGACGACGCCGGCCTGGCTCGACTCCAGTACCTGTGCGACCGCATCGGAAATCGTCTTGGAGGTTCCGCGGCGCTCGATAAAGCGGTCCACTGGTCCGCTGACGAAATGAAGAGGGCAGGACTGCAGAACGTGCAAATGCTGCCCGTGAAGGTCCCCCACTGGGTCCGCGGCAGCGAATCGCTGGCCCTGACCGCGCCGCTGCAGCGTAAGCTCCCGATGCTCGGCCTTGGCGGCAGTGTTGCCACCCCAGCCGACGGGATCACCGGCGACGTCGTAGTGGTCTCCTCCTTCGACGAACTCACCGCGCTCGGCCCCGACAAAGTTCGCGGCAAGATTGTCGTCTACAACCAGCAGTTTCAGGGCTACGGCCAGACCGTCATCTATCGCTCCTCAGGCGCGTCCAAAGCCGCTCAGCTGGGAGCCTCCGCCGTTCTGGTGCGATCCATAACCGGACGCAGCCTGCGGACCCCGCATACCGGAGCCCTGCGTTACGAAGAAGGCAGCGCCAAGATACCCGCCGCCGCAATTACCCCGGAAGACGCGGAGATGTTCGCCCGACTTACTAAGTCCGGCCAGACCCCGCGAGTAACCCTCCGCATGGAAGCACATACGGAACCCCTGGCCGACTCTTATAACGTCATTGGCGAGATCACCGGCCGCGAGAAGCCCGGCGAGGTCGTAGTTCTCGGCGGTCACATCGACTCCTGGGACGTCGGCCAGGGCGCACAGGATGACGGATCGGGCATCATGGCGTCGCTCGCGGCAGTCGCCCTGATTCACGACCTGCATCTGCAGCCCCGGCGGACGATCCGCGTTGCCTTCTGGACCAACGAAGAGAATGGAACCGCCGGCGGCAACAGCTATCGTGACTGGCTCGGCGACAAGGTGAAAGATCACGTCGCGGCGATTGAGATGGATGGCGGTGCGGAAAAGCCCGTTGGCTTCGGCATCGGTGTACCCGGAGGCGGAGACGCAGGAGCCTCGGGGATGTTGCCGGATCCTCGCCCACCCCGCAGGGGCAGTTTGCACAGATCTCTCCCGCGGGCATCACCCGGCTGGAAGAGATCGCCAGCCTGCTGGCGCTGATGGAAGCCACAAAGATCACGCGCGGCGGCGGCGGAACCGACATCGGCCCCATCATGGCGCGAGGCGTTCCGGGCCTCGGCTTACAGACTACCGGCGAGCACTACAATGACTGGCACCACACGGAAGCTGACACTTTCGACAAAGTCAACCCGCAGCACTTTCGCCAGAACATAGCGGCGCTCGCGGTGATGGCGTAGGTGCTGGCGGACATGCCGGAACGCCTAACCGAGATTCAGTAAGATGGGAGCGCTCCTGTAAGTCACAACTGTAGCCAGATGCGGCCGGAGTGTACTATGCTGATGCAACCCTGATGGGAATACTTGTCGCGCTGAATCATCAAACGCGGTACAGGTATGACCAACCAGTCGCACTCGGGCCCCAGTGGATTCGACTGCGGCCGGCAGCACATTCGCGAACACCCGGTCCGCGGTTATTCGCTAAAGTCACGCCGGCGGGACATCGAATCCAGTGGCTTCAGGATGCCCACAACAACTACGTCGCCCGGGTATTCTTCGCCGAAAAGACACGGGAGTTCGCCATCGAGGTCGACCTCCAGGCGAACTCTCCGTCATCAATCCTTTCGACTTCTTCCTCGAACCAGGCACCGAGAACTTCCCCTTCGCATACACGCCCGCGCTGCGGCAGGATCTCCAGCCCTATCTGGTGACGGAGCGGTGCGGCTCGCGGCTTCAGGCTTTTCTTAACACCACACCTCGCCACTCGCAAGGCACCGTGGGCTTCCTTGTCCAACTCAACCAGCGCGTCCGCGGACTCGGTGTCGTACACCACCCGAATGGAGCCGGGGATTCAGACTCCCGAGAATACGCTGCAGATGGCAACGGGATCATGCCGTGACAGCACATGGTTACTGGTGCAGGTCCTGCGTCACCTCGGCCTCGCCGCCAGATTCGCGTCCGGATACCTCATCCAGCTTGCTGGGGAAGACCCAGGCGAGCAGAACACATCGAAACAGGACTCGGTGGACCTGCACGCCTGGGCCGAAGTCTTCCTCCCCGGTGCCGGGTGGATCGGGCTTGACCCCACGTCAGGCTTGCTCGCCGGGGAAGGCCATATTCCCCTTGCATGCACCGCGAATCCAGGCGATGCTGCGCCGATAACCGGCACAACCGAGCCTTCGGGAGTCGACTTCACGTACTCCCTTACCGTCCAGCGCCGTGTCGACGAACCGCGGCCATCCACACCATTTACAGAGGACGAATGGGCGAAGCTGGAAAAGGTTGCGCACCAGGTAGACCAGGATATCCATCAACAGGACATTCGCCTGACCATGGGTGGTGAACCGACCTTCGTCAGCATCCATAATCCGGATACTCCGGAGTGGAACATCGAAGCAACAGGACCAACCAAGCGCCGTTACGCGGCCGAACTCATCACGAAAGTGCGCCAGCAGATGGCCGCCGGGGCACTGCTCCACTTCGGTCAGGGCAAGTGGTACCCTGGCGAAGTTCTTCCACGCTGGGCGCTGAAGTGTTACTGGCGAGCAGACGGCGTTCCGGTGTGGGAAGACGTGACACTCATCGCCCGTGAGGATCACGATAACGGCTTCGGCCATAGTGACGCACTCCGGTACATGCAGGCACTGACGCGTCGTCTTCAGGTCAGCGCCGGCAACATCCTTCCGGCGTACGAAGACGCGTTGTACTACGTGTGGAGCGAGCGCCGTCTGCCGGTCAACGTGGACGTCCTCGATTCGAAACTGGCCAGCGCCCGCGAACGCCAGGAACTCGCCCGCGTGTTCGAGCAGGGCCTGAGCGAGCCAGTAGGCTACGTCCTGCCGATCCGTCGGCGGCAGCATCAGGGCCGCAAATACTGGTCCAGCCAGCTCTGGTTCCTCCGCCCCGAGCGTCTGTTCCTGTTACAGGGAGACTCGCCGCTCGGCTACCGGCTCCCGCTCGACTCGCTGCCGTGGGTAGCGCCCGACCAGATTGACTACGAGTTCGAACCCGACCCCTTCGCCACTCGCGAGAAACTGCCCAACACTCGCGAGCGCCGCATGGATTGGTTCCAGCGCGAAGGCTCGCCCGATCCTTAACCTGCCGCCCCCACCATCGGAGACGACAAAGACAGGCAGTCCATCCGTCCCGCGCTCTGCATCCAGGCGCGAGAAGGTCGGCTGCACGTCTTCATTCCCTTCACCACCAAACTGCCCGACTATCTCGAGCTGATAGCCGCAGTCGAGGACACATCAGCCTGGCTGAAGATCCCCGTCTGGATGGAAGGCTACGGCCCTCCCTCGGACCCAAGACTGCGCTCCTTCAGCGTCACGCCGGACCCAGGTGTCATGGAAGTGAACCTCCCTCCCGCCTCAAGCTGGAAGGAACTCACCGCCATCAACGAACTGGTCTTCGCGACCGCAGCATCATGCGGACTAATCGCGCAAAAGTTCGCCTACGACGGGACACACAGCGCCACCGGAGGCGGCAACCACATTGTGCATTGGTGGGCCCACGCCTGCCGACAGCCCACTGCTCCGCCGTCCGGATCTGCTGCGGAGCATGCTCGCGTTCTGGCAGAACCACCCGTCGCTCTCCTATCTGTTCTCCGGCCGCTTCATCGGTCCCACCAGCCAGCATCCCCGCATAGACGAAGCCCGCATGGATGCCCTGTATGAGCTGGAGATCGCCTTTACCCAGCTGCCCGAAGGCGAGTGCCCCCCGTGGCTGGTAGACCGCTTGTTCCGAAACCTGCTGGTTGACATGACCGGCAACACTCATCGAGCCGAGTTCTGTATCGACAAGCTGTACCCGCCGCGAAGGCGCCGGCTCACGTCTGGGCCTGCTGGAGCTGCGCGCCTTCGAGATGGCGCCCGACGTCCGCATGTCTCTCGCCGAGCTTCTGCTAATCCGGGCAATCGTGGCCATGTTCTGGAAGCAGTCCGTACGAAGGCCGCTTGGTTCGCTGGGGCACCGCGCTCCATGATCGTTTTCTGCTGCCCCACTTCGTCCGGCAGGACTTCCGCGACGTACTTACGGTCCTTCAGCGATTCGGATACAAGTTCGAGTGAGCGCTGGTTCGAATCGCACCTCGAGTTCCGGTTTCCCAAACTCGGATCGGTCTCTGCAGATGGCATCCAGCTGGAACTAAGACAGGCACTGGAGCCTTGGCACGTACTTGGTGAGGACGCCAGCGGTGGCGGAACGGCGCGCAGTGTCGATTCCTCGCTCGACCGCCTTCAGGTAAAGGTTTCAGGACTTACACCCGATTCCCGATATGTGGTTGCATGCAATGGTCGCAAGGTACCGCTTCACTCGACCGGCGTTCCCGGCGAGGCCGTCGCGGGAGTTCGGTATCGCGCCTGGCTGCCCACATCAGAGTCTGCATCCCACCATCCCGGTCCACACGCCGCTGACTTTGATCTTGTCGATACCTGGAATGACCGCGCCGATCGCCGGATGCCGCTGGCATGTGCTGCATCCCGGCGGTCGAATCTACTCCGCGCGACCCGTAAACGCTGCCGAGGCCGAGAGCCGCCGCCGCGAACGCTTCAGCGACTTCGGCCACACACCCGGGCCGCATGGTCATCGACCACGAACCACCCAACCCAGCCTTTCCAATGACACTGGATCTGCGCTGGCCCTCACCCGGGAACCAAAGCAGAATCGGCGTACCGCCCACGGTGTCGCCTCTGTCATGACGTCGGACCTTCGGCAGATTCCGCTCACCGACCGCAGCGTATATGACGAGATGTCCGGTGACGGCATCACACTGCGGCCTCACTGGGCGAACCTGCTCGAACATCTCCAGAGTCTTGGAACAGAGGAACTGGTCCGACGTGCGAACAGTGCCGAGCGCCGCATTCAGGAAAACGGCGTAACCTACAACATCTACGGCGATCCTCGCGGAGCCAGTCGACCCTGGGATCTCGACATGCTCCCGCTGCTGATCCCTGCAGATGAGTGGCGGCACATCGAAGCCGGAATTATCCAGCGGGCGGAGCTGCTGAACCTGCTGCTTCAGGACCTGTATGGACCGCAGCAGTTGGTGTCCTCAGGCCGCCTGCCAGCAGAGCTTCTCTTCGCCAACCCAGCTTTTCTCGGCCCGTGGCCGGTTTGAACCTGCGTCCCCGAGGCCACCTCCACCTCCTCGCCTTCGACCTTGCCCGGTCTCCCGAAGGCGACTGGTGGATCATCTCGCAGCGCACGCAGACGCCATCCGGCGCGGGATACGCACTTGAGAACCGGATGATCCTCTCGGAGGTTCTGCCGGAGCTGTTTCGTTCCTCGAACGTGATGCGCCTGGCTCCGTTCTTTCGCTCTTACCGCGACACCCTGATTCGTCAGGCCGAGCGCGACAACCCGAGAGTCGTTCTGCTGACGCCAGGCATGTACAACGAGACTTACTTCGAGCACTCGTACCTTGCGCGCTATCTCGGCTTCACACTGGTGGAAGGCGGCGACCTCACAGTCCGCGACCGGCGCGTCTATATGAAGACCGTGCACGGCATGCAGCAGGTGGATGTCATCCAGCGCCGCGTCGATGACAGCTTCTGCGACCCTCTGGAACTCGCGGCCGGACTCGTATCTCGGAGTGCCCGGCCTGGTGGACGCGATCGCCGCGGGCAACGTGACCGTAGCCAACTCGCTCGGCTCCGGCCTCATCGAAACCTCAGCAATTCTGCCCTTTCTTCCCGGCCTCTCCCGCCATTTGCTGGGAGAACGCCTGAAGATGCCGTCTGTAGCAACGTGGTGGTGCGGCCAGGACTACGCGCTGGACTGGGTGATGGACCACCTTGACCAGGTCGTCATCAAGCCGGCATTCCCGGTGCGCGGAGGCGAACCTGTCTTCGGAGCCGAACTCGACAGCACGGAGCGCGAGAACTTCCTGCAGCAACTCCGCTCGCGCCCGTACGACTACGTAGCGCAGGAGCGAGTCGCCTTATCCACCGCGCCCGTCTGGGATCGCGAGAACCTGCTGTCACGCAGCATCGTACTGCGAACCTACGTCGTCCAATACCGAGGATGGCTGGGCTGCCATGCCCGGGGGCCTGGTCCGGGTCGCCGGCAGCGATGGCCCGGTCGTCTCCATGCAGCGCGGCGGTCACAGCAAGGATGCGTGGGTCGTGTGGGACTCCCCCGTCGACAGCTTAGTCTGCTGCCCGCCCGCAACGAGCCTGTCCAGCTGCGCCGCGGATCCCGCGATCTGCCCAGCCGTGTTGCCGACAACCTCTTCTGGCTGGGTCGCTACCTGGAACGCGCGGAAAACTTCGCTCGCCTGCTTCGGACCCTGCTGACTCGAATTCGCCGATGTAACTCTGCCGAGTTCAGCTGCCTCCTGCGCCTGTACAAGTGTCTAGATGTCACTGGCAGCAAATTACCGAAGAAACGCGTTCCCACGCCTGTAGAACTGGAGCAGGAAATCATCTCCGTAATCACCGATGCGGACCGCTCCAACAGCCTCGCCTCAACACTCGCGGAAGTGTCGCGCGTCGGCCGCGCCGTGCGCGAACGACTCTCGGGCGACATGATCCGCCTCATCGGACAGCTAACTGACTCCGTGCACGTCGACGACTACATGATGTTCGTCGAGTACTCAGCCGTACTCACTGGCACGCTGGAGTTGCTGGCCGCCATCTCCGGCATGGAACACGAGAACATCACTCGCGGGACCGGCTGGATCTTCCTCAGCATGGGCCGGCGGCTGGAGCGGGCTATGTACTGCGTCCGGCAGATGCGTGAGATCGCCCAACCATGGCGGGAGCAGGACGTCCCGCTCCTGGAATACTTGCTTGAAGCAGCCGACAGTTCCATCACTTACAGAACGCGCTACTACACCACACTGCAGCTCGCGCCGGTCCTGGACGTCCTCATGCTGGACGAAACCAACCCCAGGTCGTTCGCATTCCAGCTGCAGGACCTGGCTGGCTTGTACGCCGCGCTTCCAAGACACTCATCCGAGGATCTCTGGCTGCTTAGATCCACCCTCGACTACCTGGAAACATTCGATCCCGTCGTAATCGCATCGGAGGGCGACCGCGGTCTCGCAAGCTGGCTCCGCGAAATCGAGAACCGATTGCCGGCATGGTCCAATCATCTCTCCGAACGCTACTTCAGCCACGCCTACGCTCTGCCCGTCAGCGTAGGTTCGGCGCAACGCACTTACGGGTGTTCGGAGCATCCGTCGCACGAATCATCCGGTCAGGCTAACAAGCGTAGTGACCTACAAGATCAGCCATAAGACGACACATCGCTACCGGTCAACGGTATCGGTCGGGAACCACATCGCCTGTCTCACACCGCGATCCCTTCCGCACCACCGCTGTGTCTCGCATGAACTGCTGATCACACCTGAGCCCGCAACTCGCACGGAACGCACCGATTACTTCGGCAACTCCCTCACCCTTTTCACCGTGCAGGAGCCGCACAAAGCTCTCGTCGTGGAAGCGCGGAGTCAGGTGGAAGTCGACAACGACAATCCCTGGTCCAAAACGACTCCGCCCTGGGAGGAAGTGGTTCAGGCGGCACGGCGGGACAACAGTCGCGAAGGTCTCGCCGCATACCAGTTCGCCTTCGAATCACCCCGCATCCGACCCAGTCAGCTGTTCGGATCCTGGGCTGCGCGCTCCTTCACACCTGGCCGTGCTCTCGGCGAAGCACTGCTGGATCTGACCGCGAGAATCCACAAGGATTTCCAGTACGATTCCAAGGCCACCAACGTCGGTACGCCTGCCGAGGAGGTCTTCCTCAAACGCCGCGGCGTTTGTCAGGACTTCGCGCACGTGCAGCTTGCCTGCCTCCGTTCCCTCGGTCTGCCTGCCCGATACGTCAGCGGATATCTCCGAACTTATCCTCCGCCGGGCCGTCCGCGTCTGGTTGGCGCCGATGCCTCGCACGCCTGGGTCTCGGTCTACTGCCCCGGCTGCGGCTGGCTGGATGCAGATCCCACCAACAACATGGTCCCTTCCGACAGCCACGTCACCCTCGCCTGGGGACGCGATTACGGCGACGTCAGCCCCCTCCGCGGCCTAATCCTCGGCGGCCGGGAACACAGCCTGAAAGTCGCCGTCGACATGCTCCCTCTCGAGTAAGCGCAAACGGCAAGAAAAGTGCACTCTACCTAACGGATCAAACTGCTGCCGTTGTTGTCCCTCGCAAGTCGTTGACTCTGCGTGAACTATGCCGGCACAGCCACGTCCTGCACGAATGCGCCATGAACTATTTACTCGACCAGCCGTCTTCGCAGACGCAACATCCCGACTCGCTCTACAGTCTGGCAGCGCTGCAGCGTTCCTACGGCTGCCGTTGCCACAGCGCTGTCTTTTTTCTGAACAGCCATTGCCTCCGGTGCGACACTCCTTTGGGATATGAGCCACATCTCGGGCACGTATTCTCGCTCGCCCCGGGACCGCAGCCCAATACGTGGCAGCTCGCCGGACCCCGAGTTCCGGACCGGCACACACAGCTCTATCGCCGCTGCGGAAACCTCGACAGCGCCGCATCCTGCAACTGGCTGGTTCCGGTCGATGGCTCCGGCCGCATCTTCTGCCTGGCCTGCCGTCTCAATCGCACTATCCCAAACCTGTGGCTGCGCGAAGATGCCGCACTCTGGGGTCGCATTGAGCACGCCAAGCGGCGCGTAATCTCCGCCCTGGTCGCCCTCGGCCTGCCCGTGGCTTCGAAGGTAACGGACGACCCCGGGCGTGGTTTGGCCTTCGACTTCCTCCGCACGCTTCCCAATGGCCAGCGAGCCATGACCGGCCATGAGAATGGGCTGATCACTCTGAACATCGAAGAAGCCGATGACGTCAAGCGGGAACAGATGCGGACCTCCATGCATGAGCCGTATCGAACACTGGTTGGCCACTTCCGGCATGAGATCGGCCACTACTACTGGGATCGGCTGATAGCCGGCACGCAATGGCTCGGCCGTTTTCGGGAACTCTTCGGAGATGAAACGTTCGATTACGATGCGGCCCTGAAGCGCCACTACGCCTTCGGCCCAGGACTCGGCTGGCAACAGCACCACATCAGCGCGTATGCCTCCGTCCACCCATGGGAAGACTGGGCAGAGACTTGGGCGCACTACATGCACATGGTGGATACTCTTGGAACAGCCAACAGCTTTGGCGTTAGACCGGAGACCATCTCCATGCCCTTCGACTGCTTCGGGCCGGAAACGCTTTGCCAGCACGACACGAACGACGGTCAGCAGTTCCTTGACTTCGTCAACAACTGGCTGAAGCTGTCCTCCGTACTGAACGAGTTTAACCGCAGCATGGGCCAGCCCGACTTCTATCCGTTCGCCATGCCCGCAGCGGTTGTTCGCAAACTGCACTTCGTCCACCTCGTCGTTCGCCGCGCCGCTTCTAACCAGGCCGGCTTCTAATCACAGCGGGCTCAGACGAAGTAAGCTATCAGCAATGCTGACGAGACGAACCGCTCTCGCTGCTCCCCTCCTCGGAGCAGCCATCGCGCGCGCGGCGACCGACGACTACTACCCGAAGCCCGACACCGACGGAGGCTGGCGAACGCTAAACGGTGCCGCTGCCGTTCGAAAAACAGCGCACATAGACGTGAAGCGTCTCGACCAGGCTTTCGACTACGCATCCCGCTCCAGCCAGCATGGCGGACTCCTTGTCGCTCGCCACGGATGGCTCGTCTACGAAAAATACTTCGGCAGGGGAAACCGCGAAGCCAATCCAGCCTCTGCGTCAGTCGGCAAGGCATACACCAGCGTCGCCTGCGGCATCATGCTGCAGCACAAGCGCGACTCCATCCCCCAGGGCCTGGAAACAAGGGTTTTCAACGAGAAGTACCTTCCCGAAGCTCTGCCCCTCGATGATCCGGCAAAGGCCGACATCAAGCTCGGGCACCTCCTGTCGATGTCCGCAGGACTCCACGGAGACGGCGGCAACCCGGGCTTCGTGAACGGCGAGCCCTCCGTGAAACTCGCGCCCATGCCGCGGCCCGACCGGCCCCTCGAACAGGACATGGCAGCCCTCCGCAATCCGCTGTGGCGCAAGCCCGGCGAAGGGTACTCCTACGCGTCCAACTCGCCGCACGTGGCTTCGATTGTCCTGCGCCACGTCACCGGGATGGAGATGCAGGATTACATCGATCAGCAGATTGGAAAGCCGCTCGGCTGGGGACAGTGGGCATGGGCACGCCGTCGCGGCGATGTACTCCTGCCGCACGCACCCGGAGGCGGCGACATCGCCCTCCGCTCCACGGACCATCTTCGGTTCGCGTACATGCTGCTGAAAGGCGGACGCTGGAACAACCAGCAGATCGCGCCTGCCGATTATGTCGCGATGCTTGGAAAGCCTTCGCCGTACAACCACCACTCGCCATATGGCCTGATGGTTGAGGTCAATGCCGGCAGCCACGTCGTCGGCGCACCCAGCGACGCATTCTTCAAGTCCGGCGCAGGCGGGTTTGGCATCGCCGTCATTCCGTCGCTCGATATGGTGATTTACAAGATGGGTGGCGACGACGGGCAGTACAACCCGCAGCGGACCGGCCTGCCGCAAAAGTATCCCTACGATGGTTCCCGCGACAACTGGAAGCCCGCCGCCAGAAGCCAGTTCAGCGACGGCCCAATCGGAACCGACGACGCACTCCGCCGAACCATCGAAATGGTCGTCGCGGCGGTAGCGGACTAAGCCTGTCCGGCAGCGGCGACCTGAGTCGTACGCTCAGTCGCCCGCTGCCGCCGTCGACGCAATCAGTCGCTCCACTTCGTCCAGCGTCGGCATCGCCTCCGAACAGCTCAGCCGGCTGACCACAATCGCAGCCGCAGCGTTGCCGTACTGGAGGCAGCGGCGCAGCGGCAGATCTCGCAGCAGCCCAAACAGAAACCCCGAAGCAAACCCATCACCGGCACCAATCGTCGTCGCGACCTCCACCGGATACGGTGGCAGAAACAGCGTCTCGGCATCGGTCAGAACCCGCGTGCCCTGATCGCCAAGCTTGGACACGAGCATCGGCACCCTGCCGCGCAGCACATCCGTAGCCTCCTCTAGTGACCCTGCACCCGCCGTCAGCTTCAGCTCATGATCGTTGCCAATCAGCACATCGACAAACGGGAGCGCCAGTCGCACGGCCAGCCCCGCCTCCCACTTCGGACGGCCACGACATCGCGCGAAAGTCGACGTCCAGCACCACCCGGCACCCACTCCGCCTCGCCCGCTCCAAAGCGCGATACGTGCTCTCCCGCGATGGCGACGCACACAGCGATGTTCCGTTAGTAACGAACATCCGCGCGCCGTCGACATAGCTCAGGTCCGCCTCCCCAGCCACCAGCATCGTATCCACGGCATCGTGCCGATAAAAGACCTGCGGAAACCGGCTCGGGGGAGAGACTTCCGTAAGCGACAATGAGGGCAGAAATCCCGGAACCCACTGCACGTGCGCAGTGCCCACATGCTCACGCGAAAGGAAATCGACAAGGAAATCACTCAGCGCATCGGTTCCAAGCGAGCTAATCATCCCCACACTCGCACCAAGCCGAGCAAGCCCTACCGCAATGTTCGCGCTCGACCCTCCCGCATATCGGGAGGAATCGCCGCACCTCGGCCAGCGGCACGTGCGGCTCTTCCGAGTACAAGTCGTACCCAATCCGTCCCAGCACCACCACGTCCGCCACCGTCGCCGCGCCCCCGTCTTTAGAGGTATCCATACGCCAGCCACCCGCCATCCACGTAAAGGGACTGACCCGTGATGAACCGCGCCTGATCGCTCATCAGAAACGCGACGGCATCCGCAACATCGTCCGGCTCCGCCATGCGACCCATAGGGATGCGCCGCCGAATCTCCGGCTCGCTGATGTTCCCCGCAGCAATATTGCGCTCCGTCATCTCAGTCCGCACATATGCCGGCCCCACCGAGTTCACCCGAATCTTCTCCTGCGCCCACTCAATCGCCAGCACCTTCGTCAGCATCGCCACGCCAGCTTTGGCGGAGCAGTTACGCCGCCCGCCGCGGAAACGCCGCCTCCGCATTCGTGCTCGTAATGAACACAATCGACCCCCCGTTCTGGCGCATGTGCTTCCCGCACGCCTGCGCCAGAAAGAAAGCACCATTCAGCTGAACATCCACCATCCGGGTCCATTCCGCCGGAGGCAGCGCAAACGAATCCCACGGCTTGCTCACACCAGCACAGTTCACCATCCCGGTCAGCGTTCCAAACTGCTCAGCAGCGGTCGCAGCAGCCCGCTCACAATCACTCGCATCGGTAATATCGCAGGTGACAGCAACAGCATGCCCTCCACGAGCAGAGATCTCAGCCGCAACGCTCTCCGCCTGTTCCCGAGCCAAGTCAGCAACCGCCACCCGAGCCCCGCGTTGGGCCAGCTTCGCACAAGTTGCACGCCCAATCCCGCCGCCCCCGCCGGCAACAAGGATCACCGCATCCGTCATCGCTGTCGTTCCGTCAGTCATGGAAGCAACAAACCTATCAAACGTCCCGAGGCTGCCTCACAGACTTCCCAAACAAACGTGTCAACATTTGTTTAATGAGGCAGAAGTCGCAGCGGCAGGCTCGCCCCGCCGCCGCCGGCCGCCGAAAGGCGCCGACGGTCGCGACGGCTCGACTCTCGCCGCAGCCAGCGGTCCTCGACCTCCTGTTCCCGGCGATGTTCGTAATCTGCGTCGGCGTCCTTGGCGGATGGTGGTTCCACGCCACTTACGCGTAGCGTTCCAGTCGCCCATAAGGTTCCGCTTCCAGTCTCCCTTCGTCATCACAGAGCGGGTCGACCCGGAAGAGACAACCGCCGCCCAGCTCGATCAGCAGGGCCGAAAGCTCACCGGCTGGCAGCAGTACACCTGCAGAAAATTCGGAAACGACTGCCGCCTGGCACTAGCGATACAGCGCGCCGAAAATGCCGCCGGAAAATGCGAGACCTACCACTACAACTCGGACGGAAGTCTCGACTGGGGCTACTTCCAGATCAACACCGTGCACCTGCAGCGAGCCGACCTCAATCTCCGCGACTTGCTCGATTGCAAAGCCAACATCGACTTCGCCTACAAGCTTTACCTCGAGCACGCCGGATTCTCGCCCTGGAGCACCTTCAAATCCGGTGCATACCGCCAATATCTGAAAACGCCTTAACCCGGATTGCCAATGTCCACATAGGACGTCATGCACTGGTAATCGGTCCCATATGCATTGTTCCAATGCCGCGTAGACAGGCCCTCAGAGTTCAACGCTCCGTACACAGCAAGGTGCCGTTGCCAAAGAAAGCGTCAGGCTTCCCTTGTCCCCGTGCCCCTTTGGATGCAGCGCGTCAGTCCCACTGTGGCGACAACTATTTTGACCGTTCGCAAATCGTATCATCTGCGCTGACCACCGCCCTTCGTTGTGAAACAATTTGCGTAGAGGCTGTTCCCATATCAAAACCCTCACGGCGGCACCACTACCTTCCGCAGTTCTATCTCCACGGATTCACAGGGGATGACGGTCTAGTGTGTGTATTTGACCGCGAAACCAAAGAATTTCGCAGGCAGCAGCCACTAAACACTGCGCTTCAGAAGGACTTCTACACAGTCACCGATAAGCATGGCGTCAAAGCAGACCGCATAGAACAACTGATTTCAGAGTTGGAAAACGTGGCGAATGCTGTTGTGCAGAGACTGGAGGGACGGCAGACGGGGTGGAAGGACCAAGAGGAACGCACCAGCTTTGCTCTGTTCCTGCCCTATTTCAAACCCGCACCCCAGCCTTCGACAAAGAGCAGATGGCGTTCACGGAACATCTGTACCGCTCAGTGGCCAAGGCGAGTCATTCTTCACCGGAGGCGACGGCGGCTAGCTTTGAAGAATTCGCTAAGGCAACCGGCGAAGACATCAGCGACATTGACGCACACGAAGTGTTCCAGATGATCCGCGACGATGCGTACCAAGTCGAGGTCCCACGCTCATACATCATAGACCTGATGATGGACGGTGCGCTTCATCTAGCGGAAGTTCTGATGGCTCTCAGCTGGACCTTCGTTCGCGCACCCAACGACATTCATTTCATAACGTCAGATGCGCCGTTCATCATTGCCCCGCCAGCGGGTGAGCAGGACTGGCGGGCATACGGGGTCCTAACGCCCGGTGCCATCACCACCATACCCCTGAGTCCCAGCGTCTGCGTGGTCGTCGACGGTGAAGGGAGGAAGGACCGCTACGGCCACATGCGGAAGGATGCCGTCAGGCGTGTGAACGCCAACGTGGCCCAGAACAGTGACCGGTTCATCGTCGCGCGGGACCAACCGTATCTGGAACGTCTTGTGAAGCGCACCCGCGTGGACAACTATCGATGGACTTCGCGATTCGATCTTCAGGATGTTGAGATTGACGGGGAATCGTTCTTCCACGCCAAGCGGAACCGGCCACCCGGCTAGGTTGTGCGCAGGCCAGTCTGTCAAGCGATGCAGGTCGGGCACGCTCAAAGCTGGTGCGTGTAGAAAGACACAACCAGCTCCAGCCGGTGAGCGTCGGAACGCGGGGTGATGGTCAGCTTGCGCTGCTTGTAGTCCCGGACTTCCTTGCAGTTCTTTGATAGCGGAGATTCCGGCACTCAGCACGGCTCCAGCCCGTCCGGGATACGGAACGCGAACCGAACGCGTCACCGAGTGTGACCAAAGATATACTCCAGCTGCGCACGATGTTCACGCACGACGAATGCTACCGACGGGAATTCCTTCGTAGCTATTGGCCCAAGCGAAGATCCGGCGAATTCCCACCCCCGTGGCAAGCCGTTCACGAGTTCACGGAAAAATCGTCCAAGTCTAATCAACAACATACAAGCACCCTGGCTTAAACCCGCCGAAAACGCTTGTACCCGCGGGGTACACTCCCAAACCGGATCGCAACCCAGCAGATCCCGACGAATGGAGGAAACATGCCCCTGCTGAAAACCAGCGAGAAGAAGCAATAAGCCAACCGCCGCAACGCCCAAAAGAGCGCCGGCCCCAAAACCGAAGAAGGCAAGGAACGCGCCAGCCGCAACGCCGTGAAGCACGGCTGCACCTCCGCCCACATCCACAAGCCCATCCGGCACGAAGACCCCGGCCACTTCACCCGCACCTACGAAGGCCTCATCGACTCATGGGAGCCCGTCAACTTCCAGGAGACCCTCGTCATCCAGGCCATCACCGCCTCATGGATCCGGGTCGAGCGCTCCGAGCGCTGGCAGTCCGCCGCCCTCAACGGCATCATGGAAAGCCGCCAGCGTCACCACAAGCGACCCGTCGGCCCAACCACAGACGACGACTTAGGCTGCTGCATAGCGATGACCGACCGAGGCGAAGGAGAAAAGATCTGGCGCAGCGTCGAACGCCACCAGCGCAACGCACTCCACGACTTCTACCGGTCACTCGAAACCATGCGCCGCCTGCAGAAAGACCGCGGCAATGGAAACTCCCTAACCCAAGCCGTTGCACCAGATATGGCTCCGTTTTGTCAGAATGAGCCACCCAAAACCCGGACCGCCGGACACGATCCTGAAGCCTCGACGTCTCGGAGCCCGATCCAATCCACCAACACCAGCCCGGAACCCGCAACTCCCGCCGTTGCATCACTTATGGGTTCCATTTGCACCAAAACACTCAGCTTGATTGCCGTAATCCTGGCCCTTTTGTGGACCGTAAACTCGGTACGCGCCGCCACCAGCCACGAAACCAGCGTCGGAAGCCCAGAAAGAGTTATCAGACCCATAAAAACTTCCGCTTGCAGGACTGGCGGAAAGAGTTCTACCGTCAGAAGGTGGCCATTCGACTTTCAGAACGGAATACGCGAGCACTCATCTCGCTCGGCGTCTTCCTCCGCCTGACCCGAATGGACGTCTGCTGCGGTCCCCCCGCTCTCTCCCAATAAATCCTCAGCTGTTCTTTAGCGATTTACAGACAAACAGGAGAATTACCAATGAACGACTCGCCCATTCTCTGGGAGGAGTACGTCGAGCCGGGTGCGACCTGGTCGCATGTCCTCAAGCGCGGCACAGCCCTGCGCATCACCGACGTCAGCGGCGGAGCCAACGTCGGAGCCATGTTCTACAACTTCGAGTGCCCGACAGAGCGCTACAACATGCCGGATACTCTGAAAGCCCAGCACACAGCAAAGCTGACCAGCGGCTTCGTCCTCTACTCCGATATGGGCCGCATCCTCTGTTCCATCACCGGCGATACCGTCGGCTGGCACGATCCCATCGGAGGCACATCCAGCAGTTCACTGGTAGAGAAGAAGTACGGCAAAGCCGACTACCAGACCTGCCGGAATGACTATCACAAGAACGGGCGAGACAGCTTCCTCGTCGAACTCGGGAAGTGGGGTCTGGGTCCGCGCGATCTCATAGCCAACGTCAACTTCTTCAGCCGAGTCGATGTCGCCGACAACGGCAGCATGAGCTTCGCGACCGCAAACTCAAAGGCAGGCGATCACGTCGAGCTGCGGTCTGAGATGAATGTGCTTACGATACTCAACACCTGTCAGCACCCTCTGGATCCCAATCGGGGATACGACCCGAAGCGTGTACACCTGTCCATCCGTCAGGTAGGACCCGCGCCGGCCGACGATCCGTGCCGCCTCTCCCGCGCCGAAAACGGCCGAGGCTTCACGCTGACAGAAAGGTACTTCCTGTAATGATGCAACTCACCGAAAGCCGCCTCGATCCGAACCGCGCATCATACAGCGAGATCATCCCTGCGGGCGAAGCATGGATCCACGAAATCAAAAAGGGTGAGCACTTCCGCATCGTCGATCTGCACGGAAACCAAGCCGTCGACACGCTCTTCTATAACGCACGCGACTACGCCGATCGCTACAGCGCGCAGGACACCATTCAGCAACAGCAGAACCTCTATCTCACAGCGGGCACAAAGCTCATCTCCACCGAAGGCAACGTACTGCTGACCATCACGGCCGACACCTGCGGCCGGCACGACACCCTCGGCGGAGCATGCGCGAATGAAAGCAACATGGTCCGCTACGCGATCGAGAAGCGATCCATGCACGCCTGTCGCAGCAGCTTCCTCAAGGCAATCACCTACTGGGATCACGGCATGACGAAGCGCGACATCACCAGCAACATCAACTTCTTCATGAACGTGCCCGTCACGCCCGAAGGCAAACTCACATTCGAAGACGGCATCTGCGAGCCCGGCAAGTACGTCGAGATGCGCGCCGAAATGGACGTCCTCGCGCTAATCAGCAACTGCCCGCAACTCAACAATCCCTGCAACGCGTACAATCCCACCCCCGTTCAGGTACTCATCTGGGGCGCAGATGTTCCGTAAGGTTCTCATCGCCAATCGCGGAGCCATAGCCTGCCGCATCATCCGCACGCTCCGAAGGATGGGCGTCGCATCCGTGGCCGTCTACTCGGAGGCCGACCGTCACTCGCTGCACGTAGAGACCGCAGACGAAGCCGTACTCATCGGCCCGCCCCAGCCCGCGCAAAGCTATCTGTCCATCGACGCATCTGCTCGAAGCCGCACGCAAAACCGCAGCGGAAGCCATCCACCCAGGCTACGGCTTCCTCAGCGAAAACCCGGAGTTCGCCGAAGCCTGCGAACAAGCCGGCATCGCCTTCATCGGCCCGACCTCGGAGCAGATGCATCGCCTTCGGCCTCAAGCACACGCGCCCGCGAAATCGCGGCCGGAAGCGGAGTACCGATGCTGCCCGGCACCGGTCTTCTCAAATCGCGAAGACGACGCCATCAAAGCCGCGGCCGGCATCGGCTACCCGGTGATGCTCAAGAGCACAGCCGGTGGTGGTGGCATTGGCATGCGCGTCTGCCACTCACCCGAAGAGCTGCACGACAGCGTTCGCCGCAGTACAGCGCCTCAGCAGCGCGAACTTCGGGGACAGCGGCATCTTCCTCGAGCGGTTCGTAGCAGCAGCACGCCACATCGAAGTCCAGATCTTCGGCGACGGCAAAGGCAACGTCATCGCTCTCGGCGAGCGCGACTGCTCCGCGCAGCGCCGCAATCAGAAGGTCATCGAAGAAACCCCCGCGCCCGGACTGACCGACGAAACCAGAGCACAACTGCTCGACGCCGCCATTCGCCTCGGCGGAGGCGTCAAGCTACCGTTCGGCCGGCACGGTCGAGTTCATCTACGACAACGACACCGCAGATTTCTATCTTCCTCGAAGTCAACACGCGCCTGCAAGTCGAGCACGGCGTCACCGAAGAAGTCACCGGCATCGACCTCGTCGAGTGGATGGTTCGTCAGGCCGCCGGCGACGCTTTCGACCTGACGCCCCCAAAGCCAACGGGCGCACTCCATCCAGGTCCGCATCTACGCCGAAGATCCCGCAAAGACTTTCAGCCCGTCTCCGGACAGACTCTCGCAAGTCACCTGGCCCAAAGAAGCCCGCGTAGAAACCTGGGTTCGAGTCAGGCGACGAGATCACGCCCTACTACGACCCGATGATGGCCAAGATCATCGTGCACGGCGCAGACCGTCCCGCTGCCCTCGCCAAACTGCAGGAGCTCTCGACCGAACGCGAACTCGCCGGCATCGAGACCAACCTCGAATACCTTCGCGCAGGTCTGCCGACAACCCGGAGTTCGCAGCCGGCGGCATCACCACAAAGTTCCTCGGCTCCTTCACCTATAATCGCAGCGCCATCGACGTTCTCGAATCGGGAACCCAGACCACCGTACAGGACTATCCCAGGCCGCCTCGGCTTCTGGCACGTCGGCGTGCCGCCGTCAGGCCCCATGGATTCTTAGCGTTCCGACTGGCAAACCGCCTCGTCGGCAACGCAGCAGACGCTACCAGGTCTCGAGATCACTCTTACCGGACCCACGCTCCGCTTCGCAAAGCGACACCGTGGATCGCTCTAGCCGGCGCAGACTTCCAAAGTGAGCTCAACGGCGTCGCCGTCCCGCTGTGGACCGCTGTCCGCGTGCCCGCAAACTCAGTCCTGCGCATAACCAGCGTGCGCGGACCCGGCGCCCGAGCCTATCTCGCCGTCCGCGGTGGCATCGAAGCACCGGAATACCTTGGCAGCCGCAGCACCTTTATCCTCGGCGGATTCGGCGGCCAGTCCGGACGCGTCCTGCGAGCCGGCGACGTCCTCTACTTCGGAGAGAGCACCGGCGAACCGGGGCTGCAGGACCTGAAACGCTCCGCGAGTACGGACAGGAATGGCAGATCGGCGTCCTCTACGGCCCTCACGGAGCGCCAGACTTCTTCACCAGCGAAGACATCGAGATGTTCTTCTCCACGGCTTGGAAAGTCCACTACAACTCCGACCGCACCGGCGTTCGCCTCATCGGTCCCAAGCCGCAATGGGCGCGCAAGGATGGCGGCGAAGCCGGCCTGCATCCTTCCAACATTCACGACAACGCCTACGCCATCGGCACCATCGACTTCACCGGCGACATGCCCGTCATCCTCGGCCCCGACGGCCCCAGCCTCGGCGGCTTCGTCTGCCCCGCCACCATCATTCACGCCGAGCTCTGGAAAATGGGTCAGCTCAAGCCCGGCGACACCATCCGCTTCCGTCCCGTCTCGTACAACCAGGCCCGTACGCTCGACGCCACACTTGACAGCATACGTAGACACGTTAGCCGGACCGCCTCCGCAGCTTTCGGCCGTTCCTTCGCGCGAAGACGCCAGTGCTCACAAGCAGTCCCGGCATCGTCTGCCGCGCCGATGGCGATCGGTACCTGCTGGTCGAATACGGCGCACAACGTCCTCGATCTCAACCTGCGCTTCCGCGTCCACGCTCTGGAGCAGCAGCTCGAAGCGCTGCAGCTTCCCGGCATCATCGACATCACGCCCGGATTCCGCTCGCTGCACGTCCACTATCGATCGTCGCGCTCGACCGCGAAGATCTTCTCGACGCGCCTTCGAGCATTGCGAGGAGCGCATTCCATCGACTGGATGACGATGACCGTGCCCGTCGCGCATCGTCCACCTGCCGCTCTCGTGGGACGATCCCGCAACCCAACTCGCGATCCAGAAGTACATGCAGAGTGTCCGCCCGGACGCACCGTGGTGCCCCAGCAACATCGAGTTCATCCGGCGCATCAACGGGCTCGTCTCGATCGACGACGTCCATCGCATCGTCTTCGATGCCACCTATCTCGTGCTCGGTCTCGGCGACGTTTACCTCGGTGCGCCCGTCGCCACGCCGCTCGATCCGCGCCACCGGCTCGTCACCACCAAGTACAACCCAGCGCGCACCTGGACGCCAGAAAATGCGGTCGGCATCGGCGGCGCCTATCTGTGCGTCTACGGCATGGAAGGTCCCGGCGGCTATCAGTTCGTCGGCCGCACCGTGCAGATGTGGAACACCTTCCGCACCACACCTGAGTTCCAGCCAGGGACTCCGTGGCTGCTGCGCTTCTTCGATCAGATCCGCTTCTACCCCGTCAGCGCCATCGGAGTTGCTGGAGATGCGCGATGCCTTCCCGCGCGGTCGCGTCGGACTCCGCATCGAGGAGCAGAAGTTCCGCATCCGCGACTATCACCAGTTCCTCGCAGCCATCCAGGCCGAGGCCGCGCGCTTCAAACAGATGCAGCAGGCCGCCTTCGAAGAGGAACGCGAGCGCTGGGCAGCCGATGGCCAGGCCGACGTACGTCGAAGCACCGGAGCCGAGCCGATCACCGAAGAACAAGATGCCGTGCCCGAAGGCTGTCAGCCCGTGCACTCGCCCGTAACCGCCAGCGTCTGGAAGGTCGCCGTCGAGCCAGGTCAGCGCGTCGAACGCCGGACAGCGCCTGCTGGTTCTCGAAGCCATGAAGATGGAGATCGCCGTCACCGCACCGAGCGCCGGAATCATCGAGCAGGTCCACTGCACGCGCAGGTAGTCATGCGTGGTCACGCCGGTCAGCGCCTAGCGATTCTGATCGCCTCGGAGGCAGCAGACATGAACCGCACGAACCCAATCTGGATCTCACAGTCCGCTCGACAAGCTCATGCACGAGCAGCCCCCCGCAACCGGCACCCCTGCCGCGGCATGCACCTTCGCCGTCAAGGACAACATCGACGTCGCCGGCATGCCGACCACGGCCGCCTGTCCCGCCTTCGCCTACACGCCCGCAGTCGAGCGCACCGTCGTCGAGCGGCTACAGCGAGCCGGCGCGATCCTCATCGGCAAGACCAACATGGACCAGTTCGCCACCGGACTCGTCGGCACCCGCTCACCCTATGGAGCCTGCTCCAGTGTCTTCGACGAGCGCTACATTTCCGGCGGCTCGAGCTCCGGATCCGCCGTCGCCGTAGCAAAGCAGCTGGTCGACTTCTCGCTGGGCACCGACACCGCGGGTTCCGGCCGCGTCCCGGCCGCATTCAACAACCTCATCGGCCTGAAACCCACGCGCGGCCTCATCAGCACCGCAGGCGTAGTCCCCGCCTGCCGCACGCTCGACTGCGTTTCCATCTTCGCCCGCGACTGCGGAACGTGCCCTAAAAGTCTGGCAGGGCGCCCGCGGGCATGATCCCAAAGACGCCCGCTCCGCGAACCCCGCGCAGCAGGGCAGGGAGCCGCACCCTGGCTCGAGGGCGGTTTCCGATTCGGAGTGCCGTCCGACACGGACCTCCAGTTCTTCGGCGACAAAGAAGCCGAGCACCTCTATCGAACCGCCATCCACAAACTGGAAAGCCTCGGTCACACGAAGGTCGAGATCGACTACAGCCTGTTCCGGGACTCCGCGCGAGCTTCTGTACTCCGGACCGTGGGTAGCCGAGCGCTTAGCCGCGATCCAGGCCTTCCTCTCGACTCATGCCGACGACATGAACCCGGTCGTCCGAACGATCATCAGCGGCGGCGCGAAGTACACCGCCGTCGATGCCTTCCGAGGAACGTACCGCCTTCAGGAACTGATCGCAGAGGCCGCGAGGCAGTGGGCCGCCATGGACGTTCTGTTCCTGCCGACAACCGGCACCATTTACACCCATGAGCAGATTGCTTCGGACCCCATCGGCCTGAACGCCAATCTCGGCTACTACACCAACTTCGTCAATCTCATGGACCTGGCTGCCGTAGCGGCACCAGCCGGGTTCCGCAGCAACGGCCTCCCGTTCGGGGTCCAGTTCATCGGCCCCGCGTTTACCGACGAAGCTCTGCTCCGGGTGGCCGACACATTCACGGGGCTAAACAGCATCAAGGCCGCCGGCCGGCCGGGCTGCATCGATGTCGCCGTCCTCGGAGCGCATCTCGAAGGTCAGCCCCTGAACTGGCAGCTAACGGAGCGCGGAGCCCGAATGGTCAAGCGCTGCCGCACAGCCGCAAACTATCGTCTGTATGCCCTAACCGGAACAAAGCCTCTTAAGCCGGGCGTGATTCGCGATGACAGCTTCAAAGGGCCCGGTATTGAAGCCGAAGTATGGTCGGTTCCCGAGGACAAGTTCGGCAGCTTCGTCGCCGCCGTTCCCGCGCCGCTCGGAATCGGCAGCGCCGTTCTCGACTCAGGCGAGACGGTGAAATCGTTTATCTGTGAACCCTTCGCCATCCCTGGTGCCACGGAGATCACCAGCTTCGGCGGATGGCGAGCATACCTTGCGTCATTGAAGTAACAAATCAGACTTATAAAAACTTTTGGGAAGTGGCCCAGTCCGCCACATGATACGCTCTAAATAGATCGTGCCGGCCGTGTAGCCGCTGACTACTTCGCTACGCGGACGACAATGATTCGGTCTCTTCTTTTAAGTTTTGTACTTACTCTAACCTGCTTCGCACAGAAGCCCACGTTCACTGTGGGCTGGTCCATCTACGCCGGCTGGACTCCGTATCACTACATGGATAAGTCCGGCATCCTGCGAAATGGGCCGATAAGTACGGCATCACCATCAAGGTTCAGCGCTTCGACTACGCGCCCTCGCTGGATGCCTTCGTCGCGAAGAATATCGACGCCTGCACCATGACCAACATGGAAGCGCTCGATATGCCGGCGGCCTCCGGCGTCCCGACAACGGTCGTCCTGATCGGCGACTACTCGAACGGCAATGATGCGGTGCTGGTTCGCAACAATCTCCAGCTGAAAGACCTGCCCGGGAAGAAACTGCTGCTGGTGCAGAAGACCGTCTCCGAGTACCTGTTCGACCGCGCCATGACGATGAACGGCCTGAAGGATCAGCTCAAGAAGGTCCGGCTGGTCAACACGTCGGATTCCGATATCGCCTCGGCCTTTCATCGGCGATACCAGTCTTCCGCGGTAGTTACCTGGAAGCCGATGGTCTCACAGATTCTGAAGCAGAAGGGCGTCGTCGTCACTCTTCAACTCCTCCAGATTCCGGGCGAGATCCTCGACCTGACGGTGGTCCGTACCGAGATCCTGCAAACGCCCGACGGCCGGCAAAAGTTTGCCAAAGCCCTGGCCGGCGCGTGGTACGAGATGCTCGGCCTGATGTCAGCGCAAGGCCCTGCCGCAGACAAAGTTCTCGCGGCGATCGCGGAAGGTTCGGCCGACACCTCGCCTCTTACAAAGAACAGCTCAGCACCACGAAGATGTTCTACACGCCGCAGTCCGCCGCGCAGTTCGGCAAGTCTCCGGAGCTGAAGCAGAAGATGGCGCTGGTCCGGCAGTTCTGCTTTGAGCACGGACTGCTCGGTGCGAAAACCAGCTCCGTCGATGACGTGGCCATCGATATCCCGACGGCACAGTGCAAGGCAAGGCCGATCGCGTACGGCTCAAATTCGATACCTCCTACATGCAACTTGGCAGCGCAGGGAAAGCTGTAGGATGACTGGCAAGCTTCTCTCTCATTCACGCGAAAACCAGACCGTACCTCCACCTGGATTCTGTCGTGGACTCTCTTCGTCGCCGGCTTCGGCGCTCTACTTCGTATGCGCGCAGAGCGCGGCATCGCGAGAATCCGGAAGATCGCGTCATGCCCACCTCACGCAGATGGTGCAGGGTATGACCGACGCCGTGATGAAGCCTGCGGAAGAGGACGAAGCACCGCCCGAAAACGCGTCCCTGGCACAGAAGTCTGACCAGCAGCATGCTCTGGAAGGACACGAACGCCACCGTTGCGCCGATTCGTCATCAGCATGGCGCTGCTGATTCCGGCCGTCCTGCTTGGACTTGCACATGGGCCTGTTCCCGTATGTCGGCGCATTCTTTCTCCGCTTCATGCTGTTCTTCGACAAGATCGTCGCGCTCTCGCTGCTGCCGATTCTGTTCATCGCGTTCGGCATCGACGAACTCTCGAAGATCATGCTGATCGTGATCGGCGTCGCGCCGACGATCATTCTCGACACCTTCAATCTCACCCACGGCGTCCCGAATGAACAGATGGTCAAAGCGTTCACACTCGGCGCACGGCGATTTCGACGTCGCCTATCGCGTCGTACTCAAACAAATTCTGCCGCGCGTGCTGAACAGCATTCGGCTCAATCTGAAAGCCGTGATGCTGTTCCTGTTCGCCGGCGAGATGATCGCCTCTACCGATGGCCTGGCATATCGCATCGCGCTGCTCCGCCGCCACATGGGGATGGACGTCATCATTCCGTATGTACTGTGGGTCGCGCTGCTGCTCTTCCTCGTCGACTTACGGCATGCGAGTGATGAACCGAAAGCTGCATCCCTGGTTCCACGAGGCTAACGATGTCCTCATCGACATTCAGAATCGTCTCGTTGCTTACGGACGGCCTGCCGCGACCGGTCCTGGCGAATATCAGCACCACCATCGAAGAAGGCGAGTTCGTCTGCGTCCTCGGGCAGACAGGCTGCGGCAAATCGACGCTGCTTCGCCTGGTTCTCGGCTCGGAGCAGGCCACCGAAGGCCGCATCCTGATCGATGGCGTGGAGCATCAGCCGGCCCGATCGCACTCGCGGCTACGTGCCGCAGAAGTACTCGCTGTTCCCGGATCGCACCGTCCTCGACAACATCACCTTCGGTCCTGAAGTCAGCGAGTTCAACCTCGTCACGCGTTTGACGCCTCGCTTCTTCCGCACGCCGCCGCGAATTTCGGGACGAGGCCATGTCGATTACATCCGGCGCATGGGCCTTCGCGAATCCGATGCCGGCAAGTATCCCGATCAGCTATCGGGCGGCATGCAGCAGCGTGTCGCCATCGCCCAGGCGCTGATGACGCGGCCGCGAATTCTGCTGATGGACGAAGCCTTCAGCGCGCTCGATCCAGGCACTCGCAAAGACATGCAGCGGCTGGTCCGCGACCTGTGGCGAGATACCGGAACCACCATCCTGTTCGTCACACACAACATGCGCGAAGCGGTCGAACTCGCCAGCCGCGTCATCGTGCTCGGAAAGGCGTCTCCGGAAGAGCCGGCCCGCATCGTTAGCGACGTTGATCTCAGACAGTCCCGAACCGAAGACGAGACGCTTCGGACAATCGATCTGCTGGAAGACGCAGCCGGCTGCAGCCGCGAGCCCGAGTACGCTATCGAGGCGGCTTCGGGAATATCGTAAAGTCGCGGAACAGCACCTTCACCGGCTTCCCGTTCATCTTCTCCAACCCATCCACCAGCTCAAGCAAGTGAGCTCTCCCGAGGGCGAGCTCATGCTCGTCGGGTTGATACCGTGTTCCCACCGGATAGTCCACATACGGCGTCGCAGCCTGCTCAATATGACACCCGAGGATGTGCGTCACCGGCTTGTCCGCAGTAAATCGGACCAGCCGCCGCATGCTCTCGAGCAACGCCGGGTAATCCGCAACATACACGCGGCCCGGATACAGCGAGTCGCCCGTCAGCAGGATGCCAGTCCGCCGATCGTAGTAGGCAAGGTGCGCCACCTGATGCCCGGGAATCGCGAGCACATCCACCACACGATCACCGAGGTCGATGCTGCCCGGTGACTCCGGCCAGTTCGTAATCCCAAACGCCTTCTGCTCAGCTTCCGGGGTCGCCGGTACCAGAGTCGCCCAGTCGAAGCCTTTATCGCCGGCCGTGTGATCGCCGTGCCCGTGAGAGTGCGCGACCACAAGCTCCAGCCCTTCATGGGATCGAAGAATCTTCTTGACCACCACAGCGGCATCGCTCTCGCCCGCGCCGGTGTCGACCAGCAAAGCCTTCCTGCTGCCCAGAATCAGGTAGATGAACGGCTTCTCATAATGCGTGCAGCCGGACTGGCGAAGAATCAGAAACGACGGGTTGTACTGATGATTCTCCCACGCCGGCAACTGACGCAGTTCGGACCGCCAGTGGCCCACGTCTTCGGAAGCACGCCGGTCTCAACGTTCTCCGCGGCGGCTGCAGCAACAAAGAAAAGGGCGAGCCCGAAGGCTCGCCCGAATGTAGCTCTGATCATTGATATTTGGAACTCGGTTTTTAGAATTCGTAACGAAGCGCGAACTGCATCACCCGAGCGGGGGAGGCATTCTGGAACTCGCCAAACACCGTCGTGCTGGCAAGGCTCAGATTCGGGTTGTAGAAGTTCACGTTATTGAAGGCGTTGAAGGCTTCCGCACGGAACTGAATGCGGTGTCCTTCAAAGGGCAGCGGGAACGCCTTCGCAAGCGCGATATCGAAGTTCCTGAACGGAGCCAGCCGGACGATTCCGCGGGTACCGGTTCCGCCAGGATACTGCTCGATGAAGTTCGATGACGCGGTGGTCGAGCGGAAGATGCTCGGCGCGCCATTCTGGTCGAAGTTGACGCCCGTCGCTGGAACGGTCGAGCCTGGCTTCACGATAGCGATCGCACTCGTCAGGTAATTCGTCGGATACAGACCACCGTAGGAGATGGTGGTCGGGAGACCCGAGCGATACCGTGCCAGCATCGAAACCTGCCAGCCTCCCACGATCTGATTGACGAACTTGGAAGCGCCGCTCAGGATCAGTTTGTTCGTACCGAAGGGAAGCTCGTAAAGCACGTTCGAGTTGATCTGATGGCGAGCGTCGAAGTCCGAAGGTCCGCGGAACGCGGCAGGATTGAAGGAATCCTGAATCACCGCACCGCCGGCGCCAGCGCCGCCCTCGGGGGACGACGAGGTATCGATGGAGTGCGACCAGGTGTAGTTGAAGTCATACGACAGACCATTCGAATAACGGCGGCGAAGGGTCACCAGCAGTCCATGGAACGACGAGCTGCCCGCATTCACCCACGTACGGTTTCCCGCGTTTTGCAGCGGGAAAAAGGTGTTACAACCGGTGCGAACAATGCAGTTCGGGAACTGTTTCGAAGGGCCGCGGTCGACCTGATTTAGCGCATCCAGCTGGCTGCCCGCGTTCTGGCGGTAAACCATGTCGAAGTAGTTCGCAGTAGCGCTCCCGGGGATGTAGAGGTTCGCAAGGGCAGGGAACATGTTCTCGATAAAGGGAACCGTTGCGACCATTGCAGGATTTGCTTTTATCTGCGCCGGCGTCACACCGGAATCAGACAGCTGCCGAAGAACGGTAGCCGCCTGCGCCCAGGTCTGACCGGACTGCGGATCTTTGAACTGCGTCAGTGGCTGGAACGTATCCTGCTGCAACAGCTGCTTGTGTCCAAGGCGTCCGATGTAACCAATCTCGATGGTGTTCTTGCCTGGAATCTCGCGGCTGTAGCTGGCGTTCATCACGTACGAGTACGGAGCCACTAGATTTGGCGAAACAGAAACGTAAGATCCGAATCCGCCAACGATGGTGGCCGGGGTGAACGGGAAGCTGCCGGAAGCAACGCTCGGCAGCGCCGGCAGGGCCCCACCGATATAGCGAGTTGCGGAAGAGAAGTCAGTATTCACCGGCTGCGAAACAGAAGTGGCCAGACCCGGCGAACCCGTCGAATCGAGGTTCGTGATCATGTCGCTGCCATAGTGGTCATACATGGTCGCAAAGCCCGCGCGAAACACGCTCCCTTTGCCCATCATCTTCGCGCCGAGGCCATCTTCCGGGCTGTACGCAATCGAGAAGCGCGGCCCGAAGTTGTTCTTGTCGAGTCCGTACCAGCCGGGGGCGCTGTTCGCCGCACCGCAGGGCATAGGTCAGCTTCGCGTTTGGCATCGCATAACCGGGGGTGCCGGTGAGGCTCGCGCCTACACGCTCCGCGAAGTACTGGTCGATGCCGACGGTACTCTTCAGCTCGACGCCGTTCTGCTCCCCACGGCACACCGAAGAGGCTGTACCGCAGACCGTAGGTCAGCGTAAGATCGCGGCGGATACGGAACGAATCCTGCACGTAGAACTCATAATCGTTGCTCGCGAAGTCCCTCGCGACCGGCGCGCCGATCGGAATCGCAGAACCGTCGCCGACCGAAGTTGTAAGTAACACCGTACTGATTCACCAGACCCAGCAGATCGCCGAATCCGCGGATCGCGTTCGTCGCGTCCGTCAGGGTCAGGCCATTCACGCCCGCTTTCTGCGCAGCGTAGGCAGTGAGGCTCGGAGTCACGTCGCCGCCGAGGCCGAGCAGTGTATTGCGGCTGTAGCTAAAAGCCGGAAACGAGTTGGTGTACGACGACTTGGCATTTCGAACCATACGGAAGTTGACACCCGTCGTCACGCTGTGGCGGCCCTTGACCCAGCTGAGGTCGTCAAGGAAGTTGTAGGTCGGAGCGATACGAACAAATCCGCGAGTGTTTGCCGAGTAGTTATTGAGTGTGCTGATGGTGTCAAACGCGTAGGTATAGCCAACCGAACCCGCCTGATTCAGGCCGATGCGGGTGAGCCCGAAGGTGAACGCGTTGACGAGGTTGCTCTTGATCACTGTGTTGTAAGCAGCCGAGATACCGCGGCTGTTGTTGAGCACCCGAGCAGCGGGCGCCTGTCCCGGGAACTGTGCGACGACAGCATCCTGCGCGTTGTCGGCAAGTGTCCCGCGAACCGACAGCGTCTGGTTCGCACTCAGGACGTAATCGATCTTGGCGACGTACGCCTTGTCATTTTCCTGGAACGGAGCGTTGAATCGGAAGCCGCTGAAATTGAGACCTTTGTCAGCGCCGGCCAGCGGATCGTTGCCTACGGGGTACTTCTGCATCAGCGAGAGAATGTCCGCGCTGGCGCCGAGACCCAGCGGGTCGACAGTTCGTACCTCGGAGGGCGAGAGCTGCATCACCTTGCCGTCACTGGTGCGGAAGCTGAGGATGCCCTGACGCAGCGTGTCGCTGGGTACCGTGCGCGTCACGGCCGCACCGCTGGCGTCGATTCGATTCTCCCAGTTGGCGAAGAAGAACAGCTTGTCTTTGATGATGCGGCCGCCGAGCGATGCGCCGAACTGGTTGCGGACCAGCGGCTGACGCGCGATGCCGGCGCGGTTACTGAACCAGTCATTCGCGGCAGTCGCCGTGTTGCGGTTGTACTCGTACAGCGAGCCGTGGAAGTTGTTGCTGCCGCTCTTGGTGATCAGCGTGACCTGACCGCCGGAGGACCGGCCCTGGTTCGCGCCTTGCACCGCTGACCGTCACGCGGAACTGCTCCACCGAATCCAGAGGCACCGGAAGCGCGGCGTTGAAACCTGTCGTGCCGGGGACGCCGTTAGCGTTAGATCCATTCGTTGGGTTTGACCCACTGACGTTGGCGATGCCCGACGTCTGATTGTCGTTTGCGTCCACGCCATCCAGCATGATGTTGTTCTGGTCGCGCTTGGCGCCAAGAACTTCACCGGACTGCGTCACGCCGGGCTGAAGACTCAGCAGTTCAACAACGTTGCGAGTCAGCAGCGGCAACTGGCGAACCTGCGTCTGACTAAACGCATTACCGACGGAGGCATCGACGGTGTTGAGAGCCGGAGCATCCGCCATGACATTGACTGTTTCTGAGACATCCCCCAGTTCCATCGCCACGTTGACGGTGGCGGGCGTATTCACCTGCAGAACGACATTGTTTTTGGTCGCGATGCGGAAGCCTTTTTGTTCGACCTTAATGCTGTACGTTCCGGGCGGAATCTGCGAGAACTGATACTGCCCTGTGGAATCGGAAACGGTCTGGCGCGTGAACGATGTCTCTCCGTTAAGGATGGAGACGACAGCTCCCGGCACCAGAGCGCCACCACTGTCTGTTACTTCACCGCGCAACGACGTTGTGGACTGCGCGTGCAAGATGACAGCACTGAGCGCAAGAGCCACAAACGTACTTAGCAAACTCTTCATCTGAACTCCCCTGAAAATTTTTACGGGCCCAGGAGATCCGGTTTAGCAGGCAGCGGGGCGTGTGGTTGGCGCTATGCGAGGCGCGGCATTACAGTATGCCAGTCTCACGTCAGGGGAGACACAGTAGGAAAGCCCGCTTAACGGGCCACGGATCCTTGAGCGACAAAGCAATTATCGCATCGGCTGTGCAGCCAAACAATGAAATGCCTTATAGAAATTTGATATGCGACTGATCAGCGGCCCGAGTCGAAGCCGGGCATTTCCGGGGGCTCTTCGACTGCAGAGGAGGCCAGAAGCTTCTCGTCCGTGCGCGCAAAGGTCACGCGCTCGCGGATGAGCTCGGAACTGGTTTGAGCCGGCTTTGCGACTCCATCGCGGCCGTGTGCGGTGGTGCGGAGCAGGATGTGATAAAGCTCGTGGCTGATTACACGACCGAGCGCTTTGCCAAGTAACTCGTCGCGGTCTTCGGAGCGCGTGCGGCCCAGTTCGGCCGCGATGAATCGGCGAACCGAGTCACACCGAACCTCGGCGATCGGGAGCACCACGCCGTCTGTGACGTAAGTCTTCCCGAGGGACTCAGGTTCAGTAATCCTTGTGCTTCCGAACACTGGTGCAGCGCTGCAGGAACCTTTGAAACGAATGACCGCGATGCGCTCGGCTTGCGGGGGTGTGACGGTAGGGGAACTCCAGGAGACACGAATCAGGCTCGGCGAAAGGAGGGACTCCACTTCGCGCCTGAGGACGGCTTCGGTCGCTGCCGACAGACCATCACCTGTTTGCAAGGTTACAGTCAAATCACCAGCAACTGCCATAGCCGGCAACATAGCCAGCAGGATCAGTAATCGATAACGCATCGACGCCCTCGCACCTGGAGGTACGCCGATAGCTTAACAGATTGCCGACCCTGCTACGGAAGCCGCTGTTAGCGGAGACAGCTTCTAGGCGATGATGTCGTGAACCACCTTGCCCGCGACATCCGTCAGCCGGAAATCGCGCCCACTGTAGCGATAGGTAAGCTTGGTGTGGTCGATGCCCATCAGGTACAGAATCGTGGCGTGCAGGTCATGGACGTGAACGGGCTTTTCGACGGCCTTGAAGCCGAAATCGTCGGTCGCGCCGTAGATCGTGCCGCCCTTCACGCCTCCGCCGGCAAGCCACATGGTGAAGCCGAAAGGATTGTGGTCGCGACCGTTCTGGACTCGTCCGTCCGCGCTGCCGCCGCCGACTTCCATCACCGGCGTACGGCCGAACTCGGAGCCGCAGACCACGAGCGTGTCTTTGAATAGTCCTCGTGCTTTCAGGTCCTTGATCACCGCGGCGAAGGGCTGATCGGAATCCTTCGCGTTCTTGCGGTGGGCCTGGATGTCAGCGTGCGCGTCCCAGGGATCGCCCTTGGCGTAGTAGACCTGCACCATGCGGACGCCGCTTTTCTACGAGGCGGACGGCCATCAGGCACCCACGGGCGGTGCTCCCCTGTCCGTACATCTTCAGCGTGGCCGCGCTCTCCTTGCGGATGTCGAACACTTCCGGCGCTTCCGTTTGCATGCGGTAGGCGGTCTCCATCGACTGGATGGTTGCCTCCATGTTGGGGTCGCGCTGGTTGCTGAAGGTGTTGAGCTTTGCCAGCAGATCCAGCTCACGCCGCTGCTCCGTCAGGGTGAACTTGTCGTTGTGGATGAAGGAGATCAGCTTCTGGGGATCGAATTTCTTATCGATCAGCTTCTCGTCCGTCTGCTTCTCGATTACCTTGTCGGAGATGTAGGTCCCCTGATGGATCGCGGGCAGGAAGGACGAATCCCACAGCGGCGGTCCAACCGTGGTCGGCATGTCGGGGCAGAGAACGACGAATCCCGGGAGGTTCTTGTTCTCCGTACCGAGACCGTACGTCAGCCATGCTCCGAGGCACGGACGTCCCGCCTGGCTGAAGCCGGTGTTCATCATGAGCATCGAGGGCTCATGATTCGGGATATCGGTGTACATCGGAACGGATGAAGCAGATGTCGTCCGCGCACTCGCCCACATGGGGGAAGAGCTCGCTGACATCCATTCCGCTCTGGCCGTACTTCTTGAAGGTGAAGGGCGAGCGCATCAGTGCGCCGGTTTTTCGCTCGGTTGCGACGATGCCGCCGGGAAGCGGTTGGCCGTGGATACTTGTCCAGCGCCGGCTTAGGGTCGAAGCTATCCACCTGCGACAGTCCGCCATTCATGAACAGGAAAATGACTCGCTTCGCTTTCGGCTGGAAATCGAGTTTGCGGGGCGCTCCGTCATCGGCTGACGCCTGCGCTCGCCAGCGACTGGCTCACCATGTTGGCGAACGCCATCATGCCGAAGCCGCCGCCCATGCGGCAGAGAGCGTCGCGGCGGGTAAGCGGTTGTGATCCCTTGTGAGAACTCATAATTACTCCGTTAATTCACGAACTGGAACTCGGGCGAGCTCATCAGAATCTTCACGTACCGTCCCCATATCGTGACTGGCAGGGTCGGCTTTGCGTCTTTGCCCGGGGCTCCGCGACGGCCCTCGGCAGGTCCCATCATGCCGGCCATCATGCCCATGCTCATCGGCGCCTGGCCCCCGCCTGCTTCTGTCGCCACGGGCTCCGAAGCTGCCGGCTCGGGCGTGTCTTCTACTTCTTTTGCTTCTTTGTCGCTTGTGGGCTTGTCCTTTTTGGCCTTCTCTTTCTTTTCCTTTTCAGCAGCCTTACGCTCCTCATAGGCGCGCATCGGTTCCTCCTTCAGGAACTCGAGGCCTGTCTGAACCTCCTCGGCATTTGCCTGACGGCCGTACAGCAGCGAGTACAGCTTCTGAATCTTCGCTGTGCTGTCCGGCTCGGTCGTGAGCTTCCCTGCCAGAAGCTCGGCCTGCTGCTGCACGAAATCGCTATTCATGAAGAAGAGTCGCTGTAGCCGGAACGTTCGTCGCGAAGCGCTTCTCGGCGGAGATCATCGGGCTGGGGAAGTCGAACAGAGCTGCAGATATTCGTCCAGATTGTAGCGGCTGACTTTGCCGTAGACGGTGCGCCGCTTGTACGACGGCTCAAGGTCCGCGGACGGACCGTACGATCTTCGTGTCGAGGTTGCCGGAGACGCCAGCATGGAATCGCGGATCTGCTCGGCATCCATCCGGTGGCGGTTGGCGCGCCAGTAGAGCCGATTGGCGGAATCCTTCGCGTAGTTGGCTTCGTCGATTGTCGGCGCTGAGCTGATAGACGGAGCTCAGCATGATCTCGCGCGTGCAGCTTTTTGGTCGACATGCCGTTGTCCACGAAGTACTGCGCCAGATAGTCCAGCAGTTCGGGGTTGGTGGGGCGCTCGCCCGCGAAGCCGAAGTTGCTGGGCGTATCTACGATGCCGGTTCCGAAGTGGTTCTTCCAGACCCGGTTGACGTAGACGCGCATCGCCATGAGGCTGCCTGATGATCGCTTCGGCGAGCTGCATACGTCCGCTGCCCTGCTCGAAGGAGTCGGTGTTCCGTCCGACAGGATCGACGAGGAAGTGACGCTTCTGGACCTCGTCCCGAGGTTGAACGGATTGCCACGGAGGCGACCGGGAGATCGGCGGGCTTCTCCGCATCCATCACGCCATGAATGTAGGGATACTTGGGCGGCATTGCCTTCTTCGTCGTCTCGATGTCGGTTGCGAAGCCTCGATGCAGGTAGGCTTCTTCTGCGGACTCAACTGGCGTTCCAGGCCCCAGCCGCGGAAGACAAGCAAGCCGGGCTTGAGGTTTCGGAAGTTCTGCATCGGATCTTCGCCGTTAAGGTCGCGCTGGAAGATGTCCGTCCACAGGTTCATCCGGTCCAGCGGCAAGAGTCTTCAGCTCAAGGCCGCAGCCGGGGCAGAAGTCGTCATTGGTGATGAACTCGTTCGGCTTATTCGCGCGTTCTTTCTTCTTTGTGCCGGGGAGTGACTTAGCGACGATGATCTCGTTCTCTTCCTTGATCTCGCGCTTCTCGAACATGATGTCGCTGACAAGAGTCTGGAACTCACCAGCAAGCTTCTTTGCTTCCGCCGCAGTGCCGCCGCGCTTGATCATTGCCTGCCACGGCTCCAGCAGGTGTAGAACTTGGGAGGCTTGGCGAGGAAGCGAACGAAGCGGTCGAGCAGTTCGTAATCGAGCTTCTCCTCTTCAACGACCTTGTAGATCGGGTCCTTCGGCTCGCCGGTGACGTGCCACGCGGCAACCATGTACTTCGAGATCTGAAGCGTGAGCGCGTCAGCGAGAGCGGCGCTCTCATTCTGGGTGATCTCAGCGACCAGCTTCTCTTTGGCCTTGATCTTCTTTTCCTGCGCATCGTACTCGGCGGCGATGGCCTTGGGTACCTGAGGATACTCGTGATACACCGTGTTCGCGAAGACGCCGGCGAGCGAGTAGTAGTCTTTTTGCGGAATGGGATCGTACTTGTGATCGTGGCAGCGGGCGCAGGCGACGGTTAGACCGAGGAAGCCGCGGGTGACCACATCGACACGATCGTGCCGTTCGTCGGCGCGGGTGACTTCGACCGAGCCGTTATCGTAGAACCACGGTCCCTGACCGAGGAAGCCGAGCGCGGGCAGCATCTTGTGGCGGATCTTTTCGTCGAGCAGATCGGCGGCAAGCTGCGCCTTCACGAACTGATCGAACGGCATGTCGTTGTTGAATGCCTGGATCACCCAGTCGCGATACAGGTAGGCGTTCGGGTACGGATTGTAGCCGCGGCGCATTGGGTCGAGACTGCGGTAGTCGTCCTCGCCGATAGCGCGCGACGTCCAGCCAGACTCGTGCCCCAGCGCTCGCCGTACTGTGGCGATGCGAGCAGACGGTCGATGATTTTCGCGAAGGCGTCAGGAGACTGATCGGCCTCAAAGTCCTGGTATTCTTTGGGCGTCGGCAAGAGCCCGGTCAGGTCGAGCGTGGCGCGCCGCAGCAGCGTTCGCTTATCCGCAGGCCGGACAGGCTTCAGGTGCTCTTTCTCCAGCCGGGCAAGGATGAAACGGTCAATCGGAGACTTCGCCCAAGCGGCGTCCTGCACTTCGGGAGGTGCTGTCGGGTGCAGCTGCTGATAGGACCAGAAGGCTCGCTGCTCGGGCGTAATGGTGTATTCCTTGCTGCTGGAGACAACGGGTTTCGCGGAGGCAGGCCATACGGCTCCTGCTTTTACCCATGCCGTCAGGTCCTCTATATCGTCTGTCTTTAGCTTGCTGCCTTTGGGCATCTTGAGTTCGCTGGACTGCACGACGGCAGTGACCAGCAGACTCTTCTCCGGGCTTCCGGGAACGATGGAAGGGCCCGAAGTTCCGCCCTGCAGCAGAGCCTCACGCGAATCGACGCGAAGACCGCCGAGCTTCGAATTTGTGTGGCAACCGTAGCAGTTGTTCGCGAGTATCGGACGCACACGAGTTTCGAAAAACTCCGGCGAGTTTGGCGGTAGCGGGCCGGCGGCGAAGACTTGATTCAGAAAGAGTAAAGGGACGGAGAGAGACAACACACTCCGCGTAAATACGCTCATAAAGACGCACCTATGGTCGTAAGGCTGAAGTTAGGATGGCTACGGGGAAATGTGGAAGCGACGGGGGCCAGCAGCTACCGCGTGGTAACAACTCTGGTGTAGCATACTCAAGCTTTGTACGTCAATTTGCGTTATTATTAAATCTCCCAGCCACGGCGCTTCGCGGAATTCTGGTTCTCCGCTCCGAACCAACCCACAATCATTTCGTTTTTAGGTGACAATATGCGAATTTTTCTCGCACTGTGCCTTGCGGCAAGTGTGTCTTTTGTTTGGGGCGCGGAGGATAAGCCGGCGGCACCAACGCCAGTGCCACAAGCCACGCCCACACCAGCGCCCACCGCTGCTGCTCCATCTCAGGCGAAGCCTGCCCGGCCGCAGCGCCCCGGCGTGAAGAGTCCCGGCGTGCAGATGCCAATGTCGGACCTGAAGCCCGAAGCCGTATTTGAGGTACCGGGAACTCCGGACTGGCTGGCGCTCGGCGAGGGCGTGGTGTATGTCTCGAACAAGCCGAAGGACAGCGTGTCCAAACTGGACGCAAAGACGGATAGGGTGCTGGCCGTGATTCCGGTTGGGAGCAAGCCCTGTTCGGGGCTGGCGATTGGTTTCGGGAGTCTGTGGGTTCCGAACTGCGGAGATAACACCGTTTCGCGCGTCGACCTGAAGACCGACAAAGTGACGGCTACGTTCCCGATCACGATTGGCGATACCGAGGGCGGTATCGCGACCGGCGCGGGAAGTATATGGATGATGGTGGATAAGAAGGGAACACTGGCGCGCATCGATCCGGCAGACAACAAGATCGTCGCGGAGATTCCTGTTGCTCCGGGCTCTTATTGCGTGACCTTCGGTGGTGGTGCGGTTTGGGTTAGCAGTACCGAGCGCAACGTGCTGACGCGGGTGGATCCGAATACTAACTTAGTTGTGGAGACCATTCCTGTTGGGAAGGCTCCTCGATTCCTCACCTTTGGTGAGGGCGCTGTGTGGACGCTGAATCAGGGCGACGGCTCAGTCACTCGCGTGGATGCGAAGACCAATAAGGTGGCGACCACGATCGAGGTCGGCGTGCCCGGTGCCGGCGGGGAGATTGCGGCCGGGGAGGGTTCGATCTGGGTGACAATCTTCCAGTTCCCGATTTCCCGCATCGATCCTGTGACGAACAAATTGGTTCAGCAGTTCAAGGGAGATGGCGGCGACTCCATTCGTGCCGGGCTTGGGAGCGTTTGGCTTTCAAACCTCCGCGCGGGCAACGTGTGGAAGCTGGATCCGAAGCGGATTGAGGCTACGATCAATCCTTAATTTGTCACCGAATTGGCTCCCGGTTTTCGAAGCTTCGCGAGTGCCTGACGCGGGACGCGGGCGATGACTGTGATCTGCGGATCTACCAGCTCGCCCACGTCATAGATCAGTACTGTTCCGAGGATCAGTGCGACTTCCGTGTCTGTGACTCCGTATTCGGTTTTGATCCAGTCGGCCATCTGTGCGGTGGCGACTTGCAGGGCGTCAGGAACGGAGCCTGCTACGCCGATGGACATCCAGTACTCGTCGTTGGTCAGCCGTGGGTAGGCGGTGGAAGTTCCCGGGATAATATCGACCGTGAACTCGACATCCAGTGAGGTCTCAAGTGCTCCACCGGTGAGTTCACCGTCTCCCATGGCGGCGTGACCGTCGCCCAGGAACAACAGTGCGCCTGGCTGCGAGACGGGCAGCATCAGTGTCGCGCCTTCGTTCATGCGGTTGTAGTCCATGTTGCCGCCGAACGGCCCGAGGTCGACAGCGCGAAACGACTGGCCTGATGCGGGGGCGGTGCCGATGCAGCCCAGCATGGGTTTGATGGGTACGGTGAAGTTCTTCATTGCTTCACTGGGACTGGCCAGGCGCGCGACTCCCGCAGATTCATCCAGCGTCCACTCGCTGCTGAAGCCTTCGGTGTATTTCGCAGAGACCTGCCATGCGGGAGTGATGGCGCGGGCGTTAATGCGCTGACCACTGCGGGCCGTGCTGCGGTTCAGGCGAAGTTTGTTTAGGTGAATGACGAGTGTGTCGCCGGGCAGGGTGCCGTTGATGTAGAAAGGTCCGGTTTGCGGGTTACCGCCTGCCGATCTGCGAACCAGCTTTGAGTCGAGACCGCCGCTGTCGACCGTCCAGGTGCGAATGCTGTCCCCTGGGAAGACGCGAAGAACGGGAGCGATCGCGGCCGAGTAGTTGGTGTAGAACTCTTTGGGCTCGAAGGTGTGTGTCTGTGGACCTCCGCTGCGGACCGCAGCACGTTCGAGGGTCCATGCGACTCGCGACATGGGTACTTCACCTCGGGAACCGGCACCTCGCCGTTCGCCGCCGCCGCCGCCTCCACCGAATGCGGGCGCTTCCATGCTGCCTTCGCCGTCGATCTGAAGCTGGGCTCCGGAGCCGACGAGCTTGCCGGTGAGCTTGCCTGCGGGTTGCCCGTTCGGTCGCTCCAGCGCCAGGTCGATGCCTCCGGTTGTTACAGATCCGGCGATCTTCCAGTGATTCCAGGTGCCGGAAATGCTGCTGCCGTTTGACTGCAGCTGGACGCGGGAATACTGCGGATCCCGGAGGGTGGATCCGGTGACGCGTGCGATCCAGGCGCCGGAAAGATCGGTGGTCGCCGGGAATGCTGAAGAAGCGGCGGACAGGACGATGGCAATGGTGCAAAGTTTCATGTGTGCCCTAGAAAAGGAGTTTGAGCGCTACCTGCATGTTGAACGGTTCGCCGGGACCGATACCTGGCTGTGAGGAGCCGCCAACGGTGGACCCGATGGTGCCCAGCGAACTGCCGACGCGAGTACTGGGTGAACCGAGGTTGACATGGTTCAGGATGTTGAACATTTCGAGGCGGAGCTGGGCCCGCAGCTGCTCGCGAATGGGAATGTTCTTAAAGACGGAGAGATCGACGGTGGCAAAGCCAGGTCCATACACCGAGTTTTTCTGCATGCTTCCGAACTGGCCCGAAGGCGGGTTGACGAAAGCCGCGGGGTTGAACCAGCGTACCGGTTGCCCGGGAACAATTGTGTGGTCGACTCCGGCGAAAGGATCGCCGACAATGTTGGCGCGCTCGGTTCCTTCGAGTGTGCCGCTGGTGGCGGAGGCGGCGCGGATCGTTACCGGCCGACCCGTGCGCAGATAAAGCAGGCTGTTGGTCTGCCATCCGCGAACCAGCCAGGCAGGACCCCACTTCGGTGCTGGAACGTCGTAGACGAGATAGCCCTTGAACTGATGCCGCACATCATTGCTGGCGTTGCCGTAGTCGCCGCGGATATTGGCGCTGTCCTGTGGCAGTGTTGATGAGCTGGCCAGTTCCTCCAGCGCGTGAGACCACGTGTACGAGTACTGCGAGGTCAGGCCATGCCAGCTGCGAATCCGTACGAGTGTCTGGAGTGAGTTGTAGTTCGAGTTTGCGCCGCTCTCCAGCTGGTCGATGGCGCCGAAGTTCGGGAACTGCGAGAAGTAAGGCCGGCTCTGCTGGAGATAACTGAAGCCGTTTACGGGACGATTCACGAAGTTGCTTCCCAGCGCCGCCTGATTGATATCACGAACCATTGCCAGGTGCCTGGCGAGCGAACCGACATACCCAACCTGCAGCAGCACATTGCTGCCGAGCGTCTTTTCGACGTTCAGGCTGAAGTTCATGGTATCGGAAGGTGTGAAGTGCGGATCGACCGAGAACAGCCCGAAGATGTTGTTGCCACCGACGGTCAGGCTGGTGGGAAAGATCGGCTGACCGTCAGTGAACATGTAGCCGGAGCGCGAGATCACATACACGGGCCGGGTGCCCACAGGGTTGGCGTTGACGCCGATCGCTCCGTTGTTGGAGAGCGATCCCTGGGCGAGGAAGGTATTGCCCGACGGCGTGTCCCAGAACAGGCCGAAGCCGGAGCGAATCACCAGGCCGTTGTTGACCTGGTAGGCGACACCGATGCGCGGTGCGAACATCGCTTTGGACGCGGAGTACAGTCCATCGATCTGATCTCCCACGACGGCGAGTCCGCCCGGTACATTGGGCCGAAAGACGGAGAGGTCCTTTTTGTCATCGCTCAGCGGCGAGAGGTAGTCCCAGCGGAGTCCGAGGCTGAGATTGAGTTTCCTCGAGACCTGCCAGCCATCGGAGGCGTAGAGGTTGAAACTATTCTGGCCGAGTTCACGGCCGACGTCACCGGAGACGATGGACGAGGAGTACACGTAGCCGGCCATGAAGTCTGCCAGTGCGACGACGTTCGTATCCTGACCGGCGCGATTGAGCAGCGTAGCCCACGGTCCTGACTGTCCGTTGATGGTGAAGTTGCCTCGCCCGCCCCAGTTGTTACCGGCACCTGCGCCGATCTCGAACAACTGGACGCGGCGGTACTCCCCGCCAAGGCGAATCTGGTGGCGTCCGCGGATGATCGACAGGGTATCGCCGACGTGTCCCGTGTAGTCCTGACGACCAGACACGGGACTCAGGCCGGTTGGGTCGAAGCCGCTGATGGCGATGTTCGGAGCTCCCACGCGGTCTGCGCCTGTGACGCCTGTGACGAATCCGGCGGCCACGGGATCCTGAGTGGTGTTAGCGTCGCGAAAGGCCTGATGGAAGTAATTCACTCCCGCAAGAATTTGATTCGTGACCACCGGCGTGAAGGTGGAGTTCAGGATCGCCGAGTAGTTATGGACGTGCATCGGACCGACCTGGTAATAGTCGGGAATGAAGCTGCTGAGCGGCGCGGTTTGCGAGCCCTGGCCGGCGTACCAGCGGACGGAAAGTCGCTCTTTCTCGCTGAAGCTGTGGTCGACTTTGATCAGCCCGTTGTGGCTGTATCCGGTTTCGGGCGTGGTTGCGAAGTAGTTGTTGGGCGTCGCCGGTCCGGTCAGGACGGAAGATGGCCAGAGTTCATGCAGCAGCCGCTCCGAGACCGGATTTACAGGAACGCCGAACTGACTTAGCAGTTGTTTTGCTGCATCCTGATAGGCCGGGGTCGGCTGAGTGGTGAGGCTCCGCTGCCCGATGATGAACTTCTGCTTTTCGTAAGTGAGGAAGAAGAACGTTTTGTCGCGGCGGATGGGCCCACCGACCGAGGCTCCGTAATGCTCGTTGCGGAGAGGGAGTTTGGAGCTTCCGGGTGCTGCGAACGGAGAACTCGCCGAGAGGGCTTCGTTCCGGTTGTAGTAGTAAGCAGTGCCGTGGACCTGGTTGGTGCCGGATTTGATGATCAGGTTGACGACAGCTCCGGCGTTTCGGCCGACTTCCGCCCCGCCCTGGCTCTGGACCGAGAACTCTTCAATGGCGTCGAGCGGCATCAGGACGCCGGGAATACTCTGGATACCGCCCTGGTTGGCGGCTGAGGAGTTATTCGCCGGATCGTTATTGTCGATTCCTTCGATTTGCTGATTGATTTGGCCGCTACGTGAGCCGTTAAACGATCCACTTCCGCCATATCCTGCAAAGCCGGGTGCAAGCGCGACGAGTTGTGTGAAATTGCGACCATTTACCGGCAAACTCTCGACCGTATTTGTCGGAAGGACGTTGGTTTGTGCGACTGAGGTTGTTTCGAGTGAGACCGCGGCTGCGGAAACCTCGACGGTAGAAGACACTCTCGCGACTTGCAGCCGAATCGGCAGATTGTAGACGGCGCCGGCCGAGACGCGGACGTCACGAATTCGGAGTTCCTCAAAGCCTGGCTGGGCGACGGCGATGGTGTAATCGCCCAGCGGCAGATCGGCAAAGGCGTAATCGCCGGTGCCGGAGGTAATGGTGGAGTGGGCCTGACCGGTCGCTGTGTGTGTTGCCTTGATGATTGCGGCACTCACAGCTGCTCCTGAATCATCGCTGATATTGCCCTGAATACCACCCCGAAAAACCTGCGCCGGTAACAGGCACACTCCGGCAAAACAGACGAGCAGTAAGCTCCGCAGCATCGTTTGAAACCTCCGGATTATGAGTTGGCTTTTAGGCTCAGGCGGAGAGCGAGGCTGACGGGGATGCGGTGACTTTCGCAGTCACGGTTGAGATCAGAATCGAGTAGCTTATCCCGGTAAGGGAAAACTTAGTGTCCGAAAACCATCAGAAAATGTCAACAGAGAATCTTGCGAGCTTTTGAGGAAAAGGGAAATACCTGATACAAATGCTTCGCTGGTCTGATGCGATAGTTCGCGCGTGCTGATGTTATCCTCGTCTGATCTTCGTTTCCAATTCATCCGGATGGAGTTACGTTTGCGACTTTGTGACCTGAGATTCGCGTTACGTCTCGAGTTGTTCCTGACGCTTATTGCTTTCCTGGCTACCTGCCCACTCGATGCGCAGACCGCGCCCGTCAAGACCATGTTCCCGCCGGTACGTACGATGCACGAGATGGCTGGGGGCGGAAACAACTTCGTTGTGCAGGCGGCTCTTCGGATTTTGGCGCAGGGTGGGAATGCGGTGGATGCCGGGGTTGCGGCAACGCTGGTAGCGGCAGTTACCGAGGAAGATCATTTCAGCATGGGCGGCGAGGCGCCGATTCTGATCAAGCTGACGGGGAAGCCGGCAAAGGTGATCTCGGGCATCGGAACCGCTCCGATGAAAGCAACGATTGAGTTCTTCAATAACCGTCCGCCGGAGCCGTGGGAGAGTCCCGAGCGAAGGGCTCCGATTCCGGCGATGGGAGTGCTCGCGACGACAAGTCCGGGAATGGTGGATGGCGTACTGCTCGCGCTGGAGAATTACGGCACGCTGAGTTTTGAGAAGGTCGCGCAGCCGGCAATCGAGGCAGCGGATGGCTTTCCGGTCACGGAAATATTTGCCCAGACGCTGCAGCAGAGTGAGCCGATGATTCGCCGCTGGCCGGAGTCTGTCAGCTTCTTCTTCGGAGACGGAAAAGTTCCGCAGCGAGGCGATGTGTTTCGCCAGCCGACGCTGGCTAAAACCTTACGCGACATGGTGGATGCGGAGCGTAAAGCGAAGGGCAGTCGCGTCAGGCGGATTGACGCGGTGCGGGACTACTTCTATCGCGGTCCAGTGGCGAAGAAGATTGGTGCGTTCTCCGAGGCTCTTGGAGGCTTGCTGACGTACTCCGATATCGCGGCATTCCGTGCTGAGATCGATGAGCCGCGCACCACCATGTACCGCGGCTATGAGATCGTGAAGCCCGGCTTCTTCACGCAGGGTCCGGTCCTGCTGGAGATGCTGAACCTGCTGGAGGGCTATGACCTGAAGAAGCTGGGTCACAACTCACCGGAGTATCTGCATACGCTGGTGGAGGCGGCCAAGCTGGGTTTTGCGGATCGCGATGCTTACTACGGCGATCCTAAGTTCAGTAAGATTCCGGAAGCTACTCTGCTGTCGAAGGACTATGCTTCTGCTCGCCGCAAGCTGATCGATCCGGAACACGCTTCGATGGAATCCCGACCCGGCGAGATCGGAGTATCGAGGTCCATGCCGTCGGGCAAAGGCGTGAACCTTGGGGTGGAGGACACCACGTGCGTGAATGTGATCGATCGCATGGGCAACGTGTTCTCAGCTACAGAAGGATCTCGTTGCTTCCGAGCATCGGTGAGAACGCGTCTTAGTGCATGATGACGAAGTCTGCTTGCTCCTCGCACGCGCGGATGAACTCGGACAGTTCCCGGGCGATCTCTTCCCGGAGCAAGCGTTCACGATTCAGGACATTGTCCGCCTTGGACTCAACAGTACGGCGTTTCTCGATGCTCCGCGCGAGAATGTGGAGATTGATTTGTTGCGAACTTCAACCTTGCTCTGTAACGCTATTGAAGTGCGCCAGGAGGTTAGAATGCTCCGCTTTGTCGCTGTCGCCGTGGTCCTCAGTATTGCGAGCCCGTTGCTCGCTCAAGATACGCGGGAGGCACCCATTCGCGCCATCGTGGAACAGCAGGCGGCTGCCTGGACTGCTGGCGACTGCGTCGCGTATGCTCGTGCCTCGCACCTGACGCGTCGTTCACAAACTCTTGGGCATGCGTGATGTACGCAAGGAAGCATTCGTCAAACGGCACGCGGGAATCCTGGGGAGCTTCTACAAGGGCACGACGAAGCACCACGCCATCCGGAAGATTCGGTTCGTGACGCCGGACGTGGCCATCGTTGCTATCGACAACGAGGTGCGCGGCGTGTAGACCATGCCCGGCGGCACCACGGTTCCTCTCAACGGCATGGTGAAGACACAGCTCATAGAGATCTTCGTGCGGCGCGACGGGCGATGGTGGGTCGAAGCCTCTAACCACGACGTGGACGTGAAGCCAGCCAAGTAGTCGGAGGCTGCCGGCTCCCCATTTCGCCGATCAAAACGTGGGAAACTTCCGGAATCTTTCAATAACCGTTCCTTGTGGAACAGTCGAAATCGGCCGGACGGCCCTTTGATTTGGACCATTCCCGCGTCGCGACGCTAACATCTTGAGAGCGAGGTGCCACTGTGGCGAATGTTGAAGAAGCGGAACCGGTGCTGTTGAGCGCTTCCGCTATCAAACCCGGCGATGTATTGCTCTGTAACAGCGGACCTTATAGCGATCTTACCCAGCGCGGGATTGAAACTGCCACGGGTACCCCGTATGTCCATGCGGCCATTTTTGTTGGCGACTACCAGGTCGCGGAGTCTACCTCCGACGGTGTGCAACTGCTGTCACTCGCGGAGTTGTTGAAGCGCTACGCTCACGTCGCCGTCTTCCGCAGTTCCTACGTGTGGGGTGACGACCGCGTTCGCAAGCTCAAGGCGTTCGTTGATCGCGAGATCCAGCGCCAGGCAAAGTATAGTTTCCTCGGTGCCTTTAAGCTGCTCTGGAAACCGAAGAAGCACGTCGCTACGATTGACCAGCAGCTTCGGGACTTCTTCGAGCGAGCGTCTGCGCCTAAGAAGAAGCTCGTCTTCTTTGGCCGTAAACGGTACTTCTGCTCGGAGTTTGTCGCGCAGTGTTTCATCGCGGCAGGTTTCACGGAGGGGGCGGGTGCTGTCTTCTTTCGCCCGGATGTCCAGACTCCGGCTGCTCTGGGAAGGGACTGGCTGTACGGAGTGCTCGTAGGATTCATCTCCGACAAGAACGACTATGTCGTTCCCGCCGAGGACGAGTTCTATAACGACGCAACGTACAAGGAGATTTTCCTAGATGAGGAGCAGCAGTAGCTGAAGTTGTTTATGCCGAAGTCTGTGCCGGACGATGATGATATTCAACTGTCGATGCTGGAGAACGGGCTGGATTTCATCCGGTCTGGCCTCAAGCACATCGCGAGCCCTGTCTCGAAGTTCGACTTGAAGTACGCAGTCCTGCACCTCTCGGCTGGCATTGAGCTCGTGTTGAAGGATCGGCTAATGCGGGAAGACTGGAAGCAGATCTTCGTCAAGCCGGAGGATGCGACAGAGGAGAAACTCAAGTCAGGCAATTTTAGGAGCGCGAACCTCTATGAGTGTCTCGAACGGCTGAATGAGCACTGCCCCGTTGATCTGCCGGACAAGGCGCTGTTGCTCTCGTTCAAAAATCAGCGCAACCCGATCGAACACTATGCCTTGAATCACAGCCAGGAGGCGCTCGAAGCCTCATCGGCCATCGTGCTCGGAGAGCTGGTGGACTTCATCGGTGAGGCATACGAGGATGGTGACCTTTCCGGTGATGAGAGCGACTTGCTGCAGGAGATCCGCACCGGTCTCGCCGAGTTCAAACGGTTCACGGATGATCGGATGGCAGACATCCAGTGGCTCCTGGACGAGCACAAGAAGGGGTACGGACAGATCGTCGTCTGACCCTCGTGCATGCAGGACGCACTGATGGCGGATTGCGACGTGAAGTGTGCGTTCTGCGGGTACGCGGCGAAGGCGGAGGATGCGGCCGAGCTTTACATCGCGAACACGATCGGAACGACCCGCCACTACTGTATCAAGTAAGGCGAGGAATACCCGCTGCGGATCTGCCCCAACTGCGACAACGAAGCGCTCGTGTTCGAGGAAGGCTACGCGGAAACCGACGGGATCTGCTTCGCCTGCGGCAACACTCCATCGGCTGGCGATTACGTGTCGTGCGACCAATGCGGCGAGCTCTGCGATCCCGAAGACCGCAGCGGTGGCATGTGCCCGGACTGCCTGCGCGCCTACGTGTCGGCAGATCACCGCTAAGGCCGGCTATGAGTCTCGAAAAGTGCGTCTCGGCCATCGCACGACCATCTTTCTTCCGGAGTTCTCGTTCGCTGCGAACAGGTTTCAGGTGGAGAAGTCGGACAGCTTGAGCTCGCGGACCACGTGGTGTGGGCGAATGATCTGTTGATCGCGATCCTGATGAAGGAGCGCGAGGCAGGTCTGCCTGAGGCGAACTGGTTCGAGGACAAGATCCTCAAGAAGGTGACACAGGTTGTAGTCTGGGACGCAAGGCTTCCCGCGCTCAATGGATGCTGCCGACGTAACCTTGAAATCGCATTCCTTCAGTCCTGCTGCGATGCGTCCCAGTGCATAGCTATGTTGCGGTTTTGGTCGGGCTCGCTATCACACCAAAAGGCCGTCAATTCGCTGTTGGTTACAAAAAGGGTTACAGTGGCCAAAAACACCAACGGCCACCGAGTGCTCGGTGGCCGTTAAGTACTTTAAAATCAATGGTGCGGAGAGGGGGACTTGAACCCCCACGAGATTACTCCCGCTAGCACCTCAAGCTAGTGCGTCTGCCAATTCCGCCACCTCCGCAAACTTGTAGAAAAACGTTGGCAGTGTGAGCTTACTACTTCTGTACGCCGATCGGTTTCCCGTTCTGCTGAGCCTGCGGCAGCTTCTTCAGATCGAGGTCTCTGTGCTCGACAACCTTACCCGTCTTGGGATCGATCAGGTCCACGCTCGGACCCGGAGCCGGCGCAGCGGCGGCCGGGGTCTGAGGAACGGCCGAGTTCTGCTGCATGTTTCCAGGCGCTGGAACGGGTGTCGTTGCCGGGGATGGTGCTGTTGGCGTTGCCCCCGCCTTCTTTTGGCCACTCGTTGTCCGCTGCAAGACAGAAGTGCTGCCGCCTGCATTGCGAGTTGCAAGAATTGCGAGCGAGAGCGAGGTCAACATGAACAGCGCCGCAGCGATCGTTGTCGCCTTTGAGAGCACAGTCGCGGCCCCGCGGGGACCGAAAGCTGTCTGCGAGCCCATACCGCCGAACGCGCCCGCCAAATCAGCCGCCTTCCCGCTCTGGAGAAGAACAACAATCACCAAAAAGATGCACACAAAAACGTGGACGATTGTCAACAGGATCGTCATGAAATAATAAACTCTTAACTAGTATAGGCGGTGGATCACGTCCACCGCAACGTTCACCGACTGGAGACTTCGCAAGATGTTCAGACTAATCACGTTTGTCGGGTTCCTCGGGGCAGCCACTTTGTTTTCGCAACAACAAGCGCCCGTGCAGCCCGGCAAAACGAATCTAAAGGTCGGCGACACCGCACCCGACTTTGAACTCAACAGCAGCTTCAACAAGAAAATCAAACTCTCCGATTACCGCGGCAAGACGGTCGTGCTCGCCTTCTTTCCGGCCGCATTTACGGGTGGTTGAACGAAAGAACTTACCGGATACCAGGCTGGTATCCAAAATTTCAATACTGCGGAAGCACAAGTCCTTGCTGTCAGCACCGATAACCAACCGACACTGAACCACTGGGCAGGCGAACTTCACGCCGAATACCCACTTCTCAGCGATTTTTCACGTAAAGTCTCCGCCGAATATGGGGTGCTGATACCTTCTGCCGGCATCGCCAATCGTACAACGTTCGTTATCGACCCTGAAGGCAAGATTGTGCATATCGACGAAGGCAAGGAGGCCATCGATATCACCGGCGCGGTCACTGCCTGCAGTCGACTCAAGAAGAAGGAGTAGTCTCGGATAACCTCAACAGCGAGCATCGGGCGCATCCTGCAAGCGATACGCCCGAGCCGCAGATTCTACTCTCCGCAAGCTGTCACCCCGGCAGTGATACCCTCATCAGTTTCAGCCCGCGTGGTGTGTCGTCAACATCGGACTTCACTGTAGCGGCGCTGATTTTCGTGATCTTCACGGAAAACAGAGAGGCACGGATCTTTCAGGAGAGACAGAATGCGAATTCTCGTAACAGGTGGCAGTGGGTGTATCGGTGCGTGGGTTCTAAAAGGCTTGCTGGAGCGAGGACTGGATGTTGTGATGTACGACGTCCAGCCGGACCTGACACGCCTCGACATGATCGCGGCGCCGGAAACAAAATCTCGTCTGCGCGTTGTTACCGGACGGATCGAGGACACGGAGACTGTAAAAGCTCTGGTCAAAGACGAAGGAATCACACATATCGTTCATCTCGCTGCCGTCCTGATGCCATTTTGTCAGGCCAATCCGGTCACCGGAGGCATGATCAACGTGATCGGAACGCTGAACCTGTTTGAAGGTGCGCGCGACTCTGGTCGTGATGTCCGAATCGTCTACGCCAGCTCGTCTGCCGTTTGGGGACCGGGTGAGGTTTATGAGGACCGACCGTTGTCCGAACAGGATACTCCGCTTCCCGCGACGCATTACGGCGTGTTTAAGCACGCCAACGAAGGAAACGCCCGCGCGTTCTTCAAATCGAACGGTATCTCGAGTATCGGACTGCGTCCGTGGACTGTTTACGGAGTCGGCCGTGACACAGGCCTGACCGCGGATCCGACGATTGCCATAAAGGCACTGGCCGCAGACGAAAAATTCCAGATCAGACTATCTGGCAGCATGGACCTGCAATACGTCGGCGACGTGGCCGAAATCTTCAATCGCTGTCTGTTGTCGGAGGTCACGGGTGCGCACGTCTTTAATCTTGCCGGCGACATCGTGGAGATGCAGCAGTTTATCTCACTGCTGGATCGGCTGCGACCGGGCGCACGGAAGCTGATAACAGCGGACGGCCCGCAAGTTCCCGTGGCATTTCGTATGAGCGATGCAGCACTCCGCAAAACCATCGGGGATATGCCGCGAACACCTCTCGAGGATGGTGTTCGAAATACGCTGGAGATGTTCACGCGAATGCGCGCAGCAAGCTAATGTGGTACCGGGTGAGTTCGTCCTGCGCACTCACCGGGAACACCCGATAGACTATGCAGCCTCGTTCTTGAGCGGTTCAGGGCGGTTTGACCACGAAGCCTTGAGGTAGTCGCGGTTCATCAGTGCAATCACCTCGATCCGAATACTCTTCGGGCATACCGCTTCGCACTCGCCGATGTTGGTGCAGTTCCCGAACATCTCCTCATTCACCTGCGCCACCATTGCGAGCGCTCGTCGCTGGCGTTCCGGCTGTCCCTGAGGCAGCAGACCGAGGTGCGCAATCTTTGCACCTGTAAACAGCGCCGCAGCGGCGTTGGGGCAAGCCGCAACACACGCACCGCAACCAATGCAGGCCGCGGCATCCATCGCCCGATCAGAGTTCGGCTTCGGCACCAGAATGGCGTTTCCGTCCGGCGCGCTGCCGGTCGGCACGGAGATGAATCCGCCCGCCGCAATGATCCGGTCCAAGAGCGGAACGGCTGACCGCAAGGTCCTTTACGATCGGAAATGCACGAGCACGCCACGGCTCGAGCCAGAGCTCGTCGCCGTCTTTGAAGTGCCGCATATGCAACTGACAGACGGTGGTTCCCGGAAGCGGTCCATGAGCGACGCCGTTGATCATGAAGCCGCACGAGCCGCAGATGCCTTCACGGCAATCATGGTCGAAGGCGATCGGCTCTTCTCCACGTTCCACCAGATGCTCGTTCAGGTTGTCGAGCATCTCCAGAAACGACATATGCTCATTCGCCTCGGCTGCATACTCGACCATCTTGCCTGGCTCAGTTGCATTTCGCTGCCGCCAAACGTGCAGCTTGAGACGCATGTTTCCGTTGCTGCTGCTCATTGTTACCTTATAGCTCCGCTGGGGGTTACTTGTAGCTCCGCTGGCTGGGGTGAACGTACTCGAACGTCAGTGGTTCCTTCTGTAGTGCAGGACTCACATCAGGTCCGCAATACTGCCACGCCGCGGCATAACTGAATCGTTCGTCGTCGCGCTTCGCCTCTCCTTCTTCCGTCTGAAACTCTTCGCGAAAGTGACCGCCGCACGATTCTTCGCGGTGCAGAGCATCGCGGCACATCAATTCGCCGAGCTCCAGGAAATCCGCTACACGACCGGCGTGCTCCAGGCCCTGGTTCATTCCTTCGTTGTCTCCGAGGACGCGCACGTCACGCCAGAACTCTTCCCGGAGCGCCTGAATCTCGGTAATCGCTTTTGTCAAGCCAGTGGCGTTCCGAGCCATCCCGCAGTTGTCCCACATAATGCGGCCCAGCTCGCGGTGAATGGATGCGACACTCCGCTTTCCATTGATTGCGAGCAACCTCTTTGTTAATTCAGCGACGCCGGCTTCAGCCGCTTTGACTTCCGGGGCCTCAGTTGTCACCTTACCGGGTTTGCTGCTCGCCAGGTAATCGCCGATCGTGTACGGAATGACAAAGTAGCCGTCCGACAGACCCTGCATGAGAGCACTGGCGCCAAGACGATTCGCGCCGTGGTCGCTGAAGTTCGCCTCGCCGAGCACGAATAATCCGGGGACCGTGCTCATCAGGTGGTAGTCGACCCAAAGTCCGCCCATTGTGTAATGAACAGCGGGATAGATTCGCATCGGCACCTCATACGGATTCTCCCCCGTAATCTGGAAGTACATGTCGAAGAGATTGCCGTACCGCTCTTCGATGGTCTTCTTTCCAAATCGTCTGATGGCATCTGCGAAATCAAGATACACACCCAGCCCGCCCGGCCCAACACCACGGCCTTCGTCGCAAACGGCCTTCGCAGCCCGCGACGCCACATCGCGAGGAACAAGATTGCCGAAGCTCGGGTATCGTCGCTCGAGGTAGTAATCCCGTTCATTTTCGGGGATCGCAGCGGGATTGCGAGTGTCACTGGCCTTTATCGGGACCCAGATTCGACCGTCATTGCGAAGCGACTCGGACATCAGAGTCAGCTTCGACTGATATTCACCCGACTGCGGGATACAGGTCGGGTGAATCTGCGTAAAACAGGGATTCGCGAACAGAGCGCCGCGTTTGTACGCCCGCCAGATCGCTGTGGTGTTCGAGCCCTTTGCATTTGTCGACAGATAAAAAACGTTCCCGTAACCACCTGTCGCCAGACAAACCGCATCTGCGAGATGCGACTCAATTGCGCCGGTAAGCAGATTGCGCGTGACGATGCCCCGAGCCTTACCGTCAATCACAATGAGGTCCAGCATCTCGGTGCGAGCGAACATCTGGACCTGACCGAGTCCAACCTGGCGTTCCAGCGCCTGATAAGCCCCGAGCAGCAACTGTTGACCGGTCTGCCCGCGAGCATAGAACGTACGCGAGACCTGAGCGCCGCCAAACGAGCGGTTCGCCAGCGTTCCGCCGTACTCACGCGCAAAGGGAACGCCCTGAGCAACGCACTGATCGATGATGCCGACGCTGATTTGCGCCAGACGATATACGTTCGCTTCACGCGCACGGAAGTCGCCGCCTTTTACCGTGTCATAGAACAGGCGGAAAATCGAATCTCCGTCGTTTCGGTAGTTCTTGGCGGCGTTGATACCTCCCTGAGCAGCAATCGAGTGAGCACGACGGGGCGAATCCTGGAAACAGAAGCACTTGACGTTATAGCCCAGTTCGCCGAGCGTCGCAGCCGCCGAAGCTCCGGCCAGACCACTACCGACAACAATGACGTTGTATTTGCGCTTATTGGCCGGATTCACCAGCTTCAGCTCGAAGCGTGTCCGGTCCCACGCCGTTTCAATTGGGCCGGAAGGAAGCCTGGAATTTAGTTCCATTCAGTTAGACCCTTGCAAAGTCCGGATGATAGCCAAGCAGCACGGCAATCGGGACGGAAAGGAAGCCAATCAGCAGAATGATGGAAAACAATTTTGCAAAAGCTTTAATTTTGGGCGTATATCGCGGATGTGCCAGTCCCAGCGACTGAAACATGCTCCAGACGCCGTGGTAGAGGTGCATGCAGAGCAGCACCATCCCGATTACGTAGAACAGGGTCACGTACCAAACGCTGAACCCGATCACCACATTTTCATAAGCCTGCAGCCGGTGGTAGTCCGGGTGGACAGTTCCTGTAGTCAGATGCAGCAGGTGATAAATCACGAAGAACGCGATGATGGGACCGCTCCAGTACATCGTGCGGGAAGCGTACGTCGAACCGACGGCTGTTCGTTTGTAGTAGCTGACGGGCCGGGCCGCGCGCTGAAGATTCACCAGCTGGATGGCCGCGAGAATATGCAGGAAGACCGACAGCAGAAGTACGATCCGTGCCGTCCACAACAGGCCAGCCAATTCATGCAGATGTTCGGCGTAGGAGTTGAGGGCCTCACGGCCGAGGAAGAATTGAAGATTTCCCGCCATGTGCCCGATCAGAAATCCAAAAAGGATCAGGCCGGTGACGGCCATGACGACCTTCTTGCCGATTGTGGTCCGATAGAAGAACACACCTCGGGCTAAAGTGCTGTTGATCGCAACAGCGCTCATTCAAACCTCCCCGTAATGTGATGAGAATGAACAGGAAGCAGACTAAAAACATTGTAACGCGCGTATGATGTTAAAGTGCGCATTGCTACTGCTGCCGACCACGCCGGATTTGAGATGAAGAATCAGCTAACGGAGCTGATTCGGAGTCTCGGGCACGAAGTTGTGGATGTTGGTGCCTGCTCTTATGATGCTGTGGACGACTATCCTGATTTTTCCGAAAAACTGGGTCTCGTCATTCAGAACAAACAGGCGGATCGAGGAGTACTAATCTGTGGCAGCGGCGTCGGCGCATCCATCGCTGCAAATAAAGTGAAGGGAGTTCGCGCCGCTCTTTGTCACGATACCTACTCGGCCCATCAGGGCGTAGAGCACGATGATATGAACGTTCTGGTGCTCGGAGCCCGCGTAATCGGCATCGAGATGGCTCGCGAGCTTGTCCGGACTTACCTGGCAGCTCAGTTTTCGGGAGAGCCACGTCACCAGCGGCGGCTCGATAAGGTGAAGGCAATTGAGGCAGGACAGCACGCAGGCGCCGCCTAAACGTGGCGCGTATCTGAAAGCGCTCGGAATCGCCTGGGCGATTGTCTCGGCGTGCCTGATGACCGCCGTAATCCTGCCATTCATCCTGCCTGAATCGAAAATCTATGGAATTTTTCCACCGTGCGAAGCCAGGCTCCGCGGGGGACGATGCTTTCTGTGCGGCATGACGACAGCTTATGTCAGACTTGCTTCCGGGGATGTTGCCGGAGCACTGGAGGCGAACCGCAACAGCATTGCACTCTCTCTGTTCTCGATACTGAACTTTGCAGCTGTGAAGGCGTATATATTAGTCAGACTGCTGCGTCGCGCGTTCGCAGACGCCGCCCTCAGGAGCTGACTGGACCATATGCAAATGCTCGCGCTGGTGTGGGGAATCCTGGCCATCATTGGATTCGTGGTTGGGTTCATCCCGTGTCTGGGAGCCCTCAACTGGATTAACATCCCGTTCGCCGTCGTCGGTTGCCTGGTCAGTATCTACGCGATGAACAGTACGCCGCCGGGCGAGCGAGGGATGGTGGCCGTGGCGCTCATACTGAACCTGATTGCCGTGATCATCGGCTTTCTTCGCCTGAAGGCCGGAGCATTCATCCTCTGACGTTATGTCCACGCGAGCACCGTTAAGCCTGACTCGTCGCCAATTCGGAGAAATGTCCGCTGCGGCGCCATTAGCTCTGTCCGCCGCACCTGTTTCGAGAAAAGCAAACTTCGTGTTCATCCTCGCCGACGACCACGCAGGTTACGTGATGGGGTGTGACGGAAATCGAAAAGCCGAAACCCCCAATCTTGATCGCCTCGCGTCTGAGGGAACGAGATTTGCCGCAAATTACTGCAACTCGCCCGTTTGTACTCCGTCACGTCAGTCCTTCCTGACGGGTCAACTTCCCCATGCTGCCGGAGTCACTGTTCTCAAGACGCCGCTGGCGGACGACAAGCCCACGATTGCGAAGCAACTGAAGAGGCTCGGATACCAGACCGCAGTTTTCGGGAAGATGCATTTCAATCGTCCCGGCCAACCCGGCCTCCACGGATTTGATATCGCCATGACTGAAGGCGAGATCACTCGGGCATGGCAGAAGACGGACGGCAACTCTGTCGACGCCTCCATCAGGACGAAGCCGCTTCCGTGGAGACCGTTCCAGACGCCCGCGGCTGAATGGCTCAACGCGAACAATCTTCCGTATCCCCGCAACGACGACGGCATGCGGAGCTCCTTCCTTGTCCGCCAGGTCGATGAATACCTGCAGCAAAATAAGGATCAGACATTTGGACTTTGGGTGAGCTTTCAGGAACCTCACTCGCCATTCGACTTTCCCGTCGATTACCGCAGTTTCCAGCCCGATGATTTTCAGGCACCACGTACAGGACCGGAAGACGATTGGCAGATTCCACTGATCTTCCGAAAGCTGTCAGCCGAACAGAAGCAGGGAATTATTGCTGCTTACTACAATTCAGCCCGATTTCTCGATCACAACGTCGGGAGGGTTCTTCGCCTTCTCGAAAAGTACAACCTGGCAGAGAATACACTTGTGGTCTATATGGCCGACCACGGCTACTCGCTGGGTCAGCACGGACGATTTGAGAAGCACTGCGGTTACGATCCCGCCCTGCGCGTTCCGTTGATCTTTCGCTGGCCTGGAAAAGTTCGAAGCGGGGTCGTAGTCCGCTCGTTTACCGAATCAGTGGACGTCCCGCACACGATCCTGGATTTGCTGAACGCGCCTGAACTCCCGGTCCGGCACGGTGAATCCTTACGATCTTACCTGGCAGGCAGGCGGCCAGAGCGGGTTCGCGACCACATCTTCTCCGAATACCTCGAGAACGAAGAAGCCTATATCCGCACAGCGACCCACAAGTACATCTATTGCACAGGACGTCGGAAGCGGAGCGACGGGTACGAGACCGCCAATCCAACGCCGGGGCCCTATGAACAGCTCTTCGAGCTCAACTCCGATCCTGCGGAGTTTCATAATGTCGCTCATGCCAACCCGCAAGTAGTTGCACGACTCCGGCGGCTGATGCTGAAGCGTTTCGAGGAAACGCATCCTGAAGCTCACGCCACTGCCGGACTTGATTTCTATCTCCGGCCACGTGATGCCGATGCTTAGGACACCATCATGAATCGCAGAACCTTTCTGATCTCCACTGCAGCGCTCCCGTTGCTCCATGCGATCCCGGAAGATGCACCATACAAAACTGGCAAAGGCTGGAAAGCCCTGTTCAACGGTCGCGACGTCAGCGGTTGGCACGGCGCCGATACCGAGACGATAAAAGGCGGCAGCGAATGGATGACCGTCAGGTCAGTCCGCCTCGATAACGCCAATCCCAAAACTCTTGGGTTCGAAGCGGGGCAGGGTGCGGTCTTGCTCAATGGTCCGAAGGAGAAGACCGTCAACCTCGTGTCCGATGAAAAGTTCGGCGACTGCGAGCTATATGTCGAATTCATGATTCCGAAAGGCTCGAATTCCGGAGTCTATGTACAGGGTCTTTATGAGATTCAGATCTTCGACAGTTACGGCGTAGCGCAGCCGAAGGACACGGATTGCGGCGCGATCTACCATCGATGGATCGACAACAAGCCCGTGGGCGGCTCTGCCCCTCGTGTGAACGCAAGTCTGCCTCCCGGGTCATGGCAATCCTTTCACGCCTGGTTCCAGGCTCCGCGATTCACGGACGGGAAAAAGACTCAGGATGCCCTGTTCATTCGAGTCGTGCAAAACGGAAAGGTTGTTCAGGAGAATGTCTCGGTGAACGGCGGCACCCGATCGCACCTCCCACTCGAAGAGGCCTCAACCAATCCTCTGATGCTTCAGGGGGATCACGGACCGGTGGCGTTTCGCAACCTCTATGTCCGGCCGATTTGATCGGCTCTGATTAACTTCACCGCCACTTCCGCAACCCTCGCAGCGGGAACGCCCGTCATGCATCGATGGTCAATCGGGCATTCGCGCAGAAGGCAGGGGCTGCACTCGACCGGCTGCCGAACTATTGTCGCCAGCGGCCCCGTAGGACCCGTGGCAACATCGTCAGTGGCGCCGAAGACGGCAACAGTCGGCACGCCCAGAGCGCTCGCGATGTGCATGCCTCCCGAATCGTTCGTCAAATAAACCGAGCAGGCGGCTGCGAGATCGACGTACTCTCGCAACGCCGTCTGACCCGCAAAATTGTGAACGGGCAACCCTGCTTTCCTGATCTCCGCCGCGACTTCATCGCAAAGCGCACGCTCGTCACCAGAACCGAAGATTGCTGCCGGCTGCTGCAATCGAACCGCGGCTTCGGCGAACCTCTCCGGAATCCACCGCTTTGCCGAACCATATGCAGCTCCCGGGCTGATGCCCGTGATGCCGGCCGTGGTCCAGCCGAGTTGCTCAGAAAACCTGCGCATTCCCGCTTGCCGCCGCCTCGGCAGCGCCATGCAGGCGAATCGCAGGCCAGTCCGGAACAGCATCGATCAGGCAGGCGCGATGAAGCAGTTCGAGGTAGTAGTACCGCTGATGCACGCCTTCGTGTTTCGGCACCGCAATGGCATCCGTCAGGAGAAAACCGCGACCATCCCGGTTATAGCCAATCCGGCGTGGGATACGGGCAATCCATACCAGCGCGGCCGCCTCGAACGCATTCTGCAGCAGAAGCGCGGTATCGAATCGTTTAGAGCGCAACTCTCCGGCGAGTCGAAGTTTGCCGCCCAGATCGTGCCAGCCCTTAGCGGCTGTATACAGACAGGACCTCGTCCGCAATCGGCTCCCGAGCGTAGATATCAGCCACCCAGGGTCGCGCAAGAATCGCAATATACGCCTGAGGAAAGCGCGACCGTAAGACCTGAAGGGCAGGAAGCGACATAACAGCGTCGCCTACCCAGTTAGTCGCCCGAACGAGAATGCGGTGTGGCTGCTCTGGCACAGTAGAGAATATGGGTACGTTCTACGAATCGCGGCAAGCTCTCGTAAACGCAAGGGCCGAGTGGAAGCGCGCCGGAAAGACGGTAGTCTTCACTAACGGCTGCTACGACCTGCTGCATCCCGGACACATCCGGCTTCTGGAACAGGCCCGTTCTCTCGGTGACATCCTCATTCTCGCACTCAACACCGACGCAAGCGTTCGGCGCTTCAAAGGCCCGTCTCGTCCCGTCATGTCGGAACGCGAACGAGCCGAGGCTGTCCTCGCCCTCGAAGCGGTTGACGCGGTGGTCTTCTTCGACGAAGACACGCCCCGTGAGCTCATCGCCGAAGTCATACCCGACATCCTCGTGAAAGGAGCGGACTGGTCCCACTTCATCGCAGGTCGCGAAGAGGTCGAAGCCGCCGGCGGCAGAGTCCTGCCTGTGCCGCTGGAACCAGGCTGGTCGACGACCAATCTGGTAGACAGGATCCTCGAGGAACAGCGAAGTCTACAATAGTCGGGAGCATGGAGAACCGCGAACTCGCGAACCTGCTTGCCGAAACAGCTGATCTGATGGAGATAGCTGCCGAAGACAGCTTCCGGATCCGTTCTTACCGCAACGCAGCAGGCGTGATCGAAGGCTATCCCGAGCGCATCGCCGACATCGCCGCCGACGCAAGCCGCAAGCTGACCGATATCCCCGGAATCGGGAAGGGAATCGCCGGTGTCATCTGCGAAGTCATCAAACGCGGATCGTTCGATAAGCGAGACGAACTCCTGAAGAAGTACCCTCCCGGTGCGCTCGAGCTGCTGCAGGTACAAGGACTCGGACCGAAAACCATTGCAGTTCTGTTTGAGCATTTCCAGGTCAGAAACCTGGACGACCTCGAACGTCTCTGCAAAGAACACAAGCTCCGTGAACTGCCGCGAATGGGCGCGAAGCTGGAAGAAAAAGTCCTTACCTCGATCCAGCAGCTGCGGGAGCGCACCGGCCGCTACCTGCTGCCCTACGCACAACGTATGGCCGAAGATCTGACCGTCTATCTCCGCGAGACACCCGGCGTTGAGAAGATCACCGTCGCCGGGAGTCTGCGGCGCGGCCGTGAAACGGTGGGCGACCTTGACCTTATCGTCACCGGCCCAAATTCCACAGAAGCACTGGGCCGTTTCACCCAGTTTCCGCGTGTCCAGCAGGTTCTGGGGCAAGGTGAGAACAAAGCCAGCGCGACTATCGGGCTGGAGAGGATTCAGGTGGATGTGCGGGCGCTGCCGCCCGAGTCTTACGGCGCGGCGATGCAGTACTTCACCGGATCGAAAGATCACAACGTACAACTCAGGCAGCGTGCGCTCCGCATGGGGTTAACGCTGAACGAGTATGGTCTCTTCCGTCTCGAAGGCGGAGAGCGAGTTGCCGGCGAAGACGAAGCGGGAATCTACAACGCGCTCGGGCTTCCATGGATTCCTCCCGAACTTCGTGAGAACTGTGGCGAGATAGAGGCGGCTGAAGCGGGGACGCTTCCGGACATCATCGGCGCGGGACAGATCCGCGGCGATCTCCACATGCACACACGGGAGACCGACGGCCGCGCGACCCTCGAAGAAATGGCGACAGCGTGTCGGGAACTCGGATATGAATACTGCGCCATCACGGATCACTCCAAGTCCCTCGCCATGGCCAACGGACTCGACGAGGAACGTGTCGTTCGCTTCGCCGCGGGCGTCCGGGGGATCAACGGTGAATTAGGCATACGCGTGTACTCCGGCATCGAATGCGACATTCTCCGAGACGGTGCGATGGACCTCGCCGACGACGCCCTGGCTGAGCTCGACTGGGTGATCGGCAGCGTCCACAGCAACTTCGCAATCGAACCGGCCGAGATGACCGACCGTCTGCTGCGGGCACTGGAAAATCGTTATATCCGGGTACTCGGACACCTCACCGGCCGCATGCTGCTGCATCGCGACGGTTACAAATTCGATTTCGATCGGGTGGCGACGGAAGCGGCAAAAAGAGGCGTGCTGCTCGAGGTCAACGCAAGCCCGGAGCGTCTCGACATCCACGGACCGCTGATCCGAACGGCAAAGGCAAAGGGGTGCAAGTTCGTCATCGACACCGACGCTCATCATCCGAATCACCTTCGCAACATGCCCTATGGATTGTTGATGGCGCGCAGAGGCTGGCTTACGGCGGCGGACGTCATCAACACCCTCCCGCTCCCGGAATTCGAGAATTACAGGAACAACAGGACAACAACCTAATGGGTGAGATGAAACTGATCGAATCGAAAGAACTGCTGCGCACTTCCATTTTTCAGGTAACGCAGGATCGGGCGATTGACCCGGAAGGGTTTGAGATCAAGCGGGCCATCATTCAGCACCAGGGCTCGGCGGTGATGATGGCCGTGGACGACCGGCGGCGCATCCTGCTGGTCCGGCAATATCGGCTGCCGGCGCGCGACTACTTGTGGGAACTTCCAGCCGGCAGGGTTGATCCGGGCGAAACCGTGCTGCAAGCCGCGCGTCGGGAACTGCGCGAAGAAACAGGATTCCGCGCCACGCGCTGGCAAAAACTCGCCAGCTTTTTCGTGAGTCCAGGTTTTCTCGCGGAAAAGATGACGATTTACCTCGCAACGGGGCTGAAGTCCGGGGAGCAGCAGCCGATGGAAGATGAGCGAATCGAGATGAAATGGTTCACCCAGGCCGACGTTGACGCAATGATCCAGAGCGGCAAGATTAAAGATGCTAAAACAATGGTCGGTTTTATGACCTGGCAACGGTATTACAAGAGCAAGTAACCTTGCGCCGTGATGGTCCGATAGGAGATGCTTGAACGCATGAGAGCTCTTTCGATACTGTTCACCATTGGAGTACTCACTCTGGCGGCTGCGGACAAGAAGGCTGCACCGGCGACCGTCCAACTGAAGAACGCGAAGGGTGAGGTAGTCGGCAACATCAAAGCGACCTCTGCCGGCACGGGCGTCAAGCTTGCGGGCAACGTGATGAACCTGCCTCCAGGCGAGCACGCAATTCACATCCATACAACCGGCACCTGCACCCCGCCCGACTTTACGTCAGCAGGTGGCCATTTCAATCCAGAGCAGCACAAGCACGGTATGGCAGCACAGGGAGGCCATGCCGGCGACCTCGGCAACTTTACTGTGGCTGCCAATGGCAAAGCGAAAATCAACATGACCGTCAACAGCGTGACGCTCGGCGAAGGTGCGAATTCTCTCTTCAAGGATGGCGGAACCGCACTGGTGGTGCATGAGAAGGCTGACGATATGAAAACGGATCCGACAGGTAATGCCGGCTCGCGCCTGGCCTGCGGAGTTTTCACGCGCTGACGCGCTATCGTAGTTGAGTTATGGCACTTCTGGAACTCGTCGCCCTTCTGACCTCCGACGTCGAAGAGTGGAATCGCTGGAGAGAAGAAGAACCCGAGGCACACGTCGATTTGCGGAATGCCAACCTTCGGGTCACCAACCTTATGCTCGCGAATCTCAGCCGTGCGGACCTTCGTACGGCTGACTTTTCGCTTGCGAACCTGAAGGCCGCTGACCTGACAGGCGCGGATCTGCGGGGCGCGAATTTCATCGGAGCCCGAATGATCGGAGCCGATCTTGAAGGTGCTGATCTGCGTGGTGCCGATCTGCGAACCGCTGAAGATCTGACAGAGGAACAACTCGCCGCAACGATTGGCGACGAGAATACGATTCTGCCGGATCACATCACGGCGCCGCTGCGCTGGCGCGCTGAATTTATCGCCCGCTAAAAATACGAACCTTTAGGGCGTGAGTTGCTTCAGCATCGACCGAGCCTTAACTGACACGGGATTAAATCGGAGACCTTCTGTTAGTGTCGAGCGTGCTGCGTCAGCGCTACCGGTGCGATAGAGGGCGACTGCAAGATTCAAACGCGCCGCTTCGAGCCCCGGATTGCGCGAAAGCGCGCCTTTCCAGAGGCGAATCGCTTCTTTCAAGTCGCCGCTGGAAGCCCGGCAGATTCCGAGATTCACCGACGCCGCTTCCGAATCGGCATCTGCAGCCACGGCACGCTCGTAAAGCCCACAAGCACGTTGCTGATCTCCGCGGCGCTCCACCAGCTGGGCCAGTTGCGTCAGGACCTTCGCGTCCGGCGGTGCTTTCTGGAGCAGCGTGACTGCGCGATTCTGCCAAACATCGTTGTTCTGCGCCAAGGCAATGGAAGCGTAAGCAAGACCGAGATCACGCGGGGACGCCTCCCCGCCACCGAACAGCTTCAGCTTCGCGTCACGAGGAACGTCAACATTGGGGCGCGCGGGCTGAGGTCTGCGGGGAATGGTATGATCTGTCAGTGCTGCATGCTGTACGGTCGCCGCGCTCGTCCTCGGCATATGACATGCGACACAGTCGTCGCTGGTCCGGTTTGTCGCTGCGCAGACCTTCCCAGACGGGCCCTCGTGACAATTGGTACATCGCTGATTGATATTCGCAGACACCCCAGTGCGGCCATGTGGGTCGTGACACGATCCACACCACAGCTTGCCACCGCTGGCCCGCGCACAGCGACTCAGTGCAAGTTGTTCAAAGTGTCCATTTACGGAAGCTTGCTGACCCAAACCATCCCAGACGAACACGGACGCACCAATTGTGACCACCCCTGGAAGATGGCATTGGGCACACGTCATGGCGGTGACAAGCTCTGGTTTGAGTCTCTTGCCCACCTTAGCCGCATTCATGTGTGTCTCCGCCTTACGATGACAGCGCTCGCATGATATTCCAGCCTCGGTAAACGGAGGCTGCTCGTACCCATTGACGGTGCCGCTGCGGGCTCTAACACCGCTCGCGTGGCAGTTCAGGCAATTCGGTTCAACTGGCCGAACCAGGTTCGGAACATCGGTCTCGATATAGCCAGGAGAAAGGTCCCAGGATTTCGTTGCCGCATAGTATGAAACCGGAGCCTGGAACAGAAAGCCATCGATAGAAGAGATGTAGCTGCGTCCTGTTTGGTTCGCGCCCAGGAAGTAGTTCAGTCCGCGCTTGACGTCTTCACCTTCCAGACTGAAAGACAGCAAATTGCCGGAGATGTGAAACTCCTGGCCGCCCGCCGTCCGGAACGATGCAGGTGCCAGCGCCTCAGCCACGCCGCTGGTACGAGCCATCGGAGTTTTGATGTACCGTTCGTAGATCTCACGATGACAGCTGGCGCACGCCCGACTTTCCACTGCAACGGCACGCACCGCAAACAGCGAAAACAGCAGGACCACGACGCGAGTACCGATCATCACTCGGGCTCGCGAATCGTCAGCACCTGGTCGACTCTGACGTCTCGAAGTTGTTGCCGTCTGCCGCTGGGCCATGCGACCTCTATCGCCGGAAGGACGGAACGCGTCCCGACTCCAAAGTGAACCGGTGCGAGGACCGACGAAGCATAGCTGACGGCGCTGGTTTGGTGATTCCACTGATCGCCAATATGAATGACAGCGCCGATGCCGTCGTGATTGCTTTTACTGCCGATCAGCCTTACATCGATCCAGTGCTGACCCGCAGCACCGACGCAACGCCATATTTCAGGACGTCCTCCGAGGACAGCAGAAACCAGATCTGGGTGGCCGTCACCGTCAAGGTCGGTCGCCACCGCACCACGATGCGCCCGTGGGGGGCCGAGTTCCCCACCCGTGCCAAAAGTTCCGCCGCGGTTCAAGAAGACCATGTTAGGGAGCTGGTATCGATCCCCCGAAAACTGCTCGATGTTATCGCTGACATGGGAATTGGATGTGAAGACATCCTTGAATCCATCGTTGTCGAAGTCAACAAACCCAACACCCCAGCCAGCCAGGCGAGCGGACAACCGGCCGATATGGGAGCCATAGGTCTGATCCCGAAACCGCCCATCGCCCGTGTTTCGAAATAGTGGATACGTCTCGCCTGTCAGCGCTGTGAAAATAATATCGGGCCAGCCGTCATTATCGTAGTCACGGAAATCGACGCCCATACCGGAGACCGGCTTTCCATCATCCGGAAGCGCGGCGCCCGCATCCAGCGCCACCTCCTCGAACTTGCCATTCTTCAGGTTGTGAAACAGAAAGGAGGGCTCTGTGTCGTTGGTAACGTAGAGGTCAGGCCAGCCGTCGCGATCGTAATCCGCCACCGCGACACTCATTCCTTTCCCCACAGCGCGAGCAACGCCGGCCGGTACAGATACATCCTCAAACCGCCCATTGCCGAGATTGCGGTACAAGCGATTGGCTGTTCCTTTAAACTGCCGCGGATTACAGTAGACGACGTTACGCCCGGAAGGGTCATGACAAACGAGCGCGTTCGTCTCCGGATACTCCAGATAGCTGACGACAAACAGATCCAGCAGTCCGTCACGATCGTAATCGACCCACGCCCCTGCAACCGACCAGCTTGGGCACACGATCCCTGAACGACTCGATACATCCTGGAATTTGCCGCCTGTGTTTCGGTACAAACGGCAATCGCGATAACCGGCGATGAATAGATCCACGTTGCCGTCATTGTCGAAATCACCGGCCGCGGCGCCGATGGTGAAGCCGGTCCGGGCAAAACCGGAGTCAGCAGTCACGTCAGTAAAGCGAAAACTACCCTCGTTCCGATAAAGTGCAGGCGCACGCGGCCGCACCCGGAAAGAACAAGTCGGTTCGCCCATCGTTGTTGTAATCGAACGCAGCAACCCCTCCCGCCATAGATTCCGGCAAGCGCCTCATCGGTGTGGAGTTGTTCTGCAGGACAAACCGGATGCCTGAACTTGCGCTCATGTCTTCGAACTGCAGCACACCATTCGTCGCAGCAAGGCCAAGCGCCATCAGCACGAGTACGAAACCCACAAGTCTCACAGAATCCCTTTAGGTTATCGTTAGTCTTGATAACGATGTGGAAGAGCGCTCCGATCGCCCTCGGGCTTGTGTGCGTGCTTGCGTTGTCCGGTCAGGACGAAGCGCTCGCAGCCAGGAGCCGCGCAGCGAGGGATGCGATGCTGGCGGGCCGCTACGCCGAAGCGATTACCCTGTACAAGCAGTTGGCGAAGGCACTCCCCTCAGAAAACCGCCTGCGACTCAGTCTGGCACTTGCGCTCGAGAAAGGCGGCCAGCCTTCAGCCGCGATTTCGGAACTTGAGGCGTTCCTGCGATGTCGAGCCGGGTTCTGCAGCAGGGTGGTTCCTGCTGGGATTAGCGCATCAGCAACTCGGTCACCCAGGGGACGCCGTAGCGCCTCTCCGAAAGGCGATGGAACTGGATCCGGATAATCATCGACGCGCGTCTCGAACTTGCAGATGCAGAGCTTGCCTCCGGCAATCCTCGGGACGCTGCAGACAACTTCCTGCGAGTGACGAAATCGCAGCCCGGGCATGCGAAAGCGTGGCAAGGTCTGGGACTCGCCTATCTGGCCAGCAGCGAACGTGCTTACGCCCGAGTAGGAGAGCTCGCCCCGAAATCGGGATACGCACAGGCGCTTGTCGCTCGGGCACAGGCAGCAGAGGGTCATTATGCTGAAGCTCTTCAACTATACGGTGAAGCAATTCGTCAGCTGCCCGGTGTTCAAGGTCTGCACGCAGCCCGCGCAGCACTCTACCGAGCCGCTGGTAAGCTGGACTGGGCAGCCACCGAAGAGCAACGGGAACTTGCGGTACCGCAGCCTGACTGCAATCGTGAAGTCGCAGCCTGCGCCTGTGGATCAGGTAACTGGGCGAAGGCTCTCGATACAGCCCGCACCAGCGCTACGGTCCCCAACCTCTACTGGGCGTCGATAGCAGCGGGCAAGCTTGCCGAGGAAACCTTCGCCCGACTCGCGCAACTGCCGGAATCGGCTGAAATTCACGAGTTACTCGCAGAGGCCGCCCAGCGTGTGGGCCAACGCTCCCAGGCGGTGCAGGAGTGGAAAGAAGGCTGCAGCCCTGAAGCCGGGGGATAAACGTATCCAGGGACGGCTGGCGGAAGCACAGATCAAAAACCGCGAATACGAGGACGCCGAGAAATTAGCGCAGGCTCTCGTTCAGGCTGCACCTGAAAACGCGGAGTGGCAATATCTTCTGGGAGAGACCCTATTTCAACAGCGACGTGCGGAAGAAGCTCTGCCTCATTTGGAAACCGCTCGCAAGCTCAGACCCGATGACTTGCCAACACTGGAAGCTCTGGGTCGAACCTACTTACAGCTGAATCGCGTCACCGAAGCAATTCCGCTGCTCGAACGCGCAAGGCCGATTGATGAAGGTCCGATAGAGTTGGCACTAAGCAGCGCCTACCGGCGTGCCGGCCGTGAGCAGGATGCGGCAGCTGCGCTGGCGAGGTACCGGGAACTCACGATGAGCCAGGCACCTGCCGCAAGCGAAAACGATGACGATTCACCCGCCTTAAAAATCAAACCGAAGTGCGGCCTGAATATTTCTCGGCGTGACGTAAGTAGTACCCGTAACCTGACCGAACGCACCATTCCCGACCGTGGTGTTCGCGCGCCCGTACTGAGGCGTATTAGCAATGTTGAACGCGTCCGCTCGGAACGTCATCTTCAGGTTCTCCCAAATGTTGAAACGCTTCTGCAGGCTGATATCCGCTGTATCGAGCGGACCAGTCCGAACGTTGGATACCCATCGCGGTGCTGTCCCGACAGTGAACGCAGGTGCAGCCGAGACGGCCGATGTGTTGAACCAGTGATCCGGTCCGAAGGTTCCGCCGGTCATAAGGTCGGTGCGGCTTGTGATGTTTGGCCGGGCAATCGGGAAACCATACTGGCTAAGCGTATTCGGAGCCGTAAACTGCAGCGGAAGACCACTGCCGAACCGCAGCGTATTCGCGATCTGCCAGCCGCCAATAACCGCATCCACAGCCTTCGGCAGCGAATTGAGATGCGACCGGCCCTTGCCGACCGGAATCTCGTAAAGCAAGCTCGATGTGAATGACTGGGGCGTGTCGTGACCGCTGACCGAGCGTTCAATCGAGTAATTGTAATTGTCTCGCTGAGTATCGCTGATTTCCCAGCCCTGGGTTTCAGAAGCGTTGTCCAGCGCCTTCGACCACTGATACGTGACCAGCGCCTGCACGCCATGTGCGAACCGATGGTTGTATTTGAGAAGCAGAGCGTTGTAGCTGGACCATGCTCCGGGAGTCAATGCGCTCAGGTTTACAGATGTGAACTGTGGGAACGGAAGCAGCGTCTGATAACGCGGAATCGTTTGTCCTGAAAGCGGACCGTTCGTGACGGTGCCGTAGAAGGGATTCGGTACCGCATCGTTCAGTGCTGGACCCAACGAGAGGTACTTCGGATCAAGTTGATTCTGGTTCAGCGGCGCGTTATAGCCGTAGAACAGTCTCCGGCCTTGTGAGCCGGAGTAGCCCACTTCGATCACGCTCGCGTTGGTGATCTGGTACTGGAAGTCGAGGCTGTAGCCCTGAACGTAAGGCGATGGATGGTGGCGGTAATATGCGGCCACCGAGTTACCGACAAGAGTAGAAGCACCCTGACTCGAACCGTTGGCCGGGACTGTTCCCTGAGGGAATGGATTACTGATCAGATTGAACGGCTGAATACCGCCGCCGCCAACCGTCGATACCCACTGGGTCGTTGCTGAGAATCCGTCGGAAGGACCCGCTCCCGCCCATGCCGGCGGATAGTAGATGCCGTACCCGGCCCTCACAACGAGTTTCTCTGTGAGTTTGTAGGACAGGCCAAGGCGAGGTGCAAAGTTCTTGTTGTCGGTGTCCCACAAAGAGCGGTTGTCCCCGCTCAGGAAGACGAGGCCTCCAGTAGATTTCAGGCCTGCTTGTTGCGCAACGGGATTTGGAATGTCCCGAGCAAAGTTGTTCAGCCGGTTGTAGCGCTCGGTCGCAGGCAGTTGCAGATCGTAACGAATACCGTAATCGAGCGTCAGCCTGCGTCCAATCCGCCATGTGTCCTGAACGTAGAAGGAATAGTACTTCTCCTGCAGTGCCAACCGGGCGTTGTTAGGCGTTGTTCCGCTTGCACCGACGCCGAGCAGCATTGAAGCAATGGCGTTACCTGTCGTGGTGCTGTCGGTTGCGGCGGTAGGACCGGAGGTCAGGCCGCGATTGAAGGTGAAATCGGCCGAGCGAATGTCCGTGGTATTGATCTGCATCACTTCAGCGATGAACCCGAACTTCAGACCATGGCTCCGGAGTGACTTGGAGCTGTTCATCTGCAGGTTGTTCGTCGTTCGGGGAGTATTCAGAAAGCGAGCATTGCCCAGCGTCACATAGTTCGCCACATTGAACTGCGGAATCGTCTTCGCCGGGAACAGCGCAACTGTTGAGGCAGGCAGGCCGATAGCCGTGCCATCCAGACCATTACTCGGCGAAATCTGCGATTCGCGCCAGCGCCCGCTTCCCACCAGTACGTTGATAACCCAGGTCGCGTTAGGCACAAAGGTATTTCCAATAACGAACTGATGACGAGGATTTGCATCGCTGTTATTGTTGTCTACGTTGTTGCCAAGCAGGATCGGTGCCTGGTTTGTCTCCCAGCCTTTGGTTACGCGAACAAAGAACGAGTACCTTTCACTCTTGGCCCAGTCAACACGGGCATCGAATTTATCGTTGACACCGATTGTCTTCCCGCCTGCGCCGTAATTCAGCGCATGCGTCAAAGCATTGCCGGGCAGATTCGGCGTCGGAAACAAGCTGACAACCTTGGCTCCCACTGCGTCCCATCGATCCTTCGGAATCACGTTACCCGGGAATGGAGTGCGAGCGCCAGTCGAAGACGTCGTGAAGGGATCGTAGATCTGAGACAGAGTCCCATTCGCGTTGAACGTTTGTGAGAAGTCGCCGTTGCGCTCGAGCGCCGTCGGAACGTTGACGAGCGTCGTGGATGGGCTGCCCTGACGCATGCCGTCGTAGTCACCGAAGAAATAAAGGTGCTTCTTCTTCCAGATAGATCCGCCGAGCGCACCGCCAAACTGATTCCTCTGGAACACCGGCTTCCTCACGCCTGCACGATTGTTGTCCCATGAGTTGGCGTCCAACTGGCTGTTCCGAAGATAATCATAGGCTGTGCCGTGGAACGAATCACTTCCGCTTCGGGTGACGATGCTCACAACCCCTCCGTCGGTGCGTCCATACTGCACGTCGTAGGTATTCCGCACAACCTGAACTTCAGCGGTAGCTTCGATCGACGGTGTCGCGAGCGCTCCGCCCCAGTCTCCTGAGGTCGATGGCACACCATCGATGAGCAGTGCTGCCCCCTCATCCCGGCCGCCGTTCAGCGCAAATCGATTCTGGTTCTGTTCCTGTGACGCTTGCGAAACTCCGGTTCGAACGGCCACCACGCCAGCGGTTTGCCAGACCAGCACAAGTGGGTTCCGGAAATTCGACGGAAGATCTATAATCTGCTTCGTTTCGAGCGTCACCGACTTGTCAGCCGACTGCGTGTCGAGCACTGGCGCAGAGGCGCTCACTTCGACTCGCTGGCTGGCCTCGCCGATCTCCATCCGAGGATTGAGTTCCGCAGACTGGCTGGCGATCAGTGTGAGGCCCGGCTGGACGAAACGTTTGAAGCCTTTCGCGTCGACGGTAACTTCATATGCTCCCGGACGAAGCTGGGGAGCAGAGTAGTGCCCGTCGGGTCCGCTCGTGACTTCGCGGGTGTCATTCGTTTCCAGATTCCGAATACGCAGGGTCGCTCCCGGAAGAGCGGCACCGGACTGATCGGTTACTAATCCGCTGAGGCTGGCTGTAAATACCTGAGAGAACAAAGGCGCGACGACAAAAGAAAGCGCCAAAAGCAGCAACATGGGCTTGATGCGATACATGGATCCCCTTCGGTTGTGCTTAGGGATAACAGAAATACGTTAGTTGCGTCAACCGTAAATTGCACGATGTTACCGATTCGGTTAAATTTTCCCGAACCTCGGGTAAATAGGGAGCGAAATGGAGCCGCTTACTGTATCGGAGCTAACGAACTTGGGGGCTGAAAGCGATCAGTGACCAACTAATAGCTGTCCGATTTTGGTCCGCCACGCGAAGCCGAAACCACCTCGACCGTTTCCACTTTTGACCCCTATTGGTATGCGGGATACACTCGGGCAAAATGATGGACGAAGCATTTACCGCCCGCGGAGCTGACATGGGGAAATCACGCATGCCGCAACAACTCTCTGTCGCCTTACGTGCAGCAGTTGACATAGCCCTGCTACCGTTACAGGCGCTGCGCGACGTTGATGTCGCCAACCCGATCCGCGAACGCGGCTGGAGCCGGAAGCAGGAACTGGGGCACCTGATCGATTCAGCGACGAACAATCATGTCCGGTTCGTTGTCGCCACACTCGAAAACGGATACGGCGGACCGACATACGATGCTGACGGATGGGTTGACCTGCACGGCTATACCGGGATGGACTGGACGGATCTGGTCGATCTTTGGTATTCGATGAACCTGCTGCCCGCGCGGATCGTTGCCCGGATCCCGGAGGACCGACTCGGCGCGAAATGCCGAATCGGCGAAGGAAAAGATCCGGTGACCCTGCCCTTTGTGATCGAGGATTATGTCGATCACATGCGAGGCCACCTCGGACATATTCTTGCTGCGGCAGCAGCAACTCACCAGTAGAGCTTGAGCGCGACCTGCATCTGGCGTGGTGTGTTCACCTGATTCGTGACGACGCCGAAATCGGCAGCGTTCAAATTGTTACTGCCGGTTCCAAAGACGGTCCGATTCAGAATATTGAACGCCTCACCGCGCAGGTCCATACGAAGGTTTTCGCGAATCGTGAACGTCTTTCCAAGACTGACGCTCTCGTTGTTGTTCCAGAACCCGCGAACTTTGGGGTTGTATCGTGTCGCATTACCGAACGCGGCGATCGGCTGCGCAGGGAACTGGCTGGCCGGTATGAAGAAACGGTCGACCGCCGGATCGAATTTATCGCCCTTTATTGGCGCGCGCCAGTTATCGTAGCTGTCGATTACTGGTCGAGTCTGCGCATTATTAATCGGGAGCGGGTTATTCCGGGAAAGGGCAATTGGGTATCCGCTGCTGTAAATCTGGATCGCACTTACACGCCAGCCGCCGATGGCATAACTCAGGAATCCCTTCGACGCCCAGCGCTTGCCTCGTCCAAACGGAAGCTCGTAAAGCGTGCTGATCTTAAACTGGTGGGTCTGATCGAATGCACCAATCGACTTCTCGAGTCGCCGATTGTACTGGTCCTGCGCCGCGGTCACGGTGTTGGCGAAGTAGTTATCAGAGTCGGTCAGGAGCTTGGAAAAGACATAATTCCAGTTGAACGTCAGGCCTGACGCATATCGCCGGTCGAGCTTCAAAACAAGAGCGTGGTACGTCGAATGGCCGCTCTTGTCTCCGTTCTGATCGCCGGTATTGACGTTCTGATACTGAGGAAACGGACGCAGAGCCTGTGCAACCGTCCGAAGACGCTGATTAACGAAGCTCGGATAAGGAATCGGAATGTTGGCCGCGCGTGCCTGAGGCGAGTTGATATCTGCCCGTAGCAGCGCGAGCGCCTGGTCCGCGCCATACTGCTGGACGAACTGATTCAGATAGGCCGTCGGTGTCTGGTTCAGATTGATCAAACGCGTCTGCAGATGGGTTCCGACATTGGCGTTGTATGCGGCTTCGACAACCGTATTGCGCAGTACCTCTCGTTGTACCGAAAAACTCCAGTACAGGTTCTCGGGAGCACGAGTCGCCTCCTTACCTTGCCAGAAATCGACATCATTTCCGTTCGAGAACGCCGGATTGATCGATGGCGGCAGAACGTACGGCGGCAAGCCCTGATCGAGCTTGAAGGTCGGGGTTATGCCCTGGTCAGCGTCGTTAAACACGTACTGACCGATAAATCCGGCAAAGTGGCCGCTCCCCTGCACGGCAGTGAGGCGCGAGAACGACCGCCCGGCCCCAGCCCGAATGGTCGTCTTCGGATCGACCTGGTACGCCAGCCCAAGTCGCGGACCCCACGCGCCATACCACCCAGGAACCAGCGAACGGGTGTTCTCACGGCCAGTGCCATAACCGGCGAACCAAAGTGCCCCCGGATACCCGTCTGCTCCCGGATTCGGCCGAGTGGGATTGAGATCGGAATACTCATCGGTACCCGAGCGTGGCGGCAGTGTGAACTCATAGCGGAGACCGTAGTTGATGGTCAGCTTGCGAGTTGCTCGCCAGTCATCCTGCGCATAGAACCCAAAGTACGGATACTTCTGATTTACGTAACGGATGGTCTCGGTGCGTCCCAGAAATGCGTTTCCGAGAAGGAACGAAGCGAACGAACTTCCGCCACTGTTCGGAAATGAAGTGTTGCCGGGAATGCTCGTGTTCAGGTAACTGAAGTCGGCGCGCCCCGAGATATCCTGCTGACCGAATCCATTCGCGTTCTGGTCAATCCATGAGAACCCGAACTTCATAGTGTGAGAGCCGTGGATCCAGCTCAGGTCATCCTTGAAGCTTTTGCTGGGCTGATCGGTACCGTTGTAAGCCGAACTGCCCCACGCATTGAATTCGGTAAAGTTCAGCGTCGGGAAGTTGACATTACAGTCGACAACATTCTTGATACAGACTTTGTCCTTCCAGTTCCCCCCGGTTGCGCCCGAGTAGCTGTTCTTGGTGAAAGAGTTCCAGAAGTAAGCTGCGTGATTGACGACGTTCGATGACAGCGTGTAGTCGTGAGTGATGCGGTAGGCCGATGTGTCCCACGCCTGAATCTGACCATTCCACAGGGGTCCCGGCAGCCCGGGAGGTCCTGCATCACCTGGCTTGTTTCGAAACGTTGTCATGTTCCAGAGAAAGCTCAAACGCTGTTTACTTCCCAGCATTTGATCGCCCTTCACACTCCACTTATCCGTCGGAGTGACGAGCGTTCCGTTCGTGACGATATAGTTGTTGCGGACGTACGCGCTGGTGCCCGGAACACCGCCTCGGTTGGGCGTCAGGTCCTTTGCGTAACCGAGAATCTGCTTTGCGACGCTGTCGAACCGGTCCGGAGGAATGATATTGCCCGGAAACGGATCACGAATAAATCCGGTACCGTTTGGATTGGCCCGCGTGGTCGCGGGATCGTAGATGGTTATCAGCTTGTTATTGGTGTCGACCCACTTACTGAAATCGCCCTGAAGCATTTCGGGCGTCGGCACGCTGAAAATCGTGGCGTTGGCGCCGACGCGGTTCCTGAAGCCCTCATACGATATGAAGAAGAAGCTTTTGTTCCGGCCATCGTAGAGCTTGGGCAGATAAACAGGGCCGCCGGCTGTAAAGCCATAGTCGTTCTGTCGGTATACGGACCGCGTTTTCGCGAAGAATCCACGTGCGTCCAGCGCGTCGTTGCGAAGGAAGTCGTATGCCGAGCCATGTAACTGATTGGTGCCCGACTTGGATGCGAATGTCATCACGCCGCCGCCGGCCTGGCCATACTCAGCCTTGAAACCATTGGTGTCGACAGTAAATTCAGTCAGCGCTTCAACCGATGGGGTGTTCAGTGCCGCCTCGGCCGTATCAGACGAGCGATTAGTCCCGACGCTGAACCCGTCGAGAGTGGCATCCCAGGCTGAGGCCTGACCGCCGCCAATTGCCATCCTCTGGCCGTCGCCTTTCGCCTCTGCCGCGACCTGCACGAGATTGAAGGGGCTCCGCATTGCTCCGCCTACAACCAGCGGAAGTTCATCAACCAGCTGATTCGTGACCTGCGTCGATACTTTGGCGTTGTCGGTCTGAATGACCTGCGCCATGGCCTGCACTTCCACAGTTTCGGAGACCTGCCCGAGCTGAAGCTGTACATCCAGTCGGACTGTGCTGGCCGCCGCGACCACAACGTTGGTCTGGATACTTTTCTTGAAACCCGGAGCATTGACCTCAACCCGGTACATCCCAGGCGAGAGATTGGGGACGTTGTAGTCTCCGGTCGCGGTTGTGGTCGCGGTGGAAATCGTATTGGTGCTGAGATTGACCACGGTGATACCGGCCGAACCAATCGATGCACCTCCGGGATCGGTTACCAGCCCGCCAATATTTCCGCGCTCGCTTTGCGCGAACATCCATGCCGCCGCAATCAGCGCGCAGTAAACTACTCGGAAGATGCGTTTCATTTGTTCTCCGTCCCGCCTGTTGTGGCGTTCATTCTTTCACGCCCATGGGCGAGTTCGCAACCTGCTTCAAAACGCAGGCGAGATCTCACATTTGCCCTGCGAAACTGATTGAAGTGTCCTTCGCGACTCTGCTGCTCGACTGGTACAAGTCTGCCCACCGGGATCTGCCATGGCGAAAGACCAGCGACCCGTATGCTATCTGGGTCTCCGAAATAATGTTGCAGCAGACTCGCGTGACCGCAGTGATCCCTTACTACGGGCGATTTCTGGAGTCATTTCCCGATGTGACATCGCTGGCAGCCGCGTCCGAGGAGCAATTTCTTGCCGCATGGGCGGGACTCGGTTACTACAGCCGGGTCCGAAACATGCACCGGGCCTCACGAACGATCGGCAGCGACGGGTTCCCGCGGACATATGATGCGATTCGCGCTCTTCCTGGAATCGGCGATTACACTGCATCCGCGATCGCCAGTATTGCGTTCGGTCTGCCGCATGCGGCCGTCGACGGAAACGTTCTCCGCGTGCTAAGCCGCGTTACCAACGACGCTGGCGACATCGGGTCTGCCGTCGTGCAAAATCGGCTTCGGGAAGTCGCCGGGACGTTGCTGGATTACAATGAACCCGGTACCTTCAACCAGGCCATGATGGAGCTGGGTGCGACGATATGTCTGCCACGTTCACCGATGTGCTTGCAATGCCCTGTCTCGGAGTTATGCCAGGCACGTAGCGAAGGAACGCAGAACGAACTTCCGATCAAGGCTCCGAAAGCGGAGACAGTTCGAAAAAACCGGCGAGTCTTCGTAATTCAGTCCGATGCCGGACTCTTGATGTGGCAGCGGCGAAACACGACAGAGAAACTCGTGGGCTTTTGGGAACTCCCGGAACCGGAACATTTCTGCCGAACGCCTTTGGGCCCGCAGGCCAAAGTTGCCGGTAAGTTTCGTCACGCAATTACTAATCACCTTTATACGTTCGAAGTGTGCCTTGTTCGTATCTCGATTCGTAACACAATCGAGTTACGGCCCGAAATTGGCGGCCGCTGGATTTCCACAGCGGAACTGGGCTCTGTTGTGCTCAGCACAACCACTCGCAAAGCACTCCGCTTGTGCTCTTCTGTTTTACAGCTGTAAAAACCTTGTGAATACACACCCATACTCGTGCAATATCACGGAAATCGTGCCACATTGCATGCAGTAGTATTGCTTCTCTCCGGGTTAGTTATGTAACACTGACAGGACCGGAGCCTTTATACAACATGCAACGTTCTCGTTTAATATATGGGGCCAAGTGTGCCGTCGTGCTGACGGCGGTCTCGGTGGTCATCTACGCACATGCAACGGGACCCGATCCGCGAAAGACGGGTGCCCCTGGCGATACGACATGCAATCAGGCAACTTGCCACGTTGGCACAGCCGTAAACGGCGGCCCGGGTAAAGTGGAGATCACTTACTCCGGTGGAACCACCTACACCCCGGGCGAGCGCGGCACATTTACCGTGACAATCACCGATACTGGAACGCCGCCGCGCCAGGTCTATGGGTTTCAGGCTTCTGCACGGCTTTCGTCCGATCAGGAGCATGGACAGGCAGGTACTCTTATCGCTGGGACGGGACTCGACGTGCAGTGCGAAGACGCGCGATCGCTTCCATGCCGCAGCACAGCGCCGGTTCAATTCATCAACCACAACACCCCCAGTCGCACGGGTGTATGGACGTTCCAGTGGGATGCCCCCGCTAATGGCGCCGGAGACGTGGTTGTATACGTTGCGGGCAACGCTGCAAACGGAAACGGAAACGAGACGGGAGATCGTATCTACACGTCGAGCATTCGTCTGACCACGGCCACGAGCGCAGGCAAAAAGCCTTCGGTGACGTCCGGCGGAGTGGCGAATACCTGGTCGGCCTCGTCGACTATTGCTACCAATACATGGGTCTCCATCTTCGGGTCTGATTTCACGGACAAGACACAGACATGGGACGGCTCACCCGAATTCTCGCAAGGGAAACTCCCTCTGTCGCTCAGCAATGTCAGCGTAACGATCAACGGCAAGTCCGCTCCCGTCTACTTCATCAGCCCAGGCCAGATCAACGTTCTTGCTCCGGATGATTCAGGCACGGGGAACGTCGAGCTCAGAGTGAAGAACGCAGCTGGCGAAAGCGACCCCGTGACGGTCGTACGCTCAGCTCTCTCACCAGCACTGTTGACGACCTCCTCCGAAGGCAAGCTTCGTGTCATAGGCCGGCTCAATTCGAACGCGAACATCGTACTCGGTCTCCCCGAGGCATCCAGCGTTCGACCATTCGCACCCGGTGATGTAGTTCAGTTTTATGCCACCGGGCTTGGTCCGACAAACCCGTCAGTCCCTGTCGAGAACGTCGTAACTGGCGCCCCGGCACTCATAAACGCATCGAGTATTCGAATCCTCATTAACGGGAATCCGGTACAGATAGTCGGATCGGCTCTGGTCGGTTCGGGCCTCTACCAGATCAACGGGGTCATCCCCACCATCGCTGATGGCGAATACAAGGCAGTAATCGAAGTTGCCGGGACACAGAGTCCCGACAACATCTTCATGCTGATTAAACACTAACTCACTGGAGGTCTTTGCTTGTCCTCGAAACTAGTCGCTATAAGTGTGTCTGCAGCCGCCTTCGTATTGCTGACCCAGGCTGCTAAAGGCTTTTCCACCGGTCCGCCTATATTTTCCACCGGAGTACCGGAAGACGGCGGGCAGACTTGTGTGCGTTGCCACGTCAGCTTTGCGCTCAATTCTCCTGGCGGTTCAATCACCGTCGAGACTGGAAACTACAAGCCTGGTCAGAAACAGACGATCCGGGTTACCGTATTCCACCCCGACGCGCAGCGGTGGGGATTTCAGATTACCGCTCGCCGAGCGACCAACCACTTGCAGAAGGCCGGTAACTTCGTTCTTAACACCGACTACCGCGTGCGTTGCGCTCCCGATGGGCGTGACGACACGACCGATCAGCCGTGTACAGCCGATCAGGTCGAGTTCGTGGAACACACCGCTGCATTAACGCGTACCGGCGCAAATGGGACGAAGACGTTTGAGATTGACTGGATAGCTCCATCCACCGACACCGGAGACGTAGTCTTCTACGCATCCGGGAATGCCGCGAACAACGATGGAACACCCTTGGGTGACCACATCTACAACAACGCCGCAGCACCTCTGGTGATTTCCGCTGACGTATGCCCGTCGGGTTTAGCCCCAACCGTGACTGGCGTGAGTAATGCCGCAAGCGGCTCGCGTGAATGTGCCATGAATACGTTGATCTCCATTTATGGTTCCGGGTTCGCCTCCGACACGACTCGTCAGAGTGCAGTGCCTGACATCCGCGGCGGCGGAGGGTTTGCGAAGCAGCTTGCATGTGTCTCTGTCGAGGTCGGCGGACAGACAGTTCCCATCACCTACGTACAGGCAAATCAGATCAATGCGCAGGTTCCGACAAGTGTTGGAACGGGAAGCATCCCTTACCGGGTACTCGTTAATGGCGTTGCGAGTGCCCAGGGAACACTGACTGTGAATAACTACGCTCCGGCTCTGTTTCCTTTCGGTACAAGTAAGTCCGTAGCAGCAGTTGCCACGGACGGCACGGCACTGACCAACCCGGATGTCCTCGCCGGCGCACGTCCCGCAAGACCCGGAGAAGTCATTCAACTGTATGCGACGGGACTCGGTGCAACGGATCCAGTCTGGCAGGCAGGCGAGGTTCCGAACGCGGCGACGCGCCTCCGGGATCCCGTCTCCGTGACTATCGGCGGAACAACCTTGTCGGCGGCTGACATAACTTATGCAGGCGTCGCTCCGGGATTCATCAGTGGCTTATACCAGTTAAACGTCAAAGTACCCGCAAGCCTCGCCGATGGCAATGCGGCGATCCAGATTGCAATCGGCGGCGTCAGTTCGCCCAGTGGCATGATCTTGCCCGTCAAGCGATAGAGCATTCCACCCGTTCCGGCAGTTCGTGCCCTCAAACGGCGTCCGGACCATCGGTGCCACCGGTGGTCCAGATGCCGTCCATCCTGCTACTATTTCCGGCGCATCTGTGCAATGGTCTCGAGGGCTCTTGAGATCTCCGAATCGCCAGGGCGCGAGACGAGGGCGATCTTTAATTCTTTCTCCCCATCGTCAATTCGACCGGCCTGGCACTGAATCAACCCAAGATTCTTGTGAAGCACTCCGGCCGAAGAACAATCGCCACAGACTTTGATCGCTTCCCGGAGCTGTTCAATCGCGCGATCCCATTTGCCGTCTTTCGCGGCGGCAATGGCAAAATTGCTGAGAGTTTGGGCGCGTTCTACGGCAGTGTTTTCCTCGCGCGTGGCTTCGAATCGACTTCGATACTGTTTCGCCTGCTCCGGATTACTGTTCGCCACCGCGCGAGAGAGACTATACAGCGCCTGCGAATGGTTTGGCTGAATCTCAATCGTCTTCTTCCATGCCTCGATCGCTTCGACTGTCTTGCCGAGACTCTGAAGCGACTGTCCCAGCAGGAACCACGCGTCTGCGTTCCGCGCTTCCGTTGCGACTGACTTCCGGAGCGCCGCTGCCGCCGCCTCGAACCGGTTCAGCGCGCGGTTAGAGATACCGAGCCGATAGAATGCATCAGCGCGCATGGGCTCCAGCTGGCAGGCGCGCTCCAGATCGGGCAACGCCTCCTCGTATCGATGTAGCTCCGTCAGCACGCGACCCTTGTTATAGAAAGCGGCCCCGAGGTTCTTGTCAATATTTCCCGCTACTGTAAACTCCGACAGCGCTTCTTCCGTTTGGTGTTCGTCAGCCAGCGCGATTCCGAGATTGATGTGAGCATCAGCCGACCTGGGGTTAAGGGTGACCACTTTCCGAAACGTCGTAATCGCTCCCGAATCGTGAGTTCGACCCTGGACCATCCCGAGTGCAGTCAACGCTTTGATGTCATTCGGGGCAGTGGTTAGCGCCGTCTCAAGCTCCTGCTTCGCGGTCTTGAAGTCGCCGCGGGAGGCTACGATAAGTGCCAGGTTTACTCGGGCCTGCGCGTAATCTGGTTTGTTCTCGATGGCTGCTCGAAAAAGGCTCTCCGCACCCTGAGCGTCGCCTGCCTGACCGCGGATTACGCCAAGATTGTTCTGGCACTCGGAGCACTGCGGGTCCGAAGTCAGCGCAGTTCGAAGATGCCGCTCCGCGTCTGCGTTTCGACCCTGCGCCATGTAAAACAGCGCCAGCTGATTTCTTGCAGCTGCGAATTTCCCATCCAGAGATACGGATTTTTCGAGAGAAGTGGTCGCACCCTTGATATCTCCCGACTTTTCCTGCGCGAGAGCAAGGTTGTACCAGGTTTTCGCGTTGGACGGGTCGAGTGCGAGCGCCTGCCGATAGCCTTCGATTGCGATTTCGGGATGACCTTCCATCAAAGCCTGATTGGCCTTGCTCGCAGTCGTGCTGGCAACGTTCTCCTGTTGTTCCTGCTTCTTTCGAGCCTCAAATGCGGATAGCTCCTGCTGCGCTTTGTCGGTTTCATTCAGCCGTCTCAGCACATTGGCGAGCTGAAATTGAGCTTCCTGAGAGTCGGGATCCAGCCGCCGGGCGGCATCAAGTTGCTCCCGTGCTTCGGGCAGCTTGCCTAGTCGAGCCAGAACGAAACCATAGTTGTATCGCGTCAGATAGTCATTCGGCTGGCTTGCGACCGCCATCTTCAGGTCGGCTGCCGCGTTGTCGTACTGACCGAGCCCCCTGTAAACGATCCCCCGCAACGTTCGAGCCTCGGGAGAAGGCGTCCCCTTCAGGACTTCGGTCCAGCACCGGAAGAGCTTCAGCATTTCGATCGAGTGCGATCAGTGCCTTGGCCAGCGAGAGCCGGGTGATCTGGTTCGAAGGATCGATCGCTACGGCGTTCCGAAATTGCGTGACCGCATCATCGTATCGTTTCTCGCGTGCATACAGCGTGCCGAGGTTTGAGACCAGAATTGGAGAGCGCGGCTGTTCCGATATCGCAGACTTAAGAAGCGAGATTGCGTCGGCACCTTGACCGTTGGCATATAAAGCTTCAGCGAGTGAAACTTTGTGTGAAACATCGCTGCCGTTGATCTCTGTTGCTCGCCGCAAGTAACCGATGCCGGCAGTGTACCGGCGCTGCGCCACCAGGACTTCACCAAGCTGGTGAAGAGCGGCGTCGTTCTTGCCATCGAGATCGACTGCTGTCCTGAGTTCGGATTCGGCGCCTGTCAAATCCCCTGAGCCTCGCAGTGCAAGGCCCAGAGCAGCATGGACACGTGCGATATTGGGCTGCCGCCTCGCAAGAACCTGGAGTTCACGTACAGCACGTGCCGAATTGCCCGCGTCGATCAGGGCAAGGCCGAGGTTATATCGCGCGTCGACGGAATCAGGATTGGCCCTTACGGCATTCTCGAACGACTGGATCGCGCAAGTCAGATTACCTTTTTGGGCGAACCAGGCTCCGAGCTCGTTTGCGGCAGCATCTGCCGGCTTCCCAGCCAGCACGTACCTGTACTTCCTGAGGCGCCTCGCAGATTTGCTGCGACGGCGCCGGAATAACAACCGTCACAGCCGCAAGCAGCAGTTTATTGGCGATAGCCCTCGTTGATGACGAGCAGAATCATCACGCTCGCATCATCTTACAACCGCAATGTCAGAATATGACCTTGAGTCCGAGCTGCAACGACCGCGGCGCGTTGGCGGTACTCGTTACACGACCGAAGTTCGGGTCGACCACATTGCCGTTGGGTGTTCCCATAATGACAGTGTTCGGTGTGTTGAACGATTCGGCGCGGAACTCCACCAGCCGTGATTCCAGGAACCGGAACTGCCGGAAAACAGATGCATCGACGTTCCAGAACGCCGATGTTCGCAGTGCGTATCTTCCGAGATTTCCAAACTGGTACTGCGCGGGTGCGGCGAATGCAGCAGTATTGAACCACCGGTCCGCGGTCGGGTTGTCGATATTAGGATCGCCTACCAGGTTTGCCCGGAGATAGCCGGTATTGCCAGTATTGGCGCTGTCGCCAGGAACGGTGATGTTGTACGGCTGACCTGATCTCCCAGTGCCGATAGCATTCACCTGCCAGTCGCCGATGATGAAGTCCACTACTTTGTTGTGTGTCGAGAAAGGCTTGCCGCGTGCCAACCGGCAATTCATAAACTACATTAACGCTGAGCACGTGCGTCAGATCAAAGCCGGAGACGCTGCGATCGTTGTTGTAGTGATACGGATCCTGCACAGACTGGCCTTCGACACCGTACCATCCGGACGATCCGATGTCGATCGCCTTCGACTATGTGTAGGAGACCTGGTATGCCAGGCCGCTGCCGAATCGCTTGTTGAAGAGGAACTGCAGCGCGTTGTAATTTCCGCGGCCGATGCTGCGGTCGTAGTAAGTCGGGTGGATATACGGATACGGTTGGCGCGCTCGCGGATCGCCCGGGCCCGGCGTCAGCGCGACATTGTAGTAGCCACCCACGTCAAGTCGCCGGCTTCCGGACCCGACGTAATCGATGCTGATCGTTGTCGTGCTGTTTAGCTGTTTCGCAACGCCGAAATTCCACTGCATCGAATACGGATTCTTCGCGTAAGGATCCATGTACCACTGGACCTGTTCGAAGGGCGTTGGGGCAGGGAAAAGTCCTCCGCCGGTAGCGAACGGATTCTGACCGTTAACGGTGGGAGTTGGCTGTCCCGGAGTCGGAACGTTCAGGTTATTGGCCAGCTGCTGACCGATATCGGGCCAGGTGCCTTCGTAGTTCTGCGACGTCTGCGTGACGGCGGCCCAGTTGTCGTAGAAGATTCCGAATCCGGCACGCACTGCCAGTGCTCTGTGTAAGCCGGTAAGCGAGCCCGATGCGCGGACCCCAGTTCGTCGTCGTGTCGTGATAGATCTTGCCGTTCGGAGAAACCACTACGTGTGCCGGCAACTGACCATTGCCCGGAATGCAGGGTGCATGACCGCGTTCGGTGCAGGATGGCGGAAGTTTCTGGACTATGTAGGTGCCGTCATTGAAGTTGATCGACCCAGCTTCGATGCCGCCGTTCTGCCCCACAGTGTCTTCTTTCCCATATGGCGGAATAAATGTGCGGTCGTAACGCAGGCCGAGATTGACGGTCAACTTTGGTGTGGCTTTCCACGAGTCCTGGAAGTAGAAACCCATCACCCCGCCCCAGCGCGTGGTCTCATGGACGTTGCGCCGCCCGGCGCTGTCCGGCACATTCAGCAGAAATGAAGCCATCGCGTTGCCGGGAAAGACGTTTGGCTGCGATGGATCGTTCGTCTGCTGGAACGCATATCCGGAATTGGCATTGTTGTAAAGCGATTCGAATGTGCTGCTGTTGAGCTCACCGCCGAATCGGAGCGTGTGGTTGCCGATTATCTTTGATACATTCGCCTTCCACTGATGAACATTGGTTTCATTGGGATTCAGCGAGAGGCTCTGAGCGGGAATAACAGTGCTATAACCGCTGATTCCGATCGAGGGGACAACTGTTGCGCCGCCAATGAAATTTCCAGCGAAGTTAGGTGAGAAGCCGAGAGCCTCGATAGCTCCTTGCGGCAGGTTACTGTACGCATTGAAGCTGTTCGTTTCCTGGTGCGAACGGCCGTACTGAGCCTGCAATATCAGGCTCGGGACTGAATGTGTGAACCCAGCTCGCGCCGTAATTCTGGCCGGGATTGTCCGTTATCGTCTGTACGTATACGGGAATTCCACCCGTACCGGAAGTGTCGTAATAAATGGCGCTGTACCGGAACCAGAAAAAGTCCTTCGTACCGAGATTCTGATCTATCCTGGCGGTGAACTCGTTCTGGTGCTGTCGGTATGGAGTGTTGTCAACTGCGTTGTTGTTTGCGACCCCGGTATTTACCAGCGGAGGGCGAATCGTCTTGACAAAGTTCACGAACCGGGTGTCGATCAGATTTGCCGGAATCTGATTGCCCGGAAACGGATCGCGAATAAAGCTGCCGGGATTGCCGGATCCGGCCGAGTCGTGAACGGGTTGAAAGCCTGAGCTTGTCCGGCGAGATTGCCGCTGAGTTCCGATCTGTGGCAGATGGAGAAAAGCATTGGCCGCCCGGGAATATTGGAAACCCTGGTACGCCCCAAAGAAAAACGTCTTGTTCCGGCCGTTGTAAAGCTTCGGAAGTCATGACCGGACCGCCCGCCGACGCTCCATACTGATTCTGGCGGAATACAGTCACGCTGTTCTGGAACGTGTTGCGGGCGTTGAATGCGTCGTTTCGCAGGAACTCCCACAACCTCCCGTGCAGCTCGATTCGTGCCCGACTTCGTGACGACGTTGATGATGCCGCCCAGCGCTCCGCCGAACTCCGCCTGATCGTTGTGAGAATTCACCTTAAACTCCGACATCGCGTCGATGATAGGCGGCACCGCGTACGTGCTCTGAAACGCGCCCTGATTGTTCAGGCCGTCAGTCATGAAGAAGTTGCTGCGGTTGGTCTGTCCGTTGATGGACGGGAAAACGAATGTCGTTCCCGACGCAACGTTTCCGAACCCGCCGGAATTCTGGGACACGCTGATCGGCGCCACGCCGGGAGACAGCGACAGAAGCTGAGTAAAATTTCGGCCGTTCAGGGGAAGGTCGACCACCTGCTTTTCAGCGACCACAGCTCCAAGCTCAGATGTCGAGCTTTGAATCAGTTCACCGGCCGCCTGAACTTCCACCGTCTGCGTAATGGTGCCCACACGCAGTTCGACATCGAGAGTAGATGTCTGGTTCACCGCCAGGGTAAACGCCGGAATTTGCGTGGTCTGGAATCCAGCTTTGCTCGCCTCGAGCATGTATCGTCCCGGAGTGACGTTCAGGAACACATAATTTCCGGCGTCATTCGAAGCCGCGTTCCGCTCCACGGTCGTCTCGACATTCCTCAGCGTGAGCCGGACCTCGGGCACGACACTGCCGCTCGAATCGCGAACTACGCCGGTGACGGAGGCAGATGAAAGTTGTGAATAGGCTGGAATTGCCTGAAACAGCAGAACTACGCAGGCAGCAGCAGGAACGACTACGGACGATGACAGCAGTCGCGATGACGACAACCAAGTCCTCATTGGGTCCTCCCCTGGCGAAGCGTTCTAATTATTTGACACTAGCGTGAATGTGTCAAGAGGAAGGCAGTTATAACTCACACCCACAGATAAGTGGCACTTGCGTTTATCGTCATTTATTGCGAGATTTCGCCTGATTCAGGAGGCTCCGCATGAAGGAATCCTCGGGAAAGTCGGAAACATAACGTTCCAGCGCCGTCTCTGCGCGGGAATATGTTTTCGCAGTTATATACGCAAGAATCAGTCGCTTGCGAATATCCCGGGAAAACGGAAAATGGGACTCGCCTCTTTCCAGCATTGCGATCGACTCGGGCTCGCGACCGGACTGTGACAACGCCTGGCTCAGGTCAAGATATGTGGCATAACTTGCATTTCCGCTCGCTTCAGCTCGCATGAGATATTCGAGCGCCTTGGGTTTTCGTTCAGCGAGCAATTTGCGACCGAGAGCCGCTAACACCAGAGGATCGTTCGGGGCTTCCTGACCCGCCTCTTCCAGAGTTTGCAGATAAAGAGAACGCAGCGAATCGTCGCGGCCCATGAGTTCGCCGTATGCAGCAAGTCTGGTCACAGCTGGTAATGTGCTCTGCTGTGACGCACGGTTCAGCAGAATGAGGCCCGGAATGTCGGCTTGTCTCGCAGGCGAGCGCGGGTTGCGGGCCCCCGGATTTGCCGGAATGCGATGATCAGTCAGGACCGAATGTGAGATTTTGTCCACCGACCGCTTTGGCATGTGGCAACCGATACAGTTGTCCGCTGGTGTGGTCTTCTGACGTGCCTTGATGTCCAGTTTGCAGCCATGCTTTTCATGACATTTCAGACATTTCGCCCGGTAGAAACCAGGTGCTGCTTCGGGCCGAGTTGCTGGTGCGGATCGTGGCACGTGATACACCGCATTCGATCGCCACTTGATCGATAGCACTTACTCAGCTTCATCGACTCGTGATGTTCCAGCAGGTCGGAGTCGGTTCGCGCTGGCGCGAGATCGAAAATGGCGACTGTCTCGATCAGCGGTTTACCAGGACGGAAGTCCGCGTAACTTCGGCCGGGCAGCAGGACTCGCGCTGCGCCGCCCTGATGACACTTCATACAGATGTCATCCGCCAGTCTGGGAATTGAGTCGAGCAGGATTCACTATCGATGTATCGGCCGCTTCCGAGCTGGTCCAGCCTGCTGCCGCTCTTTCACGTGAAGTGCGCCGGGACCATGGCAGTTTTCGCATCCAACTGCCACTTCAGCAAATGGCGGATCATTATAAAGGCCGTCACGGCCGGGTACGACAAGCGGACGGCCGGAATGGCAAACGATGCAAGCTTCGTGCATCGGACGACCGAAGCCCTCGCCCGTAGTCTCATATCCTGGCGAAAGATCCCATTGCTGCGGTTTGGAATAAAACGACAAAGGCGCCTGGAAAAGAAAGTCTCCCCGGCGGACGGCGTATGTCTTCCCATTCGCACCCGAGCCGATGACGTATTCGAGTTTGTATGTTTGCTCGAAAACGGTGCCGGAAGAATTTGATTCTGACTCGGACTGGAATACCTGACCATCGCGAACGAATACACGATAATCGCGCCCAAATTGCTTGCTGTGGACGACGGCGGGTATCTGTGGAGTCTCGGACGCCGTCACCGGTCGGAGCGATCGGCCCATGCCAGTTTGCATATAACTCCGAAAGATCGCAGGGTGGCAACTCGCGCAGGCTTTCGAGCCGGTGTACTTGACATCGGATGTCGTGTTTCGAAATTTCGGAGAAGTTCCCTCGCTGTTCGCCAGCGCTGACACCAATGTGGCGAAGAACAGGAGTCCAGCCAAAATCACTCGCACGCGTTAGCTCTTGACCACCTGCCACGGCTCAGGCATGATGCGGATCCCGACGGCGTACCGAGTCTTCAATTGCGATGGAGCGTCCAGTTCCAGATTGCGACCGTTCTGTTTCCACAGTGCGTCGACTTCACCTCCGAGGACCCGTAATTTCGAGTTCTCCGCTGCGATCACTCCCGGGATGATGAGTTTCCCGGAACCTGGCGCCTCCAGCAAAAAGGCGTAAACGCTCTCCCCTTTCTTGGTGAATCTGACTTGCGGTGCATTCGCATCGGAAGCTGACGCACGAACCCATGGAGTTGTGTCGAAGATCCCTTCACCGTTGACCGCAAGCCACCGGCCAAGCTCACGAAGTCTGTCGGTCTGAATCTCAGAGATGGTGCCGTCAGCCCTCGGTCCAATATTCAGAAGCAGGTTGCCGTTCTTGCTGACGATGTCGACGAACAGCGAGATCAGTTTGTCAGGGGCAAGAACATGCTCCGGACCTTCCGCCTGGTTGTAACCAAAGCTGAATCCGAGTCCCCTGCAGGATTCCCATTTCTTCTCGGTGATTTTGTCGTACTTCGCGTATTCCGGAGTCGTGAAATCTGAGAAATCGACGCCGAAGCGGTTGTTGATAACGCCCTCAGGAACGCTGTTGTAGTAGTGCGCAAAGATCTCGGGCAGATTGCCGGCCTTCGGGTAGTTGATGTCATTCCACATAATGGCGGGCTTGTATCTGTCCGTTAGCTCGCGCCAGTGGGCATCCGCGTAACGCGCATATTCAGTGCTCTGCGGCACCATACGCTGAAGATCATCGCGATTCTGGATCGGCTCCGACGTAAACGTCCAGTCCAGGCCGCCAGAATAGTACAGGCCCATTTTCATGCCCCGTGAACGTACGGCATCAGTCAGGCTCCCAACCAGGTCTCGGGCAGGCGACAGGGGTGCATTCGGTCGAACAGGGTTCCGGACTCCGCTCGTCCACAGGCGGAAACCGTCATGATGTTTCGTGGTGAGCACCGCATATCGCGCACCAACATCGCTGAATAGCTTCGCCCACCCGGTGGGATCCCACTTCGCAGTTTTTTCGTTGAAGATCTTCGCGAAGTTGTAGTAATCGAAGTTTTCGCCCCACGTCTGGATGTGATGCTTTCGCGTTGGAGAGTCGGGTATCCGCAACGTGTTCAGGTACCACTCGGCGTATGGGTTGTTCTTGAACCATGTGTTCCAGTCAACTTTCCCGAGCTCTCCCGTCGGCGGAGCCCAGGCAGGAACCGAATATAAACCCCAATGGATGAAGATTCCCAGCTTTGCGTTTTGGTACCATTCGGGAACCTCATGGCGCCGAATCGACTGCCAGTCCGGTTCAAAGTGTGAAGATTTCGGTACGACTTGTCCGAGGAGATGTGACGCGCCGTTCAGTGTTGCGGCACTTAGTGCGACCTTGCTGAAAGCTCTCCGGTTCATAGGACGATGCCTCCGGTGTGACCCTCAGAAGCATATGCTATCAGCCTGACGCGATACAGTAGAGCAGTTTCCGCGAGGATTCAGATGATCGACCCGCCGGGGACGGAGCGTACTCAAAGAGACCGTTTCCCGAGGTTGACACCGGTGACAAACTACCAGCGCAACTGCGGTGTGTGCCACACGAGTTAGTTGAGGCTCATGCGGCTGGATGACACGACAATGCAGCGCGCCTCCTTTCGCGAACCGGGGGTGAATTGCGAAATGTGTCACGGGCGGTCGGCCGAGCATATCGCTGCCGTGCGATCAGGCAAGCCTGAGCCCGAGAACGTACAGGATCCGCCCTTCCGCTTTCGAGAGCGCGATCACCTCGAGGGTACGCTCATGTGTGGACAGTCTCACCGGCAATCCGCTGTTCGTCAGCTCGGGTCTGGTGGGGAGATGAACTACTCGACTGGGTTCCTTTACTTCGTGCGCGCTGCGGGTCGTCCGCCCATAGAGCCTGGTCGCCGGGCAGTATATAAGGATGGTCGAGTTCGGGAGACTACTTTTATAGGAGAGGCGTTCATGCGATCGGCGCTCTCGCCTCGGGACAGCACAGTGCGCCAGTTGCCATGATCCGCATTCCGCCGATGCCGATGACAAAACGGTGAGCGTGAGATTTCGGTCACAGCCCGATGAGATGCGCCTGCAGTGTCACGTGGCAATTCGGGAACGCGTTTCTGCGCACACAAAGCATCGCGCCGGCTCATCAGGGAGCCGGTGTACGGCGTGCCATATGTCCGCAATCATGAACAGTCTTCTATTTAAGGCCGCTTCCCACCAGATAGAGATTCCACGCGGCGACACGACTCTGGTGTTCGGGCCGAATGACAGCCCGATTGCCTGTCTGCTTTGTCATGCCGGGAAGAGTCCTGAGTGGGCCGCGGCGAAACTGCAGCAGTGGCGATGAACCGGCGTCAGTTTCTCTTCTCTCCTCTCGCCGCACTCCCGCGCTTTGCCGACGTAACGGACCGGTCGCGAGTTCAGTACAAGACGAACAGCAGTCCGACCCGCGAGAAGTATCTGATCGAGTCCATGGTCGGAGGAGTCGCACTCTTTGATTTCGATGGAGACGGCTGGCTGGACATCTACTTCGTGAATGGCGCGAAGCTCGAGGATCCAATGCCCGCAGGCCGCGAACCGGACAAGTCGGACCCGCAGTTCTGGAATCGGCTGTACCGAAACAATCGTGACGGTACATTTACCGACGTTACGAAGCAGGCCGGAGTGCAGGGCCGATTCTACGGCATGGGAGTGGCCATCGGCGACTTCGATAACGACGGCCGCCCAGACATCTACGTCACAAATCTCGGGCGAAACATCCTGTACCACAACAACGGCGATGGGACATTCACAGACATAACGGAGAAGGCAGGTGTCGCCGGTGGCGGCTGGTCGACTGGTGCATGTTGGGTGGATTTCGATCGGGATGGCAGGCTCGATCTCATCGTGTCCCGCTACGTCGAGTGGGATTTCAGCAAGAACGTGTGGTGCGGTGACCGACGCGATGGTTATCGTGCCTATTGCCATCCCGACCAGTTCAAGCCGGTTACCCATCTTGTTTATCGCAACAATGGAGACGGCACGTTCACAGATGTTTCAAAACGCTCCGGCATTGCGAACTCCCCGGGCAAGGGTCTCGGCGTCGCGTTCAACGATTTTGATCGTGATGGCTGGCCGGACATTCTGATTGCCAACGATTCCTTCCCGCAGCAGCTGTTTCGAAATAAACGTGACGGCACGTTCGAGGAAGTTGGACCGCGTACTGGGTCTCGCCTACGACGAGGACGGACGAACCTTCGCAGGCATGGGTGTAGACTTTGCAGACTACGATAACGACGGCTGGCCCGACGTTTTCGTGAACGCTCTCGGGAACCAGAAGTATGCACTATTTCGAAATGTTAAGGGCAGCTTTGACTACGTGACAGACCCGAGCGGCGTGGGCGGAATCTCGATGCTGCACTCGGGATGGGGAGCGCGGTTCTTCGATTACGACAACGATGGCTGGAAGGATCTGTTCGTGGCACAGGGTCACGTAATGGACAACATACAGCTCACGCAACCCTCACTTCGGTACAGCGAGCCGATGCTGCTGATGCGAAACGAACGAGGCAAGTTCCTTAATGTTTCCGGGCAAAGCGGAGATGTTTTTCAGCGGGCTATAGTTGCGCGCGGCGCTGCGTTCGGCGACCTGAACAATGACGGGTGGGTTGAAGCGGTGATCAACTGCCGGGACCAGGGGCCTGTCATCATCCAGAATCTTGGTGGCAACGGAAACCACTGGCTGACGATAAATACAATCGGCAACGCGAGTAATCGGGACGGAATCGGTGCAGGTATCCGCGTCGTATCGCCGATTGTCGGAGAACAGCACGCGATTGTATCGACCGCAGGCAGCTATCTTTCCTCTAGTGATAAACGCGTGCACTTCGGACTCGGTCAGGACAAAGTTGTAAAACTTCTCGAGATTCACTGGCCTTCCGGGCGCGTCCAGACGCTGCAGGATGTGACCGCCGATCAGATCCTGACCGTGCATGAACCATCAGCCTGAGACGTAGAATAAGTACGGTTCAACGATGAGATTCTTGGCAATCGTCTGTGCCCTGAGTGTCGCTTCGCCGCAGATTCAGTTTGTCGATATGGCTGAGCGTGCAGGACTCAGGGACGTCTTTGTGTGCGGCGACGATAAGAGCAAAAAATATATCGTCGAAACGCTCGGAACCGGAATCGCTCTGGTCGACTACGACAACGACGGCTATCCCGACGTATTCGCAGTCACTGCTTCTCGGCTGGAAGGCTATCCAAAGGGGCAGGAGCCGCAAAACCACCTCTACCACAACAACCATGACGGCACGTTCACCGACGTGACGCGCCAATCTGGTTTAGGCAGGTCGGGCTGGGGCCAGGGAGTTTGCGCAGGCGACTTCGACAACGATGGATACGTCGATCTCTATGTCACCTACTGGGGTCACGACGTCCTGTATCGCAACACCGGAAAAGGCACGTTTGAAGATGTTACCGAAGCGTCGGGTCTGGGCACGTCGGAGGTCCGCTGGGGCTCGGGTTGCGCATTCGTGGACTACAACCTCGACGGTAAGCTCGATCTCTTCGTGGCGAACTACCTTCAGTTCGACATCAAGAATACTCCGACTCCGGACAGCCCCGGTGCGTGCAAGTGGAAAGGGCAGTCCGTGATGTGCGGGCCGCGCGGGCTAAAGGGAGGGTTAAATCGTCTGTTTCGGAATGATTCCCAACCGGGCAGAATTCATTTCACGGATGTGTCAAAGGAATCGGGCATTCTTAAGCCCGGCGAGAGATTTTCACTCTCGGTCACAACTCTCGACTATGATCACGACCGCTGGCCCGACATCTACGTGGCAGTCGACTCCCAGGCCAGCATTCTGTTTCACAACAACCACGACGGTACGTTTACCGACAAGGGCCTCGAGTCTGGTGTCGCATACAGCGAGGACGGCCGTGAGCAGGCTGGCATGGGTACAGCTGCCGGCGACTTCGATGGCGATGGCCGCCTCGATCTCGTAAAGACCAACTTCCTTGACGATACGCCGAATCTTTACCGCAACAACAAAGACGGAGTCTTCACAGAAGAAACCTCCGGCGCCGGGTTAGGTAAGTACTCACAATTTCTCGGCTGGGGGATCGCATTTCTCGATTTCGACAACGATACGTGGCCTGACATCTTCGTCGTCAACGGCCATGTTTACCCTGAGGCCACCGATGCCAAATATCACCAGCGGCGAATTCTGTTTCGGAATCTTGGGAATGGAAAGTTCGCTGATGTCTCGGCTGAGCTTGGGCCTGGAGTGATGGCGGAGAAATCAGGACGCGGGCTGGCGATTGGTGATTTCGATCGCGATGGCGACGAGGACATCTTCGTCATGAACATGAACGACCACCCTAGCCTGTTGGTGAACCAGGGCGGCAATCAGAAGAACTTCATCAGCGTGAAGCTGCAGGGCCGGAAAGCGAATCGGGACGGCATCGGTGCCCGTGTTACCGCGGTAGTCGGATCACGCCGGCTCGTGAATGAGGTGCGCTCTGGTTCGACGTTCATGTCGCAGAGCGATCTTTGCCTGCACTTCGGACTCGGTGCGGCGGCGATGGCGGACCGGCTCGAGATAGAGTGGCCCGGCGGTCAGATCGAAACGCTGTCGAACATCAAAGCGAACCAGTTCCTCACCATCACCGAGGGTACCGGTATTACCGCAGCGGCTAAGCCAGGATCTCTTTGACGACGTTTGCTTTTTCAACCCCCGTCAGCTTGACGTCAAGACCCTGATACTTGTACGAGAAGCGTTCGTGATCGATACCAAACTGATGAAGTATCGTTGCCTGGAAGTCCCTTACATGAACCGGGTCTTTGGTGATGTTGTAGCTGAACTCGTCCGTCTCGCCATGCACCACACCGCCTTTGATCCCGCCCCCGGCCATCCAGAGACTGAAACAGCGAGGGTGATGATCTCGCCCATAATCTGTTGCCGTCAGCTTGCCTTGTGAATAAATAGTCCGGCCAAACTCCCCGGCGAGGATCACGAGCGTGTCATCCAGCAACCCGCGCTGCTTCAGATCCTGAATCAGCGCCCAGCAGGGCTGATCGATTTCTTTGCACTGCGAAGGAAGGACCTCAGGCAAATTGCCGTGCACGTCCCACCCGCGGTGATACACCTGTGTGAACCTTACACCGCGCTCTGCCAGTCTGCGAGCCATCAGACACGTCTGCGCGAAGGAACCAGGTTTCTTCGCATCAGGCCCGTACATCTCCCACACCTTTGCGGGCTCCTCCGACAAGTTGGTCAGTTCGGGAACCGAAGACTGCATCCGATATGCCATCTCATACTGTGCAATCCGGGTCTGCGTTTCCGGGTCGCCGAGTTTCTTGTACGTCACCTGGTTCATCTGCGCCAGCCCGTCGAGCATGCGCCTGCGTACATTGGCCGGCATGCCTTCGGGGTTGTTAATGAACAGCACCGGATCGCCGGAACTGCGAAGACTGACGCCGGAATATTGCCCCGAAAGGAAGCCCGCGCTCCAGAGGCGGGCTGAAATCGCCTGAACGTTAGCTTTGGGATGATAGTGCTTCGCCTGCAGAACGACGAACGTGGGCAGATTATCATTCATGCTGCCCAGTCCATAGCTCAGCCATGAGCCCATACACGGCCGGCCGGCGATCATGAAACCGGTCTGAATGAAAGTGATCGCGGGTTCGTGATTGATCGCTTCCGTATGCATGCTCCGGATAATCGCAATGTCGTCGACCATCTTTGCTGTGTACGGAAGCAGTTCGGAAACCCACGCGCCGGATTTGCCGTGCTGGGCAAATTTGAAGATCGACGGTGCGATCGGAAACCGTGTCTGTCCGCTGGTCATCGTCGTCAGGCGCTGGCCATGGCGAATCGACTCAGGCAGGTCCTTGTCGAACCGCCAGCCATTTCGGGTTTGTAATCAAACGTCTCCATCTGTGGAGGGGCACCGACAAGATGCAGGTAGATGCAGCGCTTTGCTTTCGGAGCAAAATGTGGCAATCCGGCAAGGGCGCCCTTCGGCTCTGTCGCCGCCCAGCAGGGACGCAAGCGCCAGCGCTCCGATTCCGCGGGCACCAGTGGCAAACAGGCTGCGGCGGCTGTGCTCAGCCGCCATCTCGTTTGCGATGTTGTCGAGCGGGTGCTTACCAGATGGCGTGTTCCGGCTTGACACTGCATCCAGAGCGAGTGCCTGCGGGCTGTAGTGTCCTTCCGAGTCGGGCTTCAACAGATCACGGCGCGTCATTTGTTCAGCACCTCATCCAGATTCATTATTCGATTGGTCAGCATCGTCATCGCCGCATACTCCGGCGCGGAAAGCACAGGATCCGGCTTTCGTTCCCCGGTTGCCAGTAGTTTGGCGGAATCTTCGCGGGTGCTCGATGTAGAACCTTCGGAAGTCGTCGAACGATTTCCGTGCCATCTCTCGTTCGGCCACGGTCAGCTTTCTCGCAAGCAGCCTCGCGGTTACGAAATCAAGCTGTGCATCGAAGTTGAGCGTTTCCTTCATGCTGCGCTCGGCCAACACTCGGGCAGCTTCGACGAACTGGACATCATTCATCGTGACGAGTGCCTGCAGCGGCGTATTCGTACGCTCTCGCCGAACTGTGCAGGTTTCCCGCGTGGGCGCGTTGAAAATGTCCATACTCGCAGGAGGAGCACTCCGCTTCCAGAAGGTGTACATCGATCTGCGATACAAGCCGTCGCCGTTGTCAGGCTTATAAAAACGGGTATTCGACCCGATCATCGCGACCGCTTCCCACACCCCTTCCGGCTGGTATGGCTTTACGCTCGGACCACCGATTTGCGGTACCAGCAGACCACTGGCCGCCAGTGCGTAATCCCGAACGACTTCGCCGTCCATGCGAAATCGCGGACCCCGGCTCAGAAGCCGATTTTCAGGATCTTTCTGAAGCTTGAGCGGAGTCGACACGGCTTCTTGCCGGTACGTTGACGACAACAGAATCTGACGGTAGAAACGCTTCACATCCCAGCCGCTTTCGCGGAAATCGACGGCCAGCCAGTCAAGAAGTTCAGGATGTGACGGAGGCTCACCCTGACTTCCGAAATCATCCACCGTCTTCACCAGGCCGGTGCCGAAAACTTCCTGCCACATCCGATTGACAGTCACGCGCGCAGTGAGTGGGTTCTCAGGAGTGAACAGCCATTCCGCGAAACCAAGCCGATTCCGCGGAAGGCTCGGATTCATCGGTGGAAGGATAGATGGTGTATTCGCCTCAACCAGGTCGCGCTTCTGGTCGTATGCTCCACGAAACAGGACGTGTGCCGACGGCTTCGTATCCGACCGTTCCTGCATGACGAGTGTTTCTGCACCTCGGCGCGCGATGGCACGAGCCTGAAGATTCATCTCATTCTGTTCCCGAATCAGCTTCCTGAAGTCGGGATCTTCGCGGAACAGATACCAGGTGCGAAGCGCGCTCTGGTCAGTGTCGTTGAGGTCGGCTGCATTCTTCGGAAGTGCGGCTGCGATCGTAGGCCATTCAAACAGCAGCAGAGCCTCGCTCTCGCTCACCGCTCTGTTGAACATACGGAAATCGGCGATTGCGCCTTCCGCCAGCGCCTTGCCCAGAAGCAGCGGATTGTCTACGCTGATGTCGCCGGGAATCTCCACGTTCTGATTCCCGCCGCCCTGTGTCGGCACAGCGCGACCGTTCAGGTAAAAGTTGAGACCGGATTGGTGCCGCGAGCCGTCATAGGAAACCACAATGTGATTCCAGGAGCCGTGGCGGAGTTGCACGAGGTGGCCTGCGCGAATATCGATGGTCTTCCCGCCGTCGCCGACCATCCGGAAGCCCGGCACGCGACCACCGACATCGATCACCCACCCTCGATTCTTCTCTTTCGGATTCTGTTGCGCCGCGACCACGTAACTCTGCTCGGCCTTTGGGAAGTAGAAGCTGACGCTGATTGAAAACGGCTTCTCAGCATCCAGCTTCGGTCCGTTCTGGACCGCTAGGCCCTCATTCTTCTCGAACCTGAGCGCCTGTTTACCCTCGAACTCACTCACGCCGAGCTTCGACAGATCCGCTGTGAAGAGCTCATCATCCTTCTCAAGCGGGCGTGCGTCTTTCACTACGGACCGCTTGTCGAGCCACGCCCGAAACGTTGCGTCCGATTTAGCCGGTGCGGCTTCGAGTTCCGTTCGAATCTCGGCGAGTCTCTTCGAAGTTTGATCCCACTTCAGGCGATCTTCGGCCCTGGGCACGACAAGTACTGGCGGTGTGTCCGGGATATTGTCGTCCATGACCTTCTGAGTCGTGTTTCGGAAAAACGCGCCGAGGGCGTAGAAGTCTTTCTGCCGGATCGGATCGAATTTGTGGTCATGACAAGTTGCACAGCCGACAGTGAGACCGAGCCAGACTGCTGCCGTAGTATCGGCGCGATCCTTCGCGTAGATCTCAGCGTATTCGTCTTCAATGAGTCCGGCTTCATTAGTGGTGACATTACAGCGATGGAATCCCGTGGCTATGCGATCGTCGAGCGTGGGTTTCGGCAACAGGTCACCGGCAAGTTGCTCGATGCTGAACTTGTCAAACGGCATATTGCGGTTAAATGCATCGATAACCCAGTCACGATACGGCCAGATCTCGCGGTAGTTATCGACGTGGATGCCGTGAGTGTCCCCGTATCGGGCGGCATCGAGCCAGTACCTTGCACGATGCTCGCCGTAGTGCGGCGAATCGAGGTATCGGTCGATCATGCGCTCGTAGGCGCCTGGTCGCAGGTCGTTCACGAACTGATCAATCTCGGTGGGAGTGGGTGGCAGCCCCGTAAGATCCAGAGCGACCCTACGGATCAAGGTCCTGCGGTTAGCGGCAGGAGCAGGCGTCAAACCCTGCTTCTCCAGTCTTGCCAGGATGAATCGGTCGATCGGGTTCTGAACCCATGCAGAAGCCTTGACGCTCGGAGGCTGCGCTTTGACTGGCGCCTTGAAAGCCCACTGCTCCTGCCACGTGGCACCCTGGTCAATCCATGTCTTCAATAGCGCGATCTGCTGCGGCGTCAGGTTGCGATGTGAACTGGCCGGAGGCATTCGTCGCGCGGCGGTTGGCGCTGTAATCCGCTGGTAGAGCAGGCTTTCCGCAGCTTTGCCTGGAACGACCGGGGCGACGCCTCCAGTCCGGGGTTTAAGAACCTCGTCGTGAAGATCCAGTCGAAGACCAGCCATCCGTGTTTTCGGGTCAGGTCCGTGACACTGGAAGCAGTTTTCAGACAACAGCGGACGGATTTCGCGCTGGAAATCGATGGACTTTCCGGCTGGCGCTGCGGACGCGATCAGGGCGGCGGTGATCAGTAGACAGGACAGGGTGTACTGCAAGGATTTCTCCGGACGCGCGACAGCTGCGTCTGTGATTTCTTCTATTTTACGGCAGCAGGAAGCTCGGTGAGCATCAAACCTCGGTGAGCATCAAATAAGGTGACACGAACTTGCTCAGCCCAATCGGATTACATTACCGTTCGTTTTCCGGTCAAACGATGCTGTTCCAGCGGCGGTTAGATAGTGCAGAGCCTCCCGTTTTCCCCCGCAGCGTTGCCGCCGTGGAAGGGCAAGAGACACGCGTTCCCTCTCGCAACTTCAGTTAACACGGCCTTGCAATACTACGGCTCCGCCACAAGTAATGGTCAGTGTGCGAGTGCCGTTTCCACCCGTTCCGGCGACGGAAAAGCGCGGAGGCGTGCAACTGCGCTTTGAAGGTTTATCGAGCATTCCGATCCGGGTTAGTCCGTCATGGCGGCCATAAGGACTTGGCGTAGTTCGTCGCGGCGCAGGCGAACTACGACGATGCTGTAGATCTCGTCTTTGAATGCCTGATCACCTTCCATCCTTTGGAGGTCGGCCCAGGATAACCCGTTTTCCACGACTTCGATTGGAACTGGATTGGGGATGCGCAGGACAGTTCGATTCGGCAAGTACCGTTCGAGCATCTGGCCTGCGTGGACAGCTCGCGAATTGTATTTGTGGAATCTGTAGAGGTCAGCGACAACATACGCTTCATTCAGGTGGTCAATGTTCGCGAGTACTGCGCGTGCGTCTTGCGGCAGCTGCCTTTCCGATTCGCGACCGCCAGTCCAGACGTTGCTTTGCGCGAGCCTGATGACGGTAATGGAGGGAGGGAGCGAGCATATGTATGCTGACGCTTTCTCATATCCACTGCGGTCCGGCGTGAGATAGTTAGCGGACCTGCTCGCTGTGTTTGCGGCTGCTGCGACAATCATCAGCGGCATGCAGAGTATTTCTGCAGCTCTCTTCCTGATCATAAGGGACATCGCGTGAACTCCTGCGCCGCAATAGATCACAAGTAGAGTCGATATGGGAGCGAGCAGGCGCAGGTAAAACGTGTAATGAAACAGGAAAAGCACGTAAAGACTCGCGGTGACGTGTATCAGAGCCCATTCCTTCGATCGGAGCACCGAAACTGTAAAGATGAGGCCCACAACAGCGAACAGCAACACGGGCGCGGCGTTTACGTACGCGAGGTAGGCCACGATCTGTGAAACTGAAGCTGCTTTGCTGCCGACGTAAGTGGAGTAGGACGTCAGATATGCTCTGACGCCGATGCTCAGTTTGATGATCAGAATCTCAGATGCAATACCGGCCACGACGATGCCGCTCAGTACAAAACCATGCCACAGCCGCTCGCGCCTGCGTGCAGTGTCTTTCAGCGCGAAGACATCATAGAGCATCACCGAGAGGAGCGGTCCCGAAGCGAGAAAGCCGTTGTACTTGGTGTATTGCAGCGCGAAAACGGCGAGTCCTGTAACCGCTGCCCATTTGAGGCGAGGTTCGGCGAGGTACTCGAGGCTGGTCGCGATTACGAGCAGGAGCAGGAAGACGTAGAGAGACTCCGTCAGTAACAGCCGTGAGTACATGATGTGCCACCCGGACACGGCCAGCAGCGCCGCTGCGAACAAAGCCGCACGAGTACTCTTCAGCAACTGACTGACGATCCGAAAAACGAGCAGTACGGCAGCAGTGCCGAAGACAATTGAAGCCCAAATTGCCTTCCTCGCGACTACCAGGCTCAAGCCGAACGCGAGCGGCGCCAGCGGCGGTGAGTATACGGGCGCGGGGAATTTTCCTGAATGGCCCATCGTTCCAAACCACTGCGCACCCTCAAGAAGGACTCCTTCGTCCCAGTGTGTGACTGCATGGGACGACACTGGCAAACTGCGAATCAGAAATGCTGCACAAGCAAGGACGATAAGCAGGAGATATTGCGTTCGCCGCCGAAATACAAGCGAACCAATTCTGCCACGTGTTGATGTAGCTGCGCCTGCGCCGTGAACGGGCCCGGCCGGCAGGAAGCGGACAAGAGATCGCACGCAGGCACTTAGGCACGCGTGTGTCCCCGGCCAAGTTCTTGATTTTGTGGCTACACGTGTCTTGCTCGTTTCAGTTTGAACGTTCCAATACGGAACCGTGGTTCAATCTGAACCTTTTACAGCCGGGCGACCCACTACCGGTTCATTAAAGTGCAGCCGGTAGTGGAAGAGCGTTTTGCTTTACATGCGAAATGGGCACCCATGCCTGCGTGCCATTTTGCCCATCTGACTCTGCGTGATCGGTGTGCCTGATTCGCTCGGATCAACGTGCTGAATCGGGAGAAATAGACCCTGGAACTACACCTCGTACGGCTTGCGATAAACCGGACGTGTGATCATTTTGGTCGCCTCTGCGTCACCCTTGAACTTCGGTGTCTGACCGGGTTCAATGTTGAGCGCGCGACCGACACGATAGCTGATGTTCGCCAGATGGCAAAGATCCGCACTCGGTACGGCATTTGGGACCGGATCGTGAAGATCCTGCTCCCGGCGTGATCTCACAGCTGCCAGGAAATTCTGCATATGCAGTGCCGTAGAATCGCCGGAGCCACGGTCGGGCCGCTCTTCCATGATCAGCTCGCTCGAATCACCCTTGTACGCCTGGAACCCCTGGTCGCTCATCGACGCCCAACCGTCGCTGCCATAGAAGAGGTTACCGACACCAACGTTGATTGGATTGCTGGCCGGTCCGACCTGTGTCGGCGCCGGTGCGGAGGGAGGCGCGGCTGCCGGAGCGGCACCTTGCGCCGGCGGCTGCCCGCCACGTCCTCGACCAGCCATTGGTCCGGCCGTCACCACGCGTGCCTGCCTAACGCCTTCTCCATTCGTCATCTTGCCGCGCACCTCGATCACCAGTTGCGCGTCACCGTAGCTGAATCCGGCAGTAAGCGTATTGGGTGTCTCCGTGTCGTCATCGATCCCAAACTTCCCGCCGAAGGCCGTCACCGATTTTGGCCACCCGGGATCGCCGAGTGCCCAGCGCGCGATACCGGTTTCATGCACGCCCTGGTTGCCGATGTCACCGTTGCCGGTGTCCCAGAACCAGTGCCAGTAGTATGCGAAGCGCTTCTGGTTGAAGGGCCGCATCGGTGCCGGGCCCAGGAAGAGATCCCAATTCAGGCCGGGAGGCACCGGACTGTCCGGCGTGTGGCCGATGGAGGGACGCAGCTTGTAGCAGAGCGCTTTGGCCATGTAGAGCTTGCCGATCAGACCCTGCTGCAGCGCCGCCATCGCCTTGATCTTGAACGGCCAGCTCCGATGCTGCGATCCCACCTGCATCATCCGCTTCGTTTCGCGCTGCACCTGCATCATCCGCATGCCTTCGTAGATGTTGTAGCAAGCGGGCTTTTCGCCGTAGACATCCTTACCCGCCTTCATCGCCCATATCGCGGCGAGTGCGTGCCAGTGGTTCGGAGTTGCGATAGAAACTGCCTCGATCTTCGGGTCGGCGAACATCTGGCGCATATCCTCAAACTCTCGGGCTTTTTCCAGACTCTTCCTCGCCAGCGTTGCCTGACCCCGTTCGCGGGCGGCCTGGTTTACATCGCATAAGCCAACGACCTGTGCCTCGCTTAATGATGTGTACGTATTCAGGTGACCGCTGCCGCGGCCTCCCAGCCCTACGATGCCGACGTTGACCTTGTCATTTGCACCCCATACACGAACCGCTGACGCAGCCGTCAGGGCTCCCATGAAAAACCGGCGAGTTTTTGGATCAGGTAGACCGAGAGTCATTTCGCGCTGATTGTATCAGCCGACACACTGAATTCCAATCGACTGCCGCTTCGCAACTTACCTTCGAGCTTGCAACGCGCGCGTCGATTCAGTCGGATGCGGCGGAACGACACTCGTAGAATTCTTCTCAGCCATATCAGCCAGACCTGCTCTGCTTTGCCCTGGATCAAAGACGGCAGGCAGCAGAATCCGGAAGAGGCAACCGGAACCGGGTACAGTAGCGGCTGTAATGGCTCCCGCGTGCGCTTCGACGTTCCAGCGGGCAATCGCCAGCCCAAGTCCCGTGCCGCCGCTGTCCCGGGAACGGCCTTCCTCTACGCGGTAGAACCGGTCAAAAAGTTTGCTTAGCTCCTGTGCCGGAACTCCCGGGCCGCTGTCCTCGATTTCGATGATGCTGTGTTGTTCCACATCGCTCAGCACACGAACAGTTATCCATCCGTTCACGGGTGTGTGCTTGATTGCATTGTGAACGATGTTCACCAGAGCCTGCCTGAGCAGGATTCGATCTCCATAAATAACAGGATCTGCGGAGATCTCGAATCTGAGTTCCTGCTTCTTCTCCTCCAGTAACACTTCGAGCAACGAACCACACTCGCGCACAAGTTCCACGGAGGACAGGCTCGCGGCATCAAGCTGGATCTGACCGGCATCAGCACGGGCGATGGTAAGCAAGCTGTCCACCAGGCGAGTGAGTCGATTCGCCTCCTCCAGCATGCTGCCGATGACGTCCTGATAGCCAGCCGCTGTGAGCGACTTCTGAAGTCCCACCTCGCCAACACTCCTGATGGCAGCAAGCGGCGTTCTTAATTCATGCGAGGCGTCCGAGGTAAACCGGCGCAGCTGTTCGAAAGACTGCTCCAGCCGAACCAGCATGGAATTAAAGACACGCGAAAGATCCGCGACCTCTCCGTCAGACTCGACGACCGGGAGCCTCTCATGCAGGCGATCGCTCCTGATCTGCTCAGCTTTTCGCGCAAGTTCCTGAATCGGGCGCAGTGACCTTCCGGCCAAAAGATACCCTCCGAGCCCAGTGACCAGCAGAATCAGTGGCAACGGAAATATGAGTGCGGTCAGGTTGGACCGAAACTGTGCCCAAAGCGGAGCTTCGCTGTAAGCGACGCGAATGATCGTGGGATGACCGTCTATACTGTGCCGTCTGCTGACGAGTTGGACGCGAGAACCATCGGGCAACATAAAGCCCCGTTCCGAGTAGCCGCCCTCACCTTCGTGTGGCAAAACTTCGTCGCCCAGCGTTCGTCCTCGCAACAGATCATTGCGAAACAGCAGCTGACCCTGAGGCGTCCGCACCTCGAGAAGGCGTTCCAGCACCCGCCTGGACTCGGGATGGTTGTGGTAGTCATCACGGAACTGCAGCCGACCATCGGGAGCGAACGACAACAGACCCTCAACGGTCTCCAGATCCTGGATGGCGTATCGGACCAGCTGCGACCGAAGATCGCGAAGCAGGAGGAAACAGGCGGCTGCGGTATACAAAAGAACAACCGCTGCAAGCACCGAGGTGAACCAAAGCGCCAGGCGCGTTCGTATATGGCGGCGGTGAAACGAAATCACGGTTCCTGCTCCCGGAGAATGAATCCGACACCACGGACGGTATGGAGCAACTTCGAGTCGAAGCCGTCGTCAATCTTTCGACGAAGGCGCGCGATATGAACATCGATTACGTTATCAATTGGGGTAGCACGGCCCGTCTCTTTCCATACATCCCTTGCAAGCATTTCCCGGGACACGACAGTACCCTGGTTACGGAACAGATACTCCAGCAACTCGTACTCTCTCGAAGTCAGCTCGATGGATATGCCGCCTCGCGAGACCGATCTCAGTGCGCTGTCCAGCTGCAAGCCGCCGATACTTTGGTTTGCCGGCCGCTCGGGAGTGCCACGCCGCAGAAGCGCGCGAACTCTGGCGAGTAGTTCCGGGAAGGCGAACGGTTTAACCAGGTAATCATCGGCTCCGGCATCCAGACCATGAACGCGGTCATCCACCGAATCGCGTGCAGTCAGCATCAGCACGGGGACGGCAAGTCCGCTGCGCCGGATTTGTCTGACTACCTCAAAACCGTTGCGTCCGGGGAGCATAATGTCGAGCAGAAGAAGGTCGAATCCACTGGAATGAAGGAGGTAAAACCCTTCTTCTCCCGAGTTCGCCACGGCGACTTCATACTTGTCGTCTTCCAGTCCTTCCCGGATGGCGTTCGCAAGCTTCGGCTCATCTTCCACGACAAGAATTCGCACCCGTTCTTTCATATACCGCGTCCGCGGCTCCGGTCCAACTGAACATTCCCTGAATAAAACTTAAGAGAATCTTCAGTGGCAACGGCCGCCTCGTCAGGGTACAAACGGAAGGAACCGCCACCACGGCAGTTAACGCAGTCCCAGAACATGCTTCGTCCCGGTACCGCAAAAAAGGTCAGCATTCACCTGAACGAGGACACGGTCGCGACAACCGATTTCCTCTATAACGAGATTTTCTCATTTCTTTATGCCCGAGGCGTCGCAGGCGCAACCCTGTTGCGGCCGCAGGCAGGTTTCGGATCTCACCACCGCGTTCATGACGCTGAGGAGCCCGGTGGAACACATGACCACATGCCCGTCCGCATCGAGTTTATTGAGTCTGCGGAGGTAGTCGACGAAATAATGCCTGAACTCTGCACGCTCGTCAGCGACGGGCTTGTTGAAGCTCAGGACACGGTGATCTATCGGATTGCCTCCGCGGGGCAGACGATGCAATGAGCAACAGAGGTTCGGCCGCTCTTTGCACACTGTTCTGTTCCGTAAGTTTCTGCTGCAGCACGGCAAACGGGCAGCAGCCGCGCCACCTGACCCTCGAAGAAGCCGAACAGATTGCCGTCAGTAAACACCCGCGGCTTGCATCGGCCTCATTGAACGCGAAGGCCGCGACCGTCGCTGTTCAGCAGTACAAGTCCGCCTTCCAGCCCCTGCTCACCGGCAACGTAACCAGCGCCGGCGCGGATCAAGGCACTGCGATTGCCGCCGGGACGCTGCAGACATCGGGCCTCGCCAGCCGTGCCGCCACTGGCATTGGCTTCAGTCAGCTCGTGACCGACTTCGGACGAACATCTAACCTGACCGCGTCCGCCCGTTTGCGTGCTGCTGCACAGGATCAAAACACCACGAACGTTCGCGCGCAGATCCTGCTCGCGGTGGACCAGGCTTACTACTCGGTTCTTGCGGCGGAATCGGTACTGAAAACGGCTCAGGCCAGAGTAGACATGTATCGCCTCAGCGCCCGGCAGGTAAGGGCGTTGGCCGACAGTGGCTTGCGTTCCACCCTGGATGTCAGCTTCGCCGAGGTCGCAGTTTCAGAAGCAGAACTCGCGCTGTATCAGGCGGAGAATGCGCTTGAGGCAAGCAATGCGCAACTTGCCGGAGCGATCGGCGAGACGGCAGACAGCCGCTTTTCGGTATCGGATGTCCCCCTTCCCGGTCGCTTGGGGAGGGACGCCGATTCCTTCGTGGATGAAGCTCTGAAGAATCGGCCCGACTTATCGTCGGCGCGACTGAGCGCCTCCGCCGCAGAGCGGTTTGCGGCAGCGGAAGACAAACTTAAATATCCCGCAATCAGCATCGTCGGAGTCGCAGGCGTCGTCCCTGTCCACCAGTCCAACTTTCCCGATCAATACAGTGCGGCAGGTCTGAATATCTCGATTCCGTTCCTCAACGGCGGCCTCTACTCGTCTCGCCGTGCCGAAGCAGCCCTTCATGCACGGAGCGCAGAAAAGGACTCGGATGCCCTTGCCGTCCAGATTGCGGAAAGGGTACGGGTCGCCTGGATCGACGCTGAGAATGCCTGGCGCCGGATCGATCTGACCGCCAGACTCGTCGACCAGACAGCCACCTCACTTCGACTTGCAAAGGCAAGGTACGACATAGGTCTTGGCGGAATCGTCGAACTCACTCAGGCGCAGTTTGCGCTTACTTCTGCTCAGATCGCGGCGGCCACTGCCAAATATGATTATTTGTCTCGGGTTGCAAACCTGAGCTATGTTTCCGGAGCACTACGTTGATACGACACGCAAGCACGACCCGGATCCTTTCCGTTCTGATAGCGGCTCTTACGGTTGCATCGTGTTCGAAGAAGGAGCAGGTGGTTCAGGCAAAGGTGCCGGACGTGCAGGATGCTGTCACGGTGCCTGCGGCTCGCATTTCGCGTGGCAGTATCGCGGCCAAAACCACGCTGACGGCTGAGTTTCAGCCGTTTCAGGAAATCGAGGTTATGGCGAAGGTCGCCGGCTATCTTCGGACGATACGCGTCGATCTTGGGGACCACGTTCGGCAGGGGCAGGTCCTGGCCGAACTGGAAATTCCCGAGATGAGCGACGAGGTGTCGAAAGCAGCGGCCGTGGTCGAGCAGAACAGCTCGGAAATCGCAGCTGCTCGTGACGAACTGCAGCGAGCCGAGGCAGCGCATGGGATCACGCACCTTTCGAACGCCCGACTTCAGGAAGCAGCAAAGCGTGAAACCGGCCTGATTCCCCAGCAGGAACTCGATGAAGCGAAGTCGCGGGATCTTGTTGCCGAAGCGCAGGTCGCGTCGGCGAAATCGAGGCTGCGCGTTTCAGAAAACAGAACCCAGGTTGCCCGAACGGAAGAAACACGCGCGAAGACCATGCGCAACTACGTGACAGTCACGGCTCCGTTCGAGGGCATTGTTACGAAACGATATGCGAATACCGGAGCCATGATTCAGGCCGGAACCGCATCGCAATCCGCTGCAATGCCAGTAGTCCGCGTATCCCAGATCAGCACATTACGTCTGAGCTTGCCGGTGCCGGAGTCACTTGCAGCATCCATACGAGTTGGCCAGCCGGTTGAAGTGTCCGTCAATTCGCTCAGACGTACGTTTCCCGGACGCGTTTCCCGGTTCGCATCCCGAGTCGATCCATCCACGCGAACAATGATTACCGAGGTTGATGTTCCGAACCCGGGCGGAGTGATCCTGCCTGGCCTCTATGCCGAAGTAACACTTCAGTCCCTTAAGCATGACGACGTACTGACGGTGCCTCTCGAAGCGATCGAGAGGTCCGGTTCAACGGCGCGCGCCTACAAAGTAGATGCGGGTGGAACGGTCCGCGTAGTTCCGCTACAACTCGGGATCGAAGACGCAGCACGGGCGGAGGTTGTGTCGGGCCTGCAGGAGGCAGATACGGTCATCACCGGAAAGCGCGCCGGACTCGCTTCAGGCGACAAGGTTCGCGCCAGAGTAATCGACGCCAAGCAGTAAGCGCAGAGCATCGGACGCCATCATGTCGAGATTTGCAATCAAAACTCCTTACTTCATCATCGTCGCGTGTTTAATCGTGGCGATCCTCGGCATCGTCAGTGTCGTTCGAATGCCTGTCGACATGTTTCCGTCGATCAATATTCCTGTTGTAGTCGTTGCAACCTTCTATTCGGGCATGCCGCCGGAGCAGGTCGAGAACAGTATCACGTACCGGCTGGAACGGTTCCTCACACTCGGAAGCGGGATTGAGCACATCGAATCACGTTCGCTGACCGGTGTCAGCATCATCAAGGTTTACTTCCATCCCGGAACGAATCCGGATGCCGCAGTGGCGATGGTCGGTGGACTGTCAATGGCCGAGATGAGCCGCCTGCCTCCAGGCACGCTGCCACCGGTGGTTCTGAAATTTGACGCGTCCAGCCTTCCGGTATGCCTGCTGACGCTCGGCGGACAGGGCCTTTCCGAGACACAGCTCAAGGACGTCGCCCAGAACGTGATTCGAAACCAGCTGGCCGGCGTTCCGGGAGCGTCAGTGCCGCAGCCGTTCGGCGGGCGCGGCCGCCAGATGATGCTGTATGCCGATCCTTATAAGCTGGAAGCGCATCAACTGAGCCTGATGGACGTTGTCCGCACCATTGGCGAATCGAATGTGATTCTGCCGGCGGGCGACGTGAAGATCGGGAAATTCGACTACAACATCTACACCAACAGCATGCTCGGCGGGGTGGCCGACATCAATCAGGTGCCGCTGAAGGTTGTGGGCCAGTCGCCGGTGAAAGTGTCCGACATCGGCGAAGCGAAGGACGCACAGACGCTGCAATACAACATCGTTCGCGTGAACGGACAGCGGTCCGTGTATCTGCCCATCCTGAAACAGGGCGGCGATTCCAACACGATCGAGGTTGTCGATGGCGTACGGGCAAAGTCCCGAAAGCTGGTGGACATTCCGGATGCGCTTAAGACTTCAGTAGTCTTCGACCAGTCTGAGTTTGTCAAGAGCGCGATTAAAACGCTGCTGCACGAAGGTGCACTGGGGCTCTTTCTCACCTGCCTGATGATTCTGATCTTTCTGGGCAGCATGCGTGCGACGGTCGCGGTCTTCTTCTCTATTCCGCTTTCAGCCCTCGCCACCTTCGTGGCGCTGCAACTCGGCGGCAGTTCTGTTAACACGATGGTGCTGGGCGGGCTGGCACTAGCGCTTTCCCGCCTGATCGACAACTCTGTTGTCGTGCTCGAGAACATCTACCGTCACCTCGAGGCCGGTGAGCCACCTGCGGTTGCCGCCGAACAGGGCGGCAGGGAAGTGGCACTCCCGGTACTGGCGGCTACGCTGACGACAGTGGTTGTCTTCTTCCCCGTAACTCTGCTTTACGGAGTTAGCAAGTACCTCTTCTCGGCTCTCGCGCTGGCGGTTGTGGTGTCATTGTTCGCATCCTATGCGGTCGCCATGACCGTGGTGCCGCTGTTCTGCGCGCGGTTCATGAAGACGGCCGACGTACACGGCGGTGCAGAGCGGCGGCCCGGAATCGGCGCCCGTTTCAATGCCGCGTTCAATCGCGGCTTCGAGCGTATGCTCCGTTCCTATGACAGTGCAGTGACCCGCGTAGTCAGGCGGCCATGGACAGCGCTCGTCGTGTTCGCCTGTCTGTTTGCCGCGACGTTTCTGGTTGCACCGTTTCTGGGATTTGCCTTCTTTCCTATGACAGACGCGGGCCAGTTTGTCATGCGGGTGAAGAGTCCATCCGGAACACGCCTCGAAGAAACAGAAAACGATATCACTAAACTCGAGGGTCTGATCCGAAGAGTGGTTCCGGAGAAGGACCTCTCGATGATTGTTTCGAACATCGGCGTGGATCCGGGGTTTTCGGCGATTTATACCAGCAACTCCGCCATGCACACTTCTTACGTTCAGGTCGCCCTGAAAGCCGGGCATGAAGTCGGGAGCTATGAGTACATTGCCCGTGTGAAGGCGGAAATGGAACAGGAACTTCCGCAGCTGACGGCATACTTCGGTTCCGGCAGCCTTGTGGAGTCAACGCTCAGCATGGGTCTGCCTGCTCCGATCGACATTCAGATCACGGGATCGAACTTACAGGGAAACTACAAACTTGCTCTCGATCTGGCAAAGGATATTCGGAAGATCCACGGCGTTGCCGATGTATTCCTTCCCCAGGATCTTGACCAGCCGGCTCTGAAGATCGATATCGACCGACTGCGGGCGCGCGAGCTTGGGCTCAGTCAGAAAGAGGTTGTCTCCAACGTCATCACAGCTCTGACTTCCAACCAGATGATCGCCCCGAGCTTGTGGATTGACCCCCGCAACGGCAACCCGTACTACCTTGCCGTCCAGTACGCTGAGAAGCAGGTCGGGAATGTCGCCGATGTTCGTTCCATTCCGCTGCGCGGGCCCAATTCGTCTCAACCCACGAGACTCGACATGGTCAGCAGCATCCAGCGAGTGGAAGGGCCCACCGAGGTGGATCATTACCAGATCCGACGCGCGCTGGATGTGTTTGTCCGTCCTTTAGGAGAGGACCTGAGCGTAATCGCCAGGCAAATCGACAGTCTGATTGCAAAGGCCAACATTCCGAAAGGAACGGAGATCACTTTGCGGGGAATGGTTCAGAGCATGCGAGCTTCGTTTCAAAGCTTTGCGATCGGACTGCTTCTTTCGGTGTTGCTGCTGTACCTGATCCTTGTCGCGCAATTCCGCTCATTCATGGACCCGTTCATTATTTTGCTGGCGCTTCCGCCCGCAATCAGCGGCGTTCTGCTGACGCTGTGGCTTACAGGCACCACACTGAACGTTATGTCCCTCATGGGTGTCGTGATGCTTGCCGGCGTCGCGATGTCGAACAGCATCCTGATCGTCGAATTCGCTCATCATCTTCTTAACGAAGGTATGAGCGTCGGTGAAGGGATTATCCGTGCCTGCCGGGTACGTCTCAGGCCCGTACTGATGACATCGCTCGCTACGATCATCGGTCTGTTTCCGATGGCGATGAAGCTGGGTGAAGGGAGCGAAGCTTACGCGCCACTCGCCAGGGCCCTCATCGGCGGGTTGACGCTCTCTGTTATTTGCACCATCTTTCTGGTACCGGCAGGATTCTTCCTGGCGTATCGCAGACGTCTGTCACCTGGGCAAATCTGATTTGGACACGCTACGTCGATTTCTTAAGCCTGACGTGCATTGCTAGTTCAGTGGAAACGTGTTCGGTACAACGATAGCCGAGTTGCGTCAGGTCGATGCCCGCAAACAGATTCTCACCGGAGCCCATCAGGATGGGACGAAATGCGAGATGCAGTTCGTCAATCAGCCCGGCGCGAAGATATTGCTGAACTGTTGCCACACCACCGCCGATGCGGACATCCTTGTCTTTCGCAGCATGCCTTGCGCGCTCCAAAGCGGAGTGAATCCCGTCGGTGACGAAGTGAAACGTCGTTCCGCCTTTCATCTCGACGGATTGGCGCGCATGATGCGTAAGCACAAACGCCGGCACATGATACGGTGGTTCCTCGCCCCACCATCCCTTCCAGGCGTCGTCGGGCCAGGGACCACGCACCGGGCCGAACATATTGCGCCCGAGAATCCACGCGCCCACGTTCTCCATTCCCCGCTGCGCCCAGTCATTGTCAGCGCCTGTTGAGCCGCCCTCGTGCCCGTGCATCTGCTTCCACGTGCGTGTGCCGAAGAACCACTCGAACAACTCCGGTCCACGGATACCAAGAGGAGCCTCAAGGCTTTGATGCGGGCCGGCAGCATAGCCATCAAGCGAGACAGAAAACGAGCTGACGCGAACTATGGACATAACGTCACTCCATAGTGCCATGAGGTGGTTCCAGCAGCGGTAGCCAGAACCGCGACTGCCGAGACGAGCGCAACCAGGGAAAGGTCACGCCTTCAACCAGGTAAAGGTCTCACCCTCTGGCGAAGCTCTCTACGTACTCCATGGGACAGCCAACACCCTCGACGTTTACTCCAAGACCTCGCAGCAAGTCGATCGCGACCATCCGCCGGTAGGCGTTGAAAGTTATCACGTGGGCAAACATGCCGCCGAACGTAAAGGTTTCGGGCGGTTCGCAGAGCGCATCCACAAACGTGTCCAGCCAGGCGCCGCGGTTGCGAACATCGGTGAGTACAGCATTGAAAGCCGCGTCCGCTTTCTGCAGGCGGGCCAGCATGGCCGAAGGGGTTCGGTGCTCCGGTGGCGCGTTGTCCATGAGCGGCGTTGTACCGCCTGTAAGTGCCGCGGCCCAGGCTTCCTTGTTCTGGACCATCCGGTCGAGAAGCTGCCGCAGACTCCCATCCGGACCACTCCATGGAAAGACATGGATCTGGTTGTTCAAAGGGCGGTCCAACTGGGCGTCGCTGAGCGTTCTGGCCAGCTCCAGAAGACGTTGTGTATGCCAGGATTCCTGGCCGGAGAATATATCAAACAGATCCATAAACTGACCGATTCCTTCCGTGTTATCGGCACCTGAGTGGTGGTGAATTCCGTTAGCCGAGTGGATGTGAGTGAACGTCGCCCCCATGCGCCGATACAGGCTCGGGGAGACGCCGAACGATTTGCGGAACGCGCGGGTGAACGCTTCGAGCGAGCCGTAACTGGCATTCAGGCTGATGTCGGTGACCGACAGTTGCGTGCGTGACAACTGCCATGCCGCTCTCTCCAACAGCAGCCGGCGGCGCAGGGCAACGGGCGTCTCTTCGATCATCGCCCGAAACACACGATAGAACTGCGTCCGACTTTGATACGCTTGCCGTGCAAGACTGCCGGCATCGCGCTCCTGGTCGAGCGAGTCCTGAACGATTTGCCGCAGCCGCTGCGCTTCATCCACATAAGAAAATTACCAGTTCAGAGTGCGCTTCGCCTGACCGGCAGTCCCAAAATCGAGTTGGAACGAGTTCGTGGTTGTGGTTCCCGTTGCTGTGATCGGATGTGCCTCGCTGCGCTATTCAGCATTGTCATTCCATGATTCGAGTTGTTCGAGCCACTCGCGCTCATACTGATCTTCCCGTGCGATGAAGTGCTCGCGGAGAGCGGTTTTGGCGTCCGGGTGGAGACGGAGGGCCTTGAGGACTTCCGACAAGACGAAGGCTGTGACCTCGTCGTGATCCAGGACTTCCGGTTCGGGCTGTCTGGTGTTTGTGCGTTCGCTCCGCGATGTTTGGGCGGACTTCGGGTGTGATGGCTGTGCGGTGCTGCTCGGCTGTCGTGACGTGCGAGATGTTTGCCTTGACTTTCCTTCGCGCCATGATTCGGGGCTGAGTGCGGAGACACGTATCCTGTGCGGGAGCCTTCGATTCCGGTTGTTGCCCGGTCGCAGGTGGCGGCACCAACCGTCTGCCCAGTCGACATCGATGTCTGCCGGATTGCTCTCCAGTTCTGCTGTCATGCCGCATCTCCTTGTTGCCTGCTTTTGGGTTATTGCCCCTGAGGTTGTTTGCTTTGGGGGTCCTATTTTGTATTGAGCGGTTGCTGCTGCTCGTAAGCCTGGTCGTTGTGTCTGATACCCAGCCTGACCGGGATGCCTCGGCCGGGTTCGTTTCCGCAGTTTGATGCTGCTGTGGCCGTGTCGTTGTTCCTGGTGCCCGCAAGAGGTTCAGGTTCGTTCTCGTGGTTTTCAGTCAGACGTTGCTGCGGCCCTCCATGGTCTGCGGCTTTCGCGGCTGGTCGCGATGTGATCGGGATGATTGTGGCCGTCTCGGGTTCGTTCTTCGTGTTTTCGTGCTGCGGCTGTGGTTCCTGCCGGCGCTGCTCTTCCTGCTCCTGTTCTTGCTGCTGGTGCTGCCGGAAGCGGGCTTCTCCGATGGCGAGCAGTTTCGAGATGGAGCGATCGACGATTCGCCGGAGGTGGGCTTCGTGGCGGTTGAGCTCGGAAAGGGTGCGGGTCTCGACGGCGAGGGCCTGCCATGCGAGGGCGAGACGAGTGATTTCGTCTGAGGCGGGGAAGTCCTCATGGAAGGACTTTTCGGCGCGGTCCATCTCGAGGTCGATGGAGGCCGTGCGAATGGCGGTGAGTCGCTTGAGCTGCCACTGGGCGTCGGCGAGCGCAGTGACGAGTTCGAGTTCGGTGATGGTCTCTGGCTGCCACTCGGCGGTGAGGTCTTCGAGGTACTCGAGATATTTTTCTTTCTTTTCGCACCAGAGGACGACGCTGGCGCTGTTGAGGCCGTGCTTTATGGCGTTGCGCGCTGAGACGGCTTTGCCTTCGACGGTCTTTGGGCCCTGGGACTTCTGGCCGTTGAGGCGGGAGGCGAGTTTTTGTGCTTCCGTTCGGAGTGCAGGCATAAAAAAAGGCCCCTCCTTTGGGGCCGATGGTTCGATTAGACCATACGGTGTCAAGGTTTTCCGGGTGTTTTCAGGGGTGTTTTGCTTTGGTTACTTCGAGTTACGGATGCGTTAACGGCGTGCCACGCGCCAGCAAAATGGGCTGATTCCGCTCGTGCGCATGGCATCGCGGCAGCACCATCGCCTCGCCTGGAGCGTCGGCCCAAAACAGCCGTGTAATTATTTGTTTTAAGCGCTAACCGCAACGAAAGTTGCGGGATTTGGAATATGGGCCGAGTTCATGCCTAAAACAACGGCGAAGGGTCTCCGGTCAGCGTCGGGGCGTCGGAAGACACCACCGCTGCCGACGAATCTGTCATTCCGACGAGCGCTGATTGCGGATCTACTAGTTTCCAGCGATGTTCGTAGTATGCGTTTGCGTGCTGGGGGGGTGGTGGTTCTGGGTCCACTACGCGGTCGCCTTCCAGTCTCCCCTGAAGATCCGGTTTCAGGCTCCACTTCTGATCACAGAACGGGTCGATCCGGCAGAGACCGCGGCGGCGCGACAGGATCAGCAAGGCCGCCGTCTCTCGGGATGGCAACAGTATACATGCCGCAAATTCGGTCGCGACTGTCGCGTCGCTCTTGCGATCCAGCGCGCGGAGAACTCTGCCGGGAAATGCGAGATTTATCACTACAACTCCGACGGAAGTCTGGACTGGGGCTATTTTCAGATCAACACCATTCATCTGCAGCGCGCAGACCTGAACCTGCGCGACCTGCTCGACTGCAGGGCAAACATCGACTTTGCTTACAAACTCTACGTCGAACACGGCGGATTCTCTCCGTGGAGCACGTTCCGAAGCGGCGCCTACCTTCAGTACCTGACCGCTCCGCACGCACCCGCTGGAGACTGATGGCGAGCCCGCGTCCCTGGCGTTTCGAAATGCGGACCTAGCTTCCGTATCGCTGACGATGCACTCAGCACAGAACAGAGTCCCATAGTCGAAGCAATTTGCCATTAATCAATCCGGTCCGCGACGACCGCGTTCGAAAGGTTACGAAGGACGAAGAACGCCGACTCCTCAGAACCCCTGCGTTCGTTCGAACACGCCATTGTGCCGGAGCATCTGAACAGGTGCCGGGATAATCCTGCCCAATACCCCGCAACCATCGATAAATACTTCATTGAAACCGCGATGCTCCGGCTGCCAGGGCTCGCCGCCGCCAAGATCGCCCTTGCGAAAGATCCCTGCCGCACTTCAGCAGTTGCGCCGGAGTCGTGGAGCACAGACTCACTTGCTCTCGCTCGCGGATGCTATGGTCACGCCGGATTTGAACTCGTGCTTGCCTGTTTTTAATGCCACCGGGTGGGTGCGCACGTTGAGCTCACGTGCAAGTCGGTGAACCGAACCCTCTCTCCGTGCAGCCGGGTCCAGATTCGGAGTACTGACAATCGGGTTACCCAGGGCTGCGATGTCGCCGTAACCCTGATCGTCCGTCAGAACAAACACGATGTTCGTGCGCTCCGTGCGTTGTCGCAACCAGCAGTGCTCCCGAACCCGGCGACGGTCGGTGTACGTGATCGGTTTCGGGGCAGAGCATTTGCGATGGTGCCCCGAACGACCGTTGAACCTGCGATTCCTTTTCCGGTTACTGCGTGCTGTCGGGTTGATGAGCACCGCAATTGAGCAAAAGTTCGGCAATTTTCTGTAAGCTGGCGCTGGGTGCTGCGGATGTATATGATAGAGTCCTTCAGACAATTTCGTTCGTGCGCGCCGGACCGGTGCACGGGCCAGAATACTTCGACTTGCCGGGAGGGCATCTATGCCGAGAGTATCTGCGATATTCCTGATTGGCCTTTGCGCAGTTTTGTCCGTCACCACGACCACGACCGCACAAACGACCAACGCGACCATTGTCGGTGATGTAAGCGATCCCAATGGAGGACGCATCGCGGGAGCGGACATTCAGGTCAGGAACGCTGCTACGGGTGTTGTTCGTGAGCTAAAAACAAGTGAGACGGGGTCCTTCCGTGTCTTCCCGCTGAACCCAGGGACGTACGAAGTGACGGCGTCCTCTCCGGGGTTCAAAACCCACACCCAGCAGAACGTCATTCTGGATGCGGCAGCAAATGTGAAGGTTGATTTCACGCTCGAGGTCGGCGTTGTCAGCGAAAAGGTCGAGGTACAGGCGGTCGCCTCCGTGCTTCAGACCCAGGATGCGACCGTGGGCGGAACCGTCACCGGAACTGAGGTAGCCAGGCTTCCGGTGAACGGGCGAAATTACACGCGTCTGATTCTGCTTATGCCCGGAACGTCCGACCAGGGCGGAAGCCAGTCGAACGGAACCTTTTCCGGCACGCAGATGATTTCCGTAAACGGGCAGCGACGTCAGGACAACAATTTCAGCGTCGACGGCGTTGATAACAATTTCATGATGATGAACTCGCCCGGCATGTCACCGTCGATGGATGCCATCCAGGAGTTTCGCGTTCTCGACAATACATCGGCCGAGTTTGGCCGGTCCTCGGGTTCAAACGTCAACATTGTTATCAAATCCGGGACGCGCAGCCTGCACGGCAGTGCCTACGAGTACCTTCGGAACGACAAATTCGATGCGAATGACTTCTTCGCAAACAAACAGGGCACGGGGAAAGTGCCGTTCCGGCAGAACCAGTACGGTGTGGCCGTCGGGGGTCCCGTCGTAATCCCGAAGATTTACAACGGCCGTGACAGCACTTTCTGGTTCTTCAACTGGGAAGGTTTTCGTGCGCGCCGCGGCCAGACAAACATCAGCAGTTTTCCGACCGCCGCTCAGCGTGCCGGCGACTTTTCTGCATTATCGAAGACGATTTACGATCCGTACACGGGTGTGTCCGGACCGAACGGCTCGATTATACGGCAACCGTTCCCAGGCAACATCATCCCTGCAGACCGAATCAGTCCCGCCATGAAGTTCTGGCTGGATACGATGATTCCCCTGCCAACGGGGCCTGGTCTGACGAATAACTACGTAAATACACAAGGCTATTCCAACGACCGAGATGCATTTCAGATTCGCGGGGACCACAATCTCGGCAGCAAGGACGTTCTGTCAGGGCGCTGGAGCCGTCAGCGTGTCGGCCAGAATCAACCCGGAGGGAACCCCTATCTCAGTCAGGGAAGCCGGTTCGATGTGGACAACATCATGGTTTCGTGGAACCACATCTTCAACCCGACGACAGTTCTCGAAGTGAAGTTCGGGCGTAATGTACCGCTGCTTCCGCAGCCGCCGGTCAACACCAAAATTTCCCGCAAAGATTTTCTGAGCAAATCCGGCATCACGATGTTCATCCCGGACGTGCTTTTTGATCCGCTGCCCAGCTTTTCGGCAGACGGCGAGTTCAGCGCAGGGCTGGGCGGGCAAATCACCGGCGATCACATCAATCAGTACATCGGCAACTTTTCTAAAGTAATGGGGCGCACATTCGCTGAAGTTCGGCGGAAACTACAGCCGCCGCCATTTTTCCACCAACACGACGAACCCGATGGATGGCAGCGTCAATTTCGACCCGAGTCTTACGAACCTTCAGTCCAATCCGAACTCGGGTGACAGTTTCGCGAGCATGTTGCTTGGCTTGCCAAGCGCGGTTCGCCGCGGGACCGGCAACACTGTGACTGAGGCTCAAATCAATGTGCAGGAGTATTACGCGCAGGACGACTGGCGAGTCAACAACAAGCTGACCATCAACCTTGGAGTGCGATATGAAGGCATTCCCGCTCCGGTTGAAGATACGAATCGGCTCGGCAATCTGGTGATCATTCGCGACCCGCAGACGGGAAAGTACAGCGGACAACTGCTCTGGGCGACAACAAATCCGGAGGTTGATCCTGCTACCGGCCAGGCTGGGCTGCCCGCGAAAACAGGCGGCTATGGGCCAGCACTGATGCGGAACAATTATCTGAATTTTGCACCCCGCTTCGGTCTGGCATACCAGCTGGACCACAAGACGGTGATCCGGACAGCGTACGGCATTTTCTACAACTCGACCTTCGTCCAGGAACTGCAGGACATGCGGAAGTTCTGGCCGTACACCATCCAGCAGAACTTCTCGGCGAACCAGGGCGTGGTTCCCGATCTGAAAATCACCGACTCCGGTCCGTCGTTCCAAAACACCTCGGCAATTGGTGGATGGCCACAGAATCCCAACAACCGGACGCCCTATTCCGAGCAGTGGAACTTTACGATTCAGCGGCAACTGATGGACGATATGACACTGGATATCGGCTACGTCGGCAACGTCAACAAGCGGCAGGTCGGTTACGACCCGATCAACTCCGCGCTGACTCCGGGGCCCGGACCGATCCAGGCCAGGCGCTTGCTGCCTGACTTCGGTGACCTCGACGGAGGCAACAACAAGTTCAGTTCGGCATACAACTCGATGCGGGTGAACCTGGTGAAACGATTCAGCAAAGGCCTGCAACTGAACGCAAACTATACGTGGGGCCGCTCAATGACCAACAGCTCCTCACTCGCAGAGGCGACGGTCCAGAACCCCTATGACCTTAAGCAGGAATGGGGCCGGGCCAGTATCGATCTCCGGCACATCTTCCAGCTCGCTTACGTCTATGAATTTCCGTTCGGCCGGAGTAAGAAGTGGGGTGCCGGATGGAGTCCGTTCGTAAATGCGATTCTGGGCGGTTGGTCCGGGGAGGGAATTACGCGAGCGCAGACCGGCGCTCCGCTCAACCCGCGAGTCAACCAGGACCGTGCGAACGTTGGACGAACCTATCAGCGGCCCGACGCAACCGGGATCAGCGCGGACAGCGGACCGAAGACGATCGAGCAGTGGTTCAACGTTGCCGCCTTTGCACTCCCTGCGCGTGTATACCTACGGCTCGTCCGGACCGTTTGTCATTACTGCTCCAGGCCGCTACAACTGGGACGTCGCTCTGCAGAAAGACTTCCGGCTTCGGGAAGGTCACACGGTGCAGTTCCGTGCAGAATCCTACAATCTCCCGAACAGCGTAAGTCCGGGCAACCCGAACACGGCATACGACGGGAATAACTTCGGCGTGATCACGAGTGCAACAGCGGCGCGTCAGCTGCAGTTCGCACTTCGGTACGCATTCTGAGGTTCGTGATGCCGTCCGCTGTCACGGGATGAGCGACTGGGTCCGTATTGTGTAGTTACGGACCCGGGATCTCGACAGCCCCGAAGCTGGTCGTGGGAGAATGTGTCATCCGAACCAGCATTACTTGTACCCTGGTAGTTTTGACGTGCGCGGCCGCATGTTCCCTGCTGTTTGCGCAGGGTGTCGCCACTCGCAACGCTGCACCCAAGGGCAGCACGAATAAATCGAGCAAGCCGTTTCCTGTGACATTTGCCGATGTCGCGGGGAGTGCCGGACTGACAAACAGGTTCGTTTCCGGTGGAGAACAGTCGAAGCGGTACATCATCGAGGCAAATGGCACGGGAGTGGCGTTTGTCGATTACGACAACGACGGGTGGCAGGATATCTTCCTGGTTAATGGGTCTACGCTGGACGGCAAGCTGGACGGCAAAAGCGGAGGCAACCGGCTCTATAAAAACCAGCATGATGGAACGTTCGCCGATGTGACCTCAACTGCTCGCCTCAGCCGAACGGGTTGGGGCAACGGTGTCTGCGCAGGCGATATCAACAACGACGGATACACGGATCTTTTCGTCACGTACTGGGGCGCGAACGCGCTTTACGTGAACAACGGGAAGGGAAGTTTCGATGACACGGCAGTTCAGGCCGGCGTTGCGGGCACCGGGAAGCAGTGGTCTTCGGGATGTACGTTCATCGACTATGACCGGGATGGCAAGCTCGATCTGTTCGTCACGCGATATCAGGAGTTCGACCTTGTGGGCTCGCCACTCCCGGGAAAAGCTTCCAATTGTGAATGGAAGGGCATGCCGGTGTTTTGTGGACCGCGCGGTCTGCCGTTCGGAGGCGCGACGCTGTATCACAACCGTGGCGACGGGACCTTTGAAGATGTAACCTTTCGTTCAAAGATAGCGGAAACAAAAGGCTTTTACGCGTTCACGGCGATCGCAGCGGACCTTACAGGAGATGGCTGGACTGATTTGTACGTCGCCTGTGATTCGACCCCCAGCCTGCTGTTTCGCAATAATCGCGATGGTACATTCAGCGAGATTGGAACGGAGGCCGGCGTTGCCTTTAACGAGCACGGCTTCGAGCAGGGTGGGATGGGTGTTGCGGTCGGAGATTTCGACGGAGATGGCCTCATCGATCTGGTCAAAACCAACTTCGCAGGCGATTACCCGAATGTTTATCGGAACGTTGGTAACGGCATATTCGAAGATGTCGTGATCAAGGCCGGGCTTGGAGTAAACCCGCAGTACGTAGGGTGGGGCATAGCTCTCATGGACCTGGATAACGACGGCTACCCTGACATCCTGCAGGTGAACGGTCACGTGTATCCCGAACTCGATACCAGGGACGGCAACGAACGATACCGCAATCCGCGTCTGGTCTATCGCAATCTCGGTGACGGACGTTTTGAGGACGTTAGCGATCGCGCCGGTCCAGCAATCACGAGTGTGCACTCCAGCCGCGGCGCTGCTTTTGCGGACTTTGACAATGACGGCGATGTAGACGTTTTGATCATGAACATGAGCGAGCGCCCCTCGCTATTGAGAAACGACCTGAAATCTGCCAATCACTGGATCGCAATTCAGCTGGAGGGTACAAAATCGAACCGGAGTGCTATCGGTGCGCTCGTTTCGATTGAGGCGAACGGCCGCAAGCAGACCCAGGCAGTTCTCAGCCAGTCCAGCTTCGTGTCTCAGAATGACAGTCGACTGCACTTCGGGCTCGGCACCTCGGACAAGATATCGGAAATTCGCGTCGTCTGGCCGAGCGGAGATGTGGAGGATTTCGGCCCCATTTCGAGTGTGAATCGAGTGATTCGGCTGCGTGAAGGTTCAGCGGTGCGATGATATCGATCCTCTTTCTCGCACTCCTGGCTGCACCTGGGCCGGATGCAGAAACACTGGACCAGCAAGCGCAGGCGCTGGCCGCACAGAAGCGGTACACCGAGGCCGAAAAGCTGTGGAAGTCCGCCCTGCAGATTGATTCGAAGTTCTTCCCGGCGTTGTTCAACCTTGGATACCTCTACTATTCGCAGGGTCGATTCAATGATGCAGCCACACCATTGCAGGAGGCGGCGAGTATAAATCCGCAGGATTTTAATTCGGGTTATCTTCTGGGCGCAACGCTGTCGAAACTGAAGGATACAGACGGCGCACTCCGAGCCTGGCGATCCGCATTGAGGCTGCGTCCGAATCACCCCAAACTGCTCGCGCTCCTGACAGTCGAGTACGAAAAAGGGCGTTACTTCAATGAGGCGGCGGATGCGGCGCGCGAGTTGCTGAAACTCGATCCTGGCAATGAGAGTACGTACTATCTCGCGATTAAAGCATTGGCCGATGCAGGAGATACGTCCGCCGCGCAAGCCGTCGCGGGGAAGGCCGTCGAGCGATTTCCTGCGTCAGCGCGTGCGAACTTCGAGTACGGCTTTCATCTTGCGAAGTCGGGCAGAACTGAAGAAGCGATTGGTTATCTAAAGAAGTCGATGGCTGCAGACCCGAAATACGAAGAGCCGCCTTACTTTCTCGGCGAGGTCCTGTTTGATCTCGGCAGGGCTGAAGAAGCCGTTCCCCTGCTTCGAAAAGCCATCGCTAACCGCAACGATTACGTGCCCGCACGGGTTCTTTTGTCCCGAGCACTCATAAAGCTTGGACGCTGGGACGAAGCCCTGACCGAATTACAGCGGACCATCGAGATGGAGCCTTCGCATCCTCAGCCGCACCTCCTGCTTTCGCAGGTCCTGTTTCGACGGGGTGACGAGGCGGGCGCCAGACAGGAACGAGAGCTGTCACTGAAGCTTCGGCGCGCGCATCCCGAGTCGGTCGAGGCTCTGCAGGGTCGCCGGTTCACAGATCGTTAGAGGAGTCCTGTCAGCCCTTGGGTGAGCGCAGCAAATTGACCGCAACCAACCCAACCGTCATTCCGAGACAAAAATATGACATCGGCCCTATACGTGGCATCGTTTGCGCGGGCAGCCTTGCTGCCTTACTCAGAATCAGTGATTCAGCCTGCTGGGCCGGAAAACGTCGGCAGCGAGCTTGTATTCACCGGCCCCGGACGCGGTACCGTTCGTGCCTGTCGGGACAGGGTCCGTTTATGAATCGGCCGGCAGACAGGCACGATCATTGCTGATGAAATGACTTGGAGAACGTGGCCCGCTCTGGAGAGAGGAAGAGTAAAACTGGTTCTCGGGAGGAATCCCTAAACTCAAGGCTGAGCGCGTGATCAAGAGCGAAACTGTTAGCGAAGGGCTGAAGCGGTACTCGATCGGACAGGAGCTCCGACGACTTACGGCTGCGAAAGGGCTGGGCTCATTCAGCTCAGTAAGCATTCGGGCTTATCTTCCCGCCATACCGTCCAAACTGGAACGTAATCTGATCCATTTCGCTCTGCCCGACGCTGCTGCGTCTCGCAATGGTATTCAGCGTTGGACTTAAGTATTTCTTTGGTCCTGAACCTCAGGCGGTGGTTTTCGTCGTCAGCAGAGCGTGAGCGGTTGAAGTTTTCGGGAGCACCGAAAATATACAAAGTCCCCCTGTCTTTTCGAGTGTCTGGACTTCCACGCCCAGAATCGCAAGCTGGATGCTTACCTCGCCGACTTCAACTGTCACCGGCAACTCGAGCGAGTCTGTACGAACATACGATGTCGAATTCATTCATCGGGCGATGACGAGCACTAGCTCACGGTCGACGACGCTATCTACGTAGAATCTCCGTTTCCCCAAGGCTGTCGCCGCAGAGGACCACAAAAGACCAGCGCTGGGTGGTCGCAATCACCTCCTGGCGTCCGGTCCGAAGTTCGTTTTCTGCAGGCGCAAATCTGGCCCCAGTAGAATTTCTCCTCACGAAAATCATTTTGATTGCGAAGCAACAGGCCAATCGTCACCTACATCCCATGTGATGACACCCATGGCGATAGAGAAGGATCCGATCGAGACGGAACTGGTAAACCGTTCCAAACGCGGCGATGCAGCGGCATTCGAAGAGCTCACGCAACGAGCACGACCGCTTTGTCAGACCGTCGCACGTTCGATACTCGGCGACGACGCCGATGCCGAAGATCAGGTCCAGAATGCTGTGTTCAAAGCCTGGCGGAACCTCGATCAGTTTCGTCAGGATGCTTCGTTCACATCCTGGATCTGCCGAATCGTGACGAACGAATGCCTGATGCTGGTTCGCAGACGCAATCGCCATCCGCATCTGTCTATCGAAGAGAGCTTCGGCGTCGTCAACGGGAACTCTGCGACATTTCGCGACGGCAGCGCCGGCCCCGAGGAGTTGGCCGCATCCGACGAAGTGAAGGCAATGCTTTCGCTCGAACTCAGCCGTGTTCCGAAAATTTTCAGAACGGTCCTGGTGATGGGCGAGGTGCGGGGCTTGCCCATTCAGGATGTTGCAGTTCAGCTGGGTATTTCAACTGCGGCCGCAAAGAGCCGACTGGTCCGGGCGCGCCGCGCGCTTCGGGATCGCGTGCAAACTCACACCGGACGTATGGGTTTGGTTACGCTCCTACCGCAACGCTAGGTACCCGCGGTCGTCGTATAGCTACGCCCTTTCCATGGCTCCTTCGTTCCCACGAGGTTCCGTAAGAACGCGTGCCATTGAATCGCGAGCAGAAGTAAAATTGCAAGCGGGTGCAGCGCCACGCCGACGGCAGACTGATGGAAGCGGCGCCTGCAGCACAGACGACCGACATAGTTCATCAATAAAGCGGCACAACAGAGGGCCTGAGGCAAGCCCCGCATCGCGCAAACGCCGACAACGGGTACAATCTGACCGAGTCCAAGAATGAAGGTCGCCGGCAGTATCAAACCAGGCGATCCCAAGCCTTCGAATGCATTCTTTCTTAGTCCCCGCCAAACCTCCAGGCTGCTCGTGTACATACGGCAAGTGGCAATCTGCGTCGCGTCGAACAGATCGGTCCTGAACCCATCGCGCCGAAACGCACGAGGCAGGTTGATGCCATCATGCAGACTGGAACGGATGGCGGCGTGACCGCCGGAGGCCCGATACGCGTCGGCCCTGGCGATGAAAAGCTGGCCGCACCCCGCGGCATAGGACGGATGCCGGCTGCGCCGCATGCGCTCCATCGGAAGAAATGCGAGCAGGACGAAGTGTATCAGCGGGATCAGGAGCTTTTCCAGCAACGTCCCCGTTTCCTGCCGCGGCACACCGCTGCACAGATCGGCGCCACTGGTGTGGAGAAAAGACACCATACGGACGAGCGAATCACGCCGGAGACGAACATCTGCATCGAGGAAACAGATCACCGAGTGTTGCGCGTGCCTTGCCAGCTCCGCGCAGGCATACTGCTTGCCGCACCAGCCAGCCGGCAGTCGAGCGCCGCGGATGATCTTTGTCCGGTTGTCCACCTCCGCAATGGCCTCGACGACCTGCGCTGTTGCGTCCGTCGAACTGTCGTCCAGAACTATGACTTCGAGAGAGATACCCTCATTGCCGAGTACGGAGGCGACGACGGCACCAATCGTTTTTTCCTCGTTCCTCGCCGGGATCAATACGGAGACGGCCGGAAGGGAAGTCGTTATCAGCGGTGCGGGCTGATAGAAACGGAGATTCCGCAACAGCATCACCGCGGGAACACCGGCCGCCAAGAAAGCGAGCCATGCGACCGTAAGCTCCACTAAAACTCCTCCGAGCCATGCTGCCGGATGAACGGTTCGCCCTTCAGAAGGGCTCTGATACGGCGCAGAACATCGTAAATCCCAGCTACGCCGGCATTTCCCCGGAGTACAACTTCGAACTCGCTCCTTTCGCGCGTCCTGGACAGTTCAGCGAGGCGATCCATTGCTTCTTCGAGCCGAGCTGCGATTTCCTGCGTCCATTCGTGCGGCTTACGCGTTCGACCCGAGGCGATTCGCAGGGGCGAACCCCAGCAGGCAAGGACTTCGGGGGTGCGCTCCTCCCAGAACGTGTATTCAAGCGCAAGCGGCAGGACGGTTAGAGGTCCAGCCGAGTGGATCAGGTGACCGATGCCTGGGCGAAGTCGTACGGGCCGATTCCGAACGTCTGCAAACCTGCCTTCGCCAGAGATCCACAAAACGCTTGTGGACTCCGCCAATATAGCCTTGCCGATGCTGAGGAACGCGGCCGCGCCGGACCAGTGATCCAAATCAATTCCGTAAAAGCCCAGCCGTTCGAAGAATCGATATTTCGTCAACGCGCGCGAGTCGATCGGCGCATAGTGAGCGCGCCCGCTAAAGATCCTGTTCGCGAGTGTGAGCGCAATGAGCGGGTCCCACCACGACGGGTGGTTAAGACAGACAAGTACGGGGTTGTCATCTTTGAACTCCGGCGCCGTCCCGCGGACTACCCGCAAGCAGTGGACGTGACGTCGCAGATAGCGACGCGAATACAAAGAGAAGAACGTGAACGCCGTGCCTGAAATTTCGGGTTTATTTACAGATCGCCGCGGCATTGGGCATCCTCAGTGACGATCCGCGGAGATCGGAGTCAATCGCGTCAGCGGCGATCCACCCGGACATCATCACCATCGGCATACCCGGTCCGGGATGGGCTGAGCCGCCAGCGAAGTACAGGCCTTTCACGTCAGCACTCCGGTTCGATGGCTTGAATGCGCCGTTGAAGCGGCCGTGGCTGGCGAGTCCATAGATCGCACCGTTCAGAACAGAGTACCGTTCGTGGATGTCCTGCGGCGTCAGAATGCTCTCGCACACGATTCGTCTTCCAGGTCAACCAGACCGGCTGTGCGTGCCAATTTGTCGAGGATCACCTGGCGGTAATCCGGCAGCATCGTCCGCCAGTCATGGTGCGTTCTCAGGTAAGGCGTATGAACCAGCACGTAGAGTGCCTCCCCGCCGGGCGGAGCTACCCCCGGATCGGTGACAGCAGGCGCGCAAACGTAGCACGTTGGGTCCGGAGCAGGTTCACCTCGCCGGTATATATGCGTGAACTCTTCGTGCGGATCATTCGAGAACACGAAGTTGTGATGCAGCAGATGCTCATATCGCCGGCGGAGCCCGAGATAGAGGACGACGCCGGAGCACGCCGGCTCGTAGGCGCGCCTGCGCTCAAAGCGCCGGCTCGCCTGCGTATTGTCGAGCAACTCGCGATGAGTCCTGACGATATCTGAGTTTGCAACGATCGCGTCGAAGTTCAGACTCTCGGCGCTGTCGGTTGTGAGGCCCGTGATTCGGCGGTCTTCCGTGTGAATGTGCGCAATCCCCGTGTTCATCCGGAAACGCACGCCTAAACGTTGCGCCAGACGGAGTAAGGCGCCGGGCACTGCTGCCGTCCCACCACGCGGATACCAAACGCCTTCCGCGTTTTGCATGTGAGCGATGGCGCAAAGGATAGCGGGTGACTGGTCGGGTGCCGATCCGATGTACTGCGTGTAGTGATCGAGCATCTGACTCACTCGGTCGTCCTTGACAAACGACCTCACTACACCCGCGACGGTTTGGCCCATTCGCATGGACATGAGCTCTCGCAGCACGGTCGGGCTGAATGTGGAACCCGGGTCCAGGGTGTCAAACACGGATCCGATCGGACGCCAGAAAAAGTACTTCTCAGAGATCGAATGCAACTGGCGCGCAAGGCGGAGGAAACGCTCGTAGCCCTGCGATACGTCGGAACCGGCCGCGTCAACGAGATTCCTGCGCATCCGTTCCCGATCGGCAGACAGATCCAGGACACTGCCGTCGTCGTAGAAACAGCGCCATTGAGGATCCAGTAATACGAGATCCAGAAATTCTTCCAGCGCTTCACCGGACTCCGAAAAAATCCGGTGCAGAACGGAGGGAACCGTAAGGATCGTAGGGCCCATATCAAAGCGGTAGCCCTGAAGATTCAGTACGGCTGCCTTGCCACCCGCCCACTCGTTGCGCTCGAAGACGGTGACGGAATATCCACGCGCCGCCAGCGTACAGGCAGCCGCAAGTCCGCCCAGTCCCGCTCCTATGACGGCGACGTTTGTTGCGTTTTTCATTGAGTCTCCTTCGAACGCTTTCGCGCGGCACGCCAAACGGCACCGGCTGCCTGCACGCGGTCGGCGAGAGTCGCACCATGGCACATACGAGCGAATGCAGAAATCAAGTCCGCGTCTCCTCGCCTAAGCGGCTGAAGGTGAGGATGCCAGCGGCTCTTCTGCGTGGCGACGATTTTTACCGCTGTCATTTCGAGCAACCCCTCGGGACCGCGCGTTAGGCCAAAGCCGCTGGAGCCGCGTCCACCAAAACTGACACCGGGGTGAGCCGTCGGCGCGATCATGTCGTTAATCACCACAACTCCAGCCGGCACGCTCGCGGCGAGTGCCCTGGCCTCAGTGGGATTTCCGAAGATGGTTGCGCCAAGTGCGTATCCTGAGTTTGCTGCTCGCTCGATCGCTTCCTGCTCATGCGATACGGCTACAAAGTCCAACTCTCCCGCAATTCTTCCCAATGCCGGTCGCAATCGGGCCAGTAGCTCCGGCCTTCCGTATACGACACGAGGGCGGATGCAGGTATTACCTCCATTCAGAGTCACCCCGAAGCGCAGAGCTGACGCGGCGAGATCGACGTCCGCATCGGGAAGCAGGAAGACGGGATCCCAACCGGACAATTCGGCGACGACAGGAGTGATGCGGGCAGCGGCCATCGCAAGCACGGCCTCGCCCGTCTGTTTCGAACCGGTCACGATAATTTTGCTCACTCCTGAGTGGATAGCCTGGACCGCAGCTTCCGGCGACTCATCGAGCACAGCGGCTACTTCCAGCGGCACACCCGCTTCGTGCAGCCAGTCAGCGAGTAGCGAAGATGCTGGCGATCCACAACGACCCGGCTTGATCAGCACCGCATTACCCGCGACCAGCGCCTGCATAGCCTGAACTCCGGCGAGGAAGATGGGATAGTTCCCGGGTCCGATGATGAGAATGGTGCCGAGGGGTTCCCTGTACGTGTGAACGTCAACTGACCTCATCCACCAGGGCGCATACGAGTTCGAACGCTTCGGTGAGAGAAGTTTCTCCGCAGTTCGCTCCAGGTAGCGGGCAGCTTCGAGCAGGGGCAGTACCTCAGCCGTGAGCGTCTGCTCGATGGGCCGGTCAACTGTCTTCGCTAATGCTTCCGCTCGGGCCGCGGCGAATTCGCGAAACCGTTTGAGGATACGCAGACGTTCCGTGACTGGCGTGCGGGCCCATTGCCGCTGCGCCGCTCTGGCCTGGCTCAGGACGCCTGGGCAAGAGCATGAGGTGTCGGGCTGGTTCGTAGCGAAGGCCATTGGGAACTCAGATCCTTAAGAATAAGTCTGGAGCTGATTCGGGCAGACTCATATATGACTGGAAGACCACTGCCGGGATGCGTGCCTCCTCCGACCAGGTACACGCCTTGCAGATCTTCGAATCTGTTGTTCGGTCGGAGGTGCAGCAACTGGTCAAGGCTATGGGCGAGATTGAAGGTGGCCCCCTGATGAATCTCGAAATCCTGATCCCAGTCGTCGGGCGTGACGATGCGCTCGTAACGAATGCGTGATTCGATACCCTCAATCCCAATCTTCTCCAGCTGCCGCAGCGCCACTTTCCGGTAGTGTTGACGCTCGAGGCGCCAGTCGATATTGGGATGACGATGCGGCACGGGGACAAGGACGTAGATCGTGCTCATCCCGGGCGGGGCCAGGGACGGGTCCGTGACGCACGCATTCTGGACGTAAACGGCAGGATCGGCTGAGAGCAGATATCTGCGCTCGATGTCGTCGAGATTTTTCCGGTAATCCCGTGGAATATAGACCGTGTGATGCGGGACTTTGTCGTAACATCCCTCGATTCCGAGGTAAAGCATGAAGGTGGAGCACGAGAACCGCTTGCGGCTGATGGCAGCATCAGTCCACCTGGAACGCAGCGAGTCCGGGACCAGGCGCTTCATCGCGCGGGCAAAGTCAGCGTTGATGACAAGCGCGTCGGCCGGATGATAGCGCTGTGATGTTCGAACCCCGATTGGACGTCTGCCGGTGAAATCTATGGACTCTACAGCTTCGCCTGTCAGGATCTTTGCCCCGCAACGCGTAGCTACCTGAGCCATGTTTTCGGACACCGCTCCGCAGCCCCCGATCGGGTGAAAGACGCCGGAGTCGTATTCGAGGTACGCAAGAATCGAGAACAGGCTCGGGCAGCGGAACGGAGACATTCCGAGGTACTTCGATTGGAACGAGAAAGCGACTCGCACACGCGGATCGCGGAAATAGCGGCAGAGTTCACTCTCCAAAGAAGACCAGGGACGAAGCAGCGGGAGGAGACGCATCAACTCAGGAGTCGCGATGTCTCGCCACCCGGTGAAGGCAGTTTCGAGGCACGGACGAAACCGGTTTAGCTTCTCACGATTGTCTGCGAGATAGCGACGAACGTTCCTCGCGTCTTCAGGGGAGAGCTTTGCAACAGCGGCTTCGAGCCGTTCGATAGCGCATGTAGCGACAAGCTCCCCACCGCCACCGAACACTAACTTGTAGTGCGGGTCGAGCTTCCGCATCGGTATCTCGCTCCAGAGGTCAAGGCCGACCTCCTGGTAGATCTCCGCGAGTACTCGAGGATAGAGGAAGAAGGTCGCACCGACATCAAAGCGGAAGCCTTGTTCCCTAAGCGATGCTGTGCGGCCGCCTACCCGGTCCTGCCGCTCAAGTACCGTTACGTTTGCACCCGCATGAGAAAGCAGGATTGCGGCCGCAAGCCCGCCTGGACCCGCGCCCACGATCACGATATTCGGAGTCGAATTTGCCACCAGCGGAATGATGTACGGCTCCGCCGCAGCGCGCCTTTTTCTTGCGAGGAAAAACGGCGTGTAAAAGCGCTCGGGTTTGTCCATGTTTTCATGACACGAGCAGTGGCTCTCGTTCATCTGAACACGTGGAGCGTGTGGATGCTCGGCGACATGCGGGCCATTGCATTATGCTTCAGCTTTGCCAGGATGGTCGCGTGCGGGCGCAGACGGTCCTTCTCTGGCGGGAGCGAAGACGCTGGCCGTTACGAAGCTGTTGATGGGGACCGGGCTCCGCTGGAACAACCAACTCCGCTGGAACAACCAACCATGCGTTCCTGAAACTTCATCAGCGCCATCCTGACGTTCCTCTGGTCCTCGCCTATACCGGCAGCACACAACTGCTGGAAGGTTGGAAAACACAGCGCATCTGGCGAGTGGGATGTTTTCCAGGCCGGGCCCAGTGGCTCGCTATACGCCTTCGCCGAACTACTGTCAGAATTTCGAAGCGAGATAGTTTGCGCGCTGTTGGCCTGCAGGTTCGCATGTCAGTGGCGTAGGTATGATATGCCGAATCCACCATGGAACGGGTCAGTTCGATGACGCGTTAACAAATAAGACGCAAGACTTGTACGGGCATCGTTTGCGCGGGCAGCCTTGCTGCCTTACTTAGAAATCAGCCATTCAGCGTGCTGGGCCGGAAAACCTCCGGAGCCAGCTTGTATTCACCGGCCGCGCCTTGCTGACAGGTCAGTTCGAGCCGGGGTTTCCCCTCGCCCGAATGGCGATGATAGAGCCTGATCGGGTGCCAACCGCGCACTCAGCCGCACCTTGCCGGAGAACTTGCCGGCCGGATTTTTGATCGGCTCGCCGATGACCCGGATGTCGTGGAGGAACAGCATCGCGCCGCTGTCGCTCGACAGGGTGAACGTGTACTCGTCCGGCTGCGCTGCGTAGAAATAGCCTTCGAAAGCGATCCCAAACGGCTGACCGCCCCGGCCATCGCGAGATCGATCGATTTCGTCTGGCCACGCCTTGGCGGGCTTCAGAGCTGCGGAAGTCCGGAAGCCAGGGCCACTCGCCGTTGAACAGCGACCACGTCAGCCCTGGCGTGCCGCCCGGAGCCTTCGCTGCCGGCGGTACCGGCGCCTTGTCGTACGGCCTCGGCGCGCTTGAGTTCGGAACGCGCAATTGCAGAACGCGCGCCTTCATGGCAGCTTGCAGCGCGCCATATCCGGACTCTTCGCCAAGATCATGGGCTTCCTGCGGATCCTTCGCCAGGTCATAGATCTCGAAATCGTCATCCGCCGACCGCACGTTGTAACGCACGCCCATGTGGCCGTTCAGATAAATGTTCTGCATCTGCCCGCGTTTGCGCCCGCGATGGGTCGGGGAAAAGTCTGCGAAATCCGGCGTCGCGCCCGGCTGGAAGTATTCGATGTAAACCGTGCCGGGCCGCTGCTCGCCGCGTCCCGTAAGCGCGGCCATCAACGAAACGCCATCCGAAGCCGCGGGCGCAGGCAAACCCGCCGCCTCGGCGAAAGTGGCGAGCCAGTCCCAGTGTCCGCAAGCGTGGTTTACGACGCGACCGGCCGGAATCATAGCCGGCCAGCGGGCGAGTGTAGGCTCGCGCATGCCACCCTCCCAGGTGTCGCGCTTGATGCCATCGAATGGACCGTACCCGCGGAAAAACGTCGGAGCGTAGGGCTCGTTCTCGAGGTACGACTCGATGGACGGCCCGTTGTCCGATGAAAAAACAACCAGCGTGTTGTCGTCGATCTTCAAATCCTTCAAGAGCTGGAGCACATCGCCCACGCAGAAATCGATCCGGCGTACGTCGTTGGCATAACGTTTCTGCACGTCCGGCCACGGCTTCTCCGGCGTGGCGGGCTTGTGATCGTCATCCCAGGTGCCTTCTCGTACTCGGGAAACATGTAGCCATCCATCGTGCCCGTGGCGGTGTTGAGCATCGCGTGGGGCTTGCCGGTCCATTGCACGCCGCCCTTCAGTCCGCCGCCCGCCGGATAAGGACAGGGAGGATTCTGCAACTTCGCATGCGGCGTGTCGAAGGCCAGATAGACAAAAAACGGCTTGTTCGGCTGCGATGTAGTCTGCTCGGTGATCCACTTTTTCGCCTGCGCCGTCCACAGGTCGGCGGTGTAACACTTGTCCAGGTCGGCGGCGATCTCGCGATCATTCTGCCAGACCTCGCGGCCGTCTTCCTTCGGGTAATGGAAGTGGCCGTCAATGTGGCGGACGTAGCCGAAGAAATAATCGAACCCGCGCCTGGTCGGAAACGCCGTCCACTCGCTGTATTCAGCGGCCTTTTGTGAGGCCGGCGCGTCAATGGACGGGTTCTTGTTGTCCTTGCTTTCCCAATCGCCGCCTTGCAATCCCCATTTGCCGAACGCCGCCGTGGCGTATCCCGCCTTTTGCAGCACCGTGCCCAGAGTGTGAGTGTCGGCCAGCGCCTTGTCGAACTGGTTGTCGCGGACGTTGGCGTTGCCCTGCGTGAGACCCGAGAGCAGCGATGCCCGCGACGGCGCGCACACGGGCGCGGCGCTGTAATGCTGCGTCAACTTCACGCCATCCCTTGCCAGCGTGTCGATGTTCGGCGTCTGAAGAACGGCACGCTGCGATCATGCATCGCGGCGCGCTGGTTCTGGTAAAAAGCACCGATGTCGCCGAAGCCGAGGTCGTCGCACAGGATGAAGATGATGTTGGGGCGCGTCCCCTGGCCGGCGGGCCTGAGCGGCTGCGGTGCTCACGAGTGGCAAACCGGCAAGACTCGCGCAAGCCGCCCCGGACAATCTGACAAACTCACGTCGGGGAATTCTGCTCATCGATGATTCCTTCTGGTTAAGGCTGTTCGATAACGCCAGCCCCTGCATCAGGTATATCGCATGACCGGCGAGTATTGCCGTCCGGCGATGGTGTAGTCGGGTAGACTCGATGCCGAATACCCCGAAGAATCCTTCAAAGGGGCGCTATTGTCGGGCGAGGTGATGGTGTGGGCATACGCTGGTACCTTTGTACCGCTCGGGTCTACGCAGCACTGCTGAGGCGAGTGGCGAGGCCCGATCGTGACCATGACCGAGTTGACCAGAGCTGATCCGTCAGGGAGCTCCGTATTTCAACGATGACCGCTACAAGTAAATTGTTGCTCTCAACCGCCGCGATATTCGTGTCGGGATGCGAGCCATGCTGCTCCGGATAACGTGCATTGACCAGGTGGTGTCCCCGAACGGCAGATTGCTGGCGACCGCAGTGAATCGAAGCTGTGGTGCGACCACTGGGTTTAGAACAATCCTGAGCATCGCCACCCAAAAGAGATTTCTGGCGAATGGGGTGACCATCGCCGATGTGCCCCAGCAATCCAGAGTCACAATTGAGTGGGACGATGATAACCACTTACGTTTTGCTTGTTCGGGCTGTGGATCTATCGATGCGGTGAAGACGGTTCTGGACGGATCTGAACTGTACGTTACTCTCGGACCTGACCGTTCACAGACAAATTAAGCTTAAGCCGGCGCTGCCGACGCTGGAGTGGCGACGGAGATCTGCTGTCTCCGTGTGATACATTTTGCTCGTAACTCGTGTCCGCGGTTGCGGGAGTCGATTAGAATCCCGGTTCAAGAGCAAACGCATCAATCACGAAGAGGAACAATGGCTGAAACTACTGCTCCGGCGCAAGACAGCGTCCTTCGCGAACTTCTGAGCACGCGCCGAAGCGAAATCCTGCAGCAGTGGCGAGCAGAACAGAGTCGATCGACAGTTGTCCGAGGAAGTATCGTCAGCGATGCCGAATTGCGGGAACAGTCCGCCAATGTTCTGGACGCGATTGCGACTGCTGTAAAGGGTGGAAGTCTTACGGATATACGTGGTCCCGAGTGGGCCAGTGTGCGGGACATTCTCAGCAGCCTTTCCGCTTCCCGGGCACGTCAGGGGTTTACGGTGTCCGAGACGGCGCAGTTCCTGCTCTCATTGAAGCTGCCCGTGCTGGCCGTGGTGGCAAGAGACTCGTCTGTGGACACCCTTCGCCACGAGTACTCGGTTTGCACGGTCTTGCTGGATCAGCTGAGCTTATTTACAGTCGAAGCCTTTACAGTTGCGCGGGAAGGCGTAATCAATCGGCAGCAGCAGGAGATGCTCGAGTTGTCAACGCCGGTCGTAGAGTTGTTCGACGGCATTCTTGCTCTGCCGCTGATCGGAACCCTGGACAGTGCCCGAACACAAGTGGTGATGGAGACTCTGCTCCAGCAGATTGTTGACTCAGGTGCGAGCATCGCGATTCTCGATATCACAGGTGTTCCCACCGTAGACACGCTGGTAGCGCAGCATCTGCTGAAAACCGTGGCTGCTGCGCGGCTGATGGGCGCGGATTGCATTATCAGCGGCATCCGCCCGCAAATCGCGCAGACGATCGTGCACCTCGGCGTAGAACTTCAGAACGTTGATTACAAAAGCAACACTGGCCGATGCTTTGCGGACCGCGATGCAGAAGCTGGGACAGGTAGTTCGGTCAAGACAGGCAGGCCGACTGCTCAGGAGCAGTGATGGAGCGTATTCCTGTCCTGAAGATGGGCGAGTTTCTGCTTGTCACTATTCAGGTGGACATGCACGACCAGCTCGCGATGACGCTGCAGGACGACATCACCGACCGAGTTGTCAGATATCGTGCGCGCGGAGTGCTGATCGACATCTCCTCACTGGACATAGTGGATTCCTTTATTGGCCGAATGATCGCCAACATTGCGGCGATGTCACACGTACTTGATGCGGAGACCGTGGTCGTGGGTATGCAGCCGGCGGTGGCGATTACGCTGGTGGAACTCGGGCTGTCATTACCGGGGGTGCGGACGGCGCTAAACGTTGAGAAGGGAATGCAGCTGCTCAGCGAGCGTACCGGGACGGCTGCCACAATCGATGCACGTCCACAAAGCTGAGACGCTTCCGATCCGTCAGGAAGAGGATGTCGTTCGCGTTCGGCAATCGGTTCGTGCCACTGCTGTCGCGAGCGGTCTGTCCATTGTCGATCAGACTAAGCTGGTCACGGCTGCGAGTGAGCTCGCACGGAATACGGTGATTTATGGCGGCGGTGGCTCGGTTCGGGTGGAAACGGTCGAGCAGAACGGACGCAAAGGAGTCCGCCTCACGTTCGAAGATCAGGGTCCCGGCATTGAGAATATCGATCTTGCCTTAAGAGACGGCTACACGACCGGTAAAGGTCTGGGGCTGGGGCTAAGCGGCGCGAAAAGGTTGTGTAATGAGTTCGAAATATGGTCACGCGTCGGCGAGGGCACCCGCGTGATGATCGCGCGCTGGAAGGGATAGGCGTGCAGCTACTGGCAGTGTCAGACCCAAGCCAGGCGGCTGGAATACGCCGTGCTGCCGCTGCACTTGGGAACGAACTCGGCTTCAACGAAACTGAATCGGGCAAACTTGCCATTGTTGTCACTGAGGTCGCTACCAATTTGCTCAAGCACGGCCACGGCGGACACGTACTGCTTCGGAGTCTAAACCATTACGGCGTCCCTGCAATTGAAGTTGTCGGGATTGATTCGGGTCCGGGGATGACGGATCCAGGTGAATGCCTGCGCGACGGTTACTCGACTGCCGGCAGCGCCGGGACAGGCCTGGGTGCGATTCAACGGTTGTCGTGGGAATCCGAGATCCACAGTCAGCCAGGCCGCGGCACTGTGGTTCGAGCGGTTTGCGGCCGATCCGCACGACCGGCGGCCACCACGACAGGATCACCGCCGCTTGAACTCGGAATCGTGCAGGCCGCCTACCCTGGCGAGGACGTTTGCGGCGATGCGGTGGCAGCCTCTGAAACCCCCGCCGGCGTACGAGTTCTGATGGCCGACGGGCTTGGGCATGGACTATTGGCATACGAAGCAGCCCAGAGGGCGATTCGCACGTTCCACGACCATTCAAGCCTTGACATTGTTACTCAAATGAGCCGGCTGCACGATGCGCTCCGATCGACTCGCGGTGCGGCTTCTGCTATCGCCGACATCGATGAGTCAGCCGCGGTTGTGCGGTTCTGCGGTGTGGGAAATATTGCTGCCGTAGTTATCGGTGCAACACGGTCCAACCATCTGGTTTCGATGCCGGGCATCACCGGACATCAGGCACGAAGTCTGCGGTCCTTTGAGCAGGAGTGGAGCAGCAGTTCAATTCTTGTGCTCCACTCGGACGGGCTAACGAGTAAGTGGGATCTGAAAGAATACCCTGGGCTGGCTGCCCGAAGCGCGTCTGTGGTCGCTGCCACGCTTTTTCGTGATGCCCGGCGGACAAACGATGACGCTTCGATCGCAGTGGTGAAGAGGCGCGTATAATGCCTGCCCATAACGTGACCAAAGTGATCGTGTCGTGTGAGAGCGATGTTTTGCGAGCAGCGCGTTATGCAGTCGGCGTGGCAAATGCGCTCGGCCTCGAGCCGGCGAATCGACTCCGTCTTGTTGCTGCGGCTTTGCATGTGGCAACGAGCGGTGCTGGTGTGGAGTTCCGGGTTGAAGGAGAGAGTGCTCCTGTTGTGGCAATTTGTGCGCACTCCGGTGACAAGGCGGCTTCTGTGCACACTTTTGAACTCCCGCCCGGGGCCGCTTCGCCGACATTGCCCCCCATCGAGGAAGGCGACCGGAATCCCGAAACATTATCCGCGACTCTGCTGGGGGATGCTGAGCAGGCACAAGTGAACCAGGCCCTGATTCACGGTCTTCAATCCGAGCTGGAGGAGACCAATCGGGGCGTGCTGGCACTCTACGCGGAGCTGGACGACAGGGCGGAAAAGCTGCGGCGCGCAGACGACCTTAAGTCCCGGTTTCTGTCCTATGCGAGTCATGAACTGCGGACACCGCTCAACGGAATAATTGGCCTTGTAGGATTGCTTCAATCGAGTAAGACGAGTCGTGATCCCGAAGAAGGTAAGCAGCTGTCCTTCATTCGCCGCGCTGCCGAAGAGATGCGGGAGATGGTCAACGATCTGCTGGACCTTGCAAAGGTCGAAGCAGGCAAGGTAACGATTCAACGATCAGAGTTTGGACTCGACTTCGTGTTCGGAGCGTTGCGGGGCATTTTTCGGCCGCTTCTGGCAACGGACAACGTGGTGCTGATCTTCGACGATACATCCGCGGTGCCGTCGATCTACAGTGACGAAGCGAAAGTATCGCAGATTCTGCGCAATTTCATTTCCAACGCACTGAAGTTCACCGAACACGGCGAAGTTCGGGTGTGGGCTGAGCTCGAAGACGATCACGTTCGCATCTCCGTACGGGACACGGGGATCGGGATCGCACCGGAGCACCTCGCTCGAATCTTTGAGGAATATTCCCAGATTGACAGTCCACTCCAGCGACGCTCGCGTGGAACGGGGCTTGGGCTGCCGTTATGCAAGAAGCTGGCGGAGCTGCTGGGGGGCGCGGTGGAGGTCAGTAGCGAGGTTGGCAGCGGTTCGGTATTCAGCCTGGTTCTCCCACGTCGCTACGATGCGGTTGAGCCCGGCGCGAGAGCAGCGACATCGCCGGCCGCTGATCAGACGCAAGCGCTGCGGGTGCTGATCATTGAGGACTCAGAGATCGACCGGTACCTGCTGCGGCAATTGCTGAAAGCCGGCGGCGACTACAAGGTGCTGGAGGCTAATGATGGACAAGTTGGCCTCGACATGGCGATGCGCGAGCTTCCGGACGTAATCATCCTCGATCTCAATCTCCCGCGTATCGACGGGCTCCGGGTGCTTTCGGAAGTGAGAGCAAGCCCTTTGACCGCCGAAATACCTGTTATTGTCGTAAGTGCACGCAATCTCAGCGAGGATGAGAAGCTTGAACTCCGGGCCCGGACCACGGCGTTCTTTGCCAAAGACGCGCTTACCGAAATTGGTGCTCTTGAACTTCGGGCAGGACCTCCGCTTCGGGTGAAAGTGATCGAACGCTGACACTCAGGCAAGAACTCCAGCAGGGGTAACATGAAGCAAGCACGCATTCTGAACGTCGACGATCGTGAACTAAATCGTTACATACGCTCCCAGATTCTGCATGCTGCAGGGTACGAGATCATTGAGGCGGGGACCGGCCGGGAAGCTCTTGAGAAGACTGTTTTCGAGCGGCCGGATTTGGTCCTGCTCGACGTTCACCTTCCGGATATCAGCGGTTTGGAAGTATGCCGTCTGATCAAAAGCGATCAGCGCACAAGCGGAGTCATGATTCTTCAGCTCTCGGCGTCAGCGGTCGAGTTCACCGATGCCATTCGGGGGCTTGATCAGGGTGCTGATGACTACCTGATCGAGCCAGTTGAACCTGAGCTGCTACTGGCAAAAGTACGATCGATACTGCGTCTTCGGGCGGCTGAGCAGTCGCTGCGCCAGACGAATGAAGACCTCAAGCAGTTCGCATTTGCGGTGAGCCACGATCTGCAGGAGCCGCTGCGCACGCTGGCCAGCTATGCTCAACTGTTTGAACGGAGGTATCGCGAACAGCTGGACACTACGGCAGATTTTTACCTGAGCAGCATTATCGACGGAGCAATCCGGATGAGCCAGTTAATTAATGACCTGCTCATCTATGCCCGCCTCTCGGCCGAGATGGACGTTACTCCCGAGTTGGTGAATCTCGACGATATCGTTCGCGGAGTTGCGGAACTTAACGAACCGTTGATCGCGGAAACGAGCGCCGAGATTACGTGTGACTCGTTGCCTTCTGTGGAAGGTAATCCGGCACGGATAATGCAGGTTTTCACTAACCTCGTCAGCAACGCTCTGAAGTATCGCCGTCCTGGTGTTCCCCCCAAAGTCGCGATATCGGTTCGCCGACAGGGCTCGGAATGGCTGTTCGCTGTATCGGACAACGGCATGGGCTTCGACCAGGCTCACGCAGAATCCATCTTTGGTGTGTTTCGGCGTCTTCACGGAAGGGATGTGCCGGGCAGCGGCATCGGCCTTGCTACGTGCAAGAGCGTTGTGGAGCGTGCGGGTGGTCGAATCTGGGCAGAGAGTCAGCAGGGCGAAGGCTCAACGTTCCGCTTCACGTGGCCGGTTGCGGCCGCCAACAAAGACAGCTCCGCCGGTGTTGCGGGCTGAAGCTCGGTGCACGCGACTGCGCGGTCGTGTCTGCCCGAGGCAGCTGCGATGATCGCTGAGGTAGTTTGCGCTCGTCCGATGTACATTCGTCCGCAGACCGCCTCAACCATTCGAAACTGGTGGCGGATGCGACTCATGCAAGTGTCAAGTCGGGACAGCGGATAAGGATGCTGCCGTTGGCTGGCAATTCGTGCGATCCATTTACGTAAATCCGACGAGGACCGTAGTCATCAGCGTCAGAAGCCGATCAGGTTGTTCCGCGGGCGGAGCCGGCTTCGGAATCTAAGCCGATTCCCGCGTAACCGAGTTGACGGGCTTCGATGCTGGTTGCCGTTGCACACCGAATGAGGTGAGTCTTCATTCAGGGTGCGACGCTTGCCGTCCGTTCAGTTAGGGATGACGTTTTCGTGTGCGGCAGAGTGAAGGAAATTGTGGTGCCTTTTTCCGGCTCCGCTTCGGCCCAGATCTGTCCGCCATGCCGATCGATCACAGCCCTGCACACAGCCAGTCCGATGCCGGTACCCGGGATTTCCGGCCCGTGGAGCCGTTTAAAAATTCCGAAGATTCTGTCCGCGTAATCTGACTTGAATCCCTGGCCATTGTCCTGAAACCGGAATACCCAGGCACGTTCCTGCGAAATGACTCGCATCTCAATTCTTGGGCGGATATCAGGGCGCCTGTACTTCAGGGAATTTTCGAGCAGGTTTTGAAACACCTGCTGCAGCTGGACGCGGTTGCCGTAAATCGTTGGCAGGTGATCGCACTCAATCAAAGCGTTTGCATGAGCGACGAGGGTTCTCAGGTCAGTCACAGCCTCGTTGAAAATTGAATTCAGATCCACGCCTTCCTCAAGCGTCTCCTCGTACTGACTACCTACACGCGCGTATTCGAGCAGACCTGCAATCAATGCTTCCATCCTTGCAGCACCCGCTGTGATGAACTCCAGACAGCGATCTCCGTAGATCTCCAGCTGGTTTCGACGGTACGCTCGCACCAGCAACTGGACTGATATCGACATGTTCCGAAGCGGCTCCCGCAGATCATGGCTTGCGACATATGCAAATTGCTCCAGGTCGGCATTTGAGCGCCGCAGTGCGGTCTCCGTCAGACGGAGCTCCTCGATCTGTCGGGCGAAATCTGTGTTGAGACGCCGCTCACGCCGGAGCAGGGCCGCATAATCGGAAAGTAGTCCAAAAACCATGACCAGGTAGCCGAAGGGGATCAGCGACCCGGCTACGGCGCTAATCAGCGTGAATCGATTTCCTCCCAGAACGCTCCAGAGGTGCGCGAATGCAAGTGTGATCTGAGAAATCACTACACAGGTCAACAACGGGTCATTGTTCATGACATGACGGCTGATTGCGAGTAGTGCGCTCGAGCCAAGCAACAGTACGACTCCCGATTGCCATACAAGCTGCGCAGCGGTGTAACTGCCATCGGCACGTACCAGCTCCGGCAAGACATCACCGAAGCGGATGAGAGCTGCGAATATGAGTGCATTCGCAGTCAGCCAGACCATAACAGGCCAGAGACTGTGGGTGGGGCGGCGTTGCCGATGATTTACGATGGCGGCCAGCTGGCAACAGCCGAACACTGTTGTCGCGAACATCAGAATCCATGCCGAGCTGCTGGGCGGCTGCCTGAGAAGAGCACCATGATTTGGCCCAACCGGAAAGCTGACGAATCGAAACAGGACTGCGACCGCGAGTGCCGTGGATCCCATTCCGATCCACCACGAAGTCAGATCGTGAAACACGAGGTGACGTCCGAAGGCGAGGAATACCGCAACTGCCAGCGAGATTACCGTGGCCGTCAGGGTGGCGGTTAACAGGACCGCAGAGCCGATGGGGTAGAAGCCGGGAGGGAGCCGATTGCGGTAAGTCTCCGTCGCAATCCATGCAAATGTGACGAGCGTCAATGCGATCGTCAGGACTGCCATCGCACTCAGAGATCGGGGACTGCTGCTGCGGCGCTCAGGAACCAACTCCCAATTTACATTTAAAGGCTTCCCAAATCTCGTCGGTGTTGCCGACGCGAAATAACAGAGGATACTTTTTCCTAAATTTCGTCTGATTTGGTGTTTGAATACCACGCTGCGCGGTGGTTCAGGTCAGAACCGAAGGGATGGGAACTTCGGACGGCCCGATTGTCAGCGCCGATTTCTATGCCACGCTGCATGCAAAGTGCATCGGTGCTGACTTCTTTGACCAGATCGGGTTCGCGCACTATGCTTGCTCTGAGTTGCACTAAGGACGGTCCGAGCGGGCCTGCGCGCTACGGTTCCCGAGCGGGTGTTGCGGTCGAGCGATGCGTCTGGGCGCCCAGGAGGATACTCGCAGCGTTGCCGTGAATGGCTGCTGCCGTCTTGCCGAGATTCGTTGAGAGGGCGAGGCCGCGCAGGTTTCTATCGCGCTGATAACCACGTCCTCCAGACTGTATCCACGGCTGCATGCAGCAGCGAAGAGGCCATGAGGCTCCCCGTCCTGCGGTACGCTGATCCGTAAAACCATCCCGCAACGCAGGCCAATGCGACGTATCGCCAGTTTGGAACGGGGGGATGCAGGATATGAAAGAGTCCGAAGAGGACTGAAACAAGTACCTGTGCCGCGACCCATGAGCGCAGCGTTGTGGAGAGCAGATTTTGCAGGAAACCGCGAAAGAAGAGCTCCTCGAGCAGAGCAATGAATAAGAAGATCTCAAGGTAGTTCAGGACGAATCCGACGACGCCGGGCCACTGTGGATTCCACCTGGTAAAGTGAATCGCGAGGCTCGATGGAATTGCGATAGCTGCGAAAAGGATGAAGTTGAGGATTGCCTGCGTCAACACGCTTCGCGAGATCCGCAGTGAATACCCGAGCGCGGGTACGACGCGGATGAACGTCCAACACCACGAGGCTAAGGTGATCAGGAACAATCGGGTCATAAAGTCGAGATTGACCGGCACGTTCCAGATGCCTCTCAACTGACCCGAAAGCACCGCTCCGATTAAGGTCAGAGCGACGAACCCGTCCTGCCACCCGAAGGCAGCAGGGTTTCGAGGCGGAAACCGACTGTAAACAAGCGTCGGCAGTACCGCAAGGCTCACCAGCTTCAGAAGAGCCAGCCACCGGAAGTCGCCAGTACCGGCAGCGTAGAGTAAATACGGCACGCACCAGACCGGCACAACGGCAAGAACTCTGTAGCCGCCGCCGAGGATCGGCGTAGCTCGGACATGCCGCTGGAAGGCCGGGGCAAGGCTGAGCATCAACTGCAGAGCAAACGCCATATAGATGCAGCCGGCAGCGGTTGCTGAAACCGAGTAGCGGGTGAGATATATGCGGGCGACCGCAGCAAAAATAATGGCCAGTGTTGCGCTGACAATCAGGAACTCACGCGAAAGCAACAGAGACGAAATAGTGTTGTTCCTGTCCTCGTCGCTGACAGTTCTCATATACGGGTCAAGATACTTAGGCGATTAATACAAGCTTCACCTATAAAATTTTTATACGTCAGATCGACACGCAACTTATCCAACAAGAACCCCAGCTCACGTCCGCCGAGTCCCCACACGAAGTTTTCTGATCAGGAGATAAATGAGCACAGCAGCGCCGGCCAGCGCGGCGGCGAACAACAGCCCGCGATCCAGCAGACCCGAGATTTGCTTCCAGTTCTCGCCCAGAAAGAATCCGATTGTAAGAAACGTCGATACCCACAGCAGGGCTCCGGGAAACGCGAATCTGGCGAATGACACAACCGGAAGACATGTCGCGCCGGCAACCAGCGCCGTCAGGTGCCGCACTCCGGGAACGAAATAGCCGACGACGAGCGTCCATCGCCCAAACCGAATGAACCAATCGTGAACTCGCTTCCAGCCCTTTTCGGTTATATGTACGTAAGACCCATAGCGGTGAATCAGACCCAGGCCAAGAGTTCGTCCCAGTGTGTAACTCGTTGTAATACCCGACGCGCTGCCCAGAAACGCGACGGCAAGTGTCGGCACAGGTTGCAGACGTCCGCTGGAGACTAAATAGCCGCAAAATACCAGCAGCGTTTCATCGGGAATCGGAAGTCCCACGATGCCCGCCAGCAGCAAAAGATAAAGCGCAGCATACCCATATGTCGAGATCCAGTCGAACAATGCTTCTATGGGCATAATCCTCGTCGAACGAAAAGATGTCTGTCTTTACTCGGCGGCGACAGTGTCGCACTGGCGGTCGGGGATGAAACCGAGAGTGGGCCGGCCGCGGAGAACGATCACGACGCGCGTTTGGAGAGGTCAGTTGCTGTCATTCGTGGTGCACGGCAGGCAGCGGATCATTCCGACTGGCCGGCTGCAGACAGACCGCAAGCCGCCGGCGATCGGCTTGCTCCAGGTCGCCAATCGGAAACACTACGGTTTCGCCTGGGAACAAATTGGTGACTGTGAGCGTTTTCTCAGGCAATGGCGCTCTGAGCAACACCGCGGCCAGGCCTGTCGTTAAAGCAGTGCCGTTGCCCATCTTCTCCTCCCGGCCCTGGAGGTTCTGCGTGATTGCTGCGTTTCCGTCTGCCCAGACGGAAAACGTGCGATTCGTTTGCGGCTGCGGCGACCAGGTCAACTGAATCTCTCCTTCGTGACTGCTTGTGTTGCATGCCAGCGTGAGCCGATAAATCGGCAAACCAGCGTCGGGCTTTCGCGGTTGAACCTCGCGAACGATGCTGGCCGTAACAGTGGCGCCTTCCGAACCGGCCACCTCAGTTCCGGTGACGGTCCACTTTTCTGATCCCTTCGCTTGCGCCACCGTCGCCGCGACCCACGCATCTTGTGTCGCAGAGTCAGGTATTCCCAATCCTGCAGCGCCCATCGCGCCGTTTCGCAACTTGCTGAGTAACATCGCTGCGAGCGCCGGATTCGCCTGAGCCGCGTCATAGTGCTGCAACGACAAGCCTCCGTTCCGGGCCGCATCGGTATGACATACGGCGCAGTACTTCTGCACGAGCGAATTCTGTTGTGCCGGCGACATGAGTTCGGCACCCCGAGCTGAAATCACGAGTCCAGCAGCAGTCGCAGCTATCCAGAGGATTCTTCGACACAAGTGTGAGGCCTGTAGAGGAGTGCGCATATGATCTTCCTTGTCGCCCGATGTCGGTCTAGCTGTGATTATCCGTCAGCAAAAGGCCAACTCTGAAGTGGGTGGGGCGGCCAGCAGGACTCGCCTATTTCGAGTGAGCCGGGCGAGCGAGACCAGCCTTGTGAAAATACGGCGCTATGCTTTGGTAACTGGTCCGTGCAGCTGTGATGCCATCGTACCCGGGCTTGCGCTGCACCATCGCGCTGACCTCTACGCTGACAAATCCCTGATATTTGAGATCGCGAAGCAGGTGGAAGTAGCGGAGGTAATCGGTGTCTCCGCTGCCAGGAAGGAGGAACTCGAAGTTATCGGGTCCGCCAACGGAATCCTTGATGCTGATTAAGACCGTGTGCGGCAGCAGCTGTCTCAGGCTCTGGTCCAGTCCGAAGCCGCCGACACGCATGTGGCTGTAGTCGTAAACCAATCGAATCTTCGAGCTGCCGATTTGCTTCAGCATCCAGAGCGCCTTCTCCGGAGTGTCCATGGCCTGGCCGGCGTGCGGCTTGATGCCTACGGTAAGGTCCGCGGCTTCGGCGACGCGTGCCCAGTCATGAAGCTCATCCGCCATCCTGCTTTTGGTTGTGTTCCAGTCGGCGGTTTTCAGACCGAGCATGGTGTCGAGACAGACGGCTTGCGACGGCGCGATGCTGTGCGCGAATGCGGCTGCGAGCCTGATTCGCTCGAGGTTCCATTTCCGCTTCTCCGGCGTGCCGATCAGCGGCAACTGATCATTCACAGCGGCGACCGCGAGATGCAGGTCCGTCAGTGCAGTCGCGATGCGTTTCGTCTCCGAGTCGCTGAGTACGGCGGGGTCACACTTCCACCCTGGCATCAGCGCGAGCGAAATGCCGTCATAGCCTGTCTTCGAGATTGCGGTCAGAGCCTCGACGGTATCCAGCGGCTTCATGCCATAGGTGCCGACGGCGAAGCCGACCGTCGCGGGCGAAGACTGAAGTATCGTCGGTGCGGCCGCTGCGAGTGACGCAAAGTATCTTCGAGTCATTTCGACATCACTTTCTGTTTACGAGTCTGCCATCGAAGTAATAGAAGAAGCCGTCCTCGGCCCCCACAATTACATCCGGAACCCCATCGCCATTCCAGTCGGCCAGGTTCGGTGTCGGATTGTGACCGGGCAGGCGAGCCTGCACCAAAAGACCTGCCAGACGCATAACGGGCTTTGCCTGCGTGCCGATGTTCTCGTACCAGACTGGACCGTCATCGGAATCTGTAATCAGATCCATGTCGCCATCACGGTCCAGATCCCAAAACTCGAGTTTCCGTCTGCCGCTTGCACCGGCGCGCCCTGCACTCAGGTTGAGGAATCGGCCGGCAGGGTTGAGGAAGATCCGCTCAGGTGCGCCGAGAACCAGCTGCCCGCCATCGCGCTTGCGCCGAAACAGACACAGGTAGCCCTGCTGGTTCAGCATGACCAGATCTGGCGCACCGTCTCCGTCCCAGTCAATGACCTTTGGTGTTGTGCGCCACTGGGTTACGAGCTGTTTGCCTCTGGGCTGCCACCAGACCCATTCCGGCTTCGGCGTCGGACCACTCCAGTCGACATCGATGGTGTGAGCCGCTTCCAGCTTTGGGTTCGACCTTGTGCCGACGTTTCGGTACCATACGACGGCGCCGGTGATGTCGTTGACGAGGATGTCAGGAAGTCCGTCGAGGTCCCAGTCGGCAACGGAGATGTTGGTGTAGCCCCACTTCGTTTCCGCGGGACCCTGAACGGATCCATCGGGACCTGCCATGTGGCGTATGACTTTGCCTTCTGCCGTAAGATAGCCGCGATCGGCCCACTCGGGTGCGGTCTTCGATCCGGTGTTCTCGAAATACTGTATGTAGCCTGCGGAGTTGCCGGCAAGCAGGTCGAGTTTGCCATCGCCGTTCCAGTCAAATGCGACGGGCCGGGAGAGGGCTCCGCTTTTCAGAAGAGGATCGACTTGCTCGAGGTAAACCGGAGGGTCGAGTCGGGGTGTGCTGCCCTTTGGTACTGTGTTGAGAGCGAGAGAGAGCCGACCGTCCTCTTCGGCGATGAGCAATGAGGAGCGGCCATCGGAGAACCAGTCCACCACGCGAGGCTGAATCATGCACAGGTCCATGTGCAGCGGCTTGCCGTTCGCGGCAATGGTTTCTCCGGCCGCGAGATTGGGTGCAGTACGAGTGCCGGTGTTGCGGAAGACGGTGAGGTAGTCGATGAAGCTGCCTGCCACGAGATCGAGCACCCCGCGTCCGAACCAGTCGACAGCTGACGGCGCAGGGCTGCCGTAAACGTCCAGCGGGTTGTTGCCGGCAGTGAGCATGATGGGATCCGCGTACTTCGGCTCCGCGTTTGTGCCGATGTTGCGATGGAAGTACACGTAGCCGTGCAGAGGTCCGCGTGTCCAGCGGCCGTTGGTATCGAAGGCGTCGTCCCAGCCGTAGTCGCGCCAGTCACTCACACCGACCAGCAGATCGATCCGGCCATCGCCGTCCCAGTCAGCGGGCTGCCACATATCATCGCGGCCGATGTGATAGCTGCGCGGGAGATCGACCTTGATGAAATTGGACATGCGGTTACGACGCACGTCGGAGTAATAGCCGCCCGATACGACAAGATCAACAGCGCCATCGCCATTGAAGTCGGCCGCGACGAGTTCCTTTGCGCCTGGGCCAAGCCACTCTGCGCGGCTATACAGCGGTTTCTCGTTGGTACCGATGTTCCTGAACAGGTACGTTCCGTTGTACGGCCTGTCGGCACAGCCGACGATCAGGTCGATCTTGCCGTCGCCGTCAAAGTCCAGCGCTGCAGGATGTGGCCAAAGTCCTACGGACAGCTTGCCGCGAACGCCAGTGTGGCCGTACGTGATGCGGTCGCCAGTGCCGATCATGGCTGGTTCGGGCGCTCGCGTTGTCTCTCCTTCATTCGCACGGTCGAAGTAGATGCCGTACTCGCGTGCTTCCGCGGACAGAAAGCTAACTCGGGCGTGCGGCGCTTTCCACTCCACTTTGACAGGCAGAGTATCGTGTGAACCCTGCGGTATGACACGAACGGAATCAGGGTTAAACTGTGCGGGCGCTTCGAACTCGACGGCAACAGGGAACCGTGCGGGTTCGCTGATGGCATGCCGCAGCCGAAGGTGATTCTTCGTCGGCCAGGTGTCCTGGTTTCGCCGCTCAATTTCGGCAAGGCCTGCTGCCCAGGAGAGCGCTGCGATGATAGTCAGGCTGACAGGTATCCTCATCTTCAAGTTCAAAACCAGAATTTCAGGCCGAGCTGAATTGTTCGCGCAAGGCCGGCAGATGTGACTCGACCAAAGTTGGGCGTCCCGAAATCGCCGACAGGTGTATTGAAGTTCGTGCGATTGAACACGTTGAAGAAATCGCCGCGCAACTCGAACCGCATGCCTTCGCGAATCGGTACCGGGACATTGCGGATTATCGAGACGTCGGTATTTGCCAGCCCAGGTCCCTCAATGCCCGGGAACTTAGCGCTTGTTCCGTATCGCAAAGGTGGAGGCGCCTGGAAGGCGGAGGTGTCGAACCAGCGTGCGAGTGTCCGCTGATCGTCCGTGAGAACCGGGTCGCGAACCAGGTCGGGACGGAAGCTCCGGCTAAAGGTCTGTGCCGTGTTGGTTGGCTGATTGATATAGACCTGCTGTCCGCTTTGCAAGGTGACAATTCCCGACAACTGCCAGCCGCCGATGATCCACGCGACCGGACCCGATTGCAGATGTGCGCGGCCGCGGCCGAAGGGAAGATCGTATACAGCGGCTGCCACGAAACGGTGCGGGAAGTGAGATTGACTGAGTCCGCGCTCCAGGCCCAGGTTGTACGGGTCCATCGGAAACATGTTGCTGAAGTTATCTTCGTTATAGTCGATCATCTTCGACCATGTGTAGCTGCCCGAGAAAAAGAGCCCCGACGCGTAACGGCGCTCAATGCCAAGCTGCAGGGCGTGGTAGGTGGAGTTCTGCCGTTCGTCATGCGACAAGATGTTCCCGAAGTTCGGATAAGGGCGCATTGCCTGCGTGCCTCGGCCAGCTGCCTGTACCGTCTCCACCGGGATGACATTCCAGTCCTGGTTCATCATCATAAAGTGCCCTTCGCTGCCGACGTAGGAAGCCTGCAGCAGCAGCTCCGCGGATTTCGTGCTGGATGTCGAAGTTCCACTGGTTGAAGTATCCGAGTTTCGGATGTTCGTTCTTCTGATCGATTGCCTGACCAGTTCCATCTGTCGTGGGCACGATCGGAGGTGTTTGGGAAACGATGACCGCAGGATTGAGACCATCGCTGGTTATCGCCACACGCTGATCCGCCGGGTACCGGCGAACCCTGACGTTGCCCGGCCAGTCAGCGGAATGTAGAACATGCCAAAGTATGACCGGACGACGGTCCTTGGTGCTCCGAACGGCCGCCATGACAACCCGATTCTGCGGAGCGAAGTTCAGCTTGTCCGTGTACTGAATGAAGTTGCGACCGAGCTCCGTCATTGTCACGACGCGGCCTGCGTTCAGGTCAAAGTTGGAGCCCTGATAACGGAGCTCCCGAGGGTTCTGCTCGACGTCGTACCGAATTCCGAGATTCAGCGTCAGAGCGGAAGACACCTTGAAGTCGTCCTGAACGAAGGTTCCCAGATACTTCGACCGGTAGTAAAACCGCCCACGAAGTGTGGAGTTGTCGAACGTGTTCGACAGTCCGAGTGAGAGGCTGGCCAGCGGAGATCCGCTGGCGCCCGGATTACGGGGTCGGCGGTCTGACCGGAGCCGAAGGTGTATGTTCCGGTGAATTGCAGTTGGAGGTCGTTGATCGGAAAGCTGCGGAGGTCGATACCCGCCTTCAATATGTGACGGCCACGCACCAGCGTGACCACATCCTGAAACTGGAATGTGCTTTCGACAGGATTAAACGCCTGAGAATCGCCGAGCTCGGCGTAGCGGGACTGTGACCACAGGAAGTCCAGACGAGATTGAGGTGGATTCGATCAGGTTCGTGTTGAGACTCAGCAGCTCGTTCCTGAACGCCGCGGAACATAGAACCTCGAGCATCATTGAGCACGGAGGGCGAGAATGTGTGTGTTCCACGAAAGCACGCTGTTGAGATCAGCGGTTGAAGTTTCCGCGATTGCCGCCAGTGGAAGACGCAGGGAACGAGTCTGGCAGTGTCACTGAACTGATCGGTCCAGGAGAATCGCGCCGAAGATCATATCCTTGTCTGTGCACGCCGTCGATTCTTTATATCGAACTTGTTGTTGTCCGCTTTGACGGATGATCGTACAGGAAAATCATATGCAAGAAGCAGGGAGATTCGGGTCGGGATATAACGCGAAAAGAACTGCTTCACTACCGTATTCAAACACTAGTCATCTCTGGACATATGAAAAGATTATCCTGATAGTGGAATACTTGCAGGCATCCTCCCGGAGAACTTCCAATCAATCAAGATCGCCGACGTTAACTTGACGATTCCAGGCGTGCGCTTCGGCCGACAGTCGAGCGAAATTGGCAAGCCGTCGTTTACCGAGGCCTGGCGCGCGAACAACCGATATCGAATTCGGCCTGATTGAGCCAACTGCCGTGCTTTGGAGTGTAATGAACGGTGAACGATACCACAACTGCATCCCTTTTTCCAGACCGAAGTGGTTTATCAGCGATTTCCGGAGTGAATCTTAAGGTAATCCAGAACCGGTGATATTGCGAGCAAGGGATAGCGCCGGCAGCAGGCCAATACGTCGGCGAACGCCGCCCCGGTACGTCGCGGTGTTGGCACCGTAAGTGTCGGCCCGCGCGTGGTTCGACGGCGCAGAAACGTTCGCCGTGCCCTTGCGCTTGTCTTCGCTGTCGCGTTCAGCGACTACACCCAGTCGGACCGGTTTGGCGATCGAACCTCATCATGCAGCGAAATCAGTTACGTCCAGACAGACCAGGCTCCTGCGCGTTATGCAGGCGCTCATACCTCGAGCACGTCTTCCATGCGAGCCAGATACGTCGCGTCGATCTCCGGCAGACACCACATTTTTTTCCCGCACGGCTTGAGCTCGTGGCTTCTACAGCAACCGGAGAGTTTCTCGTCCAGCCTCGAACCAGCTTTCGCTTCACCGCCTCGGCCACAATAAACGAATACTCCAGCGAGCCCGACCCTCTGTCGTGCTGCGCGACCATGGCGATCATCCTTTGCTCCGTACTGGCATCCAGCAGAGGCTTCTTCCCTCGTCAGCCTTCTCTACGAGCCCGTTCCAGTCCCCTTCTCGATACCTCCGCGCGATCGCCCGCACGGCCTTACCAGTCAGTCCGACCAACTCCGCCTCTTCAGATGCTGTCTGCCTATGCGATGGCGAATCGCTAACGCACGCAGACAACTCGGACCTGCTGACTCCCGATTTCAGTAACACGTTGACCGTTTTCAAATACAGCCGGAAACCTACAGATGCTGTATTGGACAGCCATATCCAGTATGAGCCACGCACCGGATTAATCAATATATTCAGAACCCCTTCATGCGTCACCGAATGGCTGGAACATGTTCCCGGAAACGGATACCCGATGAGCCGTCCATTGGAGCCATCGCGTCGTCGCCGATCGTAGATCTGATTCCGCAATACCAGGCGGCCAAGCGCATCGACACCCGCCTGCGCTTCCCAAAAGCTGGCTGAAGTCATCGTTCTTCATCTGTGGCGTAGGCAGAGTCAGGTTACGAAGATCCTGCGCCTGTCGAAAGCTTTCGAAATCTCCGAAGAAAAAGAGCCGATACTCCTTGATGAATCGAGCCCGATCATCGCGCCGAACTGATTCTGGATGAGCTCGGTACTGGCGGCGAAGAAGTTCGCGCGTTGATCGAGTTGTTGCGGCGGAACTCGAAGAGATTGCCGTGGAACTCGTTCGTTCCGGACTTTCATGTGGCATTGACGATGCCGCCCACGGTTCGGCTGACTCTGCGGCGAGCCCGTTCGTCTGAACACTTGAACTCCTGCACCGCGTCCATTCAGCTGGGTAAAGATCTGCCCTCTCCGAGGCGTTGTGATTGAGGCGCCGTCAAGACGAACTCGCCGGTCCTGCGCGCCCCCTGAGAGTCGAGCTGCTCATGCTCGCTGCGCTGCTGTGTCCGGAGTGAGAGAACCAGTTCGAACGCGTGCGTCCGCAAGGAAGCTGCTTGATCGCAACTTCTTCGACGACTCGCCCGATGGTGTTTTCTCAGTCTGGAGGAGGGGAGCGTCGCTGGTTACCTCGACTGCTTCTCACTTGAAGTTGCAGGTTCACATCCACGCGCAGGCGATCCTCAACCCGGAGCGCAATGCCGCGCTGCACGAACCGCTGGAAACCCTGGCTCTCCACCTCGAGTTCGTAGCTCCCGGGCCGCAGTTCGCCCAGGAAATAAAAACCGTGGTTGTTGGTTTCCGTGTTGATGACAACTCCGGTTGAGACGTTTCTGGCGGACACTCGCGCTCGAGGTACGACTGCACCTGTGTTATCGAACACTGACCCCTGAATGGAACCGAAGATCGCCTGTGCGAATACCTGGCTATTGGTTAAGATGCTGAGCAGACCCAAGAACAGTCTTTTTCTGACTGCGAAACATGAAGACCTCTGAAAATCAACCACTTGTAAGAGGACAGTATATGCAAACGCTGGCAACAGTCGTGAGAACCCGAATATCAGGCTATGAGATCAGTAGTGGATGCTCGTGGGAGCACAGGATCACCAACCGCGTGGACGACGAGCACCTCCAGGTGCGCAGTGCGATTAACATCTTTCGGGACCACTGGACAGAATGAACTATCTGGTGCGACGTCTGTACCGACATAACGCGAACACGAAGACTTCAAGGCTTCCCGGAACGGAGAAGGGCAGACCTGTTTTTGGGTCTGGCGATCTCCTGATTGGGCCGGCTACGCTTCCGGCGGTCAGCGTGTGTCCTGGGGCGCCGGTTTTGCATGCGGTCCTTGGCGACCACCGTCCTTCGCCGTAATTTATCCGTGCCTTCCTGTTGACTCTGACGAACGCGTTCTGATGCATCAGCGCCATGGTCTTGCACACCAGCCCCGGAAATAGTCAAACTTGGCCGCGCCGGGTGCATGTTTATTGAACTGAACAACCACGAGATCGGCATTTTCGCAACCATCGTGTAATTCCCGCGTGTCCGTCTCACGCGTGTGTGTGGCCGTGGTTCTGAACACGCTGGCTGCCACACAACACATCATAGGGGTTACGACGGAAGACAACGCGCGCATTTGCGCAGATGTGTGTGGACTCGTGCGGTTGTCCTCGCTCATCGGGGCAGGTTCACCAAGGACAGCTGGCGCGCACAGGCAAGTTACTGGTGTCCGAAGGCTGTTCAGCTTGTCGCGATTGATTTCCGTGGAAATGGCTGTTCGATTAGTCCAGGGCAAGCTGACTCTCAAAACCGGCAGTCGAAGAGGATGTGCTCGCGGCAGCTCGTTATCTCAAAGCACATGGCGCGATGACAATGTCGGTTGTTAGAGGCAGCTTTGCTAGTGGGGCTGCCGGAGATGCATCGATCAAATCCGCGGGACGGGAGATTATCGAATCGTATTTGTCGGTGCAGCAGCGAATCTTCCTTCGGACAAGCTGAAGTCCCGTGCACTGTTGTACTGTACGGGACGATGCCAACGCGGCCGGTCTCCGCCTGCTGGGCATCCGTGCCCAGTGTGAAGGCTCCTGAACCTAAGAGCTGATCGTTGAAAGGCTCCGCACCCGTTCACTTCCTCTTTCAAACTGACGAGAGTGCCCGGGGTCCTGCATGAATAAACGATTTTGCTCCCAGCCATAGCCGCGGTCAGTCCGTTAGACGCATGCTGGCTTCAATGACTTCCTTCCGCACAAGCAGTCGTGCCGCCAGCAAGCCTGGCACAGGCTATTAGTCGGAGTTCCGCTTGCCGATCCATGCCGACGGTGGGTTAATCGCGAGCGAGAAAATTCCCAGCACGATGAACAGAATGAATCCGATAATTACAGTTCCTACCATATGCACTGACCAAGCATTCGGCATGCCACGCTGCTCGGGCTCTCGAATCAATAACTTGCGGCCTGCGGCCTCACGGTCCAACGACGCTTCGTTACGACGACAACGATTTCTCGTTGTACCCTGTCGACGTGAACCTTGAGCTGTTGCAGAATATCTCGCTTGCCGTTGCCGAGAGCCAACAGATCGAGGCTGTTCTGAACAAGATCGTAAACGGGCTTGTCGATGAGGCCGGGTATGCGCTGGCCAGAATTTGGCTCTCGGTACCGGCACCGCCCTCAAAGCCCGAGTACCTGCAACTCGCAGCCAGTGCAGGACGCCCGCTAACTCCGGGTGAACGGGACTGGACTCGACTGGATGGCGCGTTTAGTTATGTCGTGCCGCCTTCCCGGAAAATCGGATCGATTGCCGCGACCGGCGGATCGGTTCTCGTATCTGACGTCTCTGCCGACAACGCGTGGATAGTCGACCGTGAATGGGTCCAGCGCGAGCAGATTCGGAGCTTCGCCGGTCATCCTTTGGTCTACCGTCATCAGGTACTTGGAGTGCTCGGTGTCTTTAGCCGGCGATCTCCCGACGTGCGCGAGTTCGAATGGCTGCGCTTGTTCGCGGACCACGCTGCAGTCGCAATCACGAATGCTCGCGCTTTCGAGGAGATCGAGGCGCTTCGCTCGGCGCTCGAACTCGAGAACGAATACCTGCGTCAGGAGGTGAGCGACGCCGCCGGGCAGATACTGGGCACCAGCGAAGGCATCCGCGACCTGACGCGACAAATCGAGCTTGTTGCTCCAACAGATTCGAACGTGTTGCTTCTCGGCGAGTCGGGCACTGGTAAGGAACTCGCCGCGCGCCGGATTCACGAACGCAGCAAGCGTCGCCAGCATCCGATGATAAAGGTCAATTGTGCGTCTGTTCCTGCAGAGCTGTTTGAGAGCGAGTTTTTCGGACACGTTAAGGGAGCGTTCACAGGCGCTTTGCGCGACCGCGTTGGACGTTTTCAACTCTCCGACCGTGGAACGTTGTTGCTCGATGAAGTCGGCGAGATTCCTCTGGCGTTACAAAGCAAGCTGCTGCGGGTACTGCAGGAAGGCGAGTTCGAGCGCATCGGAGACGATACGTCCCGTAAAGTGGACGTGAGAGTTATCGCCGCCACAAACCGCAATCTGGGGAGAGAGGTGGCAGATGGCCGCTTTCGTCAGGACCTGTACTATCGCCTAAGCGTCTTTCCCGTCACCGTACCGCCATTGCGTGAACGGATGGAAGATATTCCAATACTCGCCGACCACTTCGTGAAGGTGCTCGCGGTACGCCTGCACGTACCGGAGCCAACTCTCGCTACCGAAAGTATCGCTGCGCTGCAGAAGTACGACTGGCCTGGAAATGTGCGTGAGTTACAGAACGTGATTGAGCGAGCGATGATCCTCTCCCGTGGAGGACCACTATCTATCGAACTGCCGAATGCACCTGTTCCGCGTACCAATTCGGTTGCTGAGCGTCCGGGCATGCTCAGGCGTGATGAACTTAAAGCCCTCGAACGAGAGACTATCGAGAATGCGCTTCATGCGAGCCGAGGCCGTATTTATGGAAAGGGAGGCGCGGCCGAACGGTTGGGTATGAAGCCGACAACACTCTCCTCACGAATCGCGGCACTGGGGATAATGCGGTCGAGTGATGAAACGTAAGCGACACGAACGATTCCGAATGCTTCTTAAGGCTGGGTGAGCTCGGGGATGACCGGCCTGGCGCACCGGCAGTAGCCGTTTTGAGTGATGGCTACTGGCGCCGTGAATAGAACGCCGATGCTTTATTGGGCAGGGCCTCAGTTCTTTGAGACCATGTATATACCACTTCGGGTCGTCCGGGGCCGGGCCACCGAACTGGAGCTCATCGGTGACGCCGGAAGCGTACAGTCGAAAAAGTTTGCGCAGCGTCGCTGCACCAACGATCTATGTGCCGTATTCCAGCTAATCGGCGAGTTCTCCCGTACGATCGAGGTGAGTTTTCAAGGGTCCTGCATCGGTGGTCAACGCTGCGATACAGAAGGAATTAAGACGCGGTATCGAGACGCGCCCATTGGAGCGCAAGGGTTTTCTGACCAAGTTGCCGCGGTATTCATCCAGGAACGTTAGTGGCGAGGCTAGCTTCGGGAAGTCTTCATTTGGATTGGCCTTGCATCGGGCTGGGTTTGCAGACCGCCCTGGGGCATCCTGGTCGAGTCGGTCCCTGCTATTTGGCTCGGCGCCGCGGACCCAATTACTCTGTGCCTGGCGACGCTTGTCTTGGTGATGGGGGCCGTTGCCGCGGCGTTGGGTCCGTCGCGAAGCGCGTCCCGTGGGGATCCGATGACGGCGCTCCGTCGGGTATAGCAGTTGTTGCAGCGGAACTGCAAGCGTTCCGCTCGTAGTTGCCTGCTTTGTTGAAATCCTGTACTACGCGCTGGCATGTCGCTTCGCGGCAAGAGCGCCGCTTTCGCGCTGATTCGATTTAGCCCTGACTTAGTTAGCGGTGACTTATGGCGGGTGTGGTTTGTTGTGTAACCGAGAGTCCCCCTTGAAAGATGTGGCGTTTACTTGACCGGTATGAGCACGGGCGCGTCCTTATTCTTCACCAGGACCACGACGAACCTGGCTGGTTTCGTGGTGCTTGCGTTGCGGCCAACGACGTGAATATCATCAGGACCTTCGTAGAACGTCTGACCCGGCGTAAGTGTGACTTCCTTTCCGCCTTTCACCTGCATCACAATGGAGCCCTCCAGCACGTAAACGAATGCATGCGCATTGTGCCGATGAATCGGATCAGAAGCGCCGGGAGGATACACGACCGTGATCATCCGACCTTCCTTACCGGGAAAATCCGGAAGATCTCTGGACATGAGTGGCGTCACCTGAGCGTCCTGCGCCAACAGAGCGGTGGCAAACGCGGGTACCAACATAAACCGTGAGCTAATCATTATTTTGCCTCGGCCCACTTATGCCGATTGCCGATTCACCGTTGAGCTTTGTTGGGTGGTGGCCTGAACGAGCCAGTCCTCGAAACGCGTCTCGCCGAGTTGTGCGTCGTTATCCGGAACCAGCGCCCTCTCGCTAACCGGAATGCCGTAATATCGCGCGTTCGGGTCGGAGATGACTTCGCGGGGATCCTGAGACGCCGCCAGATACTGTCGGACGAGTTGATCCAGACGAAACTGTTCCGGCCCCCCGATCTCAATCGAACCATTAACGGGTGAGCTGGTTGCGATTCTGACCAGTGCACTGGCGACATCATCGGCGGACATCGGCTGGATGAGCGCAGAAGGCAAGCGTACCTTGTTGCCCTCCGTGGAGTAGTCGGCGATCTGCTTTACGAACTCAAAGAACTGCGTCGCTCGGACTATGGAGTAGGGAATGGAAGAGGCCTTGATCAAGTTCTCCTGAGCCAGCTTTGCCCGGAAGAAGCCACTTCCCAGCAGACGTTCCGTTCCAACGACTGACAACGCGATGTGATGTGCCACGCGTGCGGTAGCCTCAGAGGCGAGGAGGTTACGCGTTGATGTCTCGAAGAACTTCAGCACGGCCGCGTCCTCCCATGAAGGGGAGTTCGTTACATCCACAACGACGGACGCGTTATTCAGAGCGTCCGCGAGTCCCTCGCCTGTGATGCTGTCGACACCGGTTTTTGGCGAGGCGGCTACTGCTTCATGCCCGTGTTCACCGAGCTTTTTGACAAGCTTCGATCCAATTAGTCCAGTACCGCCAATGACGACGATTTTCATATTGTCCTTTCTTTTGAGCGAGACATTTCCACAGGACGGATGTTACTCGCGAGGATCGCACAGCCATGGCTTCGCAGTAGTGCTGATTCTTTGTCCTGCAAGGATGTTTGATCACCTACATCGTCACTGTTGCCGATCTTGTCGTACTATCCGTATGCTTGGCCAGCTTCGACCAGAGTAGCCGCTATTTCCGCTTAGCGTGACCCCTTGCGAGCTGTTCGAGCCGGAACGAACTCGCCCCGACCGGTGATAGGGAGCGTGTTTGTCGCTTCCATAGCGAGTCCTGTGCCCTCGTCAAAATCGCGGTTGCGGCTCGTCGTGCCTCGTCCTCGATCAACTAGATGATTCAGCGAATCCCGGTCACACGCCGGCGCATCGGCCATTCTGCTTCAGAAAAGATGTGCGGACTCGAGTCGACAAGGCGCGGCATCAGCTCGTACACTCCCGATGGTGTCCATCTGTCGCCGTTGCGCATTCGATAACCCTGAGTGTTGAGAGCGTCTGCAATCTGCGCCATGCGGCTCTCCTGTATCACCAGCTGAGCGATTTGAGTAAGGACCTCAAACTCGTTTGGTTCCCTTGCGAGATGTCGGCAATCCGAAGCGACCCTTAAGCCATAAGGTACCGGTTCAAAATGGCCATCTTCAATGCCTGCGTTGTCACGCTCCCATTCGAGCCCCACCAGACGCCAGCCCGCCTCGGTACGATCTCGGATGATTTCCTGGGCTGCTTCTGGCAATACAGATTCTCGAACGCGCTCTACGCTCATGCGCGAACCTCCGCGACGGGCTGGTCGCAATTGAACGGCCGCAATCTCGGCGATGCAAGCGGGTTGACCGGTCCCAGATCTGCCCGTTTTCGCAAATTTATTGTCCGCTGGTGGACAGCATTTGTTTCGCGTCCCACCGTTTTTCACACTTAAAAACTGATTCTCGTGAATCGTCGGTGGCGCTCCGATCAGGGCAGGGCAGTCCGGAACTCAATGGATCCCGGTAATAGATCGACCCCGGGATGCACCCAAGGCCTGGTGGTCGCCGGACGGTCACAGAACTTGATGTTGTGGGTTGGGAATCAATTTTCCCTGTTGCATAAGCAACTTGAAACGTGTGGCTTGCGGAGTGAAACATATACCGACACGGTCCAATGAGTCACGACAAACGGCAACTTGCTAAACGCTGATGAGCTGGGCATCGACATTGCGCACCGCAGGCGGTGCGAGAGCATTCGGCGCTGCTACTCGGTTTACCGTTCGTCTCGTTGCAAGCAAAGAGGCTTATCAGTATTCCCTCCTGGTCACGATGCCAGGCTGCGGCACCGGGTATCTGCCGTGGGCGTCGGCGAGCAAAGGTGCCGCCGAATCCATCGTGAACTTTTCTATGTCGGGCGCCATATTGTGCTCGCAGTTGAGCATCTCGTCAAACGTAATTTCCCGACCAGTGTTGGCGGCCATTCGCCCCATGCTCGATACCAGGCTCGCCTCAACTCCGCGTTTGACCTCGTTGTAAGGTTTGCCGTCTCGAATGGCGTTGATTAAGTCGTTCCATTCGTTTTGGTAAGGATCCTTCTCTTCCGGGCTTACCTTCGATTCCCAAATCAGGTCTGCAGCAGTCGGCGTCTGGCTCTTGTACAGACTTGATGGCAGGCCGCAATCGCCTTTTTTGGAAGCGATCCCCATGCCCCTGGTCCCGTGCAGGGTACTCGTGTAGATCTCCTCACATCCCTTCATGCATCGACCGTCGAAGAAGAATTTGGTGCCATCCGGATAGGTATATTCCACCGAGTAGACGTCAAAATTCTGATCCACATACGGAACGCCTTCGGGACTGACCTTGTAATGCCGGCCTCCCACTGCCTGAGCCTTCACGGGCCATTGATTCTTCATCCAACCCAGCTGATCGATGTGGTGGATATAAAAATCGTTGAAGCAGCCTCCGCTCGCCCAGATAAAGCTGTGGAAGCGCTGCACCTGGTAAAGCAGGTCGGTGATACCGGCGGGTTTCGGCGGCGAGAGGAAGTACCCGACCGGTCCATGCATACGGTAACCACGCTGCAAAACGATTTCGCCGATCTCGCCGTTGTGAACACGGTCAGCCAGTTCCTGCATCGCCCGGCTGTGACGCGACATGAGTCCGACCGCCACCTTGAGGTTTTTGGCTGAGGCTTCTTCGCCGAGCGCGAACATACGCTTGCTCGTTGGGCCGTCGGCCGTCAGCGGCTTTTCCATAAAAACATTCAAATTTTTCTGGATAGCGTAGGTGAAGTGCACCCAGCGAAACGCCGGCGGCGTCGCAAAGATGACGATATCGCCGGGCTTCAAACAATCCATCGCCTTCTTATAGGCGTCGAAGCCGATAAACTGGCGATCGGGAGGCACGTCGACCTGGCTCGCGAAACGCTGCTGCAACTTATTAAGGTCGGTCGAAAGGCGTTCCGGGAACACGTCCGCCATAGCGACCAGCTTGACCGGACCGCGCTTGACTGCCAGTGCGTTCGCCGCCGCTCCGCCACCGCGACCGCCACAGCCGACGAGCGCTATCTGGATCACATCGGTGCCCGCTGCGTGGACCGGGGGAGTCGCAACGTTAGCCAAAGCCGAAACTACGGCAGATGTACCACTGGTCTTGATGAAATCACGACGGCTGCTCGAATCTTGTGAAGAATCCATAGCTATTCAATTCCTCCCAACGTTGTCGTAGCCTCTGCCGTGCGGGGAGTAGCTCTGGAGTGCTACGCGGTCTGATTGTAACTCCGTCGCTGCGCGATGAGATGCCCCGCAATTGGACGCCGAGCGAAATCCCCGTCGGGTGCAGCGGAACAAAAGGCTAATCGGCTGTGGCTCTGATGGAAGGGATTCAGCGGAACCGCCACCCCCGTTTAGCCGGCTGCTCGTCGAGATCCAGTCCAGGGCGAGTAACGGGCTGCCTCATCTCTTGCCAGTCCTTTAATGCTGAACGGTGTTGGCGCGCTCTCCCGCATCGCCACTTTGTTGTTTGATGCACACCTCTAGAACACTCCGTACGGTCTGTACCAGATCCATAAGACGAAACGGCTTACGAACGAAGCCACAGACCAGGTTCGACCTGATCATTGATCTGGCCACGTCGTCACTATAAGCACTCATCAGAAGTACCTTCACGTTCGGGTGCACCAATGAAGCTTTTGCGACGACTTCCTGGCTGGAACTGCCGGGAATAGTGAGATCCAACAGAATCAAAGCAAACTCGCGGCCCCGCGTGCGAAGAACGTCGATCGCATCAGACCCGCTGGCCGCCTCGGCCACGCCGAAACCCGACTTGCGCAGCATCTTCGCGATTGCCAGCCTTAACTGATGTTCATCCTCGACAATGAGTACGGTGGCACCTCGTGCCGGTGACGCAGCGCGTTCCACTGGAACGACCGGATGGTCCTCCGCGTTTCGCTTGGATTCGGTGCATGGAAGCAGGATCTCAAAGGTGGTCCCTCTGCCCAACTCGCTCGCAATCTGGATGGCCCCACGGAGACTACGAACAATCCCGTGTACCACCGCAAGTCCGAGTCCGCGGCCAGAAAACTTCGTCGTGAAGAATGGATCGAACACCCTGGCCTGGGTTTCAGGTGACATCCCGCATCCTGTGTCGGAAACTTCCAGGCGGACATAATCTCCGGGTAGCAACGCTTTTCCGATCGCCTCGGACTCGGATATCGTTCTGAGCTCGGTCGTCACGTGCACAACTCCGGCGTGGTCCCCGAGGGCTTCAGACGCATTTACGACCAGGTTCATGACGATCTGGCTAAGCTGTGCTGTGCGAGCTCGAACCGCCGGCAAATCTGCCAGACTGGTGGCCAAAGTAGCGTGGCTGGAAATCGCAACCTTAAGCAGACCCAGCATTCGCTTTGCGACGTCCGAAACGTCGACGCGTTCCAGCACATCGCTCTCTTGTCCTGCATAGATCATGAGCTGGCGGACAATCTCGGAGCCGCGGATCGACAGGTCGCGGATCGCAGTCAGTTCTTCATGGGGGTGTGACCCACTTGCAAGTTCCGCCATCGCCAATTCCGTCTGAGCGAGCACCGCGCCCAGAAGGTTGTTGAAGTCGTGCGCGATGCCGCCAGCGAGCGTTCCCAGGCTCTCCAGCTTCTGCCTTGCGAAGGACTCCTGCTGCGCTCGCCTGTCATCGGTCACATCCTGACATGTGCCGAACAGGAGCTCCGGCGAACCAGCCTCATCCAGCAGGACTTCTGACATACAGAACACCGTCCGCACTTCGCTGTCTGGTCGAATGACGCGATACTCGATGACGCTGCCTCGCTTCTCGCGAAGGGTTTCGCTTACCCATTCAGCCAGTCTGTCCCTGTCGGTGGACACCACGATTTCGAAAAACGTCTTATAGTCCGGCTGGTAGTCCATTCGCTGGCCCGTGATCCTGAAGATCTCCTCGGACCACGTTGCACGATTGGTCCTGAGATCCCACGTCCAGTGGCCGATATGGGTCATACGCTCTGCGGTTTTCAACCGCGCTTCACTCTCGCGCAAACGCTCCATTGCCTGGACTTGCTCGGTGATGTCCTGGGCGGCGCCGGCAAGACGAACCAGCGTTCCCTCCGAGTTCCGAATCGGTTCGATGATCGCGCGGATAAATCGCGTTTCCCCGCTCGGCCGAAGAATGCGAAACTCAACCACAGCCAGAGCAGAGCCCGCCTGGGCCCTGTCTCGGCTTCGAGAACGATCCCTCGGTCTTTAGGGTGGACGCAGCAGAGAAACGTCTCAAAATCCGCTCGAGCATCTCTCGGCAACTCGAAAATCCGATACCACTCATCCGACCAGCGGGTCGTCCTTGTGGCGATGTCCACTTCCCAGCTCCCCACGTTGGCCAGGCGCTGGGAGTCCATCAGCTGGGCCTCGTTGCTGCGCAACTGCTCCTCGATTTGCTTTTGATCGGTTATGTCGACGCAGGAGCCGATATATCCGGCGAACTCGCCTTCGGAGTAGCGGGGCGTACCATTATCCAGGATCCAGCGGTATTCCCCATCGAAACGTCGGAGGCGGAATACTATCTGGAAAGCATGGCGGGCCGCAAACGACGTGCCGCAGGTAGCGAGGCAGTGGTTTAAATCATCAGGGTGCACACTGCTGGCCCAACCCTCGCCCAATTCCTGCTCCATCGTGCGGCCGGTGAAGGCGAGCCACGGCTTGTTGAAGAATGTGCCGTAGTTGTCCTGGTCGGCCAGCCAGATCATCACAGGAGCAGTGTCGGCTATGTTCCGGAAACGCTCCTCGCTTTCGCGGACCGTATCTTCGATGCGCTTGCGATCTGTTACGTCGATGTTTACGCCCCTGACTCGTACTGGCTGGCCCGCATCGTTCCTGAACACCTTCCACCGCCCGGCGAGCCAGTGGACGCTCTGATCGGGCCAGATAACGCGCCATTCTTCTGCCGCCGGCGCACCGGTTTCCAAAGATTCCCGTGATCGCAGTTCAACGCGATTCCGGTCATCAGGGTGGATGAGATTTAGCCACTCAGCGCGTGTGCCGTCGAACGTACCCGGCCGCAAGCCATACATTTGTTCGAGTTTGGGTGTCCACCCGCCAACCCCGGTTTCGAGATTCGAATCGAACGTGCCGATGTCTGCTGCTTCTAATGCGAATCCAAGCCGTTCTTCGCTCTCACGAGCCTTTTCTTCCGTCCTCGAACATTCGACAAGATCGGCAGCCAGTCTCGTCAGAACGTCAAGCGCACGCGCCTCGGTTGGGGAAGACTCGTGAGGTTCACGCCAGTGCGTGGACAACATTCCGAGGAGCTCGCCTGATCTCGAAGCGAGCGGCAGACTCTGAACAGCGCGGATTCCAGACTCAAGGTAGTTCTGCAGCTCCCCGCTTTCAGCGATGAAGTTGCAATCGCGGATATCCGGGACCACCACCTTCGTACCCGTCCGCAGGGCCTCACCGCACGTCGTAGCCGTCGCCCGGGACACCCATTCCCAACGCTGGAAAGTTTGTGTGCTGAAGCCGCGGCAGGCGAGGAGTCGAAGCTCGCCGTGGCTTCCACGCTCCGGGTAAAACATCTGAATGCTCGCGAAATCCGCACCGACTATTCCTTGCAGAGCATCGAGAATCTTCTCGTAGAGCTCCTGTATGCCTCCTCCACTGATCTGCTTCGTAGCGACTTGCTGCAGGCGCTCCGCGAACTCTCTTTCAACCGCGAGCATCTGCTGGCTTTCGCGCAACACAGATGTTGCGTCCAGCGAGGGTGTCTCCGCGGGAGAGAGGTGTTGCGATTCGACTCCCATAATCCGCCGAGTATACCGCCTTGTCACTGCGTCGTCCGGTTAACCTCTCTGGTGTTACTCCGATTCGTCGTGATCGCTACCGCCGGGGCAGATCATTCCCCCTGTGAACCGGCTAGGCTGGGTACTGTTGCTGCCCCTTGACCGACGCTGCGCTGAAGTCATGAATCACAAGTGTCAGATACGCATCGATAGCGTGGGAGAACAATCCGGTGTCTGCAGATGCGCGCGCGGTGGCGGAAGCAATCATTCGAAACGGTCTTGCAGTAATGCTCCTGACAGGCTTTTTCGCGGTCATCTATTTTGCAGCACGCCGGTTCGTTGGTGCCGCCGGCAGGACAATGGGCCGCCGCGCGGCTGCGTTCGCGACCACGAATGGCGTCATTCTGGCGATGCTGCTGTTGGCTCGCAAAGCCGTGGAGCCGATCATCGCGGGAGCGGCCGCTCCATTTTCGCGACTAACGAGTTCGGACTGGCCTGAAACCTCGGCAATCGGAGTATACCGGACTTTGATCGCTACCCTGGCGATCATCCTCATTATCCAGGCAATCGGCCGTCTCTACTGGTGGATGGAGGAGCGACTTTCGAGCGGACATACCTCGCGAACCGGGATTTCCGCTCACGTCGCGGTTTTGGTAATTGCGTCGCTGAGGGTCCTGAGGTACGTCTCGGTTCTGATCGTGGTCGCCTTGATTCTCCCGTTGATACTGAATCAGTTCCCGCGCACAAAGCCCGTCGTCGAACAGACGGCGGGTCTTCTCAGGACTCCGGCGCGAGATATTGGATCTGCAATACTCGGGTACTTACCAAATCTCGGGTACGTTTTCGTCATCTTCCTTCTTGGCTCGTACGCACTGAAAGGCATCAGGTATTTCTTCAATTCAATCGAGAATGGCGCGATTGTCGTGACCGGGTTCCTCCCCGAATGGTCAATCCCTACATACAGGCTCGTCAGAACCCTGTTTCTTTTATTTCTGCTGATGGTCAGCTACCCATATCTACCCGGCTCGAAATCGCAATTCTTTCAGGGATTCTCTGTTTTTGTCGGTGCCCTCATTACGTTCGGGTCGACGGCTACCATCGGCAACATCGTGTCTGGCACAGTGCTGACCTACACGCGGGCTTTCAAGATCGGCGATATGGTCACAATTGGGGACAAGACGGGCGTCGTAATCGAAAAGACTTTGCTTGTTACTCGTCTGCTCACTCCCAGAAACGAAGAGGTTTCCATTCCCAACGGCAACGTCGTTGCATTATCGATCGTGAACTACAGTGCAAGAACGAGTGACGGTCTGATTCTGACAGTCACAGCCGGTATCGGTTATGACGTGGACTGGCGAAGGGTTCACCGATTGATGATCAAAGGCGCACGCGCAACCAAGTTTATCGTTTCCGAGCCAGCGCCGCACGTCTTCCAGAATGAGCTCGGGGATTACGCCGTGAACTATGAACTACGCGCCCACACGAATCAGCCGGCGTTGATGTTCGACACGCTCTCCGAGCTTCGGGCGAACGTGCTGGATGCGTTCAACCAGGATGGGGTGGAGATCATGACCCCGAGCATCCTTGCGCATCGTGACGCGAGCAATCTCGCTATCCCGGAGGAACAATTTCGCGAAAGACCCCGGCCCGCAGGGATATCGGTCGCGATCAGGACAGATGCAGGTGTAGCGGGCAGTGCCTGACTCGGGAAAAACACAATCGTTATCCGATGTTTTACATCCCGTTCGCGGACTGAGCATCAAGTCCACGCAGCTCCCGCCCCGCAGCTTCCGTCAAGGGACGGCGAGGAGCGACGGTGCAGGAGGCGCACGCCGTCCTGAAATGGTAGCGACCGCCGACCGCGCAGGAGTGCAACCGAGTCTTACGTAATAGCCTCTCAACGCGGAGCTCGAATGACGGACATGGGGACGAGCTGTCTTACACGGGATTTCTCAAGGCATACTACCAAGCGGGTTTAAGGTGAATACTGTGAATCTGTGCTCAATGGGGGTGCATCCAGGTCGGTGTCTCAGGTGGTTGCAACGGTGTTGACCGTGTGAGCGGACATTACTGTTCCTTACTGAGCAGAGTGATGGTGTTGTCGGGATTGGCAGGATACGTAATACTTCGCCGAACGTCTCGTGGTAATTCTTTTATGAAAAGCGGTGCCGCGAGACGTCGCAGAACACCCGCCGCCAGGTCACGATTTCGGGGAGTGCAGCGTCAGTCAGCAAGCGGTCGCGCCGGCCTGACATCCTGAGGATCGCGGCACTGCCGACCGGATTTCCGGTTTGCAGAAGAAATGACAAGGAGCGCAGTAACAGATCCTGAGAGCCTCAACATGGCGATTACGGCAACTAATCTCGATACGCACGGAAAGGCGTTGTCGCTCAATCTCGACAATTCCATTTACGGTACTTTCGCTGAAATCGGAGCGGGGCAGGAGGTGGCACGCTGGTTCCTCGCGGTCGGCGCCGCCTCGGGAACTGTGGCTAAGACGATTTCGGCTTATGACAAGCAGGTGAGCGATGACATCTACGGCACGGGAACCCGATACGTGTCGAAAGAGCGTCTGCTCGCTATGCTGGATCACGAATACGGACTCGTCCTTCAGAGGCTCAGTGGAACGAAAGGGGATACCCGAAGGTTCTTCGCGTTTGCTGATACAGTGGCTGCCCGGAACTTTAAGGGCGACAATGAACAACATGGCTGGATGGGACTTCGCTTCCAGGCGGAACCGGCGGCCGCGCCCAGCCAGCTTCTGTTGCACATCAATCTGCGTGATAATTCGGCCAGTTCGCAGCAGCAAGCCGTAGGGACGCTTGGCGTCAATCTCGTGTACGCCGCTTTTCACCAGAGATCAGACTGTCACTCATTTCTTTCGGGTCTCTTCAGTGAGCTGTCCAATGAACGAATTGACATAGACGTGATCGAGTTCGACGGCCCGGCATTCGTAAATGAGGATGCGCGTGCATGGTGTCTGGCGTTGCTGAGGCCGCAAATGGCTCATGCCATTGTGTTCGGTACGGACGGACGTGTGGTTGAGCCGTCGAGCGTGATACGAAAGCGCCCCCTCGTTGTGATGCGCGGCACGTTTAGCCACCCGGAATTAGTCGATACGACGCTGCTTCAATCTGCTCTTGACGGCCTCCTTGCAGAAGGCCAGCCGTTCGAACGCGCTCCCGTCGCACTCGTCGAACTCTCAACTCGCCCTGTCAGCGACGTACGTGACGTGTCCGCGGACGCTATGCTCGCGTTGATTGCTCAGTTAAGTTCACGCTGGCCTTTGATTATCAGCAATTATCCGGAAACGTATTTGCTCAGTCGATATCTGCGTGGCTATTCGATGGAACCGGTGCGCTTCGTTCTCAGTGTCGCGGCGGCGGCCAAAATCATGCACACCTCTTTTTACGAAACCCTGCCGGGCGCCTTGCTGGAGGGTTTGGGAAGACTGCTGGCAACCAACGTGAGGCTGTATGTGTCTCCAATGCGGAGGCAGGCGTTTCTTGCAGCGCTGCAGGACATTTCCGGAACGCCGGGGCTAAGAGCTTCAGCGGACGATCTGATAGGGCTGGATGACTTGGAACCAGCGTCACCGGTATGCCACCTGCTCGAATATCTGCGGGCCTCAGGGCGCGTGGTTGCTCTGGCACCCCCGGAGGCTACTTCGGCGCTGCCGCCATCTATCTGACGCGTGGTGAGTCATCGGTTCGTGTCTGCTGATTTCTGACACCTCAACCAGCTGAATACGCATCTTGTGCTCTATATTTCGAGCGTCTCGTCCGAGATACGAGGAGCATCATGACGCGACTTCTTTTGGTTACCGCAGCTGTGGGTGCCACCATGGTTGTGGGTCAGCAATCACCTGTACGGGCGTGGTCAGTCCTTGAAGAGGGCGTGAAGAGTACCACGGTCGAGACCAGAATTAAAGCTATTCGTTCGCTCGGGTTAACAACGAACAACGCGAGGTCCCAGCAGCTTGGGGAGTGGGCGTTGGCCGACTCCAACGTTTCGGTGCGAGCCGCCGCGGCGGAAGCCCTCGGAAACATGGGAGCCAAATCGTCGGCACCGAAGCTGGTCCAGGCGCTAAAGACGAAAGATAGCGGCGTCGTTTTTGCCGCCGCGAGCGCGCTTTACGCCTTGGGCGACCCGCGCGCCTACGAAGTGTATTACGCAGTACTGCTGGGTGAGCGTAAGAGCGGGCGGATTCGTTGATGGAAGCCCAGATGAAGATGCTGAAAGATCCTCGCGCAATGGCGCGAATGGGATTGAGCAAGGGCTGGGCTTCATTCCATTCGCGGGTGTCGGCTACTCGGTCTTCGAAGGCGTGACCAAGGACGATGCGTCGCCGGTACGTGCGGCTGCTGCGCAGAAACTAATTCGTGATCCGGATCCGAGGACGGCCGAAGCCCTTACGAAAGCCGCCGCCGATCCGAAATGGCTCGTACGTGCTTCCGTTGTCGACGCAATTGCGAAGCGTGGCGACCCGGCGCTGCTCAGCGCTGTCTGGCCTCTGCTTGACGACTCCAACGAAACCGTGCGCTTCGTGGCCGCCGCTGCAGTCGTGCGCCTGACGAAATGATTGCAAGCGCCGGAAACGGTAGCCTGACTGAATTACCTGGCCTCGGTCAGGGCAAAAGGGACAAACTGCAAATTATTACAAAAGGACGCTCACCACAATATTCCATTTACCGGAGCGAGCGGTTGAGGAATGTCTTTTTCGCCAAGCATCTGTTTCAGATTGATCTCGATCGTCCGGCTGATCGCCGTCAACGAGATGTCGTGAGGCAAATTGTCAAAGGGTGCCTCGAGATCACGACCGATTTGATCCAGCGCCAGGAAGAGGAACCCTGCGAAGGTAGATCCGATCGGTGTTAATAACGCTAAATGAGACACCATTGCGAACGGCAGCAGCAAGCAATAGATGTTGATGAACAAACGTATGAACATGTCGTAATGTCTGGGTATCGGCGTATTTTTGATTCGCTCGGCGGCGCCCTGATAATCCATCAGAGTGCTCAGCGTTCGATCGAGGTTTACCCAACACATGTCTTCGATCCAGCCTGATTCACGACAGTGAGCCACGAGTGCCGCAATGTTCTGTTGAATAGCAAGAGGAACGTTGCTTTGTCTTCTTAAGTGCTGCATCGCGTGTTCCGGAACCAGGTCCGTAATTTCATCCCACGCCGGAGTGCCACGGAGGTGGTTGCGGAGGGCATGTACCCAGGCGATTTGGAGCAGAACCAGCCTGCGTTTCACCTCAGCGGCTTCGCTATGCGTTGCATGGTTCGTGTCATGCACTGAGACCATCGCAAGGACCTGCCGTGCGAAGCTTCTTGAGCTGTTGACAACGCCTCCCCAGATGGTTCGGGCCTCCCACCACCTTGCATACGCGCTGGAGTTACGGAACCCGGCGAGCACAACAATCACGCCCCCGAAGATCGAAAGGGGAGTACCCGGCAGGGCCAGCCAGGTCCAGCCTCCGAATACATAGGCTGCCATGACTGCCACGTCAAACGCGAACAGGACCGCGAGACGGCGCCCAACGTAGTGCGCCAACGTCCAGATGTCGGCTCTCTGGCTTACGATCACCTGGCTGAGGCGCCTGCGAGTGCATGGTCCTCGCCCATCACAGGAATGAATTTGTGCTGCTCTTCGTTGTAGATCCGGATGATCCCATGGCCGATGTCATAGACCCATCCTGACAGCGCTAAAGTGCCTTGAGCCAGACGTCCGACGACAGACGGGTGAGTGCGCAAATGATGTAGCTGCAGAACGACGCTTTCCTCAGTCAGCTCCTCAAGCGCGGCGTGTTCGTCCGTCGCCGTACTGCGGCTCCGAACGATACTCAAAGCGGCCTCGGCGTTGCGCAGCCATGACTTCACGACAGGCAAGTGTGCCACTTTCTCGGGATGAAGCAATCCGATCATGGCGCCGCAATCAGTGTGTCCGCAAACTACTACCTGGCTGACCTGGAGGCCAGAGACTGCGTATTCGATTATCGCCGACACCCCACCTAATGCTTCGCCATAAGCAGGAACCAGATTGCCGATATTTCTCGAAACGAAAATCTCTCCCGGTCCCGATTGAGTGATCAATTCCGGATCGATCCTCGAATCCGCGCACGTCACGAACAGTGCGTGGGGCTTCTGGCCTTCGCGGACAACCTGTTGATAAGTGCTTTTCCGCTCAGGATAAATTTCTCGTTGGAACCGTCGCACACCTGCGAGCAGGCGTTCACGGGACTGGTCGACCTCTCCTGAAGGCATAGCTGTCCTTTCTCCGGGCAAGAGCATCCTCGCGGAATAGACATCGGCGCATTCCGTTTCGAGATGCCGCCGCCGCTATCTTCTCTGACTGGCTCCGATGGAACGTGCCGCCAGCGACGACAACTGGACAGTCCGATTTTCGTCCGCGGCTGCGAACCACCAACTGGCATCCGTTCCCTGGTGGGACGTTATCATCCTGTCACTGGACGCCGGGGTGCTTCGCTGCGCCTAAGCCGAAACTAGATGTGAAGAAAGGCGGAGCGGCTCTTTCTTTTTTGGTTGGTCTGTACATTTCATCGCCCTGGCCTTGAAAATGGCTTCACGGGAAGAACCGACAAGACTGTTCGGCGCAGATCGACCATACGATATACAGAGCGGAAGTGCGATCACGGTCGATTGAGCTCTGACGTGCTCCGTTCGTCCCGAACCTTCAGTCCTCAACGTGAAATCCTCGAGGTGAAATCCCGGCCATGTCAGCATCGGCGGGGTATATAATCGCGGGCATCCCGCGAATGATTTGGGAACTCACGTCTCGAGGAGGATGCCTGTGTCGAGTGAACTGACGCGGCGCGCGATGCTGGCCGGTGGCGCAGGTCTTACCGGCGCGGCGAACATCGTTGGCGCCCCCGCGAATGCTGCGGTCAGACCAAAGTACTACCATGTGAGCCAGTCGACGATCAACTATCAGGCAGAGTTCAACGCCGGCAAGATGGATATGTTCAGCTTCATGGACACATGCCGGAGGCTGGATCTGGATGGCGTCGATATACACGTCAAACAGCTGAAGAGCGAGACCGACCGGGCGTACCTGAAAGAGGTGCGACGCGGTTGTCTGGACCGGGGACTGCCGATCGCGTCCATCTGCGTGAGCACGGAATATGGTCGGTCGGCCGAGGCGATTCCGGCGGAACTGGAGAAAGCGCGCGTCGCAATCGAAGCGGGAATGTTTCTGGGCGCTCCGATCCTGCGCACCTTCGTCGGCTCGCCGCCTTCACCCGATAAGCGGGAAGAGGCATTTCGGCGTGGCGTCGACGCGCTGCGGAAGACCGCCGAGATCGGGGCCGATTTAGGAATGACGGTTTCGCTGCAGAATCACAGCGGTCTTACGAGCACGGGCGCGGACATGCTGCGTTTTTACAAAGAAGTGAATCATCCCAATTTCACTCTGTTGCTCGACACCGGACATTTCGCGGGCAGAAACGGGCCGAATGGCCCGAAGATCCCCGGAACGACATACGAGGATTATTACCACAGCATCGAACAAGTCGCTCCGCTGACGCAGTTCGTGCGGACGAAAATCTACGATCTGGACGAGAACGGCCGGGAGAAGTGGATTGACTACGACCGTGTGTTCAGCATCCTCGGCAAAGCACGGTTCAACGGCTTCATCAGCATGATCTACGAAGGCAAGGAAGATAAATTCGTAGTGATTCCCAGGGCGATCCGATTCCTGCGATCCTTCGTGATGAGCGGAAGCGCCTGACTTCAGAAGCCAGCTAACCGGCTTTTAGCGTCGCCGAACTCTGCGAGTTCGATGCCCATCCGATCCATGATGCCCAGATACAGGCTGCACAACTTGCGGTTGTCGTCGCCCGACTCGAAATAATCGAGGGCTCTGCCGGTTTTCAGCTTGCCCCCCAGACCGCCAATAGTGATTACCGGCACCTTCTTGTTGTCGTGCTTCGTCCCGGACCACATGTTCGACAGGAACAGCAGACAGCTGTTGTCGAGCACGGTGCTGTCCCCCTCCTGCATTGCGTCCAGGCGCTGGGCCAGATAGACCAGCTGGCTGACGTGGAAGCGCACGATTTTTTGATAGCCCTCTTCAGTATCGTAATGGGAGGCTCCGTGATGCTGCTTGCTCACGTCGAGAAACGGATAATAGAGCGCTGACAGGTCGCGCGCCAGGAGCAGCGAGGCCACGCGCGTCTTGTCAGTCTGAAACCCGAGCGCGATGATGTCGCACATCAGGCGAATGTGATCGCGGATATCTTCAGGCAGCCCATCCTGCGGACGCTTCATCGCAAACACCGGGCGCCCGGCGTTGCGGGCCCGCTCTTCGGCCTTGTCCTTATCCGTTCGCATCCGTTCGATACTGCGTTCGACATCGCGAACGCTGGCGAGATACTCATCCAGCTTGAGTTTGTCAGTGGAACTGACCTTGCCGCTCAGCGCCAGAGCGCATGTTCCTTCACCCGATCCAGCACGCTGGTGTTCCGCAGCCGACCGCCGTTCTCGAACAGGCTGTCGAAAGCCAGCGAGGGATACATCTCGTTGGGCACCGGCGAATCGCTGCTCTGCCATGAAATGTGCGAGCTGTAGGCGTTCGAAAAGTTCGTCTCATGGAACCCGGTCATGGCCCGCTCACAGGCCAGCACCATGCTGGGCTGCAGCGTCTCCTGCCCGATCCGGTTGGCCAGCACCTGGTCGATGGTGATGCCGCCATGGATGATCGAACCTTTGCTGATCGGCACGCCCGACAACAAGTTGCCGGTCATCGCCGGATGAATCCCCTGTCCTGTGGCCGCCTTGTTGAACAGGCCGTCGATGACGTTGATCTTCGCCTTGAGCGGTTCCAGCGGCGCCAGTGATTCGCTCAGTTCCATCCCGGCGCCCGTCCCTTTAGCCCACCAACGGCCGGGACTGATGCCCGTGCCCATGAACAGCACGGCAAAGCGTTGGGGCTGCGCGGCCGGTGGTGGCCGCCGAGGCTGAACTGATGCCGAAACCCGAGAGCGACTCCAGCCACGGCAAGGCCATGGTGACGCCGGCGCCGCGGAGAAAGGTCCTTCGGGACAACGCCGTTTCACGCACTCGACGCGCTTCGTGCTGCGTGTTTCATCATAGACATCACCTCTCATTGGCCGTCAGTTGCTCGCGGCCGCGCTTGTTGAGAAACTGGCGGCTCGTAACGATGCTCTCAATTATGGTTTCAAAACAGCAGCCGTCGTCGGCCAGCCTGCTGTCTGTCTCCTGAATCAGAAGATCGTCGGAGAGCGCCAGGCTGCGTCCCAAAGCATAGGCCAACAGTTTGCCGGTAAAGCCGCGCACGAAATCCTCTTCGCGGTGGTCGCGAATGTACTGCCGGATTCCCTGCAATCCCTCTCCTTCGATGCCTCCCGGGAACGTGGCCCGAGCATCGACCGTGCGCCCGCCCAGATCGTGGGTTCGACGCCTGCCGACCGGATCGAACGTTTCGAACGCCAATCCGAAAGAGTCGAATCGCGCGTGACAGGCGGCGCAACTCGGATTGGCCCGGTGCCGCTCCAGCATTTGGCGCAGCGGCAGGTCCATCTTGGCCTCATCAGCCGGCAACTCGGGAACCACCGGAGGCGGCGGCGGGATCTGGTCGCCCAGTATGTTCTTCGCCACCCAGTGGCCGCGCTTCACCGGGCTGGTTCGCAGGCCCGGCGCGTTCTTTGTCAAAAACGCAGCCATGGGCAACAGACCGCCCCGGCCGTAGCGGTCGGCGTCGGCGACGTGAACCCAAACGCTCGTCATCGCTCCCTTCTGGCGGCATGCCATAGTGACGGGCCAGAACAGGATTCACAAACGTGTCGCGAGCATAAAGGAAGTCGAGGATCGGACGGTTGTGACGAAACACGTCCAAGCAGAAAGCGAACCGGCTCCTCGAACATCGCCTCTCTCAATTCGTCGGTGAAAGAGGGAAAGCGCTCGCGGTCCACGGTACCGATCTGCTCGAAATCGCGAAAGTCCAGCCAGTTGCCACCGAACTCGACCGCCAGAGCCCGGATGCGCGGGTCTTGCAGCATCCGTCGCGCCTGGGCTTTGATGACCTGCGGCTGGTGCAGGTCGCCTGCCGCGGCGTGCTGCAACAGCTCCTCGTCCGGCATGCTCGACCACAGGAAATAACTGAGCCGGCTGGCGAGATCGAAATCCGATAGCGGCTGAATTCCACCGCGTGCTTCGACCAGGTCGACGCGGTAGGAGAACTTCGGAGACGTCAAGACCAGCACGATCGTCTCGCGGATCGCCCCCTCATGGTCCAGGCCATAACGCTCCCGGCGTCACGATAGAAGGACAGCAAATCGGCGCGATCCGCCGGCGACAACGGCCGCCGATACGCGCGGGCGGCGAAATCGAACAGTGACTGCAAGTGACTCGCCTCAGCATCGCGGCGGGCTTGCTCGACCCAGCGGATGCTTTCGTTGGCTCTGTCGAAGAAGTCTTTGATTGCTTGGATCGCCACGCTCGCTGCCGCCTTTCGCGATCTCCAGGTAATCGGCCTCGAGTTTCCTGATCTTCGCTTCCGAGATGATCTCCTCCACCTCGATCTCCTGAACCTGGGGCTCGCCATCTTTGAAATCGTCTCGCGTGCCGCGGGTTCCCAGCTTGGCGAATTCGACGTACGTGCGGATGTTGATGGAAGCGACGAAATCCATCTCCCGCCACATCCTGTCCAAAGTCGCCTGCTGCTTCTCGTCCAGCAGCAACTCATAGAGCGGCTGGTCGTCACGGAAGTAGCCCATCACGTTGTGGAAGCCCGCACTCAGATAGCGGCCTTCATCTTTACCCGTCTTGAAATAGTTGCGGCCCCGCGATTCCTTGTAGAACATGTCGGGAAACACGCTGCAAAACCGGCCCCATGCCGCTTCGTAACGTGCGCGTTGACCGGCCGGAACGAACGAGATCCGGATCGCCGGGCTCATTTTCGACCAGGATCGTCTTGCCTGGACCGAACGGATTCTCCCATTCGGGCTCGACCACTCCGCTCTGATTGAATGGCGGCTCGCCCTCAACCTGCAACTGCCTGGGATCGAACTTCCGGCGATGCGTCGCGTATTGCGTATTTTTCCAAATCAATAACGGCTGCCAGGCCGCACCGATCGGGCCGGCTGTGATGTTGATAAACCGCGGCTCCACCTTCTTGCGCACGTTGGCGACGTAGGATCGCATCGCCTCGCAGCCGGCGCTCGAGCGCCACGTTCCGGCTGACCCGCCTGCGGCGCTGGGCAAGGCTCGCCACATCGCTTGCAGCTTCACCAGCGGGCCGACTTCTTCGGCGCTCTGCAGGGTCGACCAGATGGTCTGCAGATACTTGGCGCTGACGCGGTATTGCCGCGCGAGGTCGGCCAGTGTGGCGTTGGGCTGCCCAAGCGCCGCCCGATGCCGGAACCGCCAGGCGGTTTGAAAATAATCGGCGTAGTCGATGTTCTGCTGGTGATAGAAATCGATGATCTGATGCACGGCGAACTTGTCGCGGTCGGTTTCCACCAGCATCGGATGCGGCGCGAAGCCAAATCCCTTCTCCTTCAAGTACATGTGGTCGGCCACTTCACGCGCAGCGGCCAGATATTTTTTCAGGAGGGTGGGCGACATCGTCAGCGTTTCGCCGGAGTTGTCAAAGCCCGCCGTGTTGGCCGGATCGACCGGAAACTCGCGGGCCGGGCGGATGTCAACGCCCGTCAGATCGCGGATCGTGTAGTCGTACTCGGCATTGCTGAGGCGCCGCGCCAGCACGACGCCGGGGTCGCCGGCATTGCGCCGCCTTTCGTGTTCGCGGACGGCATGGAACCAATCGACGGCCACGCGCCGCTCCTGCGGCGCCGGATGCCGCGCTCCCTTCGGCGGCATCTCCTCCGCTCTCGAGACGCTCCAGCATTTGGCTCCAACGACGGCCGTCCTGCATCAAGGCAGCCATCGTCGTAAATCCGCTCAGATCCATCTGCGCCGCAGGCCGCTGCCCGCCGTGACAGCTGATGCAATACGTCTGAAGGAAAGGCCGGACGGTTCGGGTAAACTGACGCTCCAGCTCGGCGCGTACGTTGTCTTGGCCCCGCACGACGCTGAGAACCGCCGTTGCCGCGAGGAGCGACAAAAAGCCCAGCCCAACGTGTGGTCGAATTCGATCCGATCGGTCCGCCGCCCCATTCCCCGTTTCCAGACTCGATTGTCGGACAGCGGCGACGGGGCGTCAACTGACCGTATCCTCGCGAGCAGCCGAAGTATCGCGGTTGCAGCTGTTCACTCGCGCGACGGTTCCTTCACTCGGATCACCCGGTCAGCAGCAACGTTTCTCAGTTCCTGAACAACTCCGGAGGGCCAGCGAATCTCAACAAGACTGGCCGATGCCGCGGGGCCAAGTCCAAAGTGCGTGGGAGCAGCGCTCGACGAGGCGTACCCGGCAGCAAAAGAAACATGGTTGTACTGCACACTGCCTCCCGCGGTCACCTTGATTTTGGCGCCGATACCGTCGCGGTTGCTGGCCGAGCCTTCCAGCTTCAGTTCCAGCCAATGCGATTGCCCGGGGCTGTCGTTAAGCCACACTTCTGCCGGCGCGCTCAGTGCGGTCGTCACCACATCCAGCCGGCCGTCACCGTTGAGGTCTCCCACTGCGGAGCCCCGATGACGCGCGGGTGGCTGCGCGGACAACCCGGCTTCCGCCGTCAGCGCCTCAAACTTCGCGCCGCCCCGGTTGCGAAACACGGTGTTCGGCTGATCGATCTGCAATTTCGATTCGCCTCCGAGCGCCTGAACATGACCGCGAGTCACAAAGATGTCTTTCCAGCCGTCGTTGTCGAAATCGCCAATCGTGGGCGAGTATCCGGCCATAGGCATGCGTGAGATTGGCCAGCCCGCTGGTTCGGGTTGCATCGACAAACCCGCCCTTGCCAGAATTGCGAAAGAACGGGAACGTTTCCCGATCGAGCGCAGCGAACACGATATCCGGCAGGCCGTCGTTATCGAGGTCCCGGAAATCCAGACCCATTCCCGAGAGGAATATTCCGTCTTCGGTCAGCGCCACGCCGGCCTCGAACGCGATTTCTTCGAAACGCACACCGCCCTTGTTGTGGAAGAAGGAGTTGTTCATTTTGTCGTTAGTGACAAAAACATCCAGCAGACCATCCAGGTCGTAATCCGCCACTCCAATCCCCATTCCCTTTCCGGGATGGGAGCGAATTCCCGATTCCTCCGACACGTCACGGAAGGTTCCACCACCTGTGTTTAGAAACAATTGGTTTGGAGTCGGCTTATAGAACTTCGGGTGGCAATAATCCAGTTTGCCGGGGGCCGCCTCGCAGGACGGTTCCGTAGCCGGGTCCCACGCAAGGTAATTCACGACGAACAGGTCGAGCAGACCATCGTTATTGACATCCACCCAGGCGGCTCCCACCGACCATAAAGGACCGTATTGAGGGTCCGGTCCGGCGAGTCCCGCTTTGCCCGTGACATCGATGAAAGTGCCCCCATCGTTATGGAAGAGATGATTGCCATGTACGCCGCCAACGAAGATATCCTCGCGGCCATCGTTGTCGTAGTCGCCGACCGCAACTGCGTTGTCGAAGCCGTTGCCGGCAAGACCGGATTTCGCGGTCACATCTGTGAAATGCCCTGAGCCATCGTTCTCGAAGAGACGGTTGGAGTATTTCGGTGAAGTCTTCTTCAGAGATGCAATGTCGGCACCGTTGGTAAAGAAAATATCCAGGTACCCGTCATTGTTGTAGTCCAGAACCGCGACACCTCCAGCCATCGTTTCGGGCGCATGACGGCGCAAAGTTTCGCAATTCTCCAGTCGAAATCCGATCGGCCGGAAGGCGAAATGTATTGGCGGTGCACTATTCTGTCCGGACACTATTGTCCAGGCTGCTGCCACGCCAGTCGCCACGATGAGAACAATTCGTTTGCAGAAACGGCTCACGGAAGCTTCCGTCCGGGAAGCCGGACCAGCGGCGGTGGCGGTTCGTCTGCCGCCAGTTTCCTGACCTGTTCGAACTCTGACTGCGCCTCTCTATCCCGGCCCGCAGAACTCCACAACCGTGCGAGCCGGTAATGCGCGTCGGGTTTGGAAGGATCGATCCGAATCGCTTCCTGGAAGTGCTTCGCCGCGCCGCTGGAATCATTCTTTCTGGCAAGAAGAATACCGAGATCCAGATGAGCGAGCCGGAGATTCGCGTCGAGAGCCAGCGCCCGCCGGAAGAGTTCTTCCGCAGCCTTTTCGTGCTCCAGTCGCATCTCGGCATCACCGAGATAACTCAGGGCTTGCCCGTGTTGCGGTTGAATCTTCAACTCCGCCTGAAACTCACGGCGTGCTTCCTCGTAGCGCTGTTGTTTCCAGTAGAGGTATCCCAGCCCGAAATGGGCATCCGGCGGGACCGTGGGTGCTTTCGCTGCTGCCTCGAACTCGGCGGTAGCGGCATCCGTTTGGCCGGCCGCATCCAGCACCTCGCCTAACAACACGTGAACGGGCGGGGAATCAGGATCTTTCGTGAGCAGATACCTGACCTCCTCTGTGGCTTCACTGTACTGTCCGGTCCACAGATAGCTCTGCGCCAGCGTGAACCGCAGCTCCAGATTTTCAGGCTGGTTCTCGGAAGCAAGCTTCAGCTGCGCTGCAGCTTCCCGATAGCGGGCCGACCCGTAATAACTCATCCCCAGCAGAGCGCGTGCCTGGAAACTGCCTGCATCAGCCTTGACTGCCTCTTCGAATGCAGCGGCGGCTTCGGGGAGCTGTTTGGATTTGAAAGTACGCCAGACCGAGATTGAGATATAGCCCGGGCAAACGGGAATCCAGCTGAAGGGCGGCCTTGTAGTGCTGGATCGCGAGATCGTACTTGCCCTCGCGCGACAAGGCGGTGCCGCGTGCAGCCTCGGAAACGGCTTCCGGAACGGCGGCCCACACGTGCCCCGCTATTGTCGCAAGACTGAGGAACTGCAGGAAAGCCCGGACCATCGCTCTCTGCCGATTCTCTACGAGCCGTGAAGCCATGTCAACGAACCGTAAGAGAACGAGAGCCAGGTCCAGGCTTCCGCTTAAGTCAAAACAGGAACTTCAAGCCAAGTTGCAGTGTGCGGGGGTTGTAGGTGCCGCTGATCTGCCCGAAGTCGGCATTAGTCACGCCCGCGCTCGGATTTGTGAACTGGGTGTGATTGAACGTATTGAACGTTTCCGCCCGGAACTCGAACCGCGCCCTTTCATGGAACTGGAACGCTTTGAACATCGCGATGTTCCAGGTGTTACGTCCCGGTCCGACCACCGCGTTTCTCGCCGAAGTACCCCACTGCAATGGGGCCGGCTGTTTGAACGATGCAGTGCTGAACCACTGCAATCGAGTCTCCGGATAGGTGACCGGAGCAACGATATCCGCACGATTAGTAGTCCCACCGCCGTATCCGAGGTTGTCAGGCCCTCCTCCGATCGAAAATGGTGTTCCGGACTCGAGCGTATATATCCCGGACAGTTGCCATCCGCCGACCAGTGCCTTCACGGCTCGGCTGGGTGATTGCCGGAAGAACGGGATTTCATAGATGAAGCTCGAGATCCAGATATGCCGGCGGTCCCAGCCGGCCGGGCCATAGTCGTAGCGGGCATTGAAGGGATTGCTGACGTTGGAAAAGATCTCGCCATCGATAATGTCGAAGGTGTGCGACCAGGTGTAGGCACTGTTGAAGGTCAGATGCTTCCACGCTGTCGCCCGCATGCTGACCTGCAAGCGAATTGTAGTTGGAATTCGCGCCCATCACCATTGGGGCGATGCTTCCCCATCCCTGATACGGCCGGTAAAGGTTCGGATTTAGGGCAGCTCCGGTAAAGCCGCAGTTGCTGCCGCAAACGCCCTGCCGATGCGAATCGTTCTGCGGAAGCGTGTTGATGTTGATACCTTCCGACTGGTGATAATTCGAGTTGCCCACATAGGCAACGCTTAACACCGCGTTCTGGCGGAACTGCTGCTGGATTCCCAGGCTCCACTGAATTGCCGTGGGTATCTTGTAAACAGGATCTACCGTGGTTATGTTCGCAGGGAAGTACGGCGCGGCTGCTGTTTGTCCGGTGGTATAGCTCGTCGCCGGACTGCTCAGGTATACATTGGTCGGGGCGGACTGATAGGCGAACGGGACGTTGTTTTGCCCCATGTTGTACTCTTCGTTGCCAGCAAGCCGCTCATAGAAGATCCCGGCGCCGCCTCTCAGAACAGTCTTCTGCCGTCCCGTCAAATCATATGCGAAGCCGACGCGTGGGGCGAACGTATTCCAGTGGTTATCCACCAGACCCTCAGGAATTCCGTTCCGTCCTGCCAGTCCTACTCCGTTCATATAGAACTTCACGTTCGAGAGAGCAATCCCTGAAACGGTGGTGAAACCGGGGCCATTCGTGTCCAGAGCACCGCTCGGCAGGAACACGGCCGCTTGCTTCGGGTCATAAAGATTCTGATAAAAATTCGACGCTGTGCCTTCCGAATCGTAGGCGTGGGGGAGCCCTTCCCAGCGGAGACCCAGATTGAGAGTCAGCCGGTTGCTTACGCGCCAGTCGTCCACCGCATACAGGCTGTACGTCTTGTGCGTGATGTGCACGAAATCCACACTTGCCGGTTCGCTGTACGAAGAGGCGAAACCAAGCATGAAATCGGCAAATCCGTTGCCTGTCGCCGAATTGTTGAAATTAAATTGTCCGCCCGCGTTCAGCTGAAACTGCTGCCACTTGTGGGTATACATGTAGGCACCCCCGAACTTCATGTTGTGTCTGCCATGAGTCCAGGAGATGTCGTCCTTGCCCTGCCAGCTGCGCCACGTGTTCACCCAGGGCCACCAGCCCGGCGTATAGCTGACATTGTAGGGATTGCCGATGCTGATTCCCGGCAGCTTGTTGTCCTTGTTTGCCGTGAAGAAGTTCGGCACGGTGTATCCGGAAGGCTTTTGGTACAGGCCGACATCATTGATGTCGAGGTTGTTGCCGTTGAAATTGAATGACGCTTCATTCAGGAGGGTCGAGCTGATGGTGTACGTAGCGTGCACAACACCGGCCCAGGAGGGAACGGACATAACCGAACCCGCCGTGTCATACGTGCCGCCGGCCCATAACGGTGGAGCTTGCGACTGCACGCCATTGTCGTACAACAGCGAACCCATCAGGGCCAGTTTGCTCCCGACCAGGTGATCGACCCGGAAGGCCTCCTCGCGGTAGTTGGTTCTGTTTGGCACCGATGCGTAGTAGCGGCCGGTCGGCGTGTTAGGTCCCGGGAACAGGCCCGAGCTGATAAGCGCCGTCGCGTTCGGATTAAGCAGACCAGACGGGATGATGTTGTTGGGGAAGTTCTGGCCGGGCGTTAGCCCAAACTGACCGAATTTGGCGATTGCAGCCGGGTCCGTGGTGTTCGGGACATGTATCGGCGTTGCAACCGAACTGAAGTCGCCTGTGGTCAGGCCACGCGGAACGGCAACGGCGTTAATCTCACTTCCCTGGACGAGCCTGCGCCACTCCATGTTATAGAAGAAGAACGTTTTTTTCTCATGACCGATCTTCGGAACCGGCCCTCCGAAGTTGAACCCGAACGTGTTATACCGAAGTTCTGGTTTGCCCCTGCCGTTCAGATTCGCGAAAAAGGTGTTGGCATCGAACGCGTCATTGCGCAGATACTCCCAGGCGCCCCCGTGGTACTGCCTCGAGCCGCTCTTGGTCGCCATGGTGATCATGCCGCCGGATGATTGCCCCAGGTCAGCGGAGAAGTTGCTCGTCATCACCTTGAACTCCTGCAGCGCATCCTGTGAAGGGGAAACGATGAGGATGCCGCCACCGCCACGGTCATAAGCTTCTCCGCCATTGATCAGCCAGTTGTTATGGTCCGGACGCTGACCGCCGAACGAGATATTCCGGTTTTGGTTTTGCGCCATTGGCGAATCGAAGTCGGGAATGGAGGCGGACGCACCGGGCGTTAGAGCTGCCAGCTGAATTACGTTGCGGCCGTTGGTCGCCAGTTGCGAGACTTGCGTCTCGGTAATAGTCTGGCTGACTTCGTTGCTGTCCGACTGCACCTGAACCGCGTTGGCTTCTATAGTGACGCTTTCTCTCGTCTCACCGACCTGAAGCGACGCGTCGGCACGAACCGTATCGTTGACGTTCAGCGTGATGCCGGTTTGCTGGTACGCTTTAAAGCCCGGCGCTTCGACGCGGACGGTATAGTGTCCAATCCCGAGCGCGCTGGCGGCATAGTTCCCCGTTGTATTCGTAGTGATGTTACGAACGAACCCATTGTCCGTATTCGTTACCGAGACCTTGGCGGAGGGCACGGCCGCTCCACTCTGATCGGTAACGGTTCCAACTATGCTCGCGGTTTCCTGGCTGTACGCGGCCATGCTCAGCAGGGCCAGGCCAGTCAGTGGCAGTACTCTGCGGCAAATTTGTAGTCTTCGGTGACCCCTGTCCATTTTGCGCTCCTCGGCCCCGCACGCGGACTCGTCCCGGTCCGGCACGGCGGTGTTTGGTCTGGGCGAAAAGGTATCCCTGTTTCGGTCAGAACAAAAGGTCATTACGGGACCGTACTGGCAATCATCCTTAAAATTCAATGGGATGAGGCTGATCAAAAAATATGTACCGTACTCATTTCTGATAGGATTTGCGGTGGGGTAAGACCAGAATGTCTCGCAAACCTGACCTGCAAGTTGCGATGCCGCCTCTGCCTCCGCAGAAAGCGGCAGAGGTCAGGGCGGAGTTGGAGCGGGTGCTCGTCAGTCCTCTGTTTCGCGCCAGCCGCCGCTGTCAAACCCTTCTCCGGCGTGTTGTCGAGCAGACCCTGACCGGCGACGTCGACTCTCTGAAGGAGAGAGCGCTTGGGGTGGAGGTCTTCGGCCGTCCTGCAAACTACGACAGCAGTCAGGACCCCGTGGTTCGCGCCAGTGCCGCGGAAATACGCAAGAAGTTAGCGCAGTACTACCAGGAAGGCGGGCACGAAACCGAGGTCCGTATCGAACTGCCTTCCGGATCGTATCTGGCCGAGTTCCATTTCATTGATCCAAAGCCGGCGGCACCGGTTCCGCTGCTCAATACAGTGCCGCGCAAGCGGACCCAAATGGTGGTCCGGTTGGCCGCTGCCGGCTTGCTGATACTGGCAGCCGTTCTGACGACAGTCAACTGGCGTCGGTCGGATCTGGATGATTTATGGGGGCCAGTGTTAAAGGCGCCCGGTACTGTACTTGTCTGCATCGGTTTCCAGGCTGCTTACAACCTCCGATCCGCCCAGGCCCAGGATGAGGTTCAGGGTGTTGTTGAACAGCTGGGTACGCGGCTGGCACACCGTTCTATTAGTGAAGAGGACCTCGTTCTGTTGCGCGACCGGTATGTTGCGCTGGACGACGCGCTCTGCCTCGTGCGCCTGACCTCGCTGCTCGACAGGTATCGCAAACCCTACCGCATCCGAGCTGATCCGTCTACGTCTTTTGCGGATCTGCGCGATACTCCATCCGTGCTGATCGGCGCCTTCGATAACCCGTGGACGCTTCGCACAGCCGACCAGCTGCGCTTCACGTTCCGCAAAGACAGCCAGAACGATATCGGGATGGTACACGACAGCCAGCATCCTGCCAACTCCCAGTGGAAGCTCACGAATTATTGGCCCAACTGGAATATACCGGTGGATTACGCGATTGTGACGCGAATGATGGATACAACTACTGACCGCCCTGTCATCATCGCAGCTGGCCTCACACAATACGGCACCATCGGCGCAGGCGAATTCGTCAGCAACCCGGATTACTTCTCTGAAGCGGTCCGGCAATTGCCGCCGGGCTGGGCAAAGAAGAATCTGCAGATCGTTCTTAGTGTTCCAGTGGTGAACCACATCTCCGGCAAGCCCCGCATTCTGGCAACTCACGTCTGGTGATCATTCGCATGAGGTAAGCGCAGAACTCTTCCTGACTGTGCGGCGGGGGACTATGTAAGATCCAGCGTCCGAATGAGAGGCTCTTCTCCGTCGAAGCGAAGTTGCGTGGCTGGCGGCTTTCGCCGCCATGCGAATGCAAGCAGCACCGCCCCGGCTGTGAACACAACTGCTGCCAACGCGGCGTTAGTTTCGATTTGGCGCTCGAGTGCCGCCAGATGGAAGCTGTACGTTGTGAAGCCATAAAGGTAGAAACCGGCCAGCAGCGAGAGATTCGTGCGCCCCGGAAAGTAAGAGCAGGTGAACGGCACTTTGTCGAAAGTCCAGAACATCGCTTCGATCAGCAGGGCACCGGTGAGTAATTGAAACGGAACGTGAACGACAACGCTCGTGCCAATCGCACACAGCGAATTCGACCGGGAGCGTCACCAGCAGTGCCGGCGCCAGTCCGCAGATGAGTGCTTGCTTTCGCACGGCCCGTCGTGCGGCTTCCGGCCAGTGCGCCTCGGCCAGGCGAAAGAGCCAGTTCGCCTGCAGTTCCGCTGGAAATTGCGAAACGGCTCGAAAGCCGGAGATCACGAAGAACGCGATCAAAAACGGGAACGCACGCAGGCCGTCAGCTGAGAGCGTGAGCTTCCCTGATCGGATCGCGATGGCAAACAGAATTCCAATGGCAAGCCCAACGCTCAGGTACGTCGCCAGGAAGAGACGGTGCTTGTTGCTGCTCGCCAGAGTTCGGAACGTGAAGATGCTGATCGCCCTCTCTTCCTCTGAACCGCTGAAGATCGACGGCCAGGTCCGACACGATCGTTTCTGCGTGGATGTATCCTCTGCTTCCAGCGTGCGCCGGTAGTGACGTGCGTACCCGGATATCCAGGCGACTGTCGCGATCAGGAACGCTCCTGACAGCATGGCTAAACCATGTGTTCCGTATGCTGCGAAGCGTACCGTTTCTGACGGAACGACGAGGTCGTATACTCCGGCAAACCAGATCGGCGGCAGGAGCCAGGGCCAGATATCGTTGCGCACCGGCCCGCATTGGCGCGAGCATCGAATACAGCGGATAGAGCAACGCGCAGAGGACCATGGCGCTCATGCCCAGCATCTGGATCGCCGGTGAGAGACGGCGGAACACTCGCGGTGAGAACACGTTGATGAGTACGCCCTGCACGGCGGCGACGGCCAGCCACGCGAACACCGACGCCGCGCGTGGTTGCCGCTAATTGGGCAATGACCAGCTTCCATCCGAGACCGTGGAGGCTCGGAACGAGAATACTGAGCACCAACATCATGCCGACGGGAAAAATGTTGAACGCACCCACAAGCAGCAGAAGCAGCGATCCGACAGCGACAAGACGGGCTGCAAACATCTGCCATGGGGTAACCGGAAGCGTTCCGAGGATCAGGAAGTCGCGACGGTCGGGGAATAGTGTGTCCCATTCGAAGACAGCGGCGAATCCGACGATGGCAAATGAGAACGATGTGAACAGCATATGCAGCGTGAAAATCGTCCAGTCCCTCTGCGGCGAAGCGGGACCCGTCGAGAGCCGCATCAGTTGCGGTGTGAGGAAATAGGCGATGAACCATCCGGCCGCAAGCAGGAAGCCGAGGATCTGGTAAATGTTCGTTTGAAAACCGCTGCCCGGCCCAGCCGAGTCGTCTTCGAATAGTCGATCCCGGAAGAGACAGACGAGTAAGCCGAAGCTGCGCGGCATCATGCTCTCCCCGTCATCACATGCGCAATTCGACCTGCGCGCGCCTCCATGTCCTCCTGATGAACAAGTTGTGCGAACACCTGCTCGAGCGTAGGAAGCTGCATGAGCTCGCGCAGACTGTGGACGGAGTCGTCCGCGACGATGCGTCCCTTGTAGATGACCACGACACGATCGCAGACCTTTTCTACGAGTTCGAGGACGTGCGAGATGTAGAGGACGGCTTTACCCCGCGCCGCCAGCGCCCGGAGGAGATGGCGGAAGAGCAGTGCGTTCTGAATGTCGAGGCCGGACTGCGCTTCATCAAAAATGAGCACATCCGGGTCGTGCAGCAGCGCCGCGGCGATCAACACTCGCTGCTTCATGCCTTTGGAGTAGGCGGATATCGGCATCCAGGCCGCGTCGCGGAGATAGAGCAGGTCGAGGAGTTCGTTGGCCTTTTCCGTGACGAAAACCGACGGAAGACCGCGAAGGCCGCCGGCGAGTTGGAGGTACTCGAGGCCGGTGAGATAGCCGTACAGGTTCGGTTCTTCAGGCACGTAGCCAAGGCGCCGGCGGAAGCCAATGATATCGGCACGGATGTTACGCCCTTCGAAGAGGATTTCGCCTGCTGTAGGCTCAAGAAGCCCGGTAAGCATTTTGACGGTCGTCGATTTACCGGATCCGTTCGGGCCGAGATAGCCTGTGACCTCGCCCTGGCGGATGCTGAAATCGACATTGTCGACGACTTTGATCCTGCGAAATTCCTTTGTGAGTCCCCGAAGTTGCGAGCATTAGTTCAGGAAGCGCTGAGGCGTGGTGCGCAGAGCGAGCCGTGCGGCAACGAACGCAACGAAGGCGGCGACGATGCTGGGAATCAGGACCAGGATCGCTGACACATACACGGGCGCTGTACTCAGGCGCGTCGCTCCGCTGGCTCGCGCGACAGCGAGTTCGGCAGCTGAAACAGACTCGCCGTCAAGGCGCTCGCAATCAGGGAGGTCAGCACTCCATCGATGGAGAGCGCATTTGCTACAGCCAGGCGTGCGAGTTCAGCTGCTGCACGAAAGCAGACGCCGAAAGCCGCCGCCGCACCGCCGCGCTCGAACGAGTCGGCCAGATCATCGGCGAAGACGAGAGTCATCTCCTCGCCGAACTCCGCGCGCAGTTCGCCGGGACACAGGCAGAGGAGACGGCTGTAGACGCCAGCCAGCTGTGGTGATGAAGCGGGTCATGACGATGACTCAGCGGGTCGCAGTCGCATGGACTTCGACTTTCTCACGAGCGCTTCCATTCGGGCAACTTCGTTCTGCACGGCTTTCCGGCCCGATGGCGTCAGCCGATAGTAGCGGCGGCGCGGGTCGTCGCTTTGGGCGTTCGTAACTGGCGTGATCCAGCCGTTATTGACGAGGCGCTGGATCGTTGTGTAAAGCGTTGCGGGGCCGATCTGAAAACGGTCATCAGACAGCTCGCGCGCTTCCTTGAGAATGGCGTAGCCATGCTTCTCACCGTTCACCAGTGCGAACAGTACGTAGAAGGTTGCCGGCGGTAGCGGCGATTCCGGAGGCATATATCACTTCATGATATATCATCAAGTGATATATGTGTCAATGGCCTTCCAGCGTCCGCTGCGGCCAATTTGTCCCAAAGAACCCGACTCTCCGGCAAAGCCTGTTCAGCGGCGACAAATCCCGTCGATAGTCTCCCGCGGCCGCCGCAATGCAGCCACCCATGTTCACTCTTGACTGGAGGAGGCAACCTGCCGGGAGCGCTCGCGTGCCACGGCTCGCTAATTGCACCGGCGCCTCTACGCGGACGTCGCGCGACAGCTCCGATTGAACCGAACGATATAATCGAGCCTTTCCAATGCGCATAGCAGCCCTCTTCCTCTCCGCAGCGGCGACGCTGAGCGCGCAGAACGCAACCACATCCCGCCGCTTCGTGATAGAGCACCCCACACTGCAGAACGTCGGCTTCGAGTGGACCATAGAAGGCGACACGAACCGCAACGCCACCGTGGAAGTCCGCTTCCGCAAAACAGGCGCCGAGCAGTGGAGGCCGGCCCTCCCCCTCCTCCGAATTGGAGGCGAACGGGTTTACCGCGCTCGCGAAAACATGACGTACACCGTCGCCAACGCCTTCGCCGGCAGCATCCTGAACCTCGAACCGGGTACCACTTACGAATGCGAACTCACCCTCAAAGATCCCGACGGCGTCACAGGAGGACCTGCACAACAGCGCGTCACCGTCACTACACGTACGGAGCCAAAGCCTTACCGGGGAGGCCGCATTCTCCACGTCTATCCGCCCGACCACGAAGGCCCCAAACTGGAGCCCAGCTTCATAGGCCTTAAGGCCGCTTACTACGGCGAAGGTCGCGGAGACTGGACGGCCGTCCGGATGAACAAGGCTCAGCCCGGTGACACTATCCTCGTCCATGCAGGACTCTACCGTTCCGAACGCCTGAATTACGTCGATCCGCTTAGCGCTCCCTTCACCGGTATCTCGTGGCTAACGCTCAAAGGCACCGCCGAAAAGCCCATCACCATCAAAGGGGCAGGCGATGGCGAAGCGATCTTCGATGGAGCCGGCAACAGCAAGCTCTTCGACGTAATGGCCACGCAGCACCACATCTTCGAAGACCTGACCTTCCGTAACACCGAGATCGCCATCTTCGCCGGTGAAAAAGAGGTCATGGGCGCAGTCGGCCTCACCGTTCGCAACTGCCGCTTCGAAGACGTCGGCGTCGGCATCTGGACCGAAAGCGCCGACTCACGAGACTTCCTCATCTCCGATAATCTGTTCCTCGGTCGTGAGGACCGCAGGCGCCTCATCGGATGGAACCAGGCCGGCCAGCGCACAACGGGAATCTATCCGTCGCATCAGCTTCGCAGCTTTTTCGCGATCAAGGTTTACGGCCCGGGACACGTCATCACGCACAATGCTGTGGCCTACTTCCATGACGGCATTGATATCTCCACCTATGGTCCACCCGAACCCGATGCGGAGCATCAGGCTTCATCCATCGATATCTGCTACAACGACATTCATCTGAGCAATGATGACTTCATCGAATCTGACGGAGGCGCGCACAACATCCGCGTCTATGGAAATCGCGGAGTGAATGCCTTCCACAACGGCCTTAGTTCGCAGCCCATCTTCGGAGGCCCGGTATATTTCTTCCGCAACGTGCTGTACAACATACCGGCAGGCGGAGCCTTTAAGTTCAACGCCAAGCCGGCCGGTATCCTCGCATATCACAACACCCTGATTGCGGAGCAGACGGCCACCGATCCCTACTCGAACGCTCACTTCAGAAACAACCTGTTCCTGGGCAGGGATACGCCGAAGCGAGGCGTGATGGTGTGGGCTAATGCAACACCGGACCACAGCAGCGACTATAACGGCTACCGCCCGAACCGCGGGGTCACCGAGCAATACAGGTGGCTCGCCCCGCTACCCGGAACCAGCGTGTACGAGCCGAAAGATGCTGACTGGCACACCGCCGCCAGTCTGACCGATGTGCACAACGCGACCGGACAGGAAGCCCACGGCATTGAGATCGACTATGACGTCTTCGAAAACCTCACGCCGCCCGACCCGTCACAGCGGTACAAGGTCTATCACTCCATGGACCTGAACTTCCGTCTGAAACCGAACGGCAAGGCGATCGATGCAGGCGTCCCGTTGCCTACCGTAAACGACAACTTCAGCGGCCGAGCGCCCGACCTCGGAGCGATAGAACTGAATCAGCCGGAACCGCACTACGGCCCCCGCTGGATTACGTGGCAACCCTTTTACCGGTAGCAGTCATTAAGGTCGGCGCACGTGGCAGATCGGATGCGGCATCTGCGCCGGCACGTACTCCGGATGCCCCGGCCCGATCTGCACTTCGCTCCCAAACTGCTGGGCCACCCGGGCGCCCGGCAGCGTCTGCCAGATGACGTTTACGATGCTCGAGCAACCGTACTCAATTGCTAAACCGCACGAATCCCCACTGCTCCGGAATGTGCATGTTGACCGCACCCTGAGGCGACCAGACCCAGTTGTCCTCTTTCTCGCCCCCGGCACGCATATGGGGCAGAGAGCGCCACTCCACACGGGAAAAGTTCATACGCCAGACGTCCCCAGGCAGGGGAGGGAAGTTACCCCTCGCGCGGCCCCGAAACGCCTCCCATGGAAAAGCCAGTTCCACGGTCCACCCCCGGTCGTGATCATCCGGCTTGTTGAGCGTCCCGTGAACGTGAACTGCAGTCCTCAGCCCCGGGATCTCCCATGTGTTGTCGGCCTTCCCTCCCTTTCGGTACGGCTTGGGAAGGTACAAATCCCAGCCAGTATTCAGGGCGTTGATCTCGAACTCGAAATACTGTACCGCCTGGCCGCCGGGATCCAGAAACACCTCGAAGTCGTTATCGCGGAAAATCACCGAGTCGTGCTCTTTGAGTGTGGCCCATACGTCCGGCTCCTCCAGCTCAGCCGCGATGTAGAGATACTTGTCATCCCACAGCATCTTCGCCCGTGTACGGAATCGCGGTTTGGGGCGCACATCGCCTTCGATGTCGACAAAGTCGGACGTCCAGGGCGACTGCTGCCACATGGCTTCTTCAGGTTGCCCATCGATCACCGGAGCAGTTTTTGCCCTGATGCATGTGTACTCGCGCGGAACTGGTTCCGCGGCAATGCATGTCATCAGACAAAGACATCCGGCGGTGAGCAGCGAGGTCAGTGAGCGGATCACCACAGGCACTGATCTTAGCGTTACGAGAAGACCGCAGCAGCATGACGCTCGTGGTGGTCGAAACCTGGCTGCTCTGTACTTGAGCAGACCTTGTGCGACCGGCGTGGGCGCGGTGACAGTTGATGAGAACGGATTCGTTCCGCGCGTGCTGAAGTAGCTAAGCGAAAAGAACGTGGATATGTCATGAAGACGTTTCGGGATGACTAAACGACCACCCGACACGATACCGAACCTGGCCTGCGGATAAGACGGCTGATTGATGTCCTCTCCGCTGATCGAATAGGGTCGGGCATTGAAGGCCGAGTTGTGAGCGTGCCGAAAAGCCTGCCGCGAATCTCATTCGCAGGCCGGCGGTTGGTTGCCTGTATTCCGTTGCGCGGACCGCCGGGCCGGCGCCGAATCGGCCTCCTCCTCGCGGACCTCCGGCGAACGCTCCGGAAGCAGACACGCCAATCCCAAAGCAGCGGCGATGAACATCTTCGCGCGCCGCGTATGACGTTACATCTGAAACGACCCGTTCCCGCATTCGTGCAGTCCGCTCGTGACAGTTCCGCCTGAGAAGACCTGGCGGGTGTTAAACGGGCGCTGCCCGATGCACGCTGATAAACGGCAACGGGCAACGGAGCGTTGCTACCGTCGAGGCAGTATTTTGGGTCACGAGAAAACGGTCCTCGCAGTTACTGCACCGGAAGGTTAACCGCCGGGGATGTGGCTCCTCCGATTGTGATCGTTACCTGCTGCGTCCCGGCAGCGAGACCAGCCGGCACCGTAGCGTTGACCTGATACAGGCCCGCGAATCCGGGTGCGAGTCCGCTGAAGACGACAGCCGCCTGCTGTCCGCCGATGGTAACCGTGGGTGTACTGGTGGTGGTTGCCGTTGGCGACGATGGGGCAGGCTCTCCACTTGCAGGCTGATTCGTGACCGGCCCGAGTCCATTGGCGAACAGTTGCACGATCTGGCCTCTGCGCGCGGGATTGCTGCTGCTGACAACTGCATTCTGCTGATCCAGCGCAGCTGCTGTCCCGTCGGAACCGTGAAAGAATGCGGGTGCATGGTCCGCTAGCGGGACTGTGATGACGTTGCCATTGGAATAATCGATGGTGACCTTTACCTGGGCCGAGCCTTGACCCTGCAGTTCCCAGGGGACCTGTACATTTACCTGACCAGGACTGACGTAAGTGAGGTGGCCCGGGACACTGATGCCCGCGGATGCAACGTCGAAACTGACGAATGCCTGATCGATGGCCAGCGGCAGCCTCGCCGATTCTGCGAAGTCAGTGAAGTCACTGAGTCCATTTCCGTAAAGACTGATGTAGGAACCCGGGGCGACCGGCGCTCCTGCCTGACCGGATGCCGAGTTCGTTGCGCCAGAGGCTGACAGTGTCGGACGCGGGCGCGCAAAACCCGAGAACACAGCGCGCAATCCACCGGCTGTTGCCGTGTACGTAACCGTGCCTGGCTGGGAGCCAAGAACCGGAAGGGCGGCCGCGATTCCATACGTGTCGGTAGTGGAGTCGGCCTGGCTGATGGACCCTCCGCGGCCGCCGAACGTAACCGGAGCGCCCGCGATCGGCGCGCCATTGGCGTCCACGAGTCGAAACGAGATGATGCCTTCCGGAATTCCTCCACCAACGGTGCCGTCAAACGAGATGCCGGTGAGCGGAATCATGTTGGCGGCAGTGCCGCTGCTCACGATGTAGAGGTACGGCACGTGCAGCGACACCCCCGTACCCTGAACAACGATATTGCCCGAGTAGGCGCCGACAGAGGGTACGCCTGCGGGAGGCGAGACATTCAGTGCGGCTGTACTGTTCGCATTGATTGTGAGTGAGGTCTGGTCTACACGCGGCGCTGAGCCGGAGAGTGCAGGCGCTACGCTGATACCCAGGTTGAGTGCAGATGTCCCGGAGTTGGAGAACTGAATCTGCTGTGATTTCGACAGAGATGCGGCCGTGAGGATACCGAAGGAGACGTTGGACGGAGTCGCGGTCACCAAGGTGTTCACGGCATTGCCGACGTCCAGCAAACCACCACCGAAAGACCTGTTGTCAACGGGATTCCCGGCCTCATCCGTCTGCACGGTGGATGCCGCGGTGTTCACGAGCGCAGACTTGATCTGCGCTGCCGTCCAGTTCGGGTGCCGTTGTTTGACCAGCGCCGCTGCTCCCGCGACCATTGGTGTGGAAAAGCTGGTGCCATCGGCAACAACATATCCATTGCTGCTGTACAACTCTCCTGCCATATCGTAGCTCTGACCTGCCATGTAGAGGTTTTCTCCGATTCCGAGCAGATCGGGCTTCAGCGCAGCCGTTCCTGCGGCGGGTCCCAGAGAAGAAAAGATAGTTACCTGGTTCGGGGTCGCGCTTTGCTCGATGCCGGCCGGGTCAAGCGTCGCCTGGCTTGAGGGGTTGGCTGCTGCCCAGGAAATCAGAGCCGTGCCAGAGGCATTCGAGATCATTGCCGCCGGGATGGCAACGGCCGACAGCCCTCCCGGAGGGATGACAGCAGAGGAGTCGGACATATAGAAAATGATGGCCATTGCGCCGGCATCTTCAGCATTAGAACCTTTCACGGAGAAGTCGCAGTTGTCCCTTTTAATCAGGACAATCGCGCCTGCAAGCGACCCGGCGGGCAACGTGGAACAGGCATATCCGTCATTCCCGACAGATCTGACGTCGACCAGTCTTCCGGTGACTGCTCCGGTCGGAACCAATGCGTCGCCCGGAGTGGCCGGGATGTTCTGAACGGTTGATGGGACACCAGAACCGGCAACGCCGACTACCTCACCGAATGAGTGGGAATTCGTAGCAGCGCCAACCGCTATCGCCGAGGGCGCCGTGCCAGGTGAACCTATGGTGTTGAATCCCGGAAGCCTGCTGCTGACGCCATCATTTCCCTCGTTTCCGGCGGCAGTTACGATGACGACACCTTTTCCCGACAAGGTTTCGACCGTTTGGGCAACCAGGTCACAGGCGACACCGGCATCGTTTCCGCAAACCGCGCCAGTATCCAGCGGACCCGAAAATGCCGGTTCGCCGCTCGACAGACTCATTACATCCATGCCGTCCTGATACGCGTCGTCCATCGCCTGGATGATGATGTCGTCAGACGTGCTGTCATTCACTCCGGGCGACCCGTAAATTTTGTAGTTACCGAGCCACGCTTTGGGCGCGAAGCCGGAAAACGTGACTAGCCCTGTATTCATATTTCCGGCGGCGCAGGATGCGACCGCCGTGCCGTGGCCATCACGATCTCTGGCCGAGTAGTCATCGGGCCGGGAGTCGATCGCAGGATTTGGAGAACTGCCAACCGCCAGCTGCTTCACATAGCTTCGCGCGACGATCACCTTGCTGTTGGTAAATGCGCAATCCGAGCCGGAGCAAACTGGAAAACCCTGCGGCATGGATAACGTGTTGTCCTGAAAAGCCGGATGAGTCTGGTCGATACCGCTGTCAATGATCGCGATCTTTATTCCACTTCCGGCAGCCTGGATTCCGCCAAGGGCGTTCCATGCTGCGGGCGCGTTCAACAACGCGGTGGCGTCATTCAGGTTCCTGTGGAACCTCCTTCCGGGTACCACGGCTTTTACACCTGGCAGAGTCTTCAGCTCGTCTGCCCGGTCTGCCGGAGCGGTCACGAACACCGCGTTCATCACCGTGCTGACCGCGCCAGTCACCTGGAATTTACGCCGACCGAGTTCTTCGGTCAGAGCTTTTTGCTTCGCCTGTATGTGTTCTCGCGATGCGATCGCTTCTTTCGTGCGTAGACCTGCGGAACGATCGAACTTTTCCACCAGCGGAGGGTCTTCGAGTATCAGGATGTATCTGCCGGGGAACGTCTGTGCGCTGGCGAGCTGCAGCGCGGACAGCAGAATCGACACGAGCAAGTACTTTTTGTCCAAAACGAGTCATCCTTCTTGTCCGGCGTGTTGTCGCGGAGCACGGGCAAAAAATGTTCTTGTGTCGAATAGGTGCGCAACGTGAGTGAATGGTTCCATAGAGTATGGATACGAGGGAATGCCGCGGCTTGCGTACACAGTGTGTTCTGCTTCGCGGCGCACTATTTGGTTGCTTGCGCCAGAACTCGCCAGAACTCGCCGGTTGCCCGTCGCGCATGCGACATGGAAGGCATCTGAGAAGTGCCTCAAAGCGGGCATTCTGTCCGGGCCACACACACTCGAATCCGTCGAGCGCTACTCGGTCGCCAGTACCCGAGCGAGAGCCTTGACCAGTTGCTCTCCAAAATGCATCCTGTCCGGGATCTCGGGCAGATGGCCGAGCCTCGGGTTGTACGAAACTCGCTGCTCCATCAAGAATCCAGGAACTCCGAAGTCTGCATACAGGCCCTGAATTACCGTCATTCGACCAGGTTTACCGGCTGTCGTTGTCTTCTCCGCAAACAATAGCGGCCGGCTCGGGTCAAAGGTGGTGTCGCTCTTCAGCGTGGCGAAGACTTTTTCCGCAAGCGGCCGAAACTTTCCGTTGCCCCCGTTATCGGGTGGTCCTTCCAGATACTCGGCTGTCTCAGTGTTGTGCAGTGAAAGATAGAAATCGATACGATTACCGGCTTTCAGCCAGTTCCGAACGGCATTTCGCTGGGCCGTAATCTCGGGCATCTTCACCGGATCGACGACATCCCAGTTGCGATTCAGATCGAACCCGTTTACGTTGAACCGTACGCCTCCTCTGGCAACGCCATCCGGGTCGCACAACGGGAAAATCTTCCACGTTGCCTGGTCGCGCAGCTTCTTTGATTCTTCAGTTGCGCCCAGCAACATTCGAATTGCGCCTTCGCCCGCCCACGAACTGCCTGACTCCCAGCTGTGTTGTCGAAACATTAGCCAGATGACCGGCTTGTCCTTCCGGTCCCCGTGCGTAATCGTCCACAGAAGAAGATCCCGTCCTCCGGCGGTCTTTCCGATTATGTCTTCATGAAAGTCAGGATTGCCCCGAATCTGGTTCTTCAGCTTTGCCAGTGTTTCGTTCGTGTAAGGCGGACAATGAGCAATCCAGAAACGCGAGCCGCGAGGGTTTATATGCAGACGAAGCTTCGGTTCCTGCGGATCATATTCGTAGGTTGTTACGTGTTCCCAGTGCGTCTGATCGAAGCTGATCACAGGTGGCGTGTCCTTGGTAATCGCGCCCTGGTTTGGCTTGTAGTTGTACTCGCCCGGAAGGTTGACGATGTCCAGCGTCAGCGCCGCTCCGGGATCCGCGCCGTCGACGCGAAAATAATACCAGTTTGCCTGCCGGTTGCGGCCATCCTGGTCTGATTCGCCCTTCACCGCCAGCCGGAAATGCGTGTCGGACACCTTTTCGATCTTGCCGAGAGAGCCGCCGTCGAAGTCCGTATGAATATTTGAGGTAAGCAGGGCTGCCAGTAAAAGAAGCATTGAATAGAAAGGTTCCGGAAAAAAAACCTTTACATACAGATTACCCAGGAGTTCTTATCTTCAGGCCGGGTCGGTGCTCATAACCACGTAGCTATAATTGCTACAACACTTCAGGAGGTATTATGGCGAGATTTCCCCGGCAAAATGTCGTGCTCTTCGCGATGTCACTCGTCGGTTTTGCATCCCTGCTCTATGCTCAGGTAGGTTCGGCCACTCTCAGCGGGATCGTTACCGATCCGAGCGGTGCCGCCGTGCCCAATGCCGAAGTGAATCTTCGCGCTGCGCAGCAGAGCGTTACGCGTACCGCCAGAACCGGCACTTCCGGCGAGTATTCTATTCCGGCTCTCTCTCCTGGTACGTACGAGTTGTCAGTCACCGGCACCGGTTTTGTCGAGCAAAAGACACAGCCCTTCGAGTTGTCCTCCGGCCAGGCCGGCTCTATGAACATCACGCTGCAAGTCGCTGGGCAGGCCAGCACAGTAACGGTTCAGGAGGCCGCTCCAATCTTGCAGACCACGTCTGCCAGCCTTGGTTCGGTCGTCACATCGACTCAGGTAACCGAATTACCCTTGCTTGGCCGAAGCTTTCTCAACGCGATCTCACTCGTCCCGGGTACAGTCCCCGTGCCGCCCGCTGGCTCGACGACGAATCACAGCCCCGTAGGTCAGTCGGTAATGCCGTCTGTTTTCGGGCAGCGGCAAAAAGACAACAATTTTCTGATGGACGGTGTAGAGAATCGCGATCCGAATCTTCTCGGCGTCGCTCTGTATCCTCCGCCGGAAGCGATTGCAGAGATGAAAGTCGATTCCGGTGTTGGCTCATCCGCATACGGACATGCATCCGGCGCCACCATTGACGTAGTCACCAAATCGGGGACCAATGAATGGCACGGAGATGCATGGGAATATCTCCGCAACAACGTCCTTGACGCTCGCAGCTTCTTCGTCCCGACTCTCGGTGCGTTTCGCTGGAATCAGTTTGGCGGGGCGATAGGCGGGCCGGTCACGATCCCTCATCTGCTGAAGAAAGAGAACGGATGGTACGTCTTCGGTTATTACGAAGGAGTCCGCATTCGGCAGGCAGCCAACTACACCGCTCTGGTTCCGACACCCGCCAATCTCGCTGGAGATTTGTCCGACATTGCGACTCCGATCTACGATCCCTTCTCAACCACTGCTGGTCCGAACGGCACGCTGGTGCGTACCGCGTTTCCGGGCAATCGAATTCCCCAGTCGCAGCTGAATGCTTCCGTCATGACGCTGGCAAAGGCTATCTATCCCGCACCCAATCTTCCACTCGGTACCATCCCCGGCGTCAACTACATCAACACTGCCGGAAGCATCACCGATGGCAATCAGTGGAGCGCTCGCGTGGATCATCAGTTCGGTGTGCACGACAAATTCCTGGCCCGCTATTCCGGTGCCAACAACCCGTCTTCCGGCGTGTCTCTACCCAGCCTGCCCGGGAAAACATCGGACAATTTGAACAACGTTGTCATCAGCGACACGCACATTCTTTCTCCCAACTTCATCGTCACTGGCCGCTATGGTCTGATCACGGTCGACTATCGTACCGGTAATCAGGCCCCGGCCGGCATCTCTGATGCCACCGGGCTTTCAGCAGTATTTCCGAAGTTCCAGGGGACCGATTTTCTGCCTGCCATAACCATCCCCGGCTACACTGGCGTGAACTTCTCGGCTGCTCAGATCGGCCCGCTGCGGCAACACTCCTGGATCGGCGATGCGCAGAAGATCTCGGGCGAACACACCATCGAATTCGGTGGAAGTCTGGTTCATTCCAGCATGGTTCTGGAAGACACCACCAGTACCGCGCTTCAGTTTGCATCTACGCAGACTTCGAACTTCAGCTCTAATACAGGCAACGCTCTGGCGAGTTTTCTGCTCGGGACGCCCGATTCCGCTCGACGTCAGATCGGTGGATCGCTCGGGGATCTCAGTTCCACCGCTTACGGTCTGTACGTGCAGGATACATGGCGTCATCGCAGGCTGACAGTGAACATCGGGCTGCGGTACGACTACAACGCGCCGCCGGTTAATAAGTACGGACTCGGCACCTTCGATTTCAGCACGGGACGCTACGTCTGGGATCTGCCGAATCCAATTACGGGAGAGCCGGCCAACATTACCCGGGGAGGGATTCAGCCGGATCGCAACAACTTTGCACCTCGCCTTGGAATCGCGTGGCAGCTTACGCCACGAACCGTTATCAGGTCTTCCTTCGGTGTCTTCTACAACAGCTTCGGATCGAATTACATCCAGGCCTCACAAAGCGCGAGAGGCAACTGGCCGTTCGCGTTTCCGCAGGCTGTCTCGGGACTCAACGCCGGGGTTCCGAACGCGCTGTTTCCGAATCCGTTTCCCGGCAACCCTGCTGGCTCACCCACGCCTCTTATCTGTGCGCAGTGTCTGAATGTGGAACCGAACTCGTCGCGGACGCCGTATGTAACCGAGTGGAGCTTCACAATACAGCGTCAAATTCGATCCGATCTGGCACTTGAAGCATCCTACTTCGGCTCAAAGGGCACGAAGCTGACTGCCCAGATCATCGACAACACGGCGGTGGTTGCCGGGCCCGGGCCTATTGCGAACCGCCAGGTGTATCCGCAGTTTGCGCCCTTCATCCAGAACGGCTTCAACGAATTCTCTTCCTGGTATAACGGCGGTGCGCTTCGTCTGGACAAACGCATGTCACACGGGCTGAACTTCCTCATCAGCTACACGTACTCGAAAAATCTTGATTACGTGGATAATCTCTCAAACGGTGGTGTGGGTGGCTTACCCACATCCAACCCCACGCGATTCAACTCGAAGCTCAACAGAGGACCGGCGGGCTTCGATATTCGACACGTGTTGGTGGGCAGCGCCGTGTGGATGATCCCCGGCCGCACCGGCAACCGCTTCATGGACGCGATCGTCGCCAACTGGATGCTCGGAAATATCTTCACGTTCCACAGTGGTCTCCCATACTCGGTTTATCTGGGGACGGACAACGAGAACATTGGAAGTGTGGGTGGCAGGTTCCCCGAGTATCCCAATCTGGTCGGAGATCCGAACGCAATCGCAAACCCCACACCGAACATGTGGTTCAATACAGCGGCATTCGCGGTCCCGCCCCTGTATACCGTTGGTACCGCCGGACGTAATATCCTGCGCAGCGATACCCTGGTTAACGACGATATTTCGCTGTCGAAGGCATGGAAATTCGGAGAGCGCCGCTCCTTCGAACTGCGAGGTGAATTTTTCAACGCATTCAATCACGCGAACTTCGGCTACCCGGGTACAACGATCGGCACCTCTCAGTTTGGAAAGGTGTCGAGCACCCTTAACTCGGGCCGTCAGGTACAACTCGGCGCCAAAATTCACTTCTGATTGATCGCGGAGCTCGCTCCGCTGGACGCCGCGTCGGTGGCGCTTTGCTGGAGCAACATGGCCGCGATCACAATGGTGTTAGACGTCGACACCCGGGCAGGTCTTCTCAAAAAGAACCTGCCTGTGAGTTGAGTGTTCAGTTGTCGAACCGCGGCAGGGGACGTCCGGTACTTTGCCCCTTGCGTCTTCACCGACGTTCTATCTGCGACGTACGGGACGCGTGTGTCTTCCAAACATTTGGCCTCTGGCTCGCCACGGTCCAGACGAATTCTTTCCGGCACACTTCGCTGAGCCTTGTATCACAGGGAAACACATAGGCCAGCCAGTCAGGTGCTTGAGTTTCCGGAGCGCGCCAGCGAGATGCCACCAATGGTCGCACTGAATCCGGACAGGGAACGCTGACCAACGTCTGGCGATATTATGGGCGCCTTACAGGACCCCTTCAGGCGCGTATCTCGAAATCAACGTAAACAACACCATTCTCGGCCCGAACTGCCACTTTTTTCACCAGCGGAAGAAACGGCGCCGCCGACAATCCGGATTTTCTGGATTCCCGCGGCGCCGACCAACCCTGAACCAGCTCACCGAGTGCCTCATTAATCAGATCCTGTTGCAGCGGAACGGTACCGGCGATAGCCAAACCCGCGAATTTCGAAAAGTTGTTCGCGATGAGTTCCTCAAAAAACGACGCCATTTGCTCCTCACGTTACGACAACTTGAATATCAAGCTCAAGACGGCCTGACGCGGTCCGGGCACGGACTTGCGAGATGTGCCGCCACAAATACTCGTACTTCCTGACGGCTGAGATTCGGCCGCAGTGAATGAATACAAATCTGTCGTCCTGACTCAGGTACGTCTGCAACTGGGGCTTCCATATGAGAGCCGCTCTGATCGCGCTTCGTGACCACCATGAAACTGAAAGCACCACGTCCACTTCCCGCGTAATACGAACCAGTTCAGCAGTAACACGGAAAACGCGATACGAAATCAGAATGCGGTTGCGTTCCTGAAGTTCCAGCCGAACCGCGACCTTACTCAGCAGCCGGTTCAGGAGATCCTGCGAAACAGGAATATTCGCGCGAAGATGCGTTCCCCGAAGTCGCGGAAAACCTGCTTTCGCCTCCTCACTGAGTACACTCATCCGCAACCTGCCGGCGCCAGTGAGTGTTGTGTCCCCATAATTTCAAGAAGTGCAGATCCGTAAGCCCTCCGGGTCGTTTCATACCCCTCCGAATATTCTTTGCGCCAGCTGAAAACCGCGTCAAAGTAAGTCACGACCTCCTGCAGGGGCACAGCCGTTCGCTCCAGGGTGCCATGAGAAGCTGAAAGCTCTGATGAGAATCACCGAAATCCGTGACTCCGTAGCGTCGATTCGGTCACAGATCCAAAATGCTGTCATCAGTTTCGCAGAGATGACAGTATCCGTCGTTGCTGTTCACACCGATGTCGAACGGAATGGTAAGCCCGTAGTCGGCTATGGCTTTCACTCGAACGGACGCTATGCGCAGCAGGGCATCATTCGCGATAGGCTGATTCCCCGAATCATGGCTGCCGATCCTGCAAGCCTTACCGACGCTGCGCGGGAGAACATCGATCCCCATGCCGTGTGGCACACGATGATGCGCAACGAAAAACCCGGCGGTCACGGGGAACGCTCGGTAGCTGTCGGAACTATCGATATGGCCGTCTGGGATGCAGTGGCCAAGATCGAAGGACGCCCGCTCTACCGCGTTCTTGCTGATCGCTACAACAATGGCCGCGCCGACGCCAACGTCTATGTGTACGCGGCAGGTGGATACTACTATCCCGGCAAGGACCACACGGCGTTGCAGCAAGAAATGCGGAGCTATCTCGAGATGGGCTACACGACGGTAAAAATGAAAATCGGAGGCGCATCGCTAAGTGAGGATCTGGCTCGCATTGAAGCAGTCCTGTCAGTCCTTCCGCCCGGTTGCGATCTTGCCGTCGATGCAAACGGACGCTTCAGCACCGATCAGGCAACAGAATACGCACGCAGCCTGAATGCATATTCTCTGAAGTGGTATGAGGAGCCTGGCGACCCTCTCGATTACGAGCTCAATGCTCTTGTGGCATCCGAGTCGCGAAACCCTGTTGCCACCGGCGAGAACCTCTTCTCATGGCAGGATTCGCAGAACCTGCTCAGATACGGGGGCATGAAGCCGGAGCGGGATTATCTCCAGATGGACCCGGCGCTTAGCTACGGAACAGTAGAGTACTTGAGAATGCTCGACGTGTTGCAGGCTTGCGGGTGGTCACGACACCGCTGCATTCCTCACGGTGGCCACCAAATGGCACTTCATATCGCGGCAGGACTGGGGCTCGGAGGAAATGAATCGTATCCGGGAATTTTTCAGCCATTCGGAGGCTTTGCCGACGGCGTTCCGGTCCAAAGCAGCCGCGTCTCAATCCCCGATGCGCCCGGAATCGGCATCGAAGAAAAAGCCGCGTTGATGGACTTATATCGTGCGCTGTGACGAACCCGAGCTCTCGCCCGAAGCGTAACCGCGTCGCTGCACTCCGAGCCTGTTTCCAAACACCGCCGAAAATCGGCGAAAGAGCGCCAGCATCGTGATCATCCGGATATCGCATCGGCTGCTCACCCCTCCCGGCGATCATTGGTCGAGCACAGATACCGCACCGTGAACAGATGCTGGCCGACACTCGTCCCGAGATCCGCCGAAGAGCTTAAAAAAAGTCAACACCGGGCGAATCAGCATCGGTGTCGACGAAACAGCCGCGCTGCTGGCTTCAGCAGTAGTAGCGATTCGGAGAGTACTGCGCGCGATAGACAACCCAGCCCATCTGATATGAAAACACCACACTATCCGTCGCTCTATCAGATCAACACTCGTGTCTGGCTGACGGAGCTTTCGCAAAAACTCGGTCGCATTGCCACACTCGACGACATACCGGACGTCGAAGTCGATCACCTGGCCAGGTTGGGCTTTGACTGGATCTGGCTGCTGAGCGTCTGGCAGACTGGCGAAGCAGCACAGAAGATCTCACGCACCAGTCACGAGTGGTGTCATGAGTTTCAGGAGACACTGCCCGATTTGAACGACGAGGACATAGCCGGCTCGGGGTTCGCGATCACGGGCTACACCGTGCACAAGAAGCTCGGCGGTGACGCAGCGCTGGCTCGTTTGCGTCAGCGATTGCGCGACCGGGGTCTTCGACTGATGCTCGACTTCGTGCCTAACCACACCGCGCCGGATCACCCGTGGGTGGAAGATCATTGCGATTACTACGTCGCAGGAACCGAGTCCGATCTGGCGCAGTCGCCACAAAACTACACACGCGTCAGGCTCCGTGACGGCGAGAGAGTGCTCGCGCTCGGGCGCGACCCATACTTCGCTGGCTGGCCTGACACATTGCAGCTCGACTACAGCAATCCGGCGACGCAGGAGGCGATGCGCGGCGAACTCCTCAGAATCGCCGGCCAGTGCGATGGCGTGCGATGTGACATGGCAATGCTCGTCCTGCCTGACGTCTTCGAACGTACGTGGGGTCGTCGGGCTCCGCTCTTCTGGCCCGATACCACGCGACGCGTACGCGAACAGACCCCCGGGTTCTGCTTCATGGCTGAAGTCTATTGGGAACTTGAGTGGGTTATGCAGCAGCAGGGCTTCGACTACGCCTACGATAAGCGGCTCTACGATCGCCTGCGCGAAGGACACGCCAGACCCGTGCGGGAACATCTGTTTGCGGGACTGGACTATCAGGATAAGCTCGCCCGCTTTCTGGAGAATCACGACGAGCCACGCGTAGCCGCTACCTTCCCGCGCCAAATGCACGAAGCCGCCGCGATCATCACTTACCTGTCACCGGGCCTGCGGTTCTTTCATCAGGGTCAGTTCGAAGGGCGCCAGAAGCGCATCTCGCCACACCTGGTACGTGCACCACTCGAACCGACCATCAAAGAAGTTCAGAGCTTCTATGAACGCCTGCTCACAGTGCTCACTCAGAGCGCCGTGCGCGACGGCGACTGGCACCTGCTTGAGTGCATACCGGCATGGGACGGCAATTGGACGTCGGATTGTTTCCTCGCGTGGATATGGAAGGGGAACCAGGGCGAGCTGATACTTGTGGCCGTGAACTATGCAGGGAACCAGAGCCAGTGCTATGTGCGCCTGCCGGCCTTAGGCGATACTGTGGTCCGCTTTCGGGATTCGATGGACTCATCGGTCTTCGACCGGGACGGTCGCGAAGTCGACACTCACGGCCTGTATCTGGATATGCCGCCCTGGGGCTATCACGTGTTTGAAGTCCGTACCACCGCAATACTTACCCGTGCATCTGGCGTCGCTGGCTGAGGATGGCCCGGCGAGAGTCGCAGAGCAGGAAGTTGGTGCAGACCGAGGCAGCAAGGGACTGGAGACTTTGGTGGCGTGCGCAGATGCTGGGCGCCGTCGGCAAAAGCAGGTGCAAGAACCACAGACGAATTCACAGTCATCGCTCACCTGTTTCCAAAGGTGTAACTCAATCCGGTGCTCGTACCGTAGTCGCTGCCTGTAAGATTCATGGGCGGGTGAGTGTCCCAGTTCCCATACAACGATAGATTCCAGTCGATTTTGCCAAAGAGTTTAAGGTAATAAGCCGCATTGAATTTTGTGAAGAGGCGACCTGACTCGCCCAGGGCCGGCACCAGGACTCCTGTGACGTCGAGGCGGCTCTTCTTGAAGCTGAAGACCTGCAAATTCGATGAGACCAGCGCAACGGTCGTATTCTGCACACGATTCTCTTCCACCGAGGACGTATAAACGGTTCTTTGCCCACCGAAGCCGCCCTGAACCGTGAGATGGACGCGATTCGTGTTCTTCAGATATCGTCCGATGGTAGCGGCAACGATCGTCTGGCGGTCGACTTGCTGCACCGAACTTTGCAGGAGGCCATAGCTGCCCGCGACGAAATAGTTTGTGCGGGATAGCAGTCGGTAGGCGGTCAAATCCACCTGGTTGCGGGTCGCGACCTCAGCACCACTGCTGGATGAGAGATTCGAGTTCAGACTGAACTGCCCGCCCCACCGAATCTGTTGGTATCCAAGTATGGAACTCAGGTTGTACTGTGTCGTACTGTTGCCTTTTGCATAGGAAGATCCGAGGGAAATCTTGCCATTCAGGCGCTGCCCGAAGTTGTCCGACATCTGTGTCATGCGGACGACTTCGGACCTTTCGACCTCCACGGACCCCCCTTCTTCGGTCTTAATTTCCAGCTTTACGGGCGTGCCTGGAAGCTCCTGTGGACTGAGCACTTTGCCAGAAAAGATCTCGCCGTTCTGAAGTTGCACCAGAAACAAAAACTTGCTCTCCAGTCGAGCGACTTTGAGCCAATTTACGGACATAGCGCCGTCCACGTAATCGAGATCGATCTTAAGAACGCCGTTCTCCAGGCTCTTGACCTGACAAGTTATGCGGTCGCCATTCTTCATTACGAGCACGTCGGATTGTTCCCGGGCCAGTACCGGAAATATAAGACAAGTAACTATGCCCACCAGAGCGAAGCTTGACTGAATGCAGGTAATCAGTCCTTTACGCACTCATATCCTCCTGTTGCACGACGATGATTCAGGAATGAGTGCGTCAGGCGCGCAGAGATGATATTTTCTTCAGACTGGAACGCGAACGGGACCGGTCGGCAATCCAGAGTGAATACGCACGACGGCTCCGCGACTATCTGCGGGTGAGAACAGGTTTTCGATGCGATTCAGAACGGTTCACGGATGACAGTGCGGCTGTACCAGACGCAACCCAGGCTGGCTCTTACTTCAGGTGGTCACCCCATCCGGCCGGCTTATCCATGGGAGAATACGAAACTCAGCCTCCACCATACGGGTTTGCGGAAGTGAATGGGATGCCGCACCGCCGGACACTCTGCGGCGGGTGCCTCCACAAGCGCAGAGTCGCGCGTCACTTCATCCTTTGTTCGCGCTTGCTTCCCCCAATGAACCATCCGCCTCCAGATTGTGAATGCCGCTGCGATGCGCGATTATCTGACCGATGGTGATTCTGGCGGCGTTCGGAATTTGCGGGAAGAATTTGTCGAGCTGTCGGTGAGCTTTAGTTTTCCTTCCTCGACTAACTGAACGATCATCACGGCCGTAAAGGTTTTGGTGATCGAGCCGATCCTGTATCTCGTCGTCGCTGTCAGAGACTTCTTTTCGGTCCCGTTGATTTGGCTGTAGCCGAAGGAGCGAGTGTAAAGAACGTTGCCGTCTTTGCCAAGGGTCAGGCTGCCCATGCCCTTATTCTTTCCCAGCAGCGGGTCAGAAAATTGGTGGAGCTTAGCTTTGTCCAGCGTCTGACCCTAGTCTGGTGTAACGAGAACAAGTATCAGTAAGCTCGCGAACAGCACTCTCATTTTGGTCAAAGGTTTGTCCCTCCACGATGGGAAGGTAACACCGAATTATAGGCGCGCGTGTCAGTCCGTTAAGTACTCAGCAATGACAAGTTGCTTCTCATTCGGATCGTAGACGTCGCAACGCGTGTTGCAGGACCAACCGTAGAGCGCCCGGTGATTCCGGTCTGTGTAGGGCTTACGTTCTGCGGCCTGAGATGGTGTCGCGGGTTAAACTGCGGAAGAGGTTGACGAGGGCGAGCAGCCGATTGTGCAGCTATCGCTGCTCGGCAACGGTGGAGGTCTTTGCCGGTCTTGACCGAGACAGGAAAGGGAACTCGATTGGGACAGCGGATTGCGAAGTAGACCGCTGCTTACGCGAAGGTCGTTCTCCTCATTGGGACGACGAGGCGGCGTGCCCGGTGAGAACGCGAATCTTCAGTCGCGGAACTGAGGATGAGGTCTTCATCGTGAGTGTCGCCGAGAAACTGGCACCCGGAACCAGCCACAGCGGAGCGTCAGTCGCCCGGACTACCGGGCTCCGCCCAGGTTCCGGGCAGGATGTCGCGCCCGTCGCGTTGGTCAGAGTAGTGTCCGAGGTCAGGTCGTCCACGGCAATGTCGAAGGGTCCGCCGATCACGTGCGACGAAGTGTTCCTGACAGTGATCGTCTGACTGTGACTCTGATTCTCGCCCACGCTCCGCTTTCCCATTTGCACCTGTATCAGCGACGAAACATCCTTGCCGCATAACAGCCCGTAAACCACCACTGCGTTAGAGTGCGTCGACACGTATACTTTTCCATTCGCCACCACCGGTGGTGCAAACTTCGTAAAGGCACCGAGCGCATCTCGTTCAGCGTTTATATCGCTGTTGTAAAGTTCCTGTCCGATGTTCGAGGCGCGGAAGGCCCGGAGCGTCCCCGGCGCCAGCCCCCCGTTATTCTTTGATTTCGTCGTCGCACCCCAGACGATTCCGCTTCCGATATCGGAGCCGTTGGCCGATACCGAGGGTCCGCCATTCATTCCAGGCTTCTCCTTGTTGACCGCCGAAGGAGTTGTACTGAACCGCTCGTCCACGAAGTCGTAGGCACGAAGAGCGTCAAGGCGATCCCACACGTACAGCACGCCGTCATTTTTTCGCGCCCAGAACGCCGTTCCGAGAGTCTGCGCGCAATCGGTCTGGCCGCAACCGTTCGTGGCCTTAAACCGCTGGATGGGTTTGGAGTTTTCCGTTTCCAGTTTGCCCATTGCCTCGCGGTTCAGTAAATAGACCACACCTTCTTTGCCTCCCGCAAACATCAGCTGCGAATGGGGAATCAGCGTTACGCCGCCAGCGCTTATGTCGATATTTTCAAGAAAAAGAAACTCGTGATTGTTGGGTGTGAACCAGTCGGTAAGCTTCAGAAAGCGCGGTGCAAACTTTAAAACGCTGCTTCCGAAATTCGTGATTCCGTCATAGCTGCCGCCTGCAGTGGCTATATATATGTTGCCCGCGCGGTCGCTGGCAATGCCACGGCCGGCTTGCCAAATCCCGCCCTTTCGTCCTGTGGGCGTACTCTGGAAAACGGCGAGACGCTGCCTGAGATCGCGCGCATTGAAACTCTGAACGAACCCTTCCTGTGACCAGTGCTGGTCCTGTGGATCGGGCACGATATTAGCGAAAGCAATGTACAAGACGTCATCTCTCATCAACAGCCCGACTCGCTGGATTGCACCCTTGACGTTCGTGAGAGTTTCCGCCCCGGCGAATGGAAACGACAAAAGCTGCGGCGAGTTATACTTCGGCGTCCCGTCGTGGATGTCCAGCGCGTGCACAAACAGGTTAGAGTCCTTGCCCTTACGTTGCATTGTGACGGTGTAGAGCGTCCCGCTGGACACATCGATAAAGGGTGTCGAGAGGATGCCGTGGTAGATCGGGCCGATCCAACTGTCACCCGGAGCCGGTGTTCCCAGATTCTTTGACCAGTAGGGCTCGCTTCGCGCCGGATTATCAGCGTCAAATGCGTAAACGGTGTTTGCCATCGTAGCGACGAAAAGCACATTTCGGCGTTCTCCCGCGATCTTCAGGTTCGGAATGAGCAGCGGAAGTGCATAGACACTTGCATCTACTTTTCTGGAGAACAACTTGCCGAAGCTTGCGGCATTCACGTTCGATGGGTCAAGAATCCACTCCTGAAGATTGGCTCCCGTACGCTCGTAGTCGTACTGGGACATATCGACCGTCACCTGCGCATTCAACGGTGCACCGAGAAGAGAAAGCATTGCAAGCTTTCGGAGCCCGGCTCCCGCCCAGCAGCCCCGGTAACGAGTGTGGTGGTGAACACCGCGGTGTCTGTTTGGGGATACGTTGCAAGGGGTGGACATACGGCAAGCTTCCGATCTTCGGGATTCAGAATTCATGCTCGGAGAAAATGGGCAGAAGAAAATGCGTAGTATAGCGTAGCCTGGAATGCGTCCTGGTCCATCAGGAATTCTAATTCAGGCAGCCTTTGAGACGAGGGCGTCTTCCGCGGTCCAGCCCGATGTACCCGAGCTCTGTTAATGTCAAATGTGCATTCGAGCCGAGATCACGACCGGATACCATTCAGTTGTAAGCGAGGGTGACAGTCGGAATGTTCAGGAACCTGGTTCAGGTCTTTGCTGTTGTTTGCTTTTGTACCAGTTTTTCGGCAGCCCCCACGCGACCTCCAGTGCCCAGCGACGCTGCCATTGATGCTGAGGTCAGCAGGATTATGAGCGGAACCCACGCGAACGGCATAGCCCTTGCCGTCATAGACGGGGGCAACGTCGGACATGTCCGCGCATACGGCTTACGCAATAAAGACGGGCAGCCACTGACCACCGACACTGTCATGTACGGCGCCTCTCTGACTAAAACTGTCTTTGCATACGCAGTGATGAGATTGGTGGATCGTGGCAAGCTCAATCTGGACACGCCGCTCAGGGACTACCTCGACAACCCGCTGCCGAGCTATCCGCCAGACCCGGTGTTCCCGGATAAATACGGCCCATACAAGCATCTGTCCGAAGATTCACGCTGGGCAAAGATCACACCTCGAATGTGCCTGACCCACTCAACCGGGTTTCACAATTTTTGGTTTTCCGAACCCGACCAGAAGCTGCGCATTCACTTCGAACCCGGGACCCGTTACAGCTACTCGGGTGAAGGTCTCATTCTGCTGCAGTTTGTCATCGAGCACGGCAGCACGGCACGAGGTTTGGGGCTGGATGTTGGTCACCTTACGCAGGCTGATTTCGATCGCCTCGGGATGACGAGGACAAGCCTGGTGTGGCGGGACGATTTCGCGACGAATCTTGCCGACGGATGGGATGATCGTGGTGAGGCGCAGAAGCATGACGACCGCAGCAAGGTTCGTGCGGCCGGGTCGATGGATACGACGATCTCGGATATGGCCAAATTCGCGGCTGCGCTGGTGCGCGGCGATGGCCTCAGCCTGTCCTCTCGCGCCGAGATGACAAAGCCGCAACTGCATATCGGGACCGCACATCAGTTCCCCGTTTTCGGCGCGGACCTGCCTCATGCCAAACAGCGCAAGGATCTGTATGCCGGCCTGGGTGTCGTGGTCTTCGACGGTCCGCAAGGGCATGGCTTTTTCAAGGGTGGCCATGACGGCCAGACGGCGAACACGATGGTATGCATCGAGACGGGGCAGCGTTGCGTGGTGATTCTCTCGAACGATGTTCGATCTGAGGCCGGCTTCAGCAGACTTGTTCGCTTCATCCTCGGTGAAACGGGTGTGCCATACGACTGGGAGTATGGCGATCGCGCCGGCAAGTCGTAATGACCGGCAGTATACCTGAAGGTGCTGCGAATGGATACAGGAGTAATAGCGAGGCCAAACTGCCATTGTGAACTCCTCGCCGGCTGATTCCAGCCGCGATCCGACTTCAACGAAGTCGCGGGCGAAGCGCGTGGTTCTGGAGGAATAGATTAGTCACGCGTTACGTGCTGAGGCGGACAGACTATTGAAGACGTTTTGCGGAGGACAGCAAGGGATTTCGTCAAGACCGAGGCCGGAAAACGAATCGGTTTCTGCGGCTTTCACTAACGCGAGAATCGCAACGTACCACTCGCGTCAAGTCTACTTAACGCGGGGCATTCCACTTGATTGAAGCGTCTGATTCCAATCAGCGCGTTCTTACCGAAAATCGAAAATCTAATATGATCGCGACACGAGGAACCGTCTCGTGTCCGACGCTGGATCGTGTCAGCTCTGCGAAGCCTTTCGCGCGATTACCTGCAACGTGCGCTCGCCAGCTTCGACGGTAAACTGAATCTCCTCGCTGAACAGGTGCCCACGGTACGTGGTTTTCAGCTTGTACTCATCACGCTCAATGACGACATTGAAGAAGAGGTCCTGGCCCTCGGCGTACCCGTTTTCGATCGCGAACTCCCCGGTTGGCGTTTTCAGCTTTCCGGTTACGTCGTGACCTTTCATCTTTATATCAAGCAGGGTCTCCGCCTTTGCGTCCGCGCCCGGGACTTCCAGCTTCCAGACGCCCGTAAAATCCGTGTCGCGCACCAGTTGCGCGGTTGCCGGAGCAAGCGCGAGTCCCGCAAGCAGAAGGACGACAGCCGTGAATCGCATCGTAGCGGCTCCTACGCCAGGTCAAGTCCTTCCAGATGTCCCGTGGCGTCCCCAAAGGACTCCATCTTTAGGCCCATGCGATCCATCATTGTAAGGAACAGGTTGCACATTGGCGTCTCGCGCCGAGTCACAATTCGCCTGCCGGTTTTGAAGTAACCGCCGCCTTTGCCGGCCACCATCGTCGGCAGATCTTCGTGGGTATGACGGTTGCCGTCCGAAAGTCCGGCACCGTAAACGATCATGCTGTTGTCCAGCAGATTGCTGTCGCCTTCTTTGATCGACTTGAGTTTCGTCAGCCAGGCAGCCAGCTGAGCCGTGTGATACTCGTTGATCTTTCGAACCTTCTCCATCAACTCCGCCTTGCCCTGATGGTGCGTCAGCGGATGGTGACCGTCCGGAATCCCCAGTTCACGGTAGGCGCGCGAGGTGCCCTCGCGAGTGACCAGGAAGGTGAGCACACGAGTCAGATCGGCCTGGAATGCAATCGTGACCATGTCCGTCATCAGCCGGAAGTGCTCGGCGAAGTCTGCCGGAACGCCGTACGGCTTTTCCATCTTTGGATCGATCTGGGAATTATCGTTTGCAGCCTTTTCAATCTGTCGTTCCACCTCTCGAATGGAAGACAGATATTCATCGAGCTTGCGCTTGTCTGTCGGACCCAGGTCGCCCTTTAGCTTCTGAGTGTCGCCAAGAACGAAATCGAGAATGCTCCGGCGTTCTTTCGCCTGCGCCAGTCTAGCCTGGGGACTCAGAACCGTGCCGTCGCCGAACAGACGCTCAAACAGTCCGCGTGGATCCAGAATT
>CAWCGC010000017.1:0-430472 GCA_963794765.1 Bryobacteraceae bacterium | reverse complement strand
CACGGTCAGGCCGGCCAAACTGGCCAAGAGATCGAGGTCCTCGGTAGTGAGCGCCTCTGGCAAGGTGACTCCCCCAGGTAGATGGAGCGCAACACAGTACAGAGCGCGATGAGGAGCGTTCGGGGTCGATCACGCGTGCGCCGCGAAGACGTGGGCGACGGCTCCACCGCTGAAGACGGTGGTGCTCATCGGCTGGATGGCGATTCCTGCCACGAAGAGCCGCTCGCCCGCGCCGAGCATGACCGGATGGACAACGAGGCGGTACTCGTCAATCAAGCCGGTCTTGACCAGCGACCGGGCGAACCGCACGCCGCCCTGGGCGAGCAGGTATCCGTCGGAGCGCTCCTGCTTGAGTCGCGTGACGGCGTTGGCCAGATCCCCGGTGACGATCGTCGTCTCCCCCCAGTCGGCGGACACAAGCGAGTCCGAGAACACGACCTTGGGTATCTCGTTCATCGGCTTTGCGAACCGCCCCGAGGCACTCGGCCAATAGCCGGCCCACCCCGTATAGGTGGCGGCACCCATGAGGTGCGCACCCGCATTGCTCACGGTCTCGAGGGCCCAACTGGGCGCCGTCATCGGAGCGTCCCGCGGCGACCCAGTCGCTGCTCCCGTCGATTGGTGCGACGAAGCCGTCGAGCGAGACGGACATCTTCAGGACCAGTGAGGCCATGCCGGACACCGTACGGTCGGAGCGGCTACCGAGGAGGATTCTCGTGCGCGACGTGACGTATTCGATGGGCGTCTCACTTGACGGCTACATCGTCGGGCCGGACGGCGAGTTTGATTGGGCGGCGCCCGACGAGGAGGTCTTTCGCTTCGTCACCGACGAGATCCGAGGGGTCGGCACCCATCTGATGGGCCGACGGCTGTACGAGACGATGCTGTACTGGGAGACCGCCGACCAGGATCCGTCGCTCGACGACTCGATGCTCGAGTGGGCCGCGCTGTGGAAGCAGTTGCCCAAGGTGGTGTTCTCCACGACGCTGTCCGCGGTGCAAGGCAATGCCCGCCTGGCTTCCGACGGCATCGAGGAGGAGATCGAGCGGCTGCGTGCCGAGCCAACGGCGGGCGAGATCGCGATCGGCGGCGCCGCGCTCGCCGCCGAAGCGGCGGCGTTGGGCCTGATCGACGAGTATCGGGCGATGGTCTACCCGGTGCTGGTGGGCGGCGGCATCCCGTTCTTCCCTCGGAGCGAGCATCGGGTGGACCTGGAACTCGTCGAGACCCACACCTTCAGCTCAGGTCGTCTACCTCCGCCACCGCGTGGTGCGCTAACTGGCGCTGTTCGCGAGTCCGGCGACGTCGACGGTGGTCCCGGCCGCGAACCGCGCTCTGAGCCGGGGTCGTGGGAGGGCAGGTAGACCGTCGGGTGCTGCGCGCAGTGCGCCAGGATCGTCTCCAGCGTCGCGATGTGGACCTTGGGGTCGGGTCCGATTGCGTCAGCGCGTCGGGCGTGAAGCTGTTCGAGCGTGTAGGTCGCGTCACCGGCGAGCATCACGTGGCGGCCTGAGTCGTCGACGCAGATCACCGAAACGTGACCCGGCGTGTGCCCGGGGGTCTCGACGGCAACGATCCGTCCGTCACCGCTGAGGTCCCGGCTTCGAGGAAACGCCCCGAATGGCCCGCCGTCGAGCAGGACCGGTTCGGGAGCGAACCCTGGCGGCAGCGGCTGACGCAAGACACGACGCATCACCCGCGCCATCGGCGACCCGAGGAACCGCAGCTCGGGCTCGTTGATCAGTACCCGCCCGCGTACGTGGACCAGCCCGTCGATGTGGTCGCCATGGGCATGGGTGAGCACCACCTCGGAGACATCGTCGAGCTTGAGACCTGCCGCGGCCATCGCGGCTGGGAGCTCCTGCTCGCGGGTGACCTCCATCCGCGCGAATGGCACGTTCCGCGCCGACGCGGTCTCACCGGTGTCCACGAGCCGCAGCACTCCCGCGTGCTCGATCGCCCAGCAGTGGATCGGCAGCGGGTCCGAGAACGCGCCCGGCATGAACAGGTCCAGCTGACGCCGCGGGCCGGGGCTGGGGAACAGGAAGCTGTGCTTGACGCGCACTGCTCCGGTGGTGAGGGCGTGGAGTTTCAATGTCACACCCAAGACGCCGACCGAGACCGTTTCCTTCCAGGCGGGCGCGCTTCCGCGGGGACAGATAATTGGACACGACCAACCGCGAAGGGAGCACCAGTGTCGAGCGAGACCTCTGCCAACGGAGGCGGCCGGAAGGGGCCTGCCCACGCCCTCTTTCACCGGATCGGGCCCGTGTTGGTGCCCAACAGGCTTCCGCCCCCCGTGAACCCGGCGCTGATGAAGCATGCCGAGAAGCGGGCCGAGAACGCGCAGAACCGGGTCGCGGACCACATCACGACGTTCTCGGGCTCGATGCTGTTCGTCTACATCCACATCGTCTGGTTCGGATGCTGGATCGGCTTCGGCGTCGAGAAGTACCCGTTCGGCCTGTTGACGATGATCGTCTCGCTCGAGGCGATCTTCCTGTCGACGTTCGTGATGATCAGCCAGAACCGCGCGGACGCGAAGCGCCAGGTGATCGCCGACGCGCAGTGGAAGACGGTGCAGGAGGAGGACTCGCAGAACGACGAGCTGCTGGACCTCTCGCAAGCAGATCCTGAAGCTCACGCAGGAGATCCGGTCGCTGAGCGACGCCAAGGGAGCTCGTAGATGCCGCTCAACCACGTGGCCTTGACGGTCGCCGATCGGGAGCGGTCGGCCGCGTTCTACGGCGAGCACTTCGGCCTGACCCAGCGGGTCCATGAGGACGACGAGCGGCTGATCCTGGGGTCGGGCGACGGATCGGAGCTGGCGCTCTCGCAGGGCGAGCCTGTCGCCGCCGGCCTTCCCCACACGAACCACTTCGGGTTTCGGGTTGCGGAGGAGGCGGTGCGGGCCGCGCGTGAGCGCTTCCGCGCGGCGGGTGTGACCGAGATCGAGTGGCAGGACGACGGCCGCTTCGTGCGCGTCCAGGTCGCCGATCCCGACGGCTATCTCGTCGAGTTCTACGCCCACTGAGACTTCTGGAAAGCTTCACGCGTGCCCTGGGTTCCCGAGCTGTTCTCCGCCCCCGTGCTGGCACGGCTGGAGGACGAGCAGCAGCGCGAACAGCGAGACCGGTCCCGTACTTCGCCGGCCTGATGACCGGGGAGACCGACGCGCTGATCGAGTCGTTCGCCGGCGAGCCCGAGCTGCACCACCCGGTACGAGGACGGATCAAGGGCGCGCGGGCGTTCGAGGCCTTTATCGCCGAAACCAACCACTGGCTCGCGCAACGCAACGTCTCGATCGAGGACGTCGAGCGCGTCGTCACCGACCAGCGCGGCTTCGAGGAGGTGGTCCTGCATCTCGACGGTGAGGACGGGCGAGTCGATCTGCCCGTCGCGGTCGTCGCCGACCGCCTGCCCGACGGGCGGGTCGGCGAGGTGCGGATCTACTTCAGCGGCTGGCCGCTGAACGGTCGCCACGCGAACCGCCCGCCGCTGCTGCAGCCGGATCCGGAGCTGCGCGAGCCGGACGTCGTGGCCGAGTACCAGCGCGCGCTCGCGGCCGGCGACGTCGAGGCGATCGTGTCGGCGTTCGAGCCCGACGGCTACGCCCGGGAGCCCGCGGGTGGCGAGCACATCCACCGAGGCCCCGACGGCCTGCGCGCGTTCTACGAGCTGTTGTTCTCGAACGGCGGCGGCATCCCGCTGGAGCACTGCTCCGTCACCGACGACGGCCGCGCGTGCGCGCTGGAGTACAACGTCGTGCGCTGGGGCAAGACCGAGCTGCCGCCGGAAGCCGGGGTGGCCGTCTACGTGCGTGGCGAGAGCGGCAAGCTCGCCGCCGCGCGGATCTACGACGACGCCGACCCGCCGCTCTAAACCGCGCCGGCGCGCGTCAGTGCCCGGCGGCCTGCCCGCCGTCGATGTGCAGGATCTCGCCGGTGACGAACGTGGCGCCCTCGAGGTAGAGGATCCCGTCGACCACGTCGCTGACCTCGCCGAGCCGGCCGAGTGGGTGAAGGCCGGCCATGCCCTCGTAGGAGGCGGCGTCGTGCGCCGGGGTCCTGATGACCCCGAGCGCGACCGCGTTGACGCGCACGCCGCGCGACGCGTACTCGATCGCCAGCGAGCGGGTGACGGCGGCGAGTCCGCCCTTGGTCAGCGACGTGAGCGCCGACGGCGACTCGCTGCTCGGCGTGGTCGACGAGGCTGGTGGTGATGTTCACGACGTGGCCCCCGCCCTGGTCGACCATCTGCCGGATCGCGCGCTGGGTGATGTGGAAGAAGCCGGCGAGATTGACCGCGGTGATCGCGGCGAAGTCGTCCGGCGTGTACTCGGTGAACGGCTTGCCGATGAAGATGCCGGCGTTGTTGACCAGGCTGTCGATCCGCCCGAAGCGGTCGAGCGCCTGCCCGACCACGCGCTGCGCGGTCTCGGCCTGGGCGATGTCGCCCTGCACCGTGAGGAGGTCGGGCGTCGTCGGAGGCGGGATCGAGCGCGAGGTGGCCGACGACGGCGTACCCGGCGCGACGGAACGCGGCCGCGAGGCCCGCGCCGATGCCCTGCGAGGCGCCGGTGACGATCGCGACCTTCCGCGGCGCCGGGGCATGTCAGCCGGCCAGGTCTCTACCAGGAGACGAGCTGCTGGCCGCCGTCGATGTCGTAGGTCGCGCCGGTCAGCGCGGTGTTGGTCATGAGGTGCACGGCGAGCGCGGCGACGTCGGCCGGGCCCGACCACGCGCCCGATGGGGAGCGTCGCGCGCAGCTGGTCGCGGCGCTCGTCGAGCTGATCGCCGAGCAGCGACGCCGACAGCGGCGTGTCGACGAAGCCGGCGGCGATCAGGTTGACCCGGACCGGCGCGAGCTCGAGCGCCAGGTTGGCGGTGAGGGCGGGCAGCGCGGCGGTGACGGTCGACGCGATCGCCGAGGCCGACGCCCGGGCGGCGGCCGCCGGTGCCGCCCATGAACAGCAGCGTGCCGCCGGGTCGCACCTTGCCGGCGGCGTTGCGGGCGACCTGGAGCGCCAGCAAGAGGTGCTCGTCGAGGGCGTCGGCGCGCCTGCTCGAAGTCCATGTCGGCCAGGCGGCGCGTAGTGCGGGCCGCCGGCCGTGACCATCACGTGGTCGATCGGCTGCCGGCAGGTCCTCGAAGAACCGCTCGAGCGCGGCCGGATCGGTGGCGTCGAACGCCGCGGTGCTGCGCGCGCCGACGCTCGAGCGCGGCGCGCTCGCAGGCGCTCGGGATCGCGGCCGGTGAGGACCACCTCGGCCCCCTCGGCGCGGGCTCGCCGGGCCGTCTCGAGCCCGATGCCGGCGCTGCCGCCGATCACGACGACGGTCTGGCCGAGCAGCTCCGGCTCGCGGCGCGCGTCGGTGGCGATCGCCACGCTCGGTCCGCGCCGACCGGTGCGTCCGCCGCCGCGATCTCGCCGCGCAGCGCCTTCAGCGCCGCCGACGTAGATCTCCGAGAACGTCGGGAACGGCTGGATCGTGTCCCGCAGCACGTCGAGCGGGACGCGGGCGCGGATCGCCAGCGTCGCCTGCTGCAGCCACTCGCCGGCCTCCGGCCCGAGCGCGTAGGCGCCGGTCAGCCGCTCGCCGTCGCTGAGCAGCGTCAGGAAGCCGTTGCTCTCGGCGTAGGCGCGCGTGTAGGTCGCCGTCTTGGCGACCTCCGGCAGATCGCGACCGTCGCGCTGAAGCGCGCCTCGGCCGCGCCGACCGCCGCGGCCTGCGGGTCGGTGTAGACGACGCGCGGCACGGCCTCGTAGTTGGCCTCGCGCGGCTCGCCGAGGATGTTGGCGGCGACGACCTCGCCCTGGTACTTGCCGACGTGGGTCAGCGGCCAGATGCCGGTGACGTCGCCGATCGCCCACAGGCCGCTCGCCCGCGCGCAGGTGCGCGTCGACCGGAACGCCGTGCGGCGTCGGGCTCGACGCCGACGGTCTCCAGGCCGATGCCGCTGACGCGCGGGCGCCGGCCGGTGGCGACGAGCAGCCGGTCGCCGCGCAGCTCGCGGCCGTCGTCGAGCTCGAGGACGAAGTCGTCGCCGTCGCGCCGCGCGGCCGTCGCGCTGGACGCCGACAGCACGAGCTCGATGCCGTCGCGGCGCAGCACCTCGCCGAGCGCCTCGCCGAGCGGCGCCGGCTCGCGCGCCGAGCACGTGCTCGGCCCTGTCGACGATCGCCACCTCGCCGCCGAGGCGGCGCACGGCCTGCGCCATCTCGACGCCGACCGGCCCGCCGCCGAGGATCAGCAGCCGCCGCGGGACGGCCTTCATGCCGGTCACCTCGCGGTTGGTCCAGACGCCGTCGAGCTCGCGCAGGCCCGGGACCGGCGGCACGACCGGATCGGCGCCGTTCGCGAGCACGACGTGGTCGGCGGTGTGGCGCACGCCGTCGACCTCGACCACCCCGGTGCCGGCGAGCCGGCCGCTGCCGCGCAGCAGGTCGATGCCGTTGTCGGCGAGCCAGCGCTCCTGGCCGGCGTCGGAGTAGTCCGAGACCATGAAGTCGCGCCAGGCGAGCGCCGCCTCGACGTCGACCTCCGCGCGTCGCCGCCGCCTCGCGCGCGCGCGTGCACCGCCTCGCCGGGCCGCAGCAGCGTCTTGGACGGGATGCACGCCCAGTAGGAGCACTCGCCGCCGACCAGCTCGCGCTCGACGACCGCGACGCGCAGGCCGCCCTCGGCGAGCGCGCCGGCGCAGTGCTCGCCCGGCGAGCCGCCGCCGAGCACGATCACGTCGTAGTCGCTCATGCGGCAGCTCCGTCCCGCTGCTCCGACCATGTACGGCGTACCAGTCGGGCCAGTTCGCGTCGGCTCGCCGGTGCGCTTCTCGTGCTCGCCGTGCGACGGCAGCCAGCCGGAGCGCGTCCGCGAGGTCGCGTGAAGCGACGGTCTCGAACGCGGCCCGGCAGCCGCGTCGTGATCTCCTGGAGAGCCAGCCGTTGCCGTCCGGGTCGCTGAACGCGACGAACGAGCCGTAGTCGGCTCGGACCGGCCGCCCGTCCCGGGTGGAAGATCGCCGCCGTCGCGTCGTGGAACGACCTCGCTGACGTCGACGCCGCGCGCCGACGAGCTCCTCGCGCGCCGCGTCGATGTCGGAGACGATCAGCTGCAGGCCCTGCGCCGAGCCCGGCGCGGCCGACGTGATGCCCGTGCCGAAGTGATCGAGCAGGCCGAGCCCGGCGGCGTGAGCTGCACGACGCGGAAGCCGTCGTCGACGGCGAAGTCGGCGTCGAGCCGCCACCCCAGCGCCTCGTAGAAGCTCCTTCGCCCGATCGACGTCGGAGACCGGCAGGACCACGACCTCGAGCCTTCGGGTCCACCGGCGGCTCCGGTTGTCCCTGGGCACGCTCCATCTCGGCCTCCATCGTTGTGTCGGCCGTCGACCACTGTCTAGCTCATTCGGCCCAGCCCGGTCGCGCATCGCACTTTCGCAGTCAGGAGCACGAAGGAGCCCCCATGCGTCCAGACATCGCCCGGCGGCGACGTTCCCCGACTACGAGCTGCCCGACCACACGCAGACGCTCCGCAAGCTCAGCGAGATCCAGGGCGACGACCCGATGATCCTCACCCTCGCGCGCGGCCACTACTGCCCGAAGGAGCATCAGCAGCATCTCGAGCTCGCAGCGTTCCATCCGAAGATCGCCGTGGCCTACACCCAGATCGTCACGATCTCGACCGACGACCATCACACGTCGCAGGAGTTCCGCGCCTCGGTCGGCGCGCAGTGGCCGTTCCTCGCGGACCCCGGGCGCACGGTGCAGAAGGACCTCGACATCCAGGAGTACACCGACCCCGACCACGACCCGATGATCCCGCACACGCTCGTGCTGAAGCCCGGGCTCGTCGTGCACACGTCTACAACGGCTACTGGTTCTGGGGCCGGCCGTCGATCGACGACCTGTGGCACGACCTGCGCGACGCGACGCGCGAGTTCCGGCCCGGACTGGGACCTGAGCACCGGGGCTCCGCGAGGCGTGGGACGCCGGCGACTACTCGCAGTTCCACGACGGCCCGGTCCCGGGGCCAGGATCGCCACATGAACTCTCCCACCCGCATCACCCCCGTGGCGGTCGAGAACGAAGAGGCCACCAGAAGCCTGGAGCGGCGTTCTGTTCGACCGCTTCGTCCAGTACCGCGAGGTCGTGGTGGCGGGCCTGGCCGCCTTCGGCGACGCGGCGATGCAGTCCCCATCCCCCGGCGCCCGGCGCCCGAGTGCTCGACATCGGCTGCGGATTTGGCGACACGACCCAGCAGCTCGCCCACCTCGTCGGTCCCGCTGGGAGCGCGGTGGGCGGGGCCGTCGGAGCCGTTCGTGGCGCGGCCGTGCAAGAGGCGAGCGAGGCGGGCGCGAAGAACGTCGAGTTCCTGGCGGGCGACGTGCAGGTGATGGACCTGCCCGGCCCCTTCGATCACGCCTTCTCGCGTGATGGGCGTGATGTTCTTCGCCAACCCGGTGGCCGCGTTTCGCAACATCCGCTCCGCGCTCGCGCCGGGCGCCCTGCTCTGCGCGGTGGTGTGGCGGCGCAAGATCGACAACGAGTGGCTGTATCGCGCCGAGCAGGTGGTGGACCGCTACCTCGAGGAGCCAGAGGAGACGGACGAGCCTCGCTGTGGACCGGGGCCTTCTCGATGGCCGACCCCGACACGGTGAGCGAGCAGCTGTTGATTGCCGGGTTCGAGGAGCCGACCTTCACACGCTGCGACATCCCGCTGAAGGTCGGCAGCGACCTCGACCAGCCGTGGCCGTGACCATGGCGCTCGGGCCCGCCGCAGAGCTGATCCGCCTGAGCGGCGAGAACGCGAACGAGATCAAGCCGACGCTGGAGCGTGAGATCCGTGAGGTGCTGGCGGACTTCGAGGGCGCCGACGGCGTCCGCGGTCCCGCCTCCACCTGGATCGTCACCGCTCGGAACCCTTAGAGCGAGCGCTGCCGGCCGACAGATGCCGACCGGCAGCGGTACTGCCCGCGTTTCCGTCGCGGCTACTGATCGTGTAGACCCGCTCCGCGCTGTGGACGTGGCGGCGCTCGTTGTGGTTGATCCGGACTGTCCCGGCCGGATCCGCCCGGATCACGGACGCGGGGCCCGCCGTTGCGGCGTTGACGAGGTCGTTGCCGGCTCCGGCCCAGACGCGGTCACGGCCGTAGCCGGTGTTGATCGCGTCGTTGCCGTTGTTGCCCCACATGCGGTCGCTGCCCGAGCTGCCGTAGAGGGGTCGTTGCCGGCCTCGCCGTAGAGGCGGTCGTTCCCCTCGCCGCCCGTCGAGCAGGTCGGATCCCGTGCCGCCGTCCACGCAGTCGTTGCCGCGTCCGGCGTCGATCTGATCCGCGGCGCCAAGGCCGAGGATGCGGTCGTTGTGGTTGGTCCCCGTATGTGGTTGCGGTGGCTGGTCCCGAGGATCACGAACTTCGGTCCCTTCCCCTTGAGGCACGAGCTCTTGGGCGAGCTTGCCGCTGCGCGCGAGCGAACGAGCCTCACCCAGCGACATCACGCTGCCGCCGCTCGGCCCGCTGTAGGGCCGCCCGACGACGATCAGCGACTCGCCGCCGCTGCCGCTGCTACCCGAGCTGGAGACGATCACGCACTCGTCGGTCGGCACGTTGTAGGTCGAGCCCGGCGGGCAGATCTGGGCGCCCCCGCCGTTCGAGCTGTCACCCACGGTCGAGCAGGCATCGCCGCTTGCCGTGGCCTCGCCGAGCACGACCTCGGTGTCGCCCACGTCGAGCACGAGCGCCTGGCGCGTGGCGCCGCTGAGCTGGTTGGTGCGCACGCGAACGCCCGCGATCGTCATGTCCACGCTCCTGCCCGCGATCAGGTTGATCGGGTTGCCGGCGATCGTCAGCCCGTCCACCGTGGACGAGCCGGAGCTGACCGACTTGCCGCCCGCGCAGCTCACGGTCTGGCTGACGTCGACGTGCCCCACCGACACCGGCACGGCGCCGAGGTTGGCACTGTCCACGCTGGAGCTCGCCGCGATCACGCCGGCTGCGGTTCGGGTGTCGGCCTTCGGGTCGCTCAGGGTGAGTCCTCCTGCCGGCTGAACGGCCGCGACCTGCTGGCTGCCCGTCGCACACGGCGATCCCGGCGAGTTCGCGACGGCCGGCTCGGAGACGATCGACGAACCCACCGTGACCCTGGCGGCCGAGCCGCGGCACGCGTTCGTCGCGGCCTGCGCCCCCGATGCTCCGAGAACGGCCCACAGGGCCATGCAGCCCGAGCGCGGCGGCCGCGCACCTCCGGGCGACCGACTTGCTTCCTTGCAATCCGGCATTGACGCCGGGTGTGCCGATAGCACGCATCCTGATGCTCCCCCTGCCCCGCGACGACGGGTGGCTCAGGCCCGCCGCCTCCCGCGGACCCTTCGACCTGAGCTGCCCCCTGCCGGGCTGTCTAGTGATTTGAAAAATCGAGCCGCGGCGAGCCCCGGCTTGGTTGGGATCTCGCCCGCCACCCCGGCGGGCTTTCCCCTGGTTATGACGGCTCTCTCGCAATACCCACTTCGGCGCGCGCCCACCAGCCGTTTGCAGAACTGCAGCGGTTCTCCGGCGCCCGGCGCTCGCGGGCGTGGAGGTTCAGGCGTGACGGCGGCGGAGCTCGGCGTCCAGCTCGTCCGTGGAGGTCACGTCCGCGTACTTCTGCGCCATGTCGAAGAGGTTGACCTTGTGCACGGTGGGGGTGCGGTCCCACACCGCGTCGTGTGGCACCACCGACGCGGAAGTTGTAGGCGAACCCGTCCACCACGCTCGCGCGGATGCAGCCGCTCGTGGAGGTGCCGGTGACCACCAGCGTGTCCGCTCCGCGCTCGATCAGATAGCTGGCGAGCGGGGTGCCGAAGAAGGCGCTGGGATGGCGCTTGGGGAGCAGCACGTCCTGCGGGCGCGGCGCGATCGAGTCCGGGATCACGTAGCCCCGCTCGGCCACGGTGAGGATCGACGGGACCTTCGCGCCGAGCGTGCCGTGGTCGAACTCGAGCTTCGGGGCCACGTGCGGATAGAGGATCGGCAGGTCGAGCTCCCTGAAGGTGGCCACCAGCCGCTCGATTTGCGGGAGCGCCGCCCAGGCCACCTCGCCCCCCGCCGTGGGGTAGTCCTTCACCGCCTCCTCGAACGGCTTGGGCGAGTCCCCGAGCGTGCGGTACTGCACGTCGATCACGAGCAGCGCCGGCCGCTCGCCGAAGCCCGACGGGCCGCCGAAGCCGGCCAGCTCGTAGCGGCGCTCGTCCTCCGGCCCGATCACCCCGGCCCAGGGCTTGTCGCTCATCTCGCCGCCCCCGGCGCCCCGGCGCCGCTCGACGGGCGCTCGAGGAAGCTGGCCGCGCGCCCGGCACGATCTGGCCGTCCCGGAAGGCGAACTCCCCGCGCACGAGCGTGTCGCCGATCGTGACGCCCACGGGTGGCCGTCCCAGGGCGTGTACTCGGCGCCGCTGAGCTGTGTGGCCGCCTCGATGCGCGACGGCGCCGCGAGGTCCACCACCACCAGGTCGGCGTCCGCGCCCGGCCTGATCGCCCCCTTGCGCTCCCCCAGGCCGAACAGCTCGGCCGGGCGCGTGGACACCAGGTCCACGATCCGCTCGAGCGCGATGCCGCGCTGGAGATGACCCTCGCTGAGCATCACGGCAGCAGGGTCTGAAGGCCGGGGAAGCCCGCCGACGCCTTCATCAGCGGCTGCTCCTTGAACTGGCGGTGGCGCGGCACGTGATCCGAGCCGATCGTGTCCACGAGGCCCGACGCGATCGCCTCCCAGAGCGCCTCGCGATCCGCCGGGCTGCCGCAGCGGCGGGTTCACCTTGCCGTAGGTGCCGATCCCGCTGTCGGTGCCGAGCGTAGGTAGTGCGGGCAGGTCTCACGATAGACCCGGGATAACGCTCGCGCGCCTGCTCGAGCAGGCGCAGCGAGTCCGCGTTGGTGGTGTGGACCGCGTACACGCTCGCGCCCGGCCACCTGTGCGAGGTAGGCGGCGCGGCCGAGCGCCTCGGCCTCCACGTAGCCCGGCCGCAGCCGGTCCCAGGCCTCGAGCGGCGCGGCGTCCGCGTCCACCCCCGGCCCGCGCTCGCGCAGTCGCCAGACCAGCTCGATGTTCTCGGCATGCGGGTCCACCATCGCGCCCTGCGCGGCGGCCGACTCGAGCAGGTCGAGCAGGAAGCCGTCGTCGGTGCCGGGCAGCTTGAGGTACGCGCCCTCCTCGCCGCGGAAGTTCATGAAGTACTTGAACGAGCTCACCCCGTGGTCGCTCACGTAGGCCGGGCACCCGCTCGAGCTGCTCGCGCGTGGTGATGCAGTAGTGGAAGCCGTAGTCGATCGCCGCGTGGGCGTCCATCGCCGCCTTCGAGGGCTCGAGCAGCTCGTCGTAGGCCCGCGGCGAGAGCAGGTAGACGAGCACCGTGGTGACCCCGCCCGCCGCCGCCGCCTGGTCTCGGGCTCCACGTCCTCGCGGGTCTTCGGCGTGCTGATGTCCGGGCTGAGGTGCACGTGCGGGTCCACCGCGCCGGGCAGCACGTGCAGGCCGCTGCAGTCGAGGGTCTCCCTGGCCTCCGCGGGCTCGCCGGCTCCACCACCGCGGCGATCAGCCCGTCCCTGACCAGCACGTCGGCGCGCCGCGCGCCCTCGCCGGGAGCACGGCGATGCCGCCCGCCAGGCGGAGGTCGAACGCCTCGCTCACGACGAGTACCGCCGCTCCAGCTCGTCGTACTCGCTCTTGCCCACCGCCTCCTGGCGCTCCTGCCAGGTGGCCATGCGGTCGAGCAGCCCGCTGGTGGTGCCCTCGCGCAGCAGCTCCTCGAGCGTGGCGCTGACCGCCTTCTGGGCCGAGCGCAGCGCGGTGTTGGCGAACAGCGCGATCGCGAAGCCGAGCTCCCCAGCTCGGCGGCGCTGAGCATCGGCGTCGCGCCGCCCTCCACCATGTTCGCCAGCTTGCGGGCCGGGACGCGCCGGCCCACCTCGCGCAGCTCCTCCACGCTGGTGGGCGCCTCGACGAAGATCACGTCGGCGCCCGCGTCCGTAGGCGAGCGGCGCGCGCGATCGCCGCTCGAGGCCCTCGGTGGCGCGCGCGTCGGTGCGTCCGACGATCAGCAGGTTCGGGTCGCTGCGGCGTCGGCGGCGGCGCGGATCTTGCTCACCATCTCCTCGCTGGCGACGAACGCCTTGCCCTCGAAGTGGCCGCAGCGCTTGGGGAACACCTGGTCCTCGAGCTGGATCGCCGCCGGCGCCGGCGCGCTCCAGCTGGCGCACCGTGCGCGTCACGTTGAGCGCGTTGCCGAAGCCGGTGTCGGCGTCCACCACCAGCGGAACGTCCACCACGTCGGACAGCGCGGTGACGTGGGCGACCAGCGTGTCGAAGCCCACCAGGCCGATGTCGGGCACGCCGAGGCGCGAGTTCGCCAGGCCGGCGCCGGTGACGTAGATGGCCTCGTAGCCCGCGTCCTGCGCCAGCCGGGCGCTGAGGGCGTCGTAGACGCCGGGCAGCAGGATCGCGCGCCCATCGCGGTCCGCGGCGTCCACCGCCTGCCTGAGGCGGGCCCGTACGCTGTCCCCGTCAGCCACCACGGGCCGCCACTTCAGCAGTGCGTCCGCCCGTTGTCAAAGCGCGCCCGGGCCCAGCAGGGCGTCGGTGGCGGCGGCCAGAACCTCGACCCCCGCCACGAGATCGTCGTCGGACGTGTTCTCGGTCACGTCGTGGCTGCGCCCGCCGATGCTCGGCACGAACAGCATGCCCACGGGGATCTGCCAGCCGAGCACGCGCGCGTCGTGTCCGGCCCCGCTGGGCATGCGCAGCGACGGGGGCGCCGAGTCCGCGGCCGCGCTCTCGATGGTCGCCACGACCCGCGGGTCGGTCGGCGTGGACTCGCGCGCGGCCACCGTCCGTCCCGCCGACCTCGGCCGGTGTCGCCGGCCACCTGCGGCTCCAGCTCCACCATCAGGCGCCGTCGAGGCGCTCCATCACGGCGTTGTCGATGTCGCGCAGCTCCAGTCAAGATCTCGCCGCGGCCCGGCACCACGTTGCTCGCTCCGGGCTCAGCGTGATGCGCCCGATGTTCCACACCGTGTCGGGGCCGCCGTGCTCGCCGAGAGCGCTCCACCGCCACGTGGCGTAGCGCACCAGCGCCGCGCCGGCGTCCGGCGCAGCGCCATCGGCGTCGTGCCCGCATGGTCGGCGCGCCCGATGAACGACACCACGCGCCGGCGCATCCCGGTGATGCCGGTGACCGCGCCGATCCGCTTGCCCTCGGCCTCGAGCCGCGGCCCCTGCTCGATGTGGATCTCCACGAAGGCCAGTGGCGCGCCGGATCGAGCCGCGCCAGCGGACGGCCGGCGTACCCGGCGGCGGCGAGGCCTCCTCCAGGCTCCTGCCCGGCTCGGCTTTGGGCGGCGCGGATCTCGTCGTCGGAAGCACGCCGCAGAACGAGGAGCTGCCGAGCGTGGAGAGGAACGTGCCCTCCTCGTCGGCGAACGAGATCACGTCCACCCCGCTCTCGGAGCCGCGGCGCTCCGCGTGCGAGCGCGCGCACCTCCAGCGCCGCCGATCACGCCGAGCGCGCCGTCGAGCCAGCCGCCGCGCGGCACCGTGTCGCTGTGCGAGCCCAGCAGCACGGTGCGCGTCGCGCCGGGCGGCGCCCGTAGACGTTGCCGATCCCGTCGATCTCGGTGTCGAGCCCGGCGTCGCGCATGCGACCCGCCAGCCACTCGCGGGCGGCCTGGTCCGCGGCGCCGAACGCCAGGCGCTCGACTCCCGGATCGAGCGCGCCGAACGTGGCCAGCTCGCGCAGATCGCGGCAGGAACCTCTGGGTCGATGCGCGTCGGTCACCGGACCGGCCGGTCGTGTTGCCGGCCGGGTCGCCGCTATGCGAATCTACGGACCCGTCGACGGCCGTGACGCACGCCGAGACGTCAGCCATCTCGCTGACACCGCCGCTGCCGAAGGGACCACATGGACGCGCAGGCTCTCTGGATACGCCGAGGCAGGCCACGCCGAGCTTCGTCCGGACCGAGGCTCCGGACCCCCGGCCCGCACGAGATCCGCGTGAAGGCGATCGCCTCCGGCATCAGCAGCGGCACCGAGATGGTGCTCTACCACGGCCTGGGGCCGGCCGGGCCAGGCGATGACCCCCTCGACCTGCGAGGGGCGCTGGGACCTGCCGGTGAAGTACGGCTACCAGAGCGTCGGGCGGGTGATCGACGCCGGGAGCGAATCGGGCTCCGCCGAGGGCGAGCTCGTCTTCTGCCGCTACCCGCATCAGGACTACTACACGATCGACGCCACCGACCCCGAGCTGGTGTTCCGGATCCCGGAGTTCGATCCGCCCGAGATCGGGGTGCTCGGCAACAACGCCGACGTGGCCCTCACCGCGCTGCTCGACGTCCCGGTTCGCCTGGGCGACGTCGTCGCGGTCACCGGCCTCGGCCTCGTGGGGATGTTCTGCATGCTGCTGGCTCGCCACACCGCCGGCAAGCTGGTCGCCATCGACCCGTACGAGTACCGGCGCGACATCGCGCTGAGGCTCGGCGCGGACGTGGCCGTCCACCCCGACGACGCCATCGCGGCCGTGCTCGAGGCCAGCGACGGCCGCGGCAGCGACGTGAGCATCGAGGCCAGCGGCGTGGCCGTCCGGCCTCCAGCTCGCGATCGACTGCTGCGCGCTCGAGGCCACGTGACGGTGGTGGGCTGGTACGGCGCGAAGCAGATCCCCGCTCGTGCTCGCGCCTCAGTTCTACTCGCAGCGGCTGAAGCTGGTCAGCTCGAGCGTGCTCTACGCGGGCGGCGGCCTGCAGCCCCGCTGGGACCTGGGCCGCAAGCTGCGCACCGCGCTCGACCTGCTGCCGAGCATGCACCCGGAGGAGATGATCAGCCACCGGATCCCGTTCGCGAACGCGCCCGACGCCTTCAAGCTGCTCGACCAGACACCCGAGCAGACGCTCGCCGTGATCCTCACGTACCCGTGATCGTCGACGCCCACAGTCACCTCGACGCCTTTAGCGACGAAGAGCTGCCCATCGTCCTGGCCGGCGCGAGGGACGCCGGGCGTGGAGCTGATCGTGACGGTGGGGATGGATCGCGACACCTCGGCCCGCGGGGTGGCCATCGCCCGGGCGGAGGAGATGGTCTTCGCGGCGGTGGGTCTGCACCCCTGGATGGCGCAGGACCATCCGGACGGGGCGCCGCTGGACGAGCTCGAGGCGCTCGCCGCCGACGGCAACGTGGTGGCGATCGGCGAGATCGGGCTCGACTACGTGGACAACCTCTGGCTGAAGCTCTCCTACGAGGACCCGGAGCTGCGCGCGATCCAGGAGCGTGTATTCCGCGACCAGCTGCGGCTGGCCAGGAGGCTCGAGCTGCCGGTGATCCTGCACAGCCGCGGCGCGCACTCGGCGATCACCCGGATCCTGCGCGAGGAGGGGATGGAGGCCGTCGGCGGCCTGATCCAGTTCCAGGACGGCACTCGCGGCGACGTGGAGGACTACGCCGCGCTGGGCTTCGGCTTCACGGTCGGGGCCAGCGTGACCTACCCCGACCGTGCCGAGGACTGGCACGACACCGTGCGCGCGGTGCCGGACAGCGCGCTGCTGCTCGAGACCGACGCGCCGTGGCTGCCCTACTTCGGCCGCGAGCCCGCACGCAGCACGCCCGCCGACCTCGTGCCGATCGGCCGGGCGGTGGCGCAGGTGCGCGGGATCGAGTCTCGCCGAGCTCTTCTCGCTGACCACCGCCAATGCCCTGCGAGCGCTGCCGGGCGTCGGGGCGGCTCGCTGACCATGTCCTACGACCTGATCGTGAAGGGCAACCTGGTGCTGGCGGACCGGGTCGTGAACGGCGGCGCGATCGGCGTCGCGACGGGAAGATCGCGGCGGTGCTCGAGCCGGGCGCCACCGCCGAGGGCGCCGAGGTACGCGACTACTCCGGCCGCTACGTGATGCCGGGGCTGGTGGACACCCATGTCCACGCCGGGAGCGCCGACACCGAGAGCATCGAGACCACCACGTCGGCCGCGGCGGCCGGAGGCGTGACCACCATCGTGGACATGCCTTACGACCTGGCCGCGCCGGTGATGGGCGCTGCCCGCCTCGAGGCCAAGATCCAGGAGGTGAGGGACCAGGCGGTGGTGGACGTCGGCCTCTACGGCACGATGCCGAAGACCGGTGGCGTCGGCGTGCTCGAGGAGCTGGTGGACGGCGGCGTCTGCGCGTTCAAGTTCTCGCTCTTCGAGTACGACGCCCGGCGCTTCCCGCGCATCGCCGACGGCGACCTGCTCGACGCCTTCGGGAGGCTCAGCGACAGCGGCATCACGATCGTGCTCCACAGCGAGCTGCAGGAGGTCGTGGAGTACGAGCTGGCGCGGATCCTCGCGAGCTCCGAGGGCAACGATCCCTACGAGCACGGGCGCTCGCACCCGCCCGTGTCCGAGACCGGCGCCACCGCGAAGGCGCTGGAGCTGGCGCTGTGGTCGGGGGCGCGCCTGCACGTCGCGCACTGCACCCTCCCCCACACCTTCCGGCTGATCGCGCTCTATCGCGAGATGGGCGCCGACGTGTCGGGCGAGACCTGCGCCCACTACCTCGGGCTGAGCGAGACCGACGTGGCCCGGCTCGGCACGATCGCGAAGGTGAACCCGCCGATCCGCGACGAGGAGTCGCAGCGCGGCCTCTGGGAGCAGCTGCGGGAGGGCAACATCGCGAGATCTCCACCGACCACATCTCGTGGCCGTTCGAGAGCAAGCAGCGCACCATGCTGGACGCCTCCGCCGGCGCGCCCGGGCTCGAGACGCTGCTGCCGGTGGTGTTCACCGGCGGCGCGCGGCACGAGCTCGCCCTCCCGAGCTGCTCGGGTACGTGACCTGGCGCCCGGCCGAGATCTTCGGCCTCGGCGACCGCAAGGGCCGGCTGGCGGAGGGTCTACGACGCCGACCTGACGATCTTCGACGCGCGCGGAAGCCGACACGTTCCGGGGCCGCCGACTCCGTGACGAACGCCAAGTGGAGCCCGTTCGACGGGGCCGAGTTCGACGGCCGCGTGGAGGCGACCTTCGTCCGCGGGCGCCCCGTCTACGAGGACGGCCGCGTCAGCGCCGCTCCCGGCAGCGGCTCGTGGCTGCGACGCGGCGCCTGACGCCCCCCTCGCTAGCCTGGCGGGGCGTGCAGGCGATCGTCGTTCACCAGCCCGGCGGTCCCGACGTGTTGACGCTCGAGGATCGCCCGATCCCGGCCGCGCGGCCCGGCTGGGTGCTGGTCCGCGTGCGGGCCTTCGGCCTCAACCGCGCCGAGCTGATCACCCGCAGCGGCGGATCAGGCGACAACGTCAAGTTCCCGCGCGTGATCGGGATCGAGTGCGCCGGCGAGGTCGCCGACGCCCGCGATGGCGATCTGGAGCCCGGTCAGACCGTCGTGGCAGCGATGGGCGAGATGGGCCGCGCCTTCGATGGCGGCTATCAGCAGTACGCGCTGCTCCCGGCCACGCACGTGATCCCGTCAGACGACGCTCGACTGGGCGACGCTCGGGGCGATCCCGGAGACCTTCGGCACGGCGTGGGGCTCGCTCGAGGAACTCCAGCTCACATCCGGAGACTCGCTGCTCATCCATGGCGGCACCTCGTCAGTGGGCATGGCCGCGATCACATCGCCAAGGACCGCGGGCTGACCGTCTTCGCCACCACGCGCCAGGAGGCCAAGCGCGCGGCGCTCGCGGCCAACGGCGCCGATCACGTCTTGATCGACGACGGCGCCGTCGCCGCACGGGTGCGCGAGATCGCTCCCGGCGGGGTGACCGGCTCTACGAGCTGGTCGGCGCCGCGGCGCTGCTCGACTCGCTGCATGCGGTCGCCGCCGGCGGGCGGGCCTGCGTCGCCGGCTACCTCCAGGACGAGTGGGACCTGCGCCCGGCCCAGGCGGAGGCGCGCGACTCGGCGTCCCGCTGGCGGTCTACGGCAGCAACGTATCAACCGCGCGAGCTATGGCCGGGTCTTCCAGGACATCATCCGACGCCGTCGAGGACGGGCGCTACCGCGTAACATCGACCGCACCTTCACGATGACGAGATCGCGCGACGCCCATCGCTACATGGAGGCCAACCGCGCAGTAGGCAAGCTCGTCGTCCTCACCCCCGACGACTGAGCGCCGCCGGGGCGGCTGTACGCTCGCGCCGTGCTACTCAGCCGCTCGGGGCTTCCAGCGATCGCAGCGGCCGTGGCGCTTGCCCTGCCCGCCGCCGCCGGTGCCGCCACCACGGTGGGCAGCGCCCTGACGGCGACTCCCGAGAGCAGCGCCACCTGCGGGCTCGCAACGTTCACGAACACCGTGCTCGCCACGGGCATGCTGCACGCACCGTTCGACGGCGTATCGTGCGCTGGCGGCTGAAGATGGCCGCCGCCGGCGGAAGCTTCGCCTACAAGCTGCGCGTGCTGCGCCCGGCGGGTGGCTCGAGCTACACGGGTGCCGGCACCGGCCCGGGGCAGACCGCGCCGTCGGTGGGCACGAACGTGATCACTCTGCCCAGCCCAGTGCCGATCAAGAGCGGCGACATCGTCGGGGTCGATTGCCCGGCCGGAGCTCCCGTGCCGTTCTCCAACACCGCGCCCGCCAGCTCCACCTTCGGCTTCTTCAGCTCGCCCGTGCTGGCCGACGGCGGCACGCCGCGCTCGCCCACCAACCAGATCTCGAACGACGAGGAGCTGGTGAACGCGGACGTGGTCGGCGTTCCGGTGGTCACGTCCGTGACCCCCTCCTCGGGACCGCTCGCGGGCGGGACGACCGTGACGATCGCGGGATCGCGGCTGGCCGACGTGACCGGCGTGACCTTCGGCGGTACGGCGGCCAGCGCCCTGGCGGTGATCTCCGACTCCCAGGTCCAGGCCACCGCGCCGGCGCACGCGGTGGGTCCGGTGGACGTGCAGGCCACCGACGTGGCGGGCACGAGCCCCAGCGTGGCGGGCGATGCGTTCACCTATTTGGCGCCCGCCGGCGCCGGTCATGACCGGCCTGGCCCAGTCCCATCGCAGCTGGCGCGCGGGCAAGAAGCTGGCGACGATCGCCCGCAAGCGCCGGGCGCCGGTGGGCACCACGCTTCTCGTTCGCGCTCGACCGAGCGGCCAGCGTCGGCCTCACCTTCACGCAGAAGCTCGCCGGGCGCAGCGTGAAGGGCCGCTGTGTGAAGCCGACCAAGCGCAACCGCAAGCGCCGGCCTGCAAGCGCACGCTCACGCGCGGCACCCTGGCGATGAGCGGGCACCCCGGCGCGAACAAGGTCTCCTTCCAGGGGCGCATCACGCGCTCGAAGAAGCTCGGGCCGGGCCGTTACACGCTGACGATCGGCGCCACCAGCGCCGCGGGGCTGCACTCCTCCCCTCAGACGCTCAGCTTCACGATCGTCCGCTAGCCAGCCGGCAGCTCGGCCAGCCGGCGCTCGAACAGGCGCCGCTCGGCGTCGTCGTGGACGAGCGCGATCGCGCGCCGGTAGGCGTCGCGGGCCTCGCGCGGTGCGCCCGAGGCGGCGCAGCATCTCGGCGCGGCGTCGAGTGCAGGTAGCGGTAGTCCTCGAGCGCGCAGGCGATCGACGATCTCCAGGCCGGCCTCCGGACCCTCGGCCTCGCCGACCGCGACCGCCCGGTTCAGCTCGACGACCGGCGAGTCGGTGAGCCGCGCGAGCTCGCCGTAGAGCGCGGCGATCTGCGGCCAGTCGCGCGGCTCGTCGGCGTGCAGCGAGGCGATCGCGGCCTGCACGACGTACGGGCCCGTGGCCGCGCAGCGCGAGCGCGCGGTCGAGCACCGCCCGCCCTGCCTCGATCTGCGTCGGCGTCCCACAGCGAGCGGTCCTGGTCGGCCAGCAGCACGAGGTCGCCGTCGCGGAAGCGCGCCGTCGCGGCGGGAGTCGTGGAGCAGCATCAGCGCCAGCAGCCCGTGCACCTCGGCCTCGTCGGGCATCAGCTCGGCGAGCGCCCGCCCGAGCCGCAGCGCCTCGGCCGGCGAGGTCGCCGCGGCCGCCGTAGCCCTCGTTGAAGATCAGGTAGACGACCGCGAGCACGGCGGCGAGCCGGTCGGGCAGCAGATGGTCGGGCGGCACGCGGAACGGGATCCCGGCGGCCTTGATCTTGCGCTTGGCCCGCACCAGCCGCTGGGCCATCGTCGCCTCGCCGACCAGGAACGCGCGGGCGATCTCCTCGGTGGTCAGGCCGCCGAGCGTCCGCAGCGTCAGCGCGACCTGCGCGTCGGTGGCGAGCGCCGGATGGCAGCAGGTGAAGACGAGCTCCAGCCGCTCGTCGGGGAATGTCGTCTCGTCCACGGTGTCCTCGGCCGCTTCGCGGCACGTCGAGCAGTCGGGTCTTGGCGGCCAGCACGCGCTCGCGGCGGATGCGGTCGATCGCCCGCCGGCGGGCGGTCGTGATCAGCCAGACGCCGGGGCTCGCCGGCGTGCCGTCGCGCGGCCAGCGCTCGGCGGCGATCGCGAACGCCTCCTGCGTGGCTTCCTCGGCGAGGTCGAAGTCGCCGAGGAAGCCGATCAGCGCAGCGAGCACGTACGCCCACTGCTCGCGGAAGACCTGCTCGAGGACTGGTCTCACCACTCCATCGTCGGGCGGATCTCGATCGCGCCGCCCATGCTCGCCGCGGGGACCTTCGACGCCACCTCGATCGCCGCGTCGAGGTCGTCGGCCTCGAACGATGAAGATAGCCGTCGAGCGCCTCCTTGGTCTCGACGTACGGGCCGTCGGTGGTCAGCGTCTTGCCGTCCTGCACGCGCACGGTCGTCGCGGTCTCCGGCGGCGCCAGCCCGATGCCGGGGGTGACGCCGGGCGTCTGGTTGAGCGCCTGGAAGCCGGCGGAGCGCGTCTGCGCTCGTCCTCGGAGAGGCTCTGCCCAGTCGCGCGCCTTGGGGCCGAGGTTGATCAACATCATGTACTTCATCGCTTCCTCCTTGTTGGGGATGGTCGCGCTTAAAGACGAACGGGGCGACGAAATCGACAGCTCGAAGCAAAAAAGGGCCCGAGACGATAAACACGTCCCGGCATGGGCACTTTCGAAAGGAGCGGATCATGACTGGCAAGGCCGATTTCACCGAGGAGGAGTGGGAGCTCGTGCTGGGCGGACCGCCCAGCGCCGGCTTCATCGTCGTCACCGCGCAGCGCGGAGGGACCTTCCGCGAGTCGATCGCGATGGCGAAGGCGTACACCGAGACGCGCAAGGAGGCCGGCGGCACCGAGCTGGTGGACCAGATCGTGAGCCTGAAGCCGGAGCGCGATCACACGCATTACCACTCGGTGGAGGAGCTGAAGGCGGCCGGCCTCCAGCACCTGCGCGACGCGGTGGCGGTGCTCGCAGCAGAAGGCGACGCCCGAGGAGGTCGAGGACTACAAGGGCTTCGTGGTGAAGCTGGCCGAGAAGGTGGCGAACGCGCATCGGGAGCACGGCCAGAGCGTCAGCGACGCCGAGCAGGCCGCGATCGACGAGATCACCGCGGCCCTGGGCGGAGCGGCCGCCTGAGCGACGGTTCGGTCGAATTTGCTCAACGGTTGACTTTTAGCTACCGTTGGCGGGCATGCAGCCCGCCGGCGATCCCTTCAGCGCCCTCGGCGATCCGCACCGGCGCGCGATCGTCGAGCTGCTGCACGGCGGCGAGCGCTCGGTGCGCGAGATCGCCGACGAGCTGCCGATCTCGCGCCCGTCGGTCTCTCGCCACCTGCGCCTGCTGACCGACGCGGGCCTCGTGGTGGCCGAGGCGCGCGGCACCCGCCGGCTCTACCGCCTGCACGACGAGGGCGCCGACGCCGTGCGCGCCTACCTCGAGCGGGTCTGGGGCGAGGCCGCGGCGCGCTTCCGGCTGGCCGCGGAGAACACGAAGTGACGGACGCCGCTTCAGCTCTCGTTCGAGGTCGCCTGCCCGGCCGAGCACGCCTTCGACGTCTGGGCGCTGCGCACGCTCGCTCTGGTGGCCGGCCGACCACACGGTCAGCGGCGACGACGGCCTCGAGGTGGTGATCGAGCCGCGCGTGGGCGGGCGCATCTTCGAGCGCAGCCCGTCCGGCCGCGAGGAGGACTGGGGCGAGGTGCTCGTCTGGGAGCCGCCGCGCCGCCTGGCGTACCTCTGGCACCTGCGGGCCGACCGGGCCGACGCCACCGAGGTGCGAGATCCGCTTCGTGCCGCGCGGCGACGACCGCCACCGAGGTACGCATCGACCATCGCGGCTGGGAGCGCCTGGGCGCCCGCGGCGAGGCCTGGCGCGAGCGCAACCGCAGCGGCTGGGACACCCTCTTCCCCTGGTTTGTCAACGCCTGCGAAGGAGCAGCCAATGCCTGACGGAACGCCCGATAGCCCCTGGCAGCTGAAGACGCCGAGCGGCCAGTCCGAGTACGAGGCCTGGCGCGACGAGTCGCTCGACCCGCCCGCGCTGGTGGTGCAGGTCGGCAAGACCCAGCTGCGCTACCACCTGCGCGCGCTCGACGACCTGCACGCGATGCTGAAGGCCGACGGCGACTGGGTGCCGCTCGGCAGCGCCGACGAGCAGAAGCCCGCCGCCGAGGGCACGGTCGAGGCGTGGGCGCGCGTCGGAGAACAACCCGGTGGGCGGCTGGTACGGGCTCAAGAAGGGCCTGCGCGGGCGCTTCGCCAACTACGTGCCGCCGGTGCTGGAGGCGCTGGGCCGCGCCGAGGTCGAGCACAACGCGCGCGGACAACCGGATGCGGGCGCTCTGAGGGCGCTAAGCTCAAACTCCTTGTCCCCTCAACGAAGGGCCGCTCGTGCACGTCGAGATCTGGTCTGACATCGCCTGCCCCTGGTGCTACGTCGGCAAGCGCCGCTTCGAGGCCGCGCTGGCCGCGTTCGAGCACCGCGACGAGGTCGCAGGTCACCTGGCGCAGCTTCGAGCTCGATCCCGTCGCGCCGCGCGAGCGCGAGGGCGAGCGCGCCGCAGCACCTGGCCGAGAAGTACGGCATGACCGTCGAGCAGGCGCGCGAGCTGCGAGCAGCAGATGACCGACGACCGCGGCCGGCGAGGGCCTCGACTTCCGCTTCGACATCGCGCGCAGCGGCAACACGTTCGACGCCCACCGGCTCGTCCACCTCGCCGCCGCGCACGGCCTGCAGGACGCGATGAAGGAGCGCCTGATGCGCGCCTACCTCACCGAGGGCGAGCTGATCGGCGACCACGACGCGCTCGCGCGCCTGGCCGTCGAGGTCGGGCTGCCCGGAGGACGAGGTCCGCGACATGCTCGCCGGCGACCGCTTCGCCGACGAGGTCCGCGACGACGAGCGCACCGCCGCGCAGCTCGGCATCACGCGCCGTGCCGACCTTCGTCGTCGACCGCGCGCTCGGCGCCTCCGGCGCGCAGCCGCCCGAGGCGCTGCTCGAGCTGCTGCGCCAGGGCTGGGCGGCGCAGCCCGCCGGTGCCGATCGCCACCGGCGGCGACACCTGCGGCGTCGACGGCTGCTAGCGCGCGCGGGGCCTGAGCACCGGCCCCACCCACTTGCCCACGAAGCGCAGGATGTACGCGTCGCGCAGGTAGTCGTAGCGGAAGACGAAGAAGAGGAGCCGGAGTAGCAGAGGACTCACCGGCCTGCGCGGCCGCGGAACGGCCCTCATGCTCTGCCTCCAGCCACCGGTCGCACCTCCGTTCGAGAGCGGCGGCCACCAGCCCCATCGGAGTGTAGGCACGGCGCGGCCTATTTTCGAAGCGCCGCCTCGGCGTCGGCGCGCTCGTCGTAGCCGTCCTGCCTGAGGAGCTTTCCGGCCCGGCACCGTGAACACGTAATGCCACTCGCGCGTCACCGCGATCCCGCTCCGGCGTCCCTCCAGCTCGAGCCGGGCGTGCATATGCACGCGGTCGTCCGCCGAGCGCAGCTCGAGCGGCTCCCAGTGGAAGTGCGACCAGTGCGCGCCGAAGCGCTCCAGGTAGCGCCTGACGGCCTCGGGGCCGACGGCGGACACCGCTCCGGGCAGGGTGGTCGACTCGTGCAGCTCGAAGTCGGGATCGAGCTGCTCGAGCACCCGCTCGAGGTCGCCCGCGTTGCAGGCCGCGACGTACGCCCGCACCACGGCTTCCGGGTCCTCTGCCACGCGCCGATTGTCGACCACCGGCGCCCGGCGGCGCTACCCCGTCAGCGCTCCGGCCACCGATCCGCCCAGGGGCGGGCGCGCTCGAACGACGCCGCGGCCTGGAGCACCTCGCGATCGGCGTGCAGGCCGCCCGCGATCTGGAGGCCCACCGGCCGGCCGTCCTCGGTCACGCCCGCGGGGACGGTGATCGCGGGGGTGCCGGTCATGTTGAACGGATAGGTGAGGAGCCAGCCCAGCAGCCGGCTGCGCAGGGGCGCGTCCTTCAGCGCCGGCGGGCAGAACTCGTCCACCGGGAACGCCGCATGGGACAGCGTCGGGCTGAGCAGCAGGTCGTGATCGGCCATGAAGGCGCTGAACTGGTCCCACATGCCGCCGCGCCAGTCGTTCGCGAGCGATGCGCGCAGCACCGGCATCTCGGCGCCCTCGCGCAGCAGGTCGATCAGGTCGTCGTCCACCTGGCCGCGCCACTCCTCCCACTCGAACATCGGCCACTCGGACGCGAACCCGGGCAGCCAGATGCCCTCCCACATCGCCTCCTCCGGGTCATCCCAGCCCGGGTTGGCCTCCACCACCGTGCAGCCCAGCTCCTCGAACGCCAGCGCGGCGCGCTCGCAGATCGCTGCCACCTCGGGGTCGGGATCGCCGAAGCCGAGGTCGGGCGACCACGCGATCCTCAGGCCCGACACGTCCCGCCGGGTGGCCGCGTGCGAAGCCGCCGCTCGAGTCCGGCAGCGTCATCGGATCCTCGCGGTCGGGGCCCGCCACCACGTCCATCATCAGGCCGGCCTCGGCCACGGTGCGCGTGATCGGGCCGTGGAAGGCCCAGGTGTGGTGGCGGCCGGCAAGCACCGTCTGCGGGATGCGCCCTACGCGACGGCTTCAGCCCCACCACGCCGTTCAGCGAGGCCGGGATGCGCACCGATCCGGCGCCGTCGCTGCCCTCGGCCAGCGGACCGAGGCCGGAGGCCACCGCGGCAGCCGCTCCACCGCTCGAGCCGCCGGCGGTGAGCCCCTGCGCCCAGGCGTTGTGCGTGGGCCCGAAGAGGTGGTTGTCGGTGCCGCCGTAGTAGCCGCTCTCGGGCGAGTTCGTCTTGCCGAGGAAGCAGCCCGCCGGCCTCGCGCATGCGCCGCGCCACCGCGGCGTCGCGCGTGCCCACGTTGTCCTTCAGCGGGATCATGCAGAAGGTCAGCGGGAGCCCGTCCATCGACGTGAGCTCCTTGATCGAGTACGGCACGCCGTGGAGCGGGCCGAGCGGCTCGTCGCCGTCGAGTGCCGCGGTGAGGGCCTGGGCGTCGGCGCGGACCTTGTCGGCGTCGTGGTAGACGAACGCGTTCAGCTCCGGGTTCACCCGCGCGATGCGGTCGAGGTGGGCCTCGGCGATCTCGAGCGGGGACACATCCCGCGCCCGTACGCGCTCCGCCAGCTCGAGCGCGCCCGCGTAGCAGAGCTCGTCGGCGGCGCTCATGAGCGCTCCGGCAGCGGGCAGGCCACCGTCTCGAGCTGCAGCACCGCGAGCATCCTGCCGAAGCCGATGTACTGGCCCGCCATCATCGCGAGCTCGAGGATCTGGGCGTCGTCGAAGTGCTCGCGCAGCGTGGCCATGTCGGCATCGCCGATCTGGTCGTGCTGGAGCGCGAGCAGCTCGGCGAAGTGGATCGCGGCCTTCTCGTCCGCGGTGTAGTCGGCCGAGCCCTCGTAGCCGTCGATCCCCAGCGCCTGGTCCTCCGGTATGTAGTCGGGCGCGAGCCGTGCGGCCTTGCAGGTCTTGCAGCCGTTGAGCGTGGCGATGCGGAGGCGCACCAGCTCCTTCAGTCGCGGCGAGAGCCGGGCCACCGCCTCGGCCTCCCCGGTGCTCGTGTGCCAGGGGTAGTAGAAGCCCGTGAGGTACATCTCGAGCAGCTCCGGGGCGGGCGCGAACGCGCGGGCCACGTGCCGCGAGGACCAGTCCCGATCGAGAGCCCCGTCGTGTAGCTCGCTGAGGTATCCGCTCAGCTGCTCCGGCTCGGCCAACGGCAGACGCGACACATCGCTCCCTTCGCAGAGGTTCGCCGCCACGCTAGCCGGGCGTTCCCTCCGCCACCGCGCGCGCCCGCGGCGCGCGTGTGGCTTTCCACAAGCGGAGTTGGTCAGCGCTTGATGTGGAGCACGTGGGACACCGTCTGCTGCTCGCCGTCGCGTGCCCTTCACGTTGAGCCAGAGCGTCAGCGTGCCGGAGTGGAAGCGGCTCGACGATCTTCTGGGCCTTGCGGTTCAGCTCGAGCGTCAGCGTGCGGCTGCCGCTCTTCGACAGGCGGGCGGTCATGTGGCCGAGCTTCACGCCGCCGCGGCCGGTCAGGCTGAGGCCCACGCGGCAGGCCTCCGAGCAATGGGCGCGCGCCCGCACGCCGCGGTCCACCAGGCTCTCGAGCTGACCAGCCGCAGCGCCTTCACCGCCGCCGTCAGCGCCGGCACCACCAGCTTCTTGCTCGAGGTCGTCGAGCCGCCCGGTGGACGTGGTGGTCGTGGTGGTGACCGTGCTGGTGGTCTTGCCCGTCGTGGTGTTGGAGCTGTCGTGGTGGTGGTCGTCGTGGTGGTGCCCGAGCCGCCGGGGACGACGGAGGTGGCCTCGGAGTCCTGCGGGGTGCCCTGCTCGCTGCTGCCGATGAAGTCGCCCGTGACCCGGGCGCGAATGGTGTGGCCCCCGTCGCGCGCCGGTTGGCGCGTAGTTCTGCGCCGTGGCGCCGGGGATGTCGGCGCAGTTCCAGCCGGTCGCGTCGCAGCGGCGCCACTGGTAGGTGAACTCGTTCGCCATCCGGTCGAGCCAGGAGCCGGCGACGGTCGAGAGCATGCTGCCCACCTGGGCGCTCCCGCTCACCACCGGGCGCACGGTCTCGCCGGCAGGCACTTCTGTGCGTTGCTGAGGCCCGCGTAGTAGTTGTTCCAGAGCGGCGTCTGGCTCGTGACCGTCGACCGTTCGGCGTCGCGGGCGGTGGCGTTGATCTTCAGCGACCGTGGCCCATGTGTGCCCCGCGGGACCCGTGTCGGACAGCCGGCAGTCCGCGTTCACCCACTGGATCAACTCGTAGGTGCCGTTCAGGCCCGTCACGTCGATGTACTGGCCGTCACGCGCCGGCTCGTAGATGTCGCTGAAGCCCGGGTTGATCGTCTCGGACACCGACAGCGCCGACGGTTGTTGTGCTGGCAGTCGGCGGGGTTGATCGTCCGAGCTCTGGACCAGGCAGAAGCCGGTCTTCTGATCGCGCGCCACCTCCGTCAGCGACGAGTCGTGCGAGCGCAGGTCGTAGCGATCCAGAGCCGAGGTAGTGCCAGTGCTGATGGCTCGGGTCGAAGTTGTACTGAAGCGCCCCCGACCACGCCGCTCACGCCGGCCTCGAACGCATCCATCGTGTTCACCGTGGTGTCCTGGCGCGAGCCCGTGATCGTCAGCGGGCCCCCGTCGGTGGCGATGTCGATCTCGGCCGGGAACTGCAGCTGCACCTGGCCGCCGACCTTGACCATCGAGAAGCCGCCGTCCCACGTGCGGCGCGGGGCCCTGCTTGATGTCGGGCAGGCGCCGCGGCGCCGAGCCCGGCGAAGCCGAGCGCCGCGGCCAGAGCTGTGACGAGGATGGCGGGCACCCGAATGGGCGGAAGTTGGAGGACATATCGGAGGGTGAGGGGTGGGAGGGCCGCACTGCTCGCGATCACCCTCGCACGGGTGGCCCGTCGCGCCAGCGATTCTTAACTCGCCTTTAAAACTCCCGCTCAGAGCAGGCTGCCGCCGGGCGGCACGATCCAGAGCTTCTCCGCCCGGTCGGCCACCGCCGCGGGGTCGAGCTCGGCGACCGTCGCCGCGCCCTCGCCTGCATCAGTCCGCGCCAGCTCGCGCCAGGCCATCGCCACCGGCCCGACGCGCGCGGTCGGCCCCCAGCCGACGGCCGGACTGCAGCTCGTCCGCCCGCGCCCTCGGCGTCCTCGACCGTCAGCTCGCCGAACGGCTTGGAGTCGCCCCGGCGTGCACCCGCGTGGCGCAGCACCATCGCGCATCGGGCGACGGTCTCGGTGTCGGCGTCGCGGGCTCATGCGGCCGCTCCGCCGTCATGCGTGCGGCCGCCACGGCCGCCTGGCCGTAGGAGATCCCGCCGTCGTTCGGGGGCAGCCGCTCGGGCACGAGCACGCGCAGCCCGGCCGCGGTCGAGCCGCGCGGCCGTGCGCTCGAGCAGCCGCCGGTTCTGGAACACGCCGCCCGACAGCACGACGGTCTCGCAGCCCGCGCCGCGCCGCGCGCCGCGACGCAGGCGCCCGCGGTCGCGCCGGCGACCGCGTTGTGGAAGCGGCGCGCGCCACGGTCGCGACGGGCGCGCCCGCGCTCGAGCTCGCCAGCGAGCGCCGCAGATCGCCGCCGCGGATCGAGCACCAGCGGGCCGTCCGGGCCAGCGGCAGCGGTAGGCGCCGCGCTCGTCCGGGTCGCAGGCGGCCTCGAGCTCGATCGCCGCCTGGCCCTCGTAGGTCACCTCGGCGCGGACCCCGCACAGCGCCGCGACGGCGTCGAACAGCCGGCCCATGCTCGTCGTCACCGGCGACGCGAGGCCCGCTCGCGCCGAGCGCGGCGACCTGGCGCCAGGCGCCGGGCATCGACCGCGTCCGCGAGCGCCGCGGGCAGCGTCGGCTCGGCGCCGAGGCGGCGGCGAGCCACGCGCACGCCATCCGCCACGGCTGCGCGGACCGCCGCGCTCGCCGCCGGGCAGCCGCACCGGCAGCAGGTGGCCCGCGCGCTCGAAGCCGCGCGAGGTCGCCGACCAGCAGCTCGCCGCCCCAGACCGTGCCGTCGGTGCCGTAGCCGGTGCCGTCGAAGATCGCGCCGATCGCCGGGCCGCGTCTCGCCGTGCTCGGCCAGGCAGGCGGCGAGGTGGGCGTGGTGGTGCTGCACGCCGACGAGCTCGACGCCGTCGCGCTCGAGCGCGTACTTCGTCGAGAGGTACTCGGGGTGCAGGTCGTGGGCGACGACCTCGGGCTCGACCGCGAACAGCCGCTCGAAGTGCTCGATGCCCTCGCGTGAAGGAGCGCAGCGTCTCGTAGTTCTCGAGGTCGCCGATGTGGTGGCCGACCCAGGCGCGCTCGCCCTTCGCGACGCAGAAGGTGTTCTTCAGCTCGGCGCCGCAGGCCAGCACGTGCCGCGCGGCGGGCACCGGCAGCGGCAGGCTGCGCGGGCACGTACCCGCGCGAGCGGCGCAGCATCAGCGGCGCCGCGCCGCCCGCGCCCACGACCCGCACGACCGAGTCGTCGGTGCGGGTCTGGATCGGGCGGTCGTGGAGCAGGAACAGGTCGGCGATCCCGGCCAGCCGCTCGACGCGCGTCGTCGTCGCGGTAGGCGATCGGCTCGTCGGAGACGTTGCCGCTCGTCATCACGAGCGGCGCGCGCCGGCGTCGGCGCAGCAGCAGGTGGTGCAGCGGCGAGTAGGGCAGCATCACGCCGAGCTCGCGCGAGCGCGGGCGCGACCGCCGCGCGCCACGCGCGCGCCGGGCGCGCGGCGCAGCGAGCACGATCGGCCGCTCCGGCGCGAGCCAGCAGCTCGCTCCTCCTCGGCTCGAGCTCGCACGAGCTCGCGCGGCGGCCGTCGACGTCGGCGACCATCAGCGCGAACGGCTTGTCCTCGCGGTGCTTGCGCGCGCGCAGCGCGCGCCACGGCGCCTCGTCGTCGGCGCGGCAGGCGAGGTGGTAGCCGCCGATGCCCTTGACCGCCACGATCGCGCCCGCCGCGCAGCGCCTCGCGGCCGCCGCGGCGATCGGGTCGCGCGTCGCCGGCGTGCTCGCCGGGCGCGAGCAGCTGCAGACGCGCGGCCCGCACGCCGGGCAGGCGTTCGGCTGGGCGTGGAAGCGGCGGTCGCGCCGGGTCCTCGTACTCGGCGCTGGCAGCGCGGCGCACATCGCGAAGCCGGCCATCGTCGTCAGCGGCCGGTCGTAGGGCACGCCGCGCACGATCGTGAAGCGCGGGCCGCAGTTGGTGCAGTTGATGAACGGGTAGCGGTAGCGGCGGTCCGCGGGTCGAGCAGCTCGGCGCAGGCAGTCGTCGCAGGTCGCGCTGTCGGGCGTGACCGGCGCGCGCCGGGCTCGCCGCCGTGCGGGCTCTCGACGATCACGAAGCCGCGCGTGCGCCGGTCGGCTCGCGCTCCTCGCGCAGCGACCCGCTCGACAGCGGCCAGCGGCGGCGCCTCGGCGCGCAGGCGCCGAGGAAGCGCGTCGACCGCGGCGTCGGCCCCTCCACCTCGAGCAGCACGCCGCGCGCGTCGTTGAGCACGAACCCGGCCAGCCCGAGCTCGCCGGCCAGCCGGTAGACGTAGGGCCGGAAGCCGACGCCCTGCACGGTGCCCTCCACCCGCACGCCGCGTGCGCCGCTGGACGGTCACGCTGCAGCTCGGTCGCCGCACGGGTCAGCTCCACCAGCTCGCGCAGCACGTGGTAGGCGGTCGCCTGCGCCTCCTGGATCCGCGGGATGTGCTCCGAGCGCGTGACCACCACGTGGTCGGCGAGCGCGTCGGCGGCGACGCGGCCGCCGTCGTAGCCCACCATCGCGATCGTGCGCAGCCCGCGCCGCCGCGCCTCGGCCAGCGCCTCGATCACGTTGCGCGAGTTGCCGCTCGTGGAGAGCGCCAGCAGCACGTCGCCCGCGCCGCCCGTAGGCGATGATCTGGCGCGAGAAGATCGCGTCGGTGCCGATGTCGTTGGCGATCGCGGTGATGATCGCCGGGTCCTCGGTGAGGTCGAGCGCGCGGCGCGCCGGCCAGCGCTCGCCGGGCGGCCTGCGGAAGTCCGCCACGGCGTCCATCGCGTCGGTGGCCGAGCCGCCGTTGCCGAGCGCCAGCAGCTTGCCGCCGCGGTCGAGGTCGAGCCGCAGCCCGGCGGCCGCCTCGGCCAGCTCGTCGCGGTTCTCGCCGAGCGTCTGGGCGCGCAGCTCGCCGATCTCCTCGGCCTTGATCAGCACCGAGCGGCGCACGTCCTCCAGCACCGCGTCCGAGGTCGTGCTCGGCCTCTTCGGGCATAAGCGTAATCGCTTTGCCCGGCATTACCCAACAATCCCGCCGTAGAGGAAAACAGGATAAAGAGATCTAATGGTTCCTCGCAAGTGGCCGCGTCAAGGGACTCAACACCCCAAACCTTGGCTGTTAACACTGCCTCAAAGTCAGCGATGCCCTTATTCCGGATCAACCCGTCGCGCAGTTCGCCTGCGGCGTGAATTACTCCGTTCAAACCGCCGTGCCGTTGTTTCGCCAAACGGACAGCCTGGGTCGCTCCTTCCAAACGGCTCACGTCAACACGGAGATAGACCACCTTGTCGCCGAGCCTTTCAAGTTCCCGACGTCTGGGTTCACTCAGTTCGGAGCGGCCGACTAAGAGTAAACGGGCGTCGTACGTCTGGACCAGGTGTTCGGCAAAGATAGAACCCAATCCGCCTGCGCCACCGCTCACCAAATACACTCCCTGCCGTTTGAATGAGCTTTCTCTGGTGCCGCCTGGTATTGGTAGTTTCTCCAAGGCGCGCACTTCTCGCCAGCCTTCCCGGTAGCGGACTTCGAACTGCGCATCGTTCAGCTCAGCCAGAAGATCGGCCGGCGTATGGTCCAGCCCAACCGTTTTCAAGCGCAGTTTTGGCTGTTCCTGTCGGAGACTTTTCGCGTATCCCCCGACAGCCTCATAGGCCGTCACCTCCGACGGATACGCATAGACCCAAGGCACCGCCTTCGCGCTTTTGAGCAGCGCTTGCGTCAACCGATGTACGCTATAGAGACCGCACTCCAATGCTTCTTCCAGCCGCGTTCCGGGCCTGGACCACCGATGGATGACAGCACTGAAAGTAGCCTCTTGCGCCAGACGTTCGTAGTCCTCCGCGTTCTCTCGTCGGACAGTAATGAGGTTTCCGTTGCGCTGATAGGCGTCGCCCGGAACGACTCGCACGACGGGAACCGCTCGCCGTTCCAAGGTTTCGAGCAGCTCCGTGCCCTGATCCAACAATAAGACTGGACCCTCGACTGAAGATTTGACCTGGATCGGCTCCGGATTCCACACCGGCCTGTAATAAAAAAGTTTTCCTTGGGATCGCTCCAAGGTTCGGACGCTCAAGCCGGACAACTGTGCCAGCACTTTCCCATGGTCGTTGAGCAACTTCAGTTCGTAGCGACGCTGGCCATCTCCTTCACTCTCCACCCGACCATGTGCGTAGCAACGGTTGGGCAAAGATTCGTTGCACTCCACCTCGTTTACTGCAAAAGGCAACTCCACTCCGTTCGCTCCAGCCCCAATCACCGCCAAACTTTGCAGCGCTCCATCCACCAGGGCCGGATGCATTCGGTAGTCGTCGTCACCCCATTCCTGAGGCAGTTGGACGAGGCTCAAGACCTCTTGGTCGCTATACCTGATTTCCTGGATTACCCGGAATCCAGTTCCGTATTCGAGACCTCGATTGGCAAAGCCGGGATACAGGACGTCCGGCGAGACCGTCCCCAAACATCGATCCCGGATCGCGCTCAGGTCGACTGTCTCTACGCGTAAACCTGCACTTACCTCTGCTTTGCCCTGAACATGCACATCGCCATTTGACCCCTTCAACTTAAAGCTGACACGGCCGTCGCTCTCAGACCGGAGGGACAGCTCAATTTTCAAGCCGTCTCCTCCGGCCGCCAGCGGCCGCATCCAGACAACCTGTCGTAGCCGAACACCAGGATTTTCCAGCGCCCGAATCGCACCTGCCAGAGCCAATTCCAGGCTGGCAGCTCCGGGCAAGACCTTCTGACCGCCCAACTGATGATCCCGCAGGACAATTTCCTCGCCGGAAAAATGGCTCTCGTATTTTTGACCGTTCAGTGTCGACTCGTTCCGGTGCAGCAAAGGGTGCAACCGCGGGCCGGTCAGATCGTTTATTTCGTTACCCGCCGCGCGCAACGGCACCCAATAGCGTTCCCGGCTAAACGGGTACCCGGGCAGACTGACCCTTCGCGGGGCACTATCAACGGTCGACAGGTCTCGCCAATCGACCTGCGCTCCGTCCACCCACAAGCGGGCCAAGCGCTCGAGATCACGATGACCCAGGGCTTCGGCCACGGCTGAATCCATTTTCACGCCGCCAGCTTCGGCAGCGATCTGGACCCTTTCCCGTTTTACGCGTCCATGATAAAATCCTTCCGATTCCCCTTGGCGGATTCGCCCCAGTTTCGCGATGAGATCAGCCCGACTCGTCGCAACGAAGGCCACCCTCTCCTCAAGTGCTTCCCGGCCGATTTGAAGGGTGTAGGCGATTGAATTCAGCGGCGTTTCAGCCTCCGAAGATTGCGCGAGAAATTCGGCGAGAGTTTCGACGGCGCTTTTCAGGCGATCGCCATTCCGCGCGGAAAGGACAATCAGCGCAGAAGAATCGGGCAGCGGCTTTTCGTGCGTCTGATTCGCCCTGGAAAATTCTTCGAGCACCACAAATGCATTCGCTCCGCCGGCGCCAAACGAACTGATTCCGGCTCTGCGTGGATGTGGACCGATCTCTGCCAGTCGCCATTCTTCCAACTTGCGCTGCAACCGGAACGGCGTGCCTTCAAAGGTAATATTCGAGTTGACCTGATCCGCGTGCAGTGATGGCGTCAACTGTCGGTGTTGCATCTGCAACAACACCTTGGTCACTCCGGCGATGCCCGCCGCGGCTTCCAGATGACCGATATTGGTCTTCACCGACCCCACCGAGCAAATCTCTCTTGAGAGTGTTCCATCGCCGGCTACGGCAAATGCTTTCGCTAGTCCGGCGATCTCGATTGGGTCTCCGAGGGCAGTGCCGGTGCCATGAGCTTCGAGGTAACTTAGCGTCCCCGAACCGATCCCTGCCTGCTGCAACGCCTGGACGATCAGATCGGCCTGCGCCGCGGGATTCGGTACAGTGTAGCCGTTGGTGCGACCGCCATGGTTGACCGCGGTCGCTTTGACCAGGCCGTAAATATGGTCACCGTCTGCGATGGCGATGGAAAGTGGTTTCAGGAGAACCGCACCGACGCCTTCCCCAGGCACAAAGCCATCACCTCCCTGACCAAACGCACGGCACTTCCCTTCGGTCGAGAGCATGCGCGTAAGGCAAAGGCTTACATATTTCGAGGGGTGCAGATACAGGTTGACTCCGCCGGCAATTGCCTGCTGGCATTGACCGGCGCGAATCGCTTCGCAGGCCAGGTGAATTGCCGTGAGCGAAGAAGAGCAAGCAGTGTCCACTGGAATGCTCGGGCCGTTGAAGTTGAAGAGGTAGGAGACCCGGTTGGCAAGAGACCAAGGCAGGGTCGTCGTCATGGCCTGCGCACCATCGTTGTCTCGTGCGACGAAAGAATAAGTGTTGGTCGTTACACCGACAAAAACTCCGACGTTAGTGGCGTATTCCTTGCGGACCCAGCGAGCAAGATCGCTGCGCGTGTAACCGGCGTCTTCGAGTGTGGCCCACGCGGTTTGGAGGAACAGTCTTTCCTGGGGGTCCATCAATTCGGCTTCGACCGGCGCAATGTTAAAAAAGAGAGGATCGAATTTGTCGACATCGTCCACGAACGCGCCCCACCGCGAGTACATCTTCCCTTCCATGGCCTTGTTTGGGTCGGGATCATAGTACCGGTCGATGTCCCAGCGATCCTGCGGAATCTCCGTGACGCAGTCCGCACCAGATTTGAGGATTTCCCAGAAAGCGCGCAGATCGTTTGCCCTGGGATATCGGCCTGCCAATCCGATAATCGCAATATCTTCGCGGGTTCGTAATCCCCTCCGGCCCTGACTCATCAGGGGCAACGGTGTCAGCATGTTCCATCCAGATGGATCAACTGAGCTGTTCCGGCGAACTGGACCCGGCGAAGAAGCCTTCGTAAAAAATCGGGCGAGCTGCGGTTTGAAAGCCGCGACAAGATGGCGCGTCAATTCGCGGAAATTCGGATATTCGAAAAGAAGTGTTTTTGGAAGTGGTCCCAGGCCTTTTTCCAGTCGGAAATTAAAGTCGGTGACGACGATCGAGTCGACACCGAACTCTTCGAAGCGCTGCTCCGAATCGATCTGGGTCATCGGCAACTGAGTCACATCTGCAAGTGTCGCCTTTAAGTAGTGTTCGAGCTTCCGAGACAAAGCGGCATCATCAATGAAATCGGTTGTTCCAGCTTCGCTTCCGGTCTCGGTATCCGGAGCGTCCTGAAAAATTCCAGTGAGGAGGCGGCGATTTCCCCAAAGAGCGACCAATTGAGGCTCCTTTTCGCGTAATGCCGTTTCGAAAAGGGCCATTCCAATGGTCGATGTAATCGGCTGGAGCCCGGTCTGTTCGAGGCGTGCTTCGATATCCCGCCCGGCAATCGACATCCCGCCCTCCTTCCACCAAGGCCAGTTAATCGAGACAGTTCTGCCCTGGCGCTGACCTGCGGAACGACGCACCTCGCGGGCAGAGGCGAATGCGTCAAGAAACCCATTTGCGAACGCGTAATCGGATTGTCCCGCGTTGCCAAAGGCACCGGCAGTCGAGGAAAAAAGCGCAAAGAAATCAAGCGGCTCATTGCTCGTTGCCTCATCCAAAGCCACGACGCCGTGAACCTTGGGTCGCAAAACCTCGACAAAATCGCTAAACTCCTTTTTCAAAAGGAAGGAGTCACGGAGAATGCCGGCGGCATGAATGACCCCGTTCAAAGCGCTGAAGCGCTGACGCGCTGAACGAACAATTTCGCGGGCGTCCTCAACTCGGGCCACATCGCCGCTCAGGTAGAGCACTTGCCCACCCTTTTCTTCAATCCCGGCGATCTTCGCACGGGTTTCGTCCGTCAGCACAGAACGGCCGGTCAACACCAGCCGAGCCTGGTATCGCTCAGCTAAATAGTTCGCGAACTGGAGCCCTATTCCGCCCAGCCCGCCGGTGATCAAGTAGACGCCTTCCTGGTGCAAGGGAAGATCTAGGTTCGTTTTCGGTACAACCGGCTCAAAGATTCGAATCTGCCGTTTCCCGTTCTCTCGAAGAATTTCCCGTTCATCTTGGCGAGAAAAAAATTCTGTCAGCAGGCCGGCATCCGCTTCATTCGACTGCAAGACTCTGAATTGAATTTGCGGCTGTTCCTGAACCAGCGATTTTGCGTAGGCACCAATTGCCAAAAAGGCAGGTTCTCCCCTGGAGGGATGACAGAACAACAGTCGGACTTTGGATTGGAGATTCCGCTGCACCAGTTTCCGGGTCAGGCGGAACAGGGTGAAAATACCCACCTCAAGCGCGGTCTCGAGTTTGGAGCTGAAGAGGTTCGGAGTTCCGGGTGCTGAAATTCGATCCAGCGGTAGCGTTTCTTCCTGCGGTAACGGTACGCTGGCCCAACGATAAAGAATGAACTCCGGAGCCACTATCTCAAGGAGTCGCGCATAATCTTCGTCCGCTTGCGGATTTATCAGGATCAACCCGCTCTCCTGCGCGAAACGGTCGCCTGGAACCACCCGCGTCACCGACAATGATGGATAGCGCCCCTCAATGTCGCGGGCCAGAACTGTATCCAGATCGAACAATAACAAGCGCCCGCTCAATCGTCCGAGGTCGGCAATTGGCGCGGCTCGTTCCTGCCAAACAGGGCGGAGGAACAAAGTCTCGGCTGATTCCTCAGTTTCGAAAAAACGGACGGTCAAATCGTTGAGCGCAGCAACTACTGCTCCGTCCAATTCGAGGAAATGGATGCCGATCACCTTTTCGCGAGCCGTGCCGTCGCGAATAATGACGTGGCACCAACCCTCCGTCGGCACCATCCCCAACACACTCGATGCGAGGGAAACGGGCACCAGCCGGGTCGCGGAATCGGCGCTGACCAGAACGCGCACCGTCTCCATCGCCGCGTCGAGCAGAACAGGAGGTAAGTCGCAGTCGCCGAAGCGACGATCGTCCAACGCCGACCGCAGAAATCGAATTAATATTTCACCGTCCCCTTGCCATATCTCGGGAAATACCGATGTACCGTCGGCAGACTGAATGCCAACTCCGGCGAACCGTTGAGGCAATTCGTCCGAGTCGACCCGTCTGGAACAACGCTGGCGAATATCGTCTAGATTTGCTCTATCCGGGGCCAAGAGCGGGCCAGTGAGGAGGGATGCCTGGGCGAAAATGGCGCCCTCCGCCTCGTCGTCGCGAATCTCGAAGCGAATTGTTTCCCCGTCCGCGAATACCTTGGTCAGCAAGGAGAGCGGTTTTGTGACGACCTGAGGGACCGACCATTTCGCATCCACGACGCGATGCAAAGACAACTTGGAACTCAAGCGCGCAGCGACAGTGCCCATCTCAAGGAGCCAAAGACCAGGTAGAAGTTTCTGGCTGCTCCCCGGAGAAGCGGTTAGGTCGCCCGGATCGACGCAGGTCAAGAATTTCTGGCCGTCAAAATCCGAAATGTTCCGGTCAATCAGTGAATGCAAACGGCTCTCGACTTCGTGTTTCCTAGGAGTGATTTGCAAGTTGTCCGGCGCCCAGTAGCGTGCGCCTGCAAACGGATGGGTCGGCAGCGGAACACGCCGTCGATCGTGATGGAGTTTTTCCCATTCCACCTGTCCACCGGAAACCCAAAACTGGGCGAGCTTCTGCCACTTGCGCTGACGAATTAATGCGTCGAGGAAAGCACGCCCTTCCTCACCTTCAAGCAACTTTTCGGTTTCGGTACCGTCTGTCCGGATGCTGCCGCACTGGAGTTCCGCACCTCCCCCACCGGCCAGGAACTGCCGCAACCTTTGGCTCGCCTCCTCCACATCATTGGCCAAAAACGCGAGACGCACTTCCAACGGTTCGCGCCCGATTTGCAGCGTGTAAGCGATATCGGCCAGCGCCGCCGGACCCGGCCGCTGAAAATACTCCAACAACTGCTGCGTCCGGGCGCGTAAACGATCTTCCGTCTTGGCCGACAAGATAAAGAGGAACGGCCCTTCCGTTGCCCGAGCGGTGGGCTCATCCCTCTGGCCGGCAACAAATTCTTCAAGGATCAGGTGAGCGTTTGCGCCGCCGGCGCCAAAGGAGCTGATCCCCGCTCGGCGAATCGGGATGCCGTTGTCAACTCCTGCCGGCTTCCACTCCTGAAGTGTCTGTGGCACATAAAAGATGGAGTTGGAAAAGTTGATGTTAGGGTTCAGCTTGGCTGAATGCAGCGAAGGCGCGATTTGGCCGTATCGCATCTGTAACAAAACCTTTGTCACACCGGCAATACCGGCAGCCGACTCGAGGTGGCCAATATTCGATTTCACCGAACCGACCGCACATGAGTGACGGTCAAACGCCGCCCCTGGCTGATGAAAGGTTTTGCTCAGGCCGGTAATCTCGATGGGATCTCCCAGCGCCGTACCCGTCCCGTGTGCTTCGATGTAATTGACCGTTTGCGGAGCGACGTTCCCCTGCAGGAACGCTTCAGAAATGAGTTCCGCCTGCGCCTTCGGGTTGGGCACGGTGTAGCCGTTTGTCTTTCCACCGTGATTCACTGCGCTGGCCCGCACGACGGCGTAAACGTGGTCGCCGTCTGCGATGGCTCTGGCCAAAGGCTTCAGCAGCGCAGCGCCCACGCCTTCCCCGGGCACGTAACCGTCACCGCCTTCGCCAAAGCTACGACATCGTCCGTCACTCGCTGCAAATCCACCGGGGCTCAAGAGAAGATCTTTGTGCGGATGCAATGTCGCGTTGACACCACCAGCGACTGCCATTTCGCTTTCGCCTCGGCGCAAGCTTTCACACGCGAGGTGGATCGCGGTCAAGGAGGACGAGCACATCGTGTCGATGGCAATGCTCGGACCATGCCAGTTGAAGATGTAAGAGACCCGATTGGCGATCGAGGCGTAGGACGAGCTGAGTGGAAATACTTTTCCTTCCCCGAGATCTCCGGCGCCGTAAAGTTGGTACTCGCCATACATCACACCGACGAACACTCCGATCTTCTGATTCGCGAGCGCCGATTTGCGATATCCGGCATCTTCGACAGTGCGCCAGACGGTTTCCAGGAAGAGCCTTTCTTGCGGATCTAGCGCGAAGGCTTCGCGTGGCGTGATGCTGAAGAACTGCGCGTCGAACCGCTCCACATCGTTCAGGAAGCCACCCCATTTGTTCGGTGTCTTACCGACTTTCCCTGGTTCGGGATCATAGAAAAGACGGTAGTCCCAGCGCTCCTTTGGGATCTCGACGATGCAATCTCTACCGGTTCGCAGGTTCTCCCAAAATTGCTCAAGATCGTCGGCCATCGGATAACGGCCGAAGAAACCAACGATAGCAATGTCATCCCTCCGTTCCGGACGCGAAACCGGAGGGACGGAAGGAATTGCTTCCACGTTGGACGGCGGATTGGCCGTCGTAGGCTGGGAATCCGCAGTCCTCTTTGACGTCGGCCACTCCAGGATCTCTTTCACCCGGTCCCGATGGTTCGCGAGGAAGTAATCGACCAATTCGGCGAGAGTTTGGTGTTCGAAGAGCAACGTTTTCGAAAGCTCTCCAAAATCCTTTTCCAGCACCTGGGTAAACTCCATGACCATCATGGAATCGATGCCGTACTTCTCCAGAGGGTCATCGGGTAGAATGCGGGCAGCCGCAATCTTGATCAGTTTTGAGAATTGCCCGGTCAAATGGCTCAAAACAGAGTCACCCAAATCCGACCGGTCGCCTTGGGAGCCGGGCTCGGTAGGTGGCAACCGTCGATCCTTGACGGATTCATCCTGAGACTCGACAGCTCCCGACTGCTCGGAAAATGTAATCAACGAACGCACCTTGTCAGGCTGACCGAGCAGACCCATCAACTGCGGTTCGCTGCACTGAAGCGCCGTTTCGAAAATCGCGAGACCGATCTCGTCCTCCAGGGCGGCCAAGCCGATTTCGGTGAGCTTGAGGCGTTCAAAATCGGCCGTCTGCCGCATGCCGCCGTTGCGCCACAGAGGCCAATTCACAGATACCGTGCGGCCACTGCGCTCGCCACGGAGGCGTCGCTGTTCACGCGAACGAGCAAATTCGTCAAGGAAGCAATTGGCATACGCATAGTCGCTCTGACCAACGTTACCGAACACGCCGGCGATCGAGGAAAAGAGAACGAAAAAGTCCAATGCCTCCGTGCGGGTGGCTTCATCGAGTGACACCGCTCCAGCCCCCTTGGGCGCCATTACGGCCGCGAAATCATCGGGAGATTTGTTCAGGACGAAGCCGTCACGAATCACCCCGGCGGCATGGATCACGCCATGGATAGAGCCAAAGCACGACCTGACCTCACGCATCGCCTCAGCCACCTCTTCAAGACGTGATATGTCGGCGCGCAAATAGAGCACCTCGGCACCTATAGTCTCTAATTCCGCCAGGACCGACCGCTCGATCTTGGAACGTCCAAGCAGGACCAACCGCGCATGGCATTGCTTCGCCAGGTAATGGGCAAAAATGCGGCCAAGACCACCGAGCCCGCCCGCGATCAGATAGACACCCCGCTCCCGGAACGGAATGGATTGGGCCTTAACGGGTGCGAAGATCTCCAACCTCTTGACTTCGCGCCGGCCATCTCGATCACGAACCTGCTGATCACGGCTTGAATCCAGCAACTCCGCGATCAAAGCCGATGTTTCGCTTCTACCGGATTCAAGCACCTTCAAGCGCAGGTTCGGCCGTTCCTGTCTTAGCGTTCGTGCATATCCCGCGACGGCAGGATAGGCAGGATCTGCACCGGGGGGATACAACAAGAGAAGATTGGTCGGGGCATGTCCTCCATTGCGAATCAATGCCCGCGTCAGTTGAAACAACGGCAGAATACTTCTTTCGATCGGAGCGATTCTTTTTTCATCCGGCAGAACAGCCCAGCGATGGATCACGAAGTCCGGGCGACCCAATCGCAACAATTGCTCAAAATCGTCCGGGTGATTCGGCCCAACGCCGATGACGCTCCCTTGCACGGAAAAATCCGACGCCGGGATTACGCGCAGGATATCCAGATTCGGTGAGCGCCGGCTAATTTCGTTCGCCAGCAATTCCTGAGTGTCGAACAAAAGCAAACGTCCGGTAAGTTCATCCGCACCTTCCAATGACAGCGGCTTCTCCTTCCAGGTTGGCCGAACAAAAATGAGTTCCTGATTGCCAGTGGTAGTATTTGGGCGAAGCAAACGCATCGTAAGGCCTTTCAGCTCCGCGAGAACCTCACCAGAATCTTCGATCAGGCTGACATCAAAACGGAGTAATCCGTTCTCTTCCAGTCCACGGCGAACATGGGCATAGCAGTTCGAGCCGACTCGGTGAAAAAGCACTTCGGCTACCGCAAACGGAACAGGTAAATCAACCGCTTGCCCACGACCAAAAACGGCAGTGGCTTGCAAGGCGCCATCCATCAGACCGGGGTGAAGAATGAACTCGTGCGACGTTCTGCCGAACGTCGCCGGCAACTCAAGTCGGGCCAGCGCCTCGTTTTCGCCAAACCAGACGCTGCGGATCGTCCGAAAGCCATCGCCGAGTTTCAGACCAGCCTCCGCACAACGTCCATAAATCGCGTTCGGCGATTCCGTCTCGGGGCAGCGCACACGAACCGCGGCCAAGTCTTGCCGGCGAACTTCCGGTGCCCGGTTTCGCACCGCTTTGCCTTGTGCATGAAGAGTTTCGCCGTCGCCAGAAAGGATTTCGAACCGTATATCGTCTCCGTCACGGACGAGACGAATCGTGACTTTCCGCGCTCGATCCGCCGAAAGCGGCCGCATCCAGGCAATGTTTGCGAGGCCGAAGGGAGCGCCTTCCAGCGCCATCCGGATTGCCGCAGACGCCATCTCGAGATAGGCGACTCCAGGAAGAATTTTTTCTCCGCGGACCTGGTGTTCTTCGAAAAAAAATTCGTGCCCATCGAAAGACGATTCGAATTTCGTCTGAGTGAGAGTCGAGACGTTGCGGTGAACGAGAGGATGCAGATGGGGAGCACCAAGCTCGGACTTTCGTCTATCGGTCACCGGAGATTCCGGAACCCAGTAACGTTCGCGAGCAAAGGGATAAGTCGGCAGGGAGATGCGCCGGTGAGGCTCGCCGTCATGCAGCGCGATGACATCGAGGTCGTAATTTTTGGCGTAAAGAGCCGCTAAAGCGGCCAGCTTCTCCCGATAGATCGTTTCCCCCTGCCGCAACGCTTCGGGCAATTCCTTGAGCACGGCAGCGACAACTTGCCGGAAAATGGCGGCCTCACCGTTGTCGCTTTTGCGCGCATCCGAGCGCCAGGCGAGCGGTGTCTTTTCGCCGTTCACCAAGCGAAGAAGTGTCTCCGTAAATTCGCCGATCGAACCCGCCACGATGGCGCAACGGTGCTCAAAATGCCCCCGGCCAGCGTTCAGGGTAAAGCTGATCTCCTCCAACTCCCCTGCATCTGTTTTGACGCCCAACCATTCGATCAATCGCAGCAGGCTTTGCTGCAGTGCAGCCGGCGTCTTTGCCGATACAGTAAACAGATAAGCCGGTTTCTTACCCGCACCTGCACCGACACCCGGACTGACGCTCCGTTCCGGCGCCTCCTCAATCACGAGATGACTGTTTGTACCGCTGAAACCGAAAGAACTGACGGCCGCACGCCGCGGCTGGTCCGGAGTGGCCAGCCAATCTCGCAGAGCGGTGTTGACGAAGAATGGGCTGTTCTCGAAGTCAATGTAGGGATTGATTTTCTGAAGGTTGAGCGAAGGCGGTATACTCGCTGTGTTGCAGAGCCAGCAACACCTTGATGACCGAACAGACGCCCGGCCGCAGCCATGGTATGGCCAATATTCGTCTTCACTGAACCAATGGCGCAGAAACCGTTTGCGGTAGTGAAGCGCTGGAAGGATTGGATCAGCGCCTCGATTTCGATCGGGATCGCCAAGCTTCGTGCCGGTCCCGTGTGCTTCGACGTATTGAAAAGTCTCCGGGCGAAGACCAAACTTTTCGTATACCTCCAGCTCAACCTGTGCCTGCGAAAGACTGCTCGGCGCGGTGATGCCGTTTGTGCGCCCATCTTGATTGATTGCCGATCCTTTAATGGCCCCGTAAAGATGGTCGCCGTCGCGCAGGGCGGCTTTGAGGGGTTTGAGCACCAGCACACCCACCGCTTCCCCGGGAACGAAGCCGTTCGCGCCTTCGTCGAACGTCTTGCATTGGCCCTCCGGCGAGAGCATACCCATGTTGCCCAGCGCCAGATACGCCTTTCCGGAACTGAACACGCGAACGCCTCCCGCCAACGCGAGGTCGCACTCGCCGTTCAGCAAGCTTTGGCAAGCCAGGTGGATCGCGACCAAAGAGGAGGAACAGGCCGTGTTAATCGCGATGCTCGGTCCCTTGAGATCGAGAAAATAAGAAATGCGTGCCGCGAGAATCGATTCGGCGTTGCCCTGGAAGACGGGTGAATTCTCGCTTTGCTCGCGCAAATCCATCAAAAGATGGAGGTAATCGCCCGGCTCCACTCCGGCAAAAACTCCGCACTTCTTCGCAAGGTTCGCGGACCAACCGGCGTAGCCTGCATCCTCGATTGCGTGGTAGCACTCCTCCAGAAACAGCCTGTGCTGCGGATCCAGTCGCCTCTGCCTCGCGACCGGAGATGTTGAAGAACAGTGGATCAAACTTATCGGCGTCCGAGAGAAACCGCCCCATTTTGAATTTGTCTTGTTGGCTTGTCGCGAACCGGGCTCGTAAACCAAACTGTGATCCCAGCGATCCAGGGGCACCTCCCCAATGCAATTCTTTCCTGCTGCCAGATTGCGCCAGAACGCTTCGACATTGTCCGCCTCCGGGAAACGCCCGGACATCCCGATGATCGCGACATCCGATTCGCGGATTTGCGGACGAAGCGTCACCGAAGGAGCGATGGGCGCAGACTCGGACGGCGACGCGACAACGCTGGGCTTGGACATGCTGTCCTCTCTTCGCGACTGAAGGGGTCCGGATTCATCGACACCAGGGAAGTCGCTTCCGTCGATCTCCGCCAGACGAGGCCCGCATTGCTTCCGCAATGAATGTTGCCAGTTTCTCGACGCTCCCATAATCGAAAAGAACTGTCGGCTTCAGTTCGACGTGCAGCTGCTGATTGAGCTCGTTCACGAAACGAACGCCGACGATCGAGTCGACGCCGAACTCGATGAATGGAGACGAAGTGTCAATATCGCCTGGCGAAAGTTGGAGCATTCGCTCAAGCAGGCTGATGACTTGTTCACGGATCACCTCACGACTCAAGCGTCGAGGCTGGCGATGCCGCAGATTCAACACGCAATCGACCCGGCGCGCGGAAGGATGCGCTGTCAGAGGGCCGTGCTCAGCGCTGATCGATCCGTTTTGAACAAGGTTCCCTGGTGAGGCGGGTTCCGTGGTCGGGCCAGACCCGATTCGGACGCACCCGTCGCTCCGCGCGATCAAGAGATCGCTGTGCCGACGCCGCTTGATCGGTTTTACGATCGCTGCGCGCCATCACTCCCTCAAAACCGCCTCGCGCCAACGCCTGTTTCCAATCACCAGCCGATTCAATTCCGATCTCGAGCAGGAGCAGACCTCTTCGTTTGAGGAGACGCTTGAGATTCGTCAAGAGACCGACACCGGATTCATGCGGGTCAGTCATTTCCAGAACGGCTATCAGATCGAACTGACCGATCCGGAAACCCTGCTTCCAACGCACATCTTCGTTCGAGATCGAGCAGCCGCGGCTGCACTCCTGGAGAACCGGGGCCGAAGCGCGACTCCCAAAGACGGAGTTCCTCCTCACATGTAAAAGCCCGAATGTATTGAACACGCTCAACCTTGAGCCTGAACGCCGCAGTCAACGTCCGCTCCGCAGCCTCATGCAGCGAGCCCAGAATGAGGACATTTACGCGCCGGATTTATCACTCTGGGCCAGCAACTTCCGGACGCAGAGCAGGATCGTCTCCCCGATCTTTTGGTGATCTCGCTGCGGTATCGGAGGGCGTAGGCATCGATGTCGAATCCTTATTCGAAAAGCTTCGCGGCGAGCGCGGCTTCGAGTTCTTCGGTCGCCGTTCTCCGTCTTCGGCAGATAAACCAGTTGCTCGGCTGGATTGATGTCCATCCGGCGAAGCGCCGCAAAGTCGGCTTTCAGGAAGCCGGCCTGGATCGGGCCGGCTGCAAGCACCCTCTCAATGGCTAGCATGCCATCCTGGGCTTGAATCACTCCAAGACCGGCGGCTCGCATCGTTTGTTGGATTGGAAGATCAAAACTATGGCTCCAGAAACCCCAGTTGATCACGTGTACAGGGAACGCGCACTCGCTGCCGGATAAACCGCGCATAAGCATCCACAAAACAACATCCCGCTGCATAAGCACTCCGGCGGGCTTCATTAAAGAAGCTCTGAGCAGAGCCAAGGAAAAGCAGGAAATCGAGCGGCAATTCGGGCGTGAGCTCGGCCAGAACAGCAGCGGTTTTGATCTTCGAATTGAGCACCTCTTGAAAAGCGCTCTCATCCAGCTTGCGCAACAGTTCGTTCTGAAAAATGAGCGCCGAATGAATGACTCCATTGAGCGCGCCAAACTGCTGCCGAGCGGTTTTGAAGGCTTCGTTCATCTCAGCTCAAGTCATGGCCCCGCGCCTGAAAATAGAGCACTTCGCCACCGGCCTGACGGATTTGTTCGGCATGCTCTTCGATCCGTGGCTCTGAGCGGTCGGCGACCGACCCATAGCAGCTTGGCTGCCGAATTTCGTCGCCAGGTAGAAAACTCAAATGAAATCCGACGCTGCCGGCGCCACCGAGAATCAAGTAAACGCCGCCTTGGCGGAAACACGATTTTTCCACTGGGACGGCATCTCGGCCAGCACGCAAACGAAGACGAAACCGCTGTCCGTCCCGTAACGCGATTTTTTGGCTGAACGCTGCGCGGGCTCAGTGGCGATGAGATCGCGCGACCGCCACATCTCGCCAACCTGAGCGTGGACTGACGTCGAGGCAGGCGATATCGAGGCAGGGGATACTCTTTGGCCAGCGAGCCGGAAAGCCCGGAAAGGCCGGCAGCGTAAGGCGACACTGCTTCATCAAAAACCGCATGAGCACCCGCAGTCACGATTCGAATAGCCTGCGGGCGGCTCCATCCAGCCGAGACGGTCCAAGGCTTGAACGAATCGCACCGAGCGCCATCGTTCCGTGCTTCTGCGCGTCGTCGACTCGCGCCACTTCTTCTCCTTCAGAGGCAAGCCTTATACCGCCAGTGAAACAGATCAAGTCAGGTCGTCATCAATTGCGATAGGCAGAGCTCTATCGCTCCCTTGTCCTCAACGTCCACTTCCCATTCGTTTGGTCCAAATCGACGGTTTTGCTCGCCGAGTTTGATCGAGTTGGCCGATTTTGCCCGACTGGTTTCCATGAATCGCCCTCTAGCAGTCCGATTTTCCCCGGAGTGGACAAACAAGAGCGAATCAGCAGTTCTGGGTTCAGGATCTTCCAGCGGACTACTCGATCCAATCGGGCGCCAGAAACCATCCCGGCAGATCGCCGTCTGGAAGTTCCCGGAACTGTCCGCGGCAGCTCCAATGAATTCCAGGGGTCGCTGCGCCAAGTTTTCCTCGCGGTTGCTCAAGGGCTCAAGCCTGTTCACCGCAAGTCTGCCGCAATTGGTCCAAATGCGGAAGGGACGCTATCACTGATGCGGCATCCGCTCCGAAATCGATCAGGCACGCGATGTCATTTACTCCGATCTCCTGGCACTTTTTGACCATCTCAAAACAACTGGCTGGATCTCCGATCAACGAAGCCTCGCGGCTATAGCGCTCATAAGACAACTCGGCCACTTGTCGGAGGTCTTCCCATTTGAGTTGGCCACCGCCGTTGAAAGCCGTCTTGTGTGCATCCAGTGAACTGCGGATATATTCGAGGAACGGTTCGCGTACGAGGCGGCGGGCATAGTGGGGGTCCAGATGAACAAATGTATGGAGCATCAGGGTGACCTTTCCGTCCTGGGGATTCCACCCTGCTTGCTGTCGTGCTTCCCGGTACCGTGCGATCTTTTCCGCTAACTGCGCAACAGTGCTGCCTTGCAGCATGGTCAGGACGTGATAACCCCGCTCTCCGGCGTCAATGAACGTCTCCACCCGTCGCGACGCGGTAAGCCAAATCGGCAGTTCTTTCTGATGAGGCTCGGGATAGACCCGAAGCGTCACCGTTTCGCCCTTACCGTTGATCCGCTCGATCGACTCTCCTCTCCACAGCCGTTGAACCTGCGGGATACGCTCCAACCACACCTCTCGCAAGCGCGAATAAACATCGGGTGCGAGGGCGAAATCATTCGGATGCCAACCGCTGGCAAAGGCGAGATCCACTCTCCCGCCCGACAGGTTATCCACGACCGCCCAAGCTTCGGCTACGCGGAGCGGATCGGTGAGCGGCAGGACCACGCTGCCGGCGCGAAGACGAATCCGATGGGTCGTAGTCGCCAAAGCGGCCATCAGCGTTGCAGGCGAACTGTAGATGCCTCCGAATGGATGGAAGTGTCGTTCCGGTGTCCAAATCGCCTTGAAGCCATGTTCATCCGCAAATCTCCCGGCTTTGAGGACGAGTTCATATTTGTTCTGAGAGCTGATCTGGCTGTTGTCGCTGAAGAACATGATGCTGAAATCCAGCGCTGGCCGACCGTTCTCGCCATGGTGTTTCGCCTCGGGCGAAACCGGCTGCTCCAAAACGTCGATGGACACGGCGGCCCGATGTTCCAGACTGTCCATCGAGTGAACCGGGGCCGAATTGGTTTTATCACCGACTTCTGGCGGCGCAGTTTTTGGATCGAAGAAGCCACCCTTCGGAACCCAGTATCGATGCCTGGCGAATGGATAAGTCGGCAACGAAACCCGGCGCACCGGGCATCCTGATAAAGAACGGCCCAATTTACCATCGAGCCCGCTATCCAGAGCTGGGCAACCCGATCGAGATCCTGATCGTGAAGCAACGAATCCACTGTCTCCTCCGACGATCCTGTTTTCCGGAGTTGCTCTAACCCCGCCACTGGCTTCTTGGTGTTACCGTGGTACAACCCAACGGTTTCGACGCCGTCGATCCATCCTTCAAGCTTCGTTGCACATTCAGAGATACTGCTCGCCTTGACAGCAACCCGCTCCTCAAAGGCCTCACGCCCGAGCTGGAGGGTGTAGGCCAAATCCCTCAGGATCCGCTGATCTTCGCTAGCCCCCAGGTCGACGCACGCTTTCAGGTAGTGAACGAGATTGTTTGCCGATTCGCGTAACCGCTCCGTGTTCTTCGCAGAGAGCACGATCAACACCGGCGTCGCGGGCGAGGGCGCCGTCGAAGACGCTGCTTCGACATATTCTTCAACGATCATATGCGCATTCGCGCCGCCGGCACCGAATGAGCTCACACCCGCTCGTCGAGGCAAATCTGGCTGCCAACACAGACTGGCACCCAATCTTCAAGGCACTGCTGCAGGCGGAAGAATGTTTCCTCGAACTTGATGTTCGGGTTCAACTTCTCAGCGTGCAAAGACGGTACGAGCTTTCCATGCTTGAGCTGGAGCAACAACTTCGTGATACCCGCGATGCCCGCGGCCGACTCGCAGTGTCCGATATTCGACTTTACAGATCCGATCGCACAGAACTGCCAGGGGCGGCTTGCCCCGGGGCACTCGATCTTCAAGGGAGTCGAGAGCTTCCGTAAACGCCTGTTGCAACCCGGTGATTTCGATAGGGTCACCGAGCACCGTTCCCGTGCCGTGGGCTTCGATGTAATTGACCGTCGCCGGATCGATCTTCGCCTTGCGCAGCGTATCGACAATCACCTCAGCCTGCGACTTCGAGTTTGGTACGGTATAACCATTCGTTTTGCCGCCGTGATTCAGGGAGCTGGCTTTGATGATGCCCCAAATGTGATCACGATCCGCTTCGGCGCGTGCGAGGGGTTTCAAAAGCAACGCACCAACGCCTTCCCCTGGCACGTAGCCGCTCCCCCCGTCGCCAAAGGCTTTGCAGCGGCCGTCGTTCGCCGAAAACCCGCTTTGGCTCAGAACGATGTCCTTCTCCGGATGAACCGTGGTGTTCACTCCACCGGCAATCGCAAATTCGCATTCGCCACGTTTCAAACTCTCGCATGCCAAATGCACCGAAGTAAGTGAGCCGGAACACATCGTGTCGACTGCCATGCTCGGACCATGCCAGTTGAAGAAGTAAGAGACGCGATTGGCAATCGTGGCGAACGATGAACTCAACGAGATTGAATTCCCGCGAAGTCGTTCTTCTACGCCAAAGAGTTGGTACTGGCCGTACATCACGCCCACAAAGACACCGACCTTGCACTCGCTCAGGGCAGTTTTGGCGTAGCCGGCATCTTCAACGGTCTTCCACACTGTCTCGAGGAAAAGCCGCTCCTGCGGATCCATAAATTGCGCTTCGGCTGGGGAGATGTTGAAGAAAAGCGGATCGAACTTGTCCACATCCCTCAGGAACCCTCCCCATTTATTAGTGGTTTTCCCCGGCTTACCGGGCGCAGGATCATAATGATGGCGATAGTCCCAGCGGTCTGGAGGCACCTCTTCGATACTGTCTTTACCTGCAGCCAGGTTCGCCCAGAACTCATCTAGATCATCTGCCTGGGGATAGCGACCGAAGACGCCGATGATCGCGATATCTTCCGAGGTGCTAGCCGGCGGTGTTTTCGGGCATTCCGAGGCGACCGGCGCCTCCGTTGAGGCGTCAAACCGAAAGCGACCTGTCGTGGCCACGGGTGGAATCTCCGGTGGAGCAGCGGCCGCAGTCGGCCCAAACAAAGCAAACAGAGCCGCCGCGTGATTCTTCACCAGATAGCCGGCCAATGCCTCGATAGTCGGGTATTCGAAGAGCAACGTCTTCGAAAGCTCGCCGAGGTCATGCTCGAGCATCTGTGCGAAGGTCGTGATCATGATCGAGTCGAGACCGTAATTCTCGACCGGTTCGTCCGCGTGAATGTGCGCGGACGGCAATCTGGTGAGCTCGGCAAATTGGCGAATCAGGTAATCGATGACCTGATGTTGGTTCAATTTCCAGTTCCCGATTTCGTTGAGGCCAGCCTCTGTCCGAGGATTGGTTCCGGCGGCCGGAGCAATCTTCTTTCCCGACAGCGCCGTGTAGCGCTCCAGCAACCTTGCCCGAATCTTTCCACGGTCGCCTACCCCAGCCCACACCTGCACCTCGCTATCTGCTAACGCCCGCTCGAAAATCTCGATGCCGACGGACTGTTCCAAGGGCACAATCCCCAACTCATCTCTGGCTGGGCCTTCCAAGGTTCTTTGCATTCCGCCGTCACGCCAGAGCGGCCAGTTCAACGAGAGCGTTCGACCGGACCGTTGGCCGGCGCGACGAAGTCTCTCGCGCCGGTGCGCAAATGCATCGAGATAAGCATTTCCGTAGGCGTAATCACTCTGACCGACATTGCCGAACAAGCCTGCCGTCGAGGAAAACAGGATAAAACAATCTAACGGTTCCCGGCTGGTCGCCGCGTCCAAGGCTTCCACACCTTTGACCTTCGATCGCAAAACAGCCGCAAAATCTTCCAGACTCTTGTTCCAGATTAATCCGTCTCGTAACTCGCCAGCCGCATGGATCACTCCTTGGAGCGAACCGTAACGGTGTTTCGATTCGTCTACGACTCGAGCGGCTCCTTCGAAAGTACTTACGTCTGCCCTGACATAGATTGCGTTTTCACCGAGCCTTTCCAGAAACTGCCGTTTGGCTTCGTCCAGTTCCGAACGCCCCACCAAAGCCAGACGGGCGTCATATTTCTGTACCAGGTGTTCGGCAAAGATCCTGCCTAACCCCCCAGCGCCTCCGGTTACCATGTACACTCCGCCGCGCCGCAGCGGAGTCTCAATTGCCGGCCTGGCTGACAACTCTTCCAACGTCCGCATCTGCCGCTGAGCGGCCAGATAACGGATTTCCGACCGGTCATCACTCAGTTCGGCCAAAAGATCGACTGGTGTAGAATCAACCCCCACCGTTTTGAGGCGCAGCCACGGTTGTTCTTGACGCAGACTCTTGGCGTAGCCAGTCACCGCCTCGTACACCACTTCGCTTGCGGGATACTGGTAAACAAACGGCACCGCCTTCCCACCTTTGAGCAGCGCCTGCACCAACCGATGCACACTGTAGAGTCCACGCTCTAGCGCTTCGTCCAGACTCACCTCCGGACGTGACCACCGATGAATTACCCCAGCGAAAGGCATTTCCTGGACCAGCCGCGCATAGTCCGCGGCGTTCTCCCTTCGAATCGTAACGAGATTTCCGTCCTTCTGGTAAACTTCGCCCGCGACAATCCGCACCATCGCGATGCCGCGCCCCGCCAAAGCCTCCGTCAAGCCGGGATCTTCATCCAGCAAAAGGAGCGGACCGGCAATCAGTGTTAGATCTTCCTCTAGCGGGCATGGTGTCCACGCCGGACGGTAAAACAAAAGTTCACCGGTCCTTTTCTCGAATCGCCGCACTTTCAAGCCGCTCAACCGGGCCAATACTTCTCCCCGTTCGCCCAGCAACTTCACATCGTACCGCCGGGTACCGCCTTCCTCCCCTACCACTCGGCCATAGGCGTAGCAGCGCTTCGGCAAAGCCTCCAGGCACTCCACCACGTCTACGACAAAGGGGAGTTCGAGCTCTGTGCTTCCAGCGCCGATCACGGCTAGACTCTGCAGCGCTCCATCGACCAGCGCCGGATGCAGGCGATACGTTTGGTCAGCCCAAACCTCGGGCACTTCCAACAGGCTCCAGGCTTCCCCTGCCCCATACTGAGTCTCGCGGATCGTGCGAAATCCGGGACCATATTCCAGACCTCGACCAGCCAAGCCAGCGTAGAGTTCCTCTGGCAAGATCATTTGGGTACACCGCGCCCGAATAGCGTTTAGATCCAGTAGCTCTTCCGCTGAACCTTTCGAAATTTCCGTATTGCCGTGGGCGCATATTTGCCCGCCGGGAGTCCGCAACTCGAAGCGCACACGCCCATCACTTTCCGGCCGCAGCTCGAGTTTCGCTTCGGCGCCATCCCTTTCCGCGACCAGCGGCTCCGCCCACACGACCTGCTGTAACCGGACATTCGCGCTTCCCAAGGCCAGGCTCGCCCCTGCCAGGACAAGCTCCAAACTCGCGGCTCCGGGTAACACTTTTTGCCCATTGATCCTATGGTCCCGCAAGACCACCTCCTGGCCATCAAATTTGCTCCCGTACATTTGCGCTTGCAGCGTTGACTCGTTCCGGTGCAGCAATGGGTGCAATCGAACGTCCGTCCGCGACTCGGCTTCCTGACCCTTTGGTGTCATGGGCACCCAGTAGCGCTTCCAACCAAAGGCGTATCCTGGCAGACTGACACGCCTGACTTCGCTTCCCCTCCACAAGGCTTCCCACTCCACCTCCACCCCGTTGACCCAGAGCTGAGCCAGTTTAGTAAGGTTCCGGTTGTCAATCAGACTTTGGAGAAACTGGCGTCCTTCCGATCCCGCTAAAACCGCCGCCGGGACACCGCGATCCTGGCGCGTATTGCCGTGAACGAAGTCGGTTGCGGTATCCTGCGCGATTAACAGTTCCAAGCGCTGCCGCAACTCGGCCGATGAAGAAACAGTAAACGCTACTCGTTCCTCCAACGGTTCGCGGCCGATCTGGAGCGTGTAAGCGATCTCTGCAAGCCCAGGCCGGCTGACGTCGGTCGCTTCGCAACTTGAGAGCCAGGCGAGTAGATTTTTGGCCACCCCGACCAGGCAATCGACGTTGGCAGCCGAAAGGAGGATCAATACCGGCGAACCTTCGAGAGCGGCACAACGTGGATGGGGTTCCACATACTCCTCCAGAATTAAATGGGCGTTTGAACCTCCCGCTCCAAAAGAGCTGATCCCCGCGCGGCGAGGATAGCTCACCATTTTCCCGTTTTCTTCGAAACTCTGGCGACTTCCACGGCGACACCTCTTGCTGAACCGCAAATGGAGTTTCCGCGAACGCGATGTGAGGATTCAACTCCCGCGAGTGGAGACTCGGGACGAGAGTCTGATGCCGAAGTTGCAGGAGCACTTTTGTCAGCCCGGCGATCCCGGCCGCGGCTTCGAGATGGCCGATGTTCGATTTTGCCGAACCGATCGCACAGAACTGGCGCGGCAACGCGCCCTCATCGACCAGCTCTGGGTGCAGCTCCTTTAAAACGCCACGGAACGCCTGAGTCAGCCCGGTAATTTCAATCGGATCCCCAAGCGAAGTGCCTGTTCCGTGGGCTTCGATGAATGTAATTGTTCTGGGATCGATTTCAGCCTGCCGCAACGTTTGAGCAATCAATGCTGCCTGCGCATTTGGATTCGGAACGGTGTAGCCGTTGGTTTTACCTCCGTGATTGACGCTGGTGGCCTTGATGACAGCGTAAAGATGATCGCCGTCCGCAATCGCTCGGGACAACGGCTTGAGTAAGACTGCCCCCGACCCCTTCGCCCGGCACATAACCGTCCCCGGTGGCGCCAAAACTCTTGCATCTTCCATCGGCCGCCGCAAAGCCGCCTAGCGCGAGGCCCACATCTCGAGCCGGATGTAACAGCAGATTCACACCCCCCGCGATCGCGTACTCACTTTCCCCTTTGTGAATGCTATCACACGCCAAGATGGATCGCCGTGAGCGAAGAAGAGCACATCGAATCGATCGCCATGCTCGGACCGGTCCAATCGAAGAAATAAGAGACACGGTTGGCTACCGAAGCGTAGGAGGCGTTGAGTGGTAACAGGTACCCAGGTGCCGAATTCTCAATACCGAGTAGCTGATACTGGCCATACATGACACCGACGAAAACGCCCACCCGCCTTTGGCCGAGAAACGATTTTCGGTAGCCGGCATCTTCGACTGTTCGCCAGACGGTCTCCAAGAAAAGCCGCTCCTGGGGATCCATAACTTCGGCTTCCCGGGGTAGTATTCGAAAAAATTCGGCGTCGAATTGGTCCACGCCTCTGAGAAATCCGCCCCACTTGTTATAGGTTTTCCCGGGACGGCTTGGCTTTGCCTCGAAATACTGTTGATAATCCCAGCGCTCTTTTGGCACCTCGACAATGCAATCGCGACCCGCGACGAGATTCTGCCAAAATTCGTCTGGACTATCGGCCATCGGAAAACGGCCGAATAAACCGATGATCGCGACATCGTCGGCAGCCTGAGGCGAAGCCGCACGGTCGGTCGAGACCATAGTCGGCGACGGCAAGGCTGCACCTGCAGGCGCATTACTGATCGCAACGAAACCCTCGCCTGCATTCTTACCGAGCAGCTCCCCCAGCCGCTTCCCATGGTGAGCGGCGAAATAGCCCCCGAGCGCTTCCAAGGTTTGATATTCGAACAAAAGGGTCTTTGAGAGCGGCCCGAATTCTTGCTCAAGCCGTTCGGTGAATGTCATGACCAGGATCGAATCGATCCCATATTTCTCGAGCGGCTCCCATGGCTGAATCCGGTCCGCAGGAATCTTGGTCAATTGTGAAAAGCGCCGTTTGAGCAGCCCCACTGCGTCGGCCAGAGCAACGGCTTCAGGGGCGGAACCGTTTCCGTCGCCACCGGGCGCTATGGTGGAAAGGTGCGCCTTCCGGCTGGCCGAGGTGTGCTCTCTCCGCTCGACCCGGGTCGGCACCAGCGCTTCCGTGAGCATGATTCCAGCGATTTGCGGCTCGCGGGCGCGCAAAGCAATTTCGAATACGCGAAGCCCTGTGGCCGTTTCGAGCGGCGCAATCGATTTCATTTTGAGCGCCGCCAACTCTGCTGAAAGCTTCATGCCGCCTTCCTGCCAGAACGGCCAGTTAATCGACACCGTCCGACCATGTCGGAGCTGCTGGATGCTCAGCATCTCCCTGCCGCGGGCGAATGCGTCCAGGAACGCGTTCGCATAGGCGTAATCGGCTTGTCCCACGTTGCCGGCAAGTCCCGCTACGGACGAAAAAAGCGCAAAAAAATCGAGTGGCTCTCCGGCCGTCACTTCGTCGAGGCACAATGCACCACACACTTTAGGACGTAGCACCGCCCAGACATCGTCCACGCTCTTGCTCCACAAGAGGCGTCCCGGATCACTCCCGCCGCGTGAATGATTCCGTGCAGGCCTCCGAAGCGTTCTTTGGCGAGTCCAACACACTTCGCAACATCGTCACGTTGTGAGACATCGCCTCGCACGTGGAGAACTTTCGCGCCGGCTCGTTCCCACTCGCGAATCCGAGCTGCCGTTGGCTGGCTCAATGCAGAGCGGCTTAGCAACAGAAGCCGCGCCCGGAAATGCTTGGCCAGATATTCCGCAAAAAGCTGTCCCAAAGCTCCGGTTCCACCAGCAATAAGGTAGACGCCCTGCTCACGCAGCGGCAACGGATGCGAAGGCTCGGGAATGAACTCTTCGATCGTCCGCACCGCCCGGATGCCGCCCGACCAACGAATGTCGACCTCGCTGTCAGAGCACCGCAATTCTTCAAGGATTGTCGCCAAATCGCAGCCGGTCAGAGCTCGCATTTGCAATTTCGGCTGTTCCTGGACCAGAGTCCGGATATATGCGTGCAGTGCCTCGTAGGCCGGCTGAGTGCCCGACGGATAAACGAACAAGAACGGAAGATCCTGCTTTATACCCCGCCTGACCAGGGCCTGGGTCAACAGGTACATCGAACAGAAGCCACGCTCGACGCAGGTCTCCACATCGAGGTCAGGTCTGGCCCATCGATGCACGATGTAATCGGGTGTCACCTCATCAATGAGCCGCTTGAAATCCTCCTCTTCGTGCAGCCGGATCTCAACTGTGGCGTCACTCCGGCTGAAAAGCCGGTCCCACTTTCGCGCGGACCACGTTCAACGTTGGCAGCAGAGCGCGGATCTGCCCGGCAAACTCTGCATCATCATCGAACAGTAACAATGTTCCGCGCAGCGCAGCGCCATTTTCCGACGGTAGCGGCCGGTTTGTCCAACGTTGGCGAAGGTAAGTGAGGGTTCCTGGCGTCGGCTCAATCGATCGGACCGTGAAGTCGTCGATGACGACCAACTCGTGCCCTTGGTCATCAAGCACAGCAACACGATACTTCTGCGTGTCGTCCAGGGTTGTCGTTAAAGTGACATGCGCGAAACAAGGAGAACGCAATCGGCGGAAAGTCAGCCGGCCCAGCGAGAAAGGCACGGCTCCGGGCGTCGTCGCGGCTAAAACGGCCGCAGTCTGAAGTGCGCCATCGAGGAGGTTCGGTGGCAAGGTAAACGCGGCTCCGGACAGTCAGAGCATTCCGGCTTGAGCTCGCAGGTGCGCAAAGCTTCCTGGCCCTCATAGCGAGATCTGCGAAATAACCTGGAAGCTTTCTCCATAGCGGAGGCCTCCCTGGGCGAACTGTTCGTAGAGCGTCGAGGCGGCGAGTTGTTGGCTGCAACGTTGCTGGATCGCGGACAAATCAATCGGAGCGCCAGGCAAACTCCACTCTCCGTCCGCGCCAAACCCTGAGCATGCACTGAGCCGTGCACCTTCCTCAGTGATTATCTCGAACGCGATTGCTTCGCCTTCCGGTTTCAAGCAACATTTGCATTCCACGCGACTGCTCAACCACCAACGGTCTCAACCAAATCACATCTTCGAGTTGAACTGTGTCGCGGCCAGTCACCTCGCGTACTGCGGCGATCGCCATTTCCAGCATCGCCGAGCCTGGCAAAACAGGCTTTTCCAGCACGCGATGGTCGCGCAAGTAAAACGCCTCGGCCGACAGCTGCGTAGTAAAACGAAGACCGGCGATCGTCGAGGTGTTCCGATGCAAGAGCGGGTGCAAGTGTTCCGTCGCCGTGACGACTTGGTCATTTCCGCCGCTGTCGGATTGGATCCAGCAGCGTTCCCGCGCAAATGGATAGGCCGGCAACGGGATCCGTCGAGGGAGGAATCTTGTCATAGAGCGACCTCCAGTCGATTTCCGCTCCATGCACCCAGGCTCGGGCAAGATCCTCTAGCGGAGCAGAACCCGCTGAGTGTGCTCCTCCGCCGAACTCAAGTCGTAGAACGGTCCCGCGATAAAGCCCGGCAATCGGCGATTCCCCTCGCAGGAATGCGACGAGCTTCGCGTGCAGCTCAGTCAGATCTGAGACCATGATAGCAAGCCTTTCCGCCATGGCGTCACGGCCGACCTGCAACGTGTAAGCGAGATCGACGAGGTGGAGGTCAGCGCGAATTGGAATCTCGGTTCCGGGCATCCCCAGCCTCCGCCGGCACAAGGTATCTTCTCAACTGCTCGGCCCGCTGCCGCAAAGCTTCGTCTGTTTTCGCCGACAAAACGATGGCTTGGCGTTGGGCCACGGCCGGAGGGATCCGGCACCGATACGGGTATCGGGTATTGCTCGAGTACCACGTGCGCGTTCGTGCCGCTGTAGCCGAACGAACTGACGGCCGCGCGCCGCGGCCGGCCCAGTCGGCTGCTCCCATCGGCGCAGCTGCGTGTTGACGAAGAACGGAGCGTTTTCAAAATCGATGTGTTCGTTCGGCTTTCTCGAAATGAATTGATGGCGGGATTTGCCCGTTTTCGAATGACAGGAGTACCTTGATCACACCCGCAAGCCCCGCCGCAAACGAGGTGTGCCCAATATTGGATTTCACCGAACCGATGCGCACAGAAGTGCTTTCGGTCGGTGAAAGCTCGGAAGGCGTCAGTCAATGCGCGTACCTCCACCGGATCGCCCAGCAAAGTGCCCGTGCCGTGCGCTTCGACAAAGTCGATCTCTTCGGGATTCACCCCGAGCCCGGCGATAAACCTCTTTCTCAAGTTCGGCCTGCGAAACGGCACTCGGCGCGGTGATCCCATTCGTCTTGCCGTCCTGGTTGATCCCTGATCCCTTGATTATTCCGCGGATGCAATCGCCATCCTGAATCGCGTTGGCCAGGGGCTTCAGGATCACGACTGCGATCCCTTCGCTCAGGGCAATCCCATCGGCCGTTGATCGAAGGGGCGGCAACGACCATGAGGGAGACAGCATCTGCATTTTGCTTGTCGTGACGATCTGATCGGCATCCAGAATGAGGTTGATGCCGCCGACCAGCGCCATCTCGCAGTCACCCGCCTGGATACTGCGGCAAGCCTGATGCAATGCCACGAGCGATGAAGAACACGCCGTATCGAGTGAGATGCTCGGTCCCTTGAGGTTCAACAAGTAGGAAATCCGCGCGGCGAGAATCGAGGAGGTCAGTCCGATGCCGGCGAAAGCCGACTGGGATAAAGCCGGGTTTTCGCGACGAAGGATGCCGCCGTACTCGCCGACTGCGGCTCCAACGAATACCCCACACTTGGCGTTTGAAAGCGACTTGGCCGAATACCCGGCGTTCTCGAATGCCTTCCACGACTCTTCGAGAAAGATGCGCTGCTGCGGATCCATCACCTGGCTTCGGCGTGAGTCAGATTGAAGAACAGCGGATCAAACTTGTCTACATCGTCAATAAAACCAGCCCATTTGCAGTAGGTCTTGCCTTCGGCTTTAGGATCCGGATCGAAGAATCGTCTGATATCCCAGCGTTCACTGGGCACCTCGGTGATGCTATCGACACCGGCCGCCAGATTGCGCCAGAACGTATCGAGATCCGGTGCGCCAGGCAGCCGGCAAGACATTCCGATGATAGCGATCTCCGTGCTGTCATCCCGTGGCGATGCTATTGCCTGGGTAGGCCTTGAGCGGATATCCACTTCCTCCGGAATTGCCGCATGAGGCTGCTGCAAAGCTACGGAAATCGATGCCGGTACCCGCTCGGACGGAGAAGAAACTGTGCGTTCACCGGTTATGCGCAGTTGAACCTCGTCTGGCTCGGTATCGGAGGATGGCGCATTTGGCTGCGACTCCGGCGGAGTGATCGGTACGGTAGGACTCAGATTCCCGGATGCTGTTACCCGATTCTTCTTCACCAACCCGGTGACATGCGCATTCAACGAATCTAAGTGGACATGATCGTAAACGATCGATGCATCGAGATGCAGGCCAAACTCTCGATTGACACCATGAATGAACTCAACACCCGAGACGGAATCGAGTCCCAGATCGCGAAAGCTCGACTGCGGACCGAGTGCATCCGGTTCGAGGTGGAGCGCCTCGCATAAGCTCTTGACCAGGTAGCGGCGAATATCCTCGTTTATGGAGAGATCCGCCGAAGCGACGACCGTCGTACCTTCGGTCGACTCCAAGCCGGCCGTGTTCTCGCGGCGGCACCAGCTCCGCAGGAGGTATCTCCGCCATCGTGGGGGCAAGGCTTTTCAGTCGAATTCGTCCGTTTGACGAGGGCGGATTGGCGGGCCGCAAGCGGTCTTGATGTGGGCGGAACCGTTGTTGCGCTCTCAGATTTCTGCATCCCGGATGAACTGCGCGATGCGGCGCTTGACCTCAGGATTGCCAAAGGTTTCCGCATGCATTCGCAACTCTTCGCTGAGGATGGCAGGGAGTTGCTCCAATTTTCGGCGCGCCAACGCATGCTTCAGTGTTTTCAGGGTGTAAGCGGGTTTCTCCGTCAGAGCCCGCGCCGTGACGAGAGCTTCGTCGAAGACCTGACACTTGAGGCTTGAAAATCACATTCGCGCCACGCTGCATTAGATCTGCACCGCGATAGGTCCCTGCGGTCAGCATCATTTCGGTTGCTAGCGCGTCGCCGAATTTCTCGCGAAGAATAAACGTCGCGCCCAGGCCAGGAGTAAAACCGTACTTTGTAAAGGACCGCGCTATAGAGGGCTTCCTCGGCCATCAAGACAATGTCGGCGTATAGGCCGAAGACGAGACCGCCACCGGAGGCATGCCCCTGGATTGCGGCGATCACCGGCACACGACACTGGAGGAACCCTTTGAAGATGAATTCCAGGTCCGCAAAGTTTCGCACCTGATCGGACAAGGTCATCAACTCGTCTCGGGTACCACCCATTGAGAAAACGTTGTCGCAACCAGTGACCAAGACCGCTTTGATCGCCTCGTTGCGTTCGATCTCCGCAAAGCTGGCCATCAGACCCTGGAGAATCGCCGGCGTGAACATGTTGCGGTTCTGGCGGTCCTGCATCCGCACCACCGCGATATCGCCTGCCACGAGTTCCAAGGTTACTTCGCGTTGTGGTTCGAAGTGGCGCTACAGACTCCATCCAATGCGCCAGGCACGATACGGCAGTGGCCGCAGGAAGCGAACAGTCGCACTCGAGACGGCTTTCGCCGGCTCAATCGGCGGCTGAAGCTCGCGCGTCCGGATAGCTTCCGTACCAGTAGCGTTTCTTCAGGAACGGGTATCCGGGCAACGGAATGCGGCGCGGCGTTGTTCGTGGATAAAATGGACGCCAGTCGATCTCTTCTCCGGAAACCCAACGACTGGCCACGGTTTCGAGGTCAGTGCGGCTAGCCGCTCTGCACATGGGCCGGCTGTCGGATTCCGCCGAAATCGTCGAGGCGCCCTTACGGCGCGCTGCCACGATAAATCCCGGCTCCAGCCGTACCAGTCTTCGACAAACTGCGCCAGATCCTCCCGGAGTTCCTCCAGGCTCGGCCACCACGAAGGCAAGCCGTTCCTCCATTGGTTCACGAGCGACCTGCAAGGTGTAGGCGATCTCTCCGAGATCCACCAATTCCTGTTCCGGATCCGCTTCGCAGGTAAGTGAGCAGATTAGCTGCAGCTTGCTTCAACTGGGATTCCCCTCGGGCCGAGAGCAGAATCAACTACTGGCCTCATCTGAACGCGATTCCGACTCTTCCAGACCAGACACGCGCTGTTCATACTCTTCGACGATCAGGTGCGCGTTCGATCCTCCTGCGCCAAAGGAGCTGATGCCGGCGCGGCGCGGACATTCGACGCCGTCTACCGTCGGTTGCGCCCACTTGCCAAGGGTCTGCTGCAACAGGAATGGGGTCCGGCTAAAATCAATGTTTGGATTAACCGACTCGGCGTGCAACGACGGTATCAGTTGCCGGTGACGCATCTGGAGAAGAATCTTCGTCAAACCGGCGATTCCCGCCGCCGCCTCCAGATGACCGATATTGGATTTCACCGATCCCAGTGCACACCACGGTTTCCAGGAACCAGAAATCCCTTCCGCGCCGCGTTCCTGCAGCATCTCGGTGAACGCTTTGGTCAAGCCATCGACTTCGATCGGATCGCCCAATTTCGTCCCGGTCCCATGCGCTTCGACGTAGCTGATCGATCGAGGATCGAGACCCGCTTTCCGGAGCGCATGCGACAATAACCTCCGCCTGGGCCGCCGGATTGGGTACGCTGAAACCATTCGTTCGTCCTCCATGGTTGATCGCGGAAGCTTTGATTACGCCGTAAATGAAATCGCCGTCCTTCTTGGCCTGATCCAGCGACTTGAGCACGACCGCGCCGACACCTTCGCCCGGGTACATAGCCATCGGCTGCCGCACCAAAACTGTGGCACTGACCGGTAGGGAGAAAGCATCCCGAGCGTGCAGGCGTTGACAAATTTTGAAGGATTTAGATGGAGATTTACCCCGCCGGCAAGAGCAACTTGACATTCGCCGCTCCGGAGGCTTTCGCAGGCCAAATGAATTGCCGAAAGCGAAGCCGAACAGGCCGTATCCACCGGCAAGCTGGGTCCGCGAAAGTTAAAATAATAGGAAACGCGGTTCGCGAGTGACCATTCGCCGGAATGATCTACCCGGGTCGGCTGTTGAGTGTTCCGCAAAACTCCAAGAAGTTGATACGAGTTATGGGTGACGCCGACGAAGACCCCGACCTTTTCTTGCTCTTCCTTGCCGAGCCAACGAGAGAGCGGGCTGCGGGCGTAGCCTGCATCCTCAAGCGCGTGCCAGGCGGTCTCCAGGAAGAGCCGCTCTTGCGGGTCCATGGTTTCTGCTTCGGCGGGTGAAATACTGAAAAACGGGGCGTCAAACTCGTCGACGCCGTCGACGAACCCGCCCCATTTGCAGTAGAGCTTACCCTCGCTGGCCTTGGCTGGATCCGGATCGTAGAGATCCTCTTCTTCCCAACGGCCCGGAGGAATCTCGCGGACTGAGTTACGTCCCTGCTCGCAAGTTGGACCAGAAAGCCGTTAGATCAGCCGCGTCAGGGTACCGGCCGGCGATTCCGATAATCGCGATATCACAAGACCCGGTGCGGACAGATTCTTTGGCATTTGCTTGAGGTTTCTGGTAGGGCAAGGCTCCGTGGTTGGGGGAGGCTCCGCCCGAACCCGGGTTGACCACCGCCTCGGGTACCATCACCTCGGATGCCTGAGGTTCCGGCTCTTCTTTGAATAACGATGCCAAATCGGCACGATGCGCTCGGACCAGATACCGGCTCAGGGACGCCGCATTCGGATATTCGAAGAGCAGTGTTTTCGAGACATCGGGAAGATCCTTCGTGATTCGTCCGTTGAACCTGGTGATCAAGATCGAATCGAGGCCGTATTCTGAGAAAGCCGTGTTCGCTTCGAATCGCTCTAGCGGAAGCTGCAGCAATTCCGACACCAACGATTTCACGTAAGCTTCTGTCAGCGCGTACAGCCTCCGCTCATCGAGTACGGTCTCTGGCTGTTGCTTTTCCTGGTGAGCCTGCTCCGTACATCCGCGCAACCCGCTGGAGAAGCGTCTTTCGATTTCCGTAGCAGAAGAGGCCGGAACCGGCCGGCAGACGCGCTGACTGCTCCAAGAGGTGAATCCCTTGCTCACGCGTAAGCGCCGGCAACCCAGTAAGTCTGCACCGTCTGCTCCGCTCGCGTCTGCAATTCCTCGATCGATAGACCGGCGACAATGCCTCCGTCCCGCCACATTTGCCAGTTGATCGCCATCGTTCGGCCACTACGGAGACCACGATCTCGAAGTTCTTCTCGTCGGCTCGCGAACTCATCGAGAAACCGATTCGCAAACGCGTAGTCGGATTGGCCGGCCTCCGGTAGCAGCGAAGCGATCGAGGAACACAACAGGAAACCATCCAACGGCTCCGTGGCCAATGCCTGATCGAGATTCAGCGTACCGCGGACTTTAGCAGCAATAACCTGACGCAAATCTTCGACTCGCTTGTGGAGGAGAAAACTGTTGCGCAGCACCCCTGCGGCGTGGATCACACCATTGAGCGCGCCAAACCGCGCTTTCGCCTGGCAGATGACCTCGAAAACTTCCTCGCTCCGCGTAACGTCGCCCCGCAGGTACAGCACCTCAGCACCTTGGGCTCTGAATTGTTCGATCCGCGCCGACTGATCGCCCGTCAACTCGGATCTGCCGACCCAAATGAGGCGCGCCTGATAATTTCGCGCCAAATGCTCCGAGAAAATCTGACCGAGTCCACCTGCGCCGCCAGTGATCAAGTACACTCCCTGCGGACGAAACCAGGTGATTTCATCGTTGCGTGGTGACATCTCCACGAGAGTCTTCACCTCGCGCTGACCGTCTCGAAACCGGATTTCCCGCGCACCGTCCTCTCTTAGTGCTTCGTCAATAAGGAAGCCGCCCACGCCTTCCGTGATGACGGTGCGCACACGAACCTTGGGATTTTCCTCTGCAACAGTCTGGAGGAACGCACTAATCGCCGCTCTCTCTGGGGGTGCATCTGATCCATGTACGAATAGAAAACGAATCTCCGATGTCGGGCCTGGTGCGGATGAGGCTTCGCGATAAGTAATACACAGCCTCCACCCCGTGCGCCAACCGCTCCTCGATGGAGCCGAACCCAACGCTCCAGCGATAAATAATCAGTTGCGGAGATGCCCTCTCGATCAAACTTACGTAGTCCTCTTCGCGGTGGACGCGCACCGTCACAACGCTTCCGGATCTTTGATATGCCTCCCCGGGGATCACCCGCAGCAGATCTCACCCCGGGCGATCGAGCCACGAAATTACGAGCGAGTTCCTCGCCCTCATCGAACACCAGCACATCATCAGGAAGGGCCTTTCGTCAGATGCAGGCGAAGAGGCGAGCTGCCACACGGATCGCAGAAAGAAGTATTCGTTCTCCGGCGCAGAGGAAAGTTCGTGTGGCCGTGGCAATGGCGACGCATCCACCCAATATCGTTCGAGCGTGAACGGATAAGTCGGCAGAGACAGCCGACGGCAAGATTCGCCAGCATGCAGAGTCTGCCAATCGATCTCATAGCCCTTCACGTAAAGGCGCCCAAGCGCGAGGAGTTTATCCCGATACTCCTCTCGACTTCCTCCCTCCAGGGACTTCAGTTCACGCAGCAAAGCGCGTTGTATTTCGCGATATAAAACCATGTCGGCGGCGCAGATCTGTCCCGATTCGCCAGAGACTCGGATTCGCAGGCATCTCGCCGGCAAGTTGATCGCGGATTGCCTGGCGCAATTCCGTCGCTGAGCTCACCACCAGGGCAAGACGTTTGTCAAAATGACTGCGTCCGCAGTTGAGCGTGTAGCTGATGCTCGTCAGCGACGTTTCTCGGTTTTCCGGGCGATCCAGCCACTCAGCAAAATCTTCCAACCGTCGCCGCAACGACCAGTCTGTTCGCGCGGAAAAGGCCACCAGGTACGATGGCTTTGGCTCCGAAGATAACGCTGCCAAAGTCGGTGCGCTCCTCAATGACCAGGTGGGCGTTGGTTCCGCTGAACCCAAACGAGCTCACAGCCGCCCTTCGTGGACGGTCGGAAACACGTTCCCAGGGCGTTAGAAGGCGATTTATGTAAAATGGGCTGCACTCAAAATTTATTTCCGGGCTGGTCCTGACAGCATGCAATGATGGTGGAAGCTGCCCATGCTTGAACGAGAGCAGCACCTTCACCACACTTGCCGCGGCAGACGCCATTAGCGTGTGGCCGATGTTTGTCTTAACTGAGCCAACGGCACAGAAGCCCCTCCTATCCGTAAAGCGGCGAAACGCATCCGTCAGCGCCCCGATCTCGATCGGATCCCCGATCTTGGTCCCGGTGCCATGACATTCGACATAGCTGATCGTCTCTGGATGGATTCCACAGCGCTCGTAAACCTCCGTTGCCAGCGCGGTTTGGGACGGCCCGCTGGGCGCGGTAATTCCGTTCGTTTTGCCGTCCTGGTTGATGGCCGATCCGCGGATAATACCGTAAAGATGGTCGCGGTCGCGCATCGCATCTTCGAGGCGTTTCAAAACCACTACGACCGCCGCTTCGCCAGGAACAAAACCGTCGGCCCCTTCGGCAAAAGTCTTGCATTTCCCTTCCGCCGAAAGCATCTCAGTCTGGCTCGCCAAGCACATGGAAACGGGGCGTGCTCATTAACGCCACACCTCCAGCCAGCGCCATATCGCTGGTGCGGAGCCGGAGACTTTCGCACGCCAGATGGATCGCGACTCCCGAAGACGAGCATGCCGTATCGATGGCGAGACTGGGTCCCTTCAGATTAAGCCAATAAGAAATGCGTGAGGCGAGGATCGCCGGCGCGATGCCCATGAACGAATAGGCTTCGCCATCTTTACCGGCCTGCCGCAACACATGCTCGTAATCGCTTCCTGAGCAACCAACGAAAACCCCGCAGCGTGCGCCGTTGAGTTCGCGATTTCCGTAACCCGCATCCTCCAACGCCTTCCAACATTCCATCAAGAAAAGGCGGTGCTGCGGCTCCATCAGCTGCGCCTCGTGCGGCGAAATATTGAAAAAGAGCGGATCGAACTTGTCGATTTCAGAAAGGAATCCGCCCGATTTGCAATAGCTGCGTCCCGGAACCCCGCGTTCTGCGCTGTAAAACTCTTCGAGCCGCCAGCGGGAAATTTCTTTTACCGAATCTTTCCCTGCGGCCAGATTCGCCCAAAACTCCTCGACATTGGCGGCCTCTGGGAAACAGCCTGACATACCCACGATGGCGATAGGCACGTACGAATCATCGCGCTCGGAGGCGCATGAGTGATTCCCGTGCTTCGCCTTTCGGCACGGTAAAATCGGCCGAGGCAGCCAGAGCAAGCTCCGATTCATTCGGAATCGCTGGCGTTGTTGCGTTACCGGCGCCACGTTCTCGCGGCGGGGATGCTCGCCCGGATCGCTACCATCGCTAACGCCGAAGGCAAAGTTCTTCGCTCCAGGAAGGTGCGCGCGGACGATCAGCGCCATAAGCCGAAACAATGCGCTCGCTTAGACTCCGCGTTGTTGAGTAGTTGAACAGATCCACGGGCCGAAGCTGCAATCCGAGCGCCTGATTCAGCTGCCTCCACCACCGTCACGCCGACGATCGAATCGACTCCCAGACGGTCGAATGTCGTGTCAGCCGGAGAGATCGGACATCTCCAGACGCAACAGCTTTCGCAACACCGCAGAAACGCGTTCTTCGACCAGAGCCTGCAAATGCTCCTGATCGTCTGTCCCGTTTGCCGCCGCCTCTGCGCTGGAGAGAGCCGGGGAAACTGGTTGCTGCTCTTCAGGATCTGGAATCAGACTTCGCTGATTCGCTCGGCCGGAGGCGCAGTTCTTGTCGGAGAACCCGTCTGCCACCGGCGCCCTGGAATCCGAGATTTTCGACGATAAAGCTGCCGTCGCTCTCCGCTAAAAGTAAGCTTTGATACTTGCCGATACCGCTCGGTCCCGATCCTCCCGCGGCGGTGACCTGACAAAATCCTTCTTCGAATAGTGCGCGCTACCATTGATCGCGACTCAACACCGGCGCGCTGGGCAGGCGTCGCTAGCCGTCCTCGAAATGCCACCAACCATCCAAGAAACCGTAAGTCAAGGTGTTAAATACCGTCACCTCAGTAAATTCGATCAAGGTCAGGAGACCGTTTTGCTTAAGAAGAGCTCTTCAGCAATTGCAAGCTGCGGTGCAAATTACTGGCGACGTGCACCGCATTGGCTGCCAGCACTAAATCAACGCTTGCTGCGCTCAATCCCTGCTCAGCGAGACCGCGTTCCAAATCGATGACCGCGAACCGCATGAACGGATACCGGTCCGCGAACTGACTTTGAAAATGCGCCTTGAAACCGGCCGATACGTCTGAATAGACATAGTCGATCTGTGCCGCAGTGTCGCGCCAACGCCGCAGCGACAAATTCGGTTGTGCTGCCCGTACCAGCGCCAACCTCTACCACGCAGATTTTTTCGCCTGGCGGCAGATCGGCGAGCCGGAGTGCGACTGCACGTTCCAGATGCGAAAGCGGCGAGGCGATTGAAATAATCGGCGAGCGTTGTTCCTCTGTAGATCTTCTCAACCAGCCGCAACGAGCCGCCGGGAACATCACATCCGCCGCCGCCTTTCGCTCCACGCAAAACCGCCGGCAAGGCTTCGACGCAAGTCGCAAGCAATTCCGCATGTCCGGCAAATTCCGGATAAGCCGCTGAATAGTTTTGTTGCAGAAGCGCGAATGTTTCAGGCGACGTCGCGACTTCCGATCCATCCAGCGTTCTGACCCGCCAGCCTGCGACCGTCGATTCGATGAACCGGTCCTCGCCAAAACGCCGATCAAAGCGCCGAAAAGCCGCTGGTGTCGCGGAATCACCTCCATCCGCTGCTCCAGCTCGTTCAAATCCAGAAGCTTCCCCGCCGCCGGGATCAAGGATCGTCCGGAGAGTTGGCTGGCCAGCGCGAACCCGCCAAGCCGCTCCAGTTCAGCAAGGGCGTTCAGTTCACGTTGGATCGCCTCTGCGTCGGGATTAAGCTTTTTCGCCTCGCTGCTCGCGATGGCTTGTTTAAGCTCCTCGAAAACTGACCGCTGCTCGACCGAATGGACAATCTTTCGCCGGTAGTTGATCGACACCCAGTTCCTGCAAAAGGGACGCGGAGGCTTTCACGACCGCGAGTTGCGGCACCCCATGTGCGAGGATACGCTCCACCGCTTCCATGCCTTCCGACACTTCGATCGAACCCATCCCCTGCTCTGCCAAAGCGGTACGATAGCGATCGCTCGCCACGACGCCGACACTTCCCCAGTAGCCCCAATTGACTACGTAAATAGGCAGCCCGAGCAACTGGCCCGCCCACCGCGCATAACAGTCCGCAAACACGCTGGCCGCGGCATAGTTGCTCTGACCGGTGTTGTTGCCGAACGACTGCACCGACGAGAACACCATTAACCAGTCTGTTCCGACATTTTGCGCCGCACGGGCCAGTACCGCCATCCCGAGAGCCTTCGGAGCGAGAGCAGCCAAAAGATCCTCTTCCTGCATTCGGTCGAAACGCCGGTCGCAAAGCACTAACGCAGAATGCACCACTCCGTGAATGCGGCCCCAGCGAGTGCGCACCGCAGCAAGCGCGGATTCCACTTGGGGCAGGTCGGTCACATCAGCCTGGAGATAAATCACTTCCCCGCCCAGCGATGCCAAGGCCTGCAGTTTTTGTTCGATCTCGCGATCCAACGGCCTGCGCCCGATCCAGGCGATTCGCGCTCCGTAATTTCGAGTCAGATGCTCGCTTAATGAACGCCCGATACCACCGGCACCGCCGACAATCACATAGGCTCCCCCGCGCCTGAAAGCGTTGAGTTTGACTTGGGGCATATCGACCGGCCAAAGTGCCAATTCGTACCGATGCCCGTCCCGCCAAATCGACTTTCGGGCTTTGACGGTGCGCCGGCTCATTCTCAATCGCCGCCACCGCTGCTGCCACGGTCTCAGGCGTGACCTCCCCAACGTCAATGCAGACAGTCTCCACCTCCGGATACTCGCGGCCCAACGACCCGACCAATCCCGACAGAGCAGCGGAATAGGGTTCGCCTTGTTCGGTAGATGTTAGCGTCGAACTTCCCCGAGTGACCACCTTGAGCCGAAGGCCGATCTCCCACCAGCCTTGGTGCTGCAAGGCCTTAATGAGCCGGAAAAAGGCCAACACGCCTCGTTCTTGACCGCGCCGAACGCGGTCGAGTTCATCGTCGCCGTCCACCCGTCCCGTGACGAAATAGATCAAATCCGGCTGCGGCAGATTCTGCAATAGATGTAGCCATGCGCTGGAGTCCCCGGCGTTTACCTCCCAGACCCGTTCCTGGCGCCAGCCTGTTTCTCCAGCGACGCGAATCTGATGAGCCTGGGGATGCTTGCTTTTTAGCGCGGCCTCGAGCAGCGTCGGCTCACCCGAAACCAACCAGACCTCTCGCGCGGTCCGACTATCGGTGCCGATGGACGGCTTCTCCACCCAACTCGGGGTAAAGCAGATATTCGCCAGTGGGTCCCTCGCCGCGCGTGTGACATACCCGGAGAGCCTTACGCAAACACACCCCTGTTCGTTCACGAGCAAAATCTCGGCGCCGGTCTCCGCCTGGCCTCGAACGTGCACAAATACCTTCTCGGTAAGCGTGCCGAGCACTTCCACCCGCTCCACACTAAATGGCAACCTTGGCTCGGTTTGCGCTTTGCCACCGGCAAGTAGCGCGCCGGCAGCTACCTGTAGCGCACCGTCGAGCAAAGCTGGGTGAAGCGTGTAAGCTTCTAGTTCGACGAGGTTTTCAGGAGCGATTCTGAGCTCACCGAGGAGTTCGTCAACCCCGAGCCAAAGCCGCTCGACGGTGCGGAACCAGGGACCGTAAACGACACCTGCCCGCGCGAATCGCTCATAAATTGTCTCTCGTTCGAACTCCCGGGAACACCGTTGCCGTAACGCATCGAGATCCAGCCACTCGGCTGGCGCGGGACCATCTGTGTATTGGACCTCACCTTGGGAGAACACTAGCGGTACGTCTTCGTGGCGATTCTCAACGGTGAACCGAACCTGGCCGCTTTCCTGTCCCACCCTCACCTGAAGCTCGATGGCCGCAGTGCCGGCTCTCAGCGGTCGTAACCATACAACCGAAGACAGCGTCACGCGCCGTCCCGGTGCGAGCGCCTGCGCTGCGGCGTAGACCATCTCAAGGTGTGCAACGCCGGGCAAGATTGGTTGCCCATTGACCCGGTGCTCCGCCAATACCCGTTCGTCCGGATCGAAACGCTTTGCGAACAGACCACCTGTGTCCCAGTTGGGAACGGGTCCATCCAGCAACGGCCCAATCACCCCAGGTCGTCGCGCGTAAACAGGGTCCTTTGCCGAGCTGAACCAAAAAGGACGTCGCTCAAATGGATAAGTTGGGAGCGAGATCCGCCGCTTGATCTCTCCTTGATGCAAGATGTTCCAATCGATTTCGGTACCCGTCGTGTAATCCAGCGCCAACCGCCGCAGCTTTTCACGGTACAGGTCTGGATCTCTAAAACTCACCAGCAACGATTCCGCTATGCCTGTCTGCAAGTCCGCGCTTGCATCCGCGGCGTCACCGCGCGAATTCAAATCCCACACGCCAGTCAGGCCATCGTACGGCATCCCACCTGCGAGCACACGGCGCAGGCTCTCGCGCAATTCATTGAGCGAACTGACCACTAGCGCACACCGATGCTCGAAGTGGCTCCGACCGGCATTGAGTGTGTAACTGATTGTTTCAAGTGCCGTAGCAGTATCGGTCGAAGTCTCCAACCACTCCAAAAGCATCTCCTGGCGCAAGCGTAGTGCGGCCTGTGTCCGTCCTGACAACGTGACGAGGTAGGCCGGTTTAGACTCAGGCGCCGTGACGGAAATTGGCGGCGGCTCTTCAATTACCAGGTGCGCATTGGTTCCGCTAAAACCGAACGAGCTTACCGCAGCCCGCCGAATCTGACCCTCTCTCGGTTTCCATTCGCGCAGTTCTCGATTCACGAAGAACGGGCTTCCATTGAAGTCTATGAGCTCATTCGTACGGTCGCAGTGCAGCGTCGGCGGCAATTCGCTATGTTTCAGCGCCAGCAGGACCTTGATCACGCTCGCGACACCCGCCGCGGAAAGCGCATGGCCGATGTTGGATTTAACCGAGCCAACCGCACAGAAGCTGGTTTTGTTGGTAAAGCGACGGAACGCGTCGGTCAAAGCATCAATCTCGATCGGGTCGCCGAGCTTCGTACCAGTTCCATGGCATTCGACGTAGCCGATGGTTTCCGGATTGACGCCAAACTTCTCGTAGATCTCGCTCTCGAGCTCGGTCTGCGACGGGGCACTTGGGGCTGTGATCCCATTTGTTTTTCCATCCTGGTTTACGCCGAACCCACGAATAATGCCGTAAATGCCATCGCCGTCGCGCATCGCGTCGTCGAGTCGCTTCAAGACCAATACGCCAACACCTTCGGCCGGCACAAAGCCGTCCGCCTCCTGCGCGAAAGCCTGGCAACGTCCGGCCGGCGACAACATGCCCAACCGGCTTGACCAGATGTGAAAGCGTTCCGTGCAAATCACCGTCACGCCTCCTGCGAGCGCGAGTTCAACCGTGCGAGCACGCAACGCTTCGCAAGCCAATTGAATGGCGACCAGAGAAGACGAACAGGCGGTGTCGACCGCGAGGCTCGGCCCTTTGAGATTGAGATGATATGCGATGCGTGCGGCCAGGATCGCTGACGCGTTGCCCAGAAACGCTTGGGATTCTGCCCAGTCGTCCGACTTCCGCAGCCGATGCTCGTAGTCGCTCGCGCCACAGCCCGCAAACACGCCGCAACGAACCGCGTCAAGGTCGCGATCTGAATAACCTGCGTCCTCCAACGCCCGCCAGGATTCCATCAGAAATAGCCGCTGTTGGGGATCCATCAGTTCGGCTTCGCGCGGCGACAGGTTGAAGAATAGCGGATCAAAAGACGCTGGATCCGGCAGGAAGCCACCCCATTTGCAGTAACTTTTTCCGGTCGCATCTCCCGTCCTGGCTGTAGAAATCCGCGAGACTCCACCTGTCGGCTGGCACCTCGCGAATGGCGTCATTGCCCGCCCGGAGATTGGCCCAAAACTCGGCGACATTCGAAGCGCCGGGAAATTGTCCGGAAAAGCCGATGATCGCCACAGAGACAGAATTCCCGGCGGGAATCTCATCATTGATGCTCACCGTAGTCGCCGCGGTATCTGCGACCAGCGAGGAGATTGCCAATGGCGAAGCCGCAACAAAACTTTTCGGAAGGGCGGCCTGAGGGAGTGGTGACGCTTCGGCTAGCAACTGCTGACGCCCCTCATCGGTAAGCAATTCGAGCGCACGCCCGACCAACTTCGTGATCGTGGCATAATTGAAAAGATCGGTTGATCGCAGTTTAATCGGCAACTGGGCATTGAGCTTCTCAACGATCTCCACCGACAGGATTGAGTCGACACCGAGGCTCTCAAATGTGTCTTCAGCGCGCAGTTTTTCGGACTCGGTCTGTAACACCTTTCGAACAACGTCGGTGACCTTGTTGGTGAGGATCAGCTTGGGATCGAACGTGTCGGGTGGCAGCCGGCTCGGCGCTATAGCAGGAGGCGTCGTCCTGAAAGAATGTTGGGGATGTTTGCTCGGCTGCGGATTCCCGACCGCCTCATTGGAAAACAAACCATCGCTTTCGCCGACCACCACCGCCTGGAACAAGCGCGCCGTCTCCGGGCTCGAACGGCCGAGCACCTGTACATCGCGGAAACCCTCCTCCTGGAGAGCGGCACGCCATTGTTCGCTAGTTAAAAGAGGTGCGTTCTTAATCCGTCGCTCGACGTCCTGAAAATTCCACCAGCCGTCCAGGAGGCCGTAAGTGAGGCTGTTGAAAAGACGCGCCTCTGTTCCTTCGAGCAGCACCAATACGCCGTTGCGCTTCAGTAATGCTTTGATCGTCTGCAGCGACCGGTGAAGGAGACGCGTGGTGTGGACCACATTAGCGGCCAGGACAATGTCGAAGCTTTCTGGCGTAAAAGCCTGCGCCGCGACCTGCCTTTCGATGTCGAGAAGCTCGAACCGCATGAACGGGTAACGCAAGCCGAACCTCCTTTGGCCATGCCGCCTGAAGGCAAGGGAGACGTCCGTATAGACGTATTCGATTCGGTCTGCAAACTCCCGGATTGCTTCCGCGACAAACCCCGTCGTCGCTCCGGAACCGGCACCGACCTCCAGGATCCGCACCGGTCGGACGGCTCCACGGCGCAAAATTGCCGAAATGCATTCGCGGACGGTCACGCCGGAGAGGCGGTTATAGTAATCGGTGAGCAGTGTTCCTCGATAGATGCCTGAGACCAGTTCTACCGAGCCGTTCGGGAACATCACGTCGGTCGCCGGGATATGACCAGAAATCACTTGAGGCAAAGCGTTGATGCAATTCCAAAGAAGCGTCCCGTGTGGAGTCAGATCGGGGAATTCGCGAGAGTAGCGTTCCTGTTCCAATCCCAGCTGGGCGAGCGCACGTTTCGTTACGGGCTCCGCTAAGCCAGCCGCAGCGCGCACCGTGCCCCCGACTTCTTCAACGAAGCCGTCTTGCTTAAGAAAGTAAACAAGCGCGCCGCAAAGCCGGTAATATTTGGGGATTGCACTCAACGCACGCCGCAGGGATTCCTGATCGAATTGCTCTCCTGCCGCTCGGAAAAGACCGATATTCTGGAGTGTCTTGAGCAGCGCAAGGCACCCAAGCCTTTCCAGCAATTCGAAGCCGCGATATTCGAAATCGACTCTCTCCGGATCCAAACCAAAAACCGCTTCCGGTATTGACTTGATGTTGCGCAGCGCTTCGCCGAGGACGGAACTGGACGCTGACTTGGCAGAATGATCTGCCGATACAGATTCCCTCATCGGCCGAGTTTGGTAGCCGCTGAGCCTTACCGCGAGGTGTCCCCTGGCGTCGGCGAGCAACAAGGTCGTCTCCGCGGCCTGATGCACGTAGACCCAGACTTCCCTGTCCAGCGGACCGAATATATCGACGCGATCCACACTGAACGGCAATCGTGGTTCAACATTGTCCTTCACGAAGGTCGAGCCTGCAGCCGCTTGAAGAGCTCCATCGAGGAGGCTCGGATGCAACATATAGCCGCTCCGTTCTCCTTCGCAGACGCGCGGCAAACGGAGTTTTCCCAGAACCTCGCCGACGCCGATCCAAAGGCGTTCGAGACTTTGGAAATAAGGCCCATATTCCACTCCAGCCTGAACGAATCGCTGGTAAACATTCGGGCCTTCCAATTCTTGAAGACAACGGTTTCGAATGGCCGATAAATCGATAGCCTCCAGCGGATCCGGTCTGGGCAGGTGCCTGACTTCGCCTTGAGCGTGGATCCATCGTTCCCCGTGCACACAGCTCTCGACCGTAAAGCGAGTGTGCTCGTCTTCCCTACGCAAACGTACCTGCGTCTCGACAGCCCGTGAGTCTTCCAGCGGCCGGAGCCAGACGATCGAGTTGAATTGGACTGATTGCTCTGGAACAATTGCAGCCGCAGCGGTGCGCACCATTTCAAGAAAAGCCGCGGCCGGCAGAATCGAGCGCCCAGCCACCCGGTGTTCCGCGAGCACAGGTTCCCCCATTCCAAACCGTTTTAGGAAAACGCCGCCCGATTCCAAATCCGGGATTGGCCCGTCCAACAACGGTCCGAGCGTCGACATATGCTGGAGCGGTCTTCGCGGCCGCAGCCAGTACCTTCTGCGATCAAACGGATACCCCGGCAAAGAGAGACGCCGCGGCTGGGTTCCTGGGTAGAGAAGTTTCCAATCCAGTACGACACCACTGACCCAAAGCTTACCGAGTCGTTCCCAGTCCCGATTGTCCAAAAGCGCGCGAAGGAAAGCCTCTCCAGCCTCTCCTCCGATCAGATTGGCCAAGCGTTCCTGGTCTCGAACGCTGCCCCTGAAGGTCGCCGTTTCCGGATCGTGTGCGACTTGGCGCAATTTCTGGCACAACTGCTCTGGACTTTCCGCCACAAAGGCGATCCGCTCTGCCATCGACTCGCGCCCGACTTGTAAAGTATATGAAATGTCATTTAGTGCCGGTCCATCCTCGGCGCCGGTGCGCTCGAGATGACCGGCAAGGTTCGTTGCCATGGTCGACAAGCGATCCTTCGTGCGAGCGGACAAAACGATTAGTACCGGCTCGCCGATGCCCGCCGCCCCGGCCCGCTGAGCCGATCGCGGGTATTCCTCCACCACCACATGCGCGTTCACGCCTGAAAAGCCGAACGAACTTATACCCGCGCGTCGCGGGATCTCCTCTCCCCGGTCATCTTTGAGCCGGGTCCACGAAAGTTTCCGATCGACAATAAAGAAAGGGCTTCCTTCGAGCTGAATCTTAGGGTTGGGACTTTGGAAGTGAAGATTCGCGGGCATCTCGCCGTGGCGCAGCGAAAGCAGGACCTTGACGACGCCGGCGAGACCGGCCGCAGCTTCCAGGTGCCCAATGTTCGTTTTCACCGAGCCCAAACCGCAATAACCGGTGCGCACGGGTTGACCGGCGCGTCGCGCTTTCTCGAACGCCGCCTTGAGACCGTTGATCTCGATCGGATCCCCGAGTTGCGTACCCGTGCCGTGCGTCTCAATGTAGGTCAATGTTGCGGGATCGACCCCGGCTCGGTGTAGCGCAGCCGCCACAACTTCGCTCTGCGCCTGGGGATTCGGCACGGTCAATCCAGCCGCCCGACCGCCATGGTTCTCGGCCGAACCACGAACAATCCCGTAGATTGGATCACCTGCGGCCCGTGCCTTCGACAACGGTTTTAAGAGCAACGCCGCGACGCCTTCACCGCGCACGTAACCGTCGGCCCGCGCATCGAACGCTTTGCAGCGGCCGTCCGGACTCAACATGCCGGTCTTTGCGCCGGCGCGGCTGATCTCTGGGTCGAGAATCAAATTTACGCCGCCTGCCACCGCTAGATCGCATTGCCCGGATTGCAGCGCCACCACCGCACGATGCAACGCCACCAGCGAACTCGAACAGGCGGTGTCGACCGGAGCGCTCGGGCCACGCAAATTCAGATGGTAAGAGATCCGATTGGCGATCAGAGAAGCAGCGGCGCCCAGCAAAAGCTGGGCGGCAGAGTCCACCGAACTATCATCAGACTCGCCGGAATATTCTGTGCCCCCAACGATTCCAACGAATACCCCGGTGTTCGTTCCGGACAATTCTCCCGGCCGGTAGCCGCTCTGTTCGATCGTTCGCCAAACGGTCTCCAGGAAAAGGCGTTGCCGTGGATCCATCGCTGACGCTTCGCGCCGGGAAATCCCGAAGAAGGGCGCATCAAACTTGTCTACGTCCTCGATAAATCCGCCCCAGATCGGCAGATCCGGGTCGGCAGGTCTCCGGTCGATTCGCTCCCAGGGAAACTGCTGGATCACGTCCCGGCACGACGTGAGGTTCTGCCAGAAAGCCGCGAGATCTCCCGCCCCAGGCAGCCGGGCATCCATCCCGATCACCGCGATCGGTTCCACTAGCGTATCGCTCGGGAAAGAGCCGCCGGAATCGGTCTCAATCACTCGGTGTTCGGGCGCTCTCGATCCGGAGTTCTGCGGCGTGGGCAGAAAATCTGAGCTGGCCGTGGAGTTGGTCTTTGATTGGATCGCCGGCAGGCAACTTCGGACCACTTCTTCCGGGTGATGCCGCAGAAGAAATTCGGCAACTCCCTGGAGGGTCTTGCCGTGGTAGAAGAGTGTCGCGTCGATCTGCAGGCCAAATGCGTGGTTCAGCGCTACGCTCAAACCAGTAAAGCGAATTGAATCGAAGCCTAGCTCAATCAGTGGGCGGTGCGCATCGAGTTCGGCTTGGTCCGTTTCCAGAACCGCCGCGGCCAGCCGACTCAGCTCATCCACCACTTTTGTACAGGACGGTCGCGAACTCTCGGGCGTTCCTGGAGATTTATTTGTTACCGGAGTTGGACCAAACTTTTCCAGTATGTCGACGTCGCTTGCCTGGGTCAGAAACTTGCGATCCACCTTGCGGTTTGGCGTCAGCGGCAGAGCTGTCAGCAACTCAAACCGAGCGGGAATCATGTAATCCGGAAGCGTGCGCTTGAGCTGTTCTGACAGCGCTTCGCCCGAAAGGGGACGGATTTCTCGATCAGTCGAAACCCAGAAAGCAATCAAAGCTGGATGGTTGGCTGCATTCGTTTTCAACACCACGACCGACTCCCGCACGCCGGGCAAGCGGTTCAAACGCGATTCGATTTCGCCAAGTTCGACGCGAAACCCGCGAATTTTCACCTGTTGGTCGACCCGGCCTACGAATTCATACATACCTGACAAGATCTCCCGTTCTATAAATCACTTCTCCGGGTCGAAGCGGGTTCGGAACAAAGCGTTCGCGAGTCAGTTCCGGGCGATTCAGATAGCCTTTGGCCAAGCCGTCACCGCCGATGAACAGCTCGCCGATCTCTCCGGGTGGGACAGGACGCATCAACTCGTCGAAGACATAAAATTGGGTGTTGCCGATCGGGTCGCCGAGACACACTGGCCGGCCCGGTTCCACCTTCTGGATCGAAGACCAAACAGTTGTTTCGGTTGGCCCGTACATGTTCCAGACCTCGCGCGTCCGAGCGAGCAATTCTGCGGCCAGCTGGCCATCCCACGCCTCACCCCCGCAGAGGGCTTTCACGCGGGGGATAGGTCCCAACTCCGCCGCCAACAACATCTTCCAGGTCGCAGGGGTACCTTGAATAATTGTGGCCGGTGAATTTTCGATCTTCTCTTTGAAGCGAAGCCCATTCTTCACCATCTCCTCTGGCAAAATCTCGACCCGGGCGCCGGTGATCAGGGGCAAGAAAAGTTCGAGGGCAGCGATGTCGAAGCAAATCGTGGTCGCAGCAAGGATATGATCATCGGAGGTGCAGCCCGGACGTTTAGCCATGCTCCAGAGGAAATGGGTAAGGCTTCGGTGTGCGACCTGCACGCCTTTTGGCCTCCCGGTCGAGCCGGACGTATAAATTACATAAGCAAGGTCTTCTGGCGATCCGGGCCCAACCGGCTTGGTGATCGGCTGCTGCCGGATGGTCACCTGTTCGCGGTCAATCTCGACCGTTCGAATCCCCGCGAGCCGAAGCCGACAACAAGAATGCGTCATCAGAAGGTGTACGCACGCGTCATTGAGAATGTATTCGATGCGTTCGGCCGGGTGGGTCGGATCCAACGGAACGTAAGCCGCCCCGATTTTCCAAACCGCAAGCAAACAGGCCGGCAAATCCAACGAACGATCGAGCATCACTCCGACGAGTGAACCGGGTCCCGCACCTGCCTGAAGGAGGAAGTGAGCGAGTTGATTGCCTTTGGCTTCAAGTTCGTGATAACTGAGCTGCTGATCCAGGAAGAGGACGGCAGTGGCTTCCGGCGTTCGCAATGCCTGATCTTCGATCAGGTGATGCACGCAGCGTTCTCGAGGGTAATGGAATCTATCGATTGACGACTCCGGCGCGCTCCGTTTTTCTGCCGCTTGCAACTCAATGAATACCTGGTCGGGATCTCGACCGACGGCGGTGAGCAATTCCTGGAACTGTTTCGCGAGCCGTTCGATGGCACCTGCTCCGAACGCAGAGGTGCGATACTTCACATTGAGCAACCAGTCGTTCGGAGCTTCCACTACCTCAAATACGAGATCAAATTCACCGGTTTGATGAATCCCCGGCACCAGGCGATCCGCGAAACGGCGCTCTTCCGGTGAATTCCACGTCTGAAAGTAGAACGCTGCCTGAAGTTCACCGGGATCGCATCGCTCATCCGCTAACGCTTGGACCAGCTGACGGAACGGGAGTCGCCGATGTTCAAGCGAATCCAGTAATTGGGCGAAAACCTGGCGCAGGAAATCCCGGAACGATGCAGCGTTTGAGACGGTGGCAGGAATCGGCAACACGTTGACAAAGAAGCCGATTACCTCCTCAAAACCAGCCGACGGACGCAGGTCAACAACGACTCCTGCGACGACGTTCGGTTTTCCTCCGGCGATCGCCAAAAGCGCTTCAAAGGCTGCGAGGAAAACTGCCTGTAACGTCACGCCCTCCTCTGCGGCAATATGCTCCAGAGCGTGGACAACCGGCTCTGGAATCGTGCTTCGAAAAACGTCGCCGTGCAGGCGATTGCCTTTCTCCCTTGCCTCTCCCAACCCCAGCGGAGGGAACCCATTGGGAAACTGTCTGACCCAATACGCCCGATCCTGTCGAAACGTCTCGCTGCTAAGATAGCACCGCTCGATCTGGACATAATCAGCAACGCTTTTTTCAATCGTTGGGAACACCCCTGCGTTACCGCTTCGGATCTCCCGGTAACGGCGTTCGATCCCGTGCAATAGAAGCCCCAGCGAACGGCCGTCGAAGACGAGGTGATGAAGAACAAACAGGAGAATGCTTCGGGAGGAAGAGATCGAAAATAGATAGGCCCTCCACAATGGATCTCGCTCCATGTCGAACGCTTGTTCACTGACCTCCCGGATTCGCCGTGTGACTTCCGGATCGGAGAATCCATGAAGGCTTTCACGATGGATCACGACAGGCTTCGGTTCGTGGACCGTCTGAACCGGCTCAGTGACATCGAACCGGAAAGCAGTCCGCAACGCGGGTTGCTCTTGCACGAGCTCTCGCCACGCCGGCTCCAACGCTGCCGGATCCAGAGGCTCATCCCAAAATGTGGCCACCGGAACGTGGTATGCAGTCGTGCCGGGGTTCGATTGTTGGATGGACCACAGCGCTTTTTGTCCCTCGGAAAGCGGGAACGACACCAAAGTAGTCTGGGTCTCAGCGACTCCATTGCCCGAAGGCCCGAAGATGTTCTTCTTATCCTTTAAGGCGCCATCGGGCTGATTCGCGGCAGGCGTCATCAAATCCGCTCGCTTGACTACTGTTCGGACAAGTTCCCGAACCGTGCGGCACTCAAAGAAAGCTCGGGCGGAAAGATGAAACCCGGTCGCAGCTTCGAACCGCTCCACTACTCGCAAAATGTACAGGGATCCAAAGCCATACCGAAACAGGTCCCGGTCCGGATCAATCTCCGATGGCGCACAACGCAAGACTTCAGCAACTATCTCGCGCAGTAATTTGGTTGCAGAATCTGAATCTAATTCCGAGACAAAGGAAGTTGGTGGCGCCGATTCCGATACCTTGCTCGACAGGGTTTCAGTATGGCGACGCCTGGCCGACGCAGCGGATAAGCCTCCAGGATTAAAGGTGTTCTTCGTACGCTGGAGCCAGTACCTTTCGCGATCGAAAGAGTAGGTCGGAAGCGGCACTCTCTTCGGGCGGCCGGCCTGATCGAGCAGACTCCAGTCAATCTCGATTCCTGCCGTCCAAAGCAGCGCTAGTTTGTCCAGAGACTGATCGTTTCTCGCCGCCGTGAGAGACAGCCTTCGCTCTTCATCGCTGACGAACGGCGAAGCGGCGTCCCCGATGCCCCCGACGTGCCCTCGATAACTTGCGCCAACCGTCTCTCCATTCAGGAAGGCCGACAGCTTGTGTTCGGCTTCGGCGAGGGAGCAAGCCGTAAAAGCCAACCGTTCCTGCATTTCTTGACGACCGGTTTGCAGGGTGAAAGCCACGTCGATCAGGCGAAGGTCCGCAGACCGCTTGAGAAAGCGAAGCAAATTCGAGGCCGACGCTCGCAAGCGTGAATTGTTTTGGGCGGAAAGCACCACTAACGACGGTGAGGAGGGTTCCATGGCGCTTTCGCCGATCGGTCCCGCCTCTGGAATAAACTCATCGATGATCAGATGGCAGTTGGTACCGCTGCCACTCAATCCGTTGATTGCGGCCCGGCGCGGGCGTCCGCCTTGCCGCTCCCAGTCGATCACCCGGGTATTCAGGTAGAACGGACTGACGTCGAGGCCAAGTGCGTCATTGACCTTTTCAAGACCGGCGAGCGGAGGGATTTGCCGCTGCCGGAGGGCTAGCAGGACCTTCAGTAGACAAGTTATTCCCGCAGCTGCGATCGCATGACCGATGTTCGGCTTGAGCGAACCGATCGCGCAAAAACCCTTTTTCCGGGTGAAAGAGCTAAAGCTTTCCTTCAACGCAAGCAGCTCGATCTCATCGCCGAGCAGGCTGCTGGTGCCATGGAGCTCGACGTAGTCCACCGTCTCCGGATTAATACCTGCCTGCTCGTAAACTTGCCGCTGCAACGCTGCCTGTGCTGCAGCCTTCGGAGCTGTGAAACCGTTCTTCGTTCCGTCATGGTTAATAGAGCAACCTCGGATCACCCCGTAGATGTGGTCGGCATCCCGGACTGCATCGTCGAGCCGTTTGAGAATTACTGCACCGACCCCTTCGCTGACGACCCAACCATCGGCCGCAGCGTCGAAGGTCCGACATCGGCCCGTCGGCGACAGCAAACCCATTCGAGTGGTGGCCAGGAATACCTTTGGACTCGTCGCAAGATGAACACCGCCCGCCAGTGCGAGCTCGCATTCCCGCCGTCCCAAACTCGCACAGGCAAGATGAAGGGCGGAAAAAGACGACGAACATGCCGTCTCGACCGCTAGACATGGCCCAGTCCAATCGAGGAGGTAGGCTACCCGACCGGCCAACCCGGATCCGAGATTTCCGGTCAGACTGTGAGCATCAAGTTCTTCAATCTGTGCAAAATAATCCGAGGGTCCGATTCCGACAAAAACTCCGCAAGGTCTGCCGGCAAGTTGCCGGGGTGAATGTCCGGAATCTTCGAGCGCCTTCCAGGCCTCCTGGAGAAAAAGCCGGTGTTGCGGATCCATCGCCTCGGCTTCTGCTCGAGCAATATTGAAGAAAGCGGCATCAAACTCGTCGATGCCGTCAAGAAAACCGCCCCAGCGATTGTACCCGTTTTTGGCGGCCTCTGAGCCACCGCTTTCGAAGGCTTCGACCGGCCAGCGATCAGGCGGAACTTCTTTAATTGACGATTTGGCTGAGATCAGATTCTGCCAGAAGGAATCTAAGTCCGCCGCTCCAGGGAAGCGCCCCGAGATCCCGACCACCGCGATCGGTTCGAAGGCAGGGGCTGGTGAAGGTTCACCTGAGCGCACTCTTACCGTCCTCTGGTTTTCGCGGGACGAGATAGAGCCCGATCCTTCCATTGGCAGTAGCACCGCGCGGCCTATGCAATTTCGAGATTCGAGCAGTTCGTAGGCGGCCCTGGCTTCCGACAAAGTGAACTGGCCGGCCACGGGCAGGGGCCGAATTTCCCCGCTCGTCACCAAATCGGATAGTTGTTGCAGCGTACGGCTGACGTAAGACGGCTGGCGCAAGGTCAGGCGTCGGCAGTCGAGACCGAAATACCCCTGATTGTCTACCAACGCCGAGAGGTCAGGGGGAGCGGTGGCCTTCAATCCAGCCACCGCCAGGTCCAGAAAGCGGCCCTCCGGCGCAAGAAGACTCAGGGATTTGTCACGAATCGGCCCGGTCAGTAAATTCAGAATGACGTTGACCTGACCTCCGGGCAATGCGGCCATGAGCTTTGCCACGACATCTCCGGATCGGTAATTGAAAACCTCTTCCAGGCCGAGTCCCCGAAGATACGTCACCTTCTCCTCGGAGCCGACGGTCGCGAAGATCCTGACGCCGGCGCGGCGTGCGAGTTGGATCGCCATTAACCCGGTACAGCTTGCGGCGGAATGGATCAGCAACGTTTCTTCCGAAGCCAGGCGACCGACGTCCCAAAGCGCATAGCGGGCCGTCAGAAACGACACTGGAAGGGTGCAGGCATCGGAAAAAGTTAGCGCTTCCGGCATCCGGACAAGTAGCCGCGGATCGACATTCACCAGTTCCGAGTGGCCTCCAAGGGTAGCGCCAGTCAAGCCACAAACGCGATCACCAGGCTGGAAATCCGCGACATCGCCCCCCGCCTTTGTCACCGTGCCGGCAACTTCAAAACCGGGTGTGAACGGATACGGCGGCATGGTCGGATAAAGTCCCCGCGCGCAGAGCAAATCCGCCAACATCACCGACGAAGCTTTGATTGAAATCTGCACTTCATGCGCTTTCGGACCTGTAGCAGTTTCCTTAGAGAGACGGAGGTCCGCGATGCTGCCGGACCCAGTTATCATCACCCGCCGGACGTTTGATCCGTCCGAGCTATTTGCTCCCCCATCATCATCCTTTCCGATTCCGTTTGATGCGCCAGTGGACGGTACGGTGAGAGGCAGAGGTGACCCGTCCGGCTCACGATTGACGAAGACAGGAACGAAAAGGCGATCGGCGTTGGAGACCTGGCCTTTGTCCTGACCGCTCAGAAGTTCACTGATATGTACGGCAAGTTGGCGCGTCGTGGCATGGCTATAGAGCGCCGCCGCCGAGAGATTCACACCGAACTCGCCGTTTAGCCTTTTGACAAGCTCGACCGCAAGAATCGAGTCGAGCCCCAGATCAGCGAACTTTTTTCCCTCATCGATCTTGCGCTCTTCAAGAAAGAGCGTCAGCGCAACCAGCGATCTGACTCGCCGGGTGAAACCGTCGGCGTCGAATGTCGAATCCTCTCGTTCGGGCTGCGCGGTCCGCCCATCGACAAAAGACGCAACCGCCGTGCCAGAGGGCGGAGCGACCGACAGATGAGTTGAAAAAAAGGTGGACGCGGAATCGAACTGCTCCAACTGGCCGGCACCGAGTACCTGGCGAACGTAAATTGCCAAATGCTGGAGCGATGCATGATCGTAAAGCCGTGCCGCAGGCAGATTGATCTTGAACTCGGAGCTTATTCCTTTTGCGAGTTCGACTGCCAGGATCGAGTCGAGTCCGAGGTCCACCAACCGCTTGGCGTCGGGTATCCGACTCTGGTCGAGGCAAAATGTCCTGGCCACAAGCTGTCGGAGCCGGCGTACGAGGTCGGCCGTCTCTACAATCTCTTTTCTGATAGTGGGCGAAGACGGAGTACCGGCCGATTCGGTTCCTAGACTCTTTGCGACAGGTTCTTCCTCCGAATATCGCGCGCCGGGAGTCGACTCGATTGCTGGCGATGAATCATCGCCGCTTGCTACCGGTGCTGCGAAAACAGGATTCTCCACCGAACGACCCGCTGGCGGATTCGACGACAGGTTTTTGAGGCGTACGCGTCCCTTTGCCTCTCGATGCTCTGCAACATGTCCGACCGAGCCGATGACGCCTGCTCGCTCGGACAATCCGGCAGTGGCTGCTCCATTCGACAGAGGCGGTGGTTGCAGGGTGTCAAACCAATAACGTTCGCGTTCAAACGGGTAAGCAGGCAACGGAATCCGGCGAGCCTCGAGACCTTTGTAAAGGATCGTCCAATCCACATTCGCACCGGACACCCACGCTGCACCGGGCTGCGCGGATCCCGATCGCATGACGCCAGCACTGGATGAGTCCAAAAATTGCCCAAGCCCGGCACGAACCTCTGCCAGATCGCGCGCGACGAAGGCGAGTCTTTCTTCGAACGCGGAGCGACCGGTACTCAGCGTGAAACTGAGATCGATCAGCGATACAAGCCGACCTTTGGACTCCAGCCAGCGAGAGAGTTCTGCCGCCTTGTCCTTCAGAGCGCGAGGAGTTTTCGCCGAGAGAACTATCCAATACTCTTTATCCGGTGGCGGGACAGTACGTTCCGGAGGCGCCGGCGCCTCTTCGACGACAAGGTGACTGTTCGTACCGCTAAAGCCGAAGGCGCTTACGACGGCTCGCCTTGCCTTCCCGGCTTCAATTTCCCACGATTCAAGCACGGTGTTTACCCGGAACGGTCCGTTGAAGTCGGCCGTATGCCGGTTTGGCGTATCGAAATGGATTTGCGGCGGGATCGCGCGGTGCTTGATCGAGAGGAGGACCTTGATCAATCCGGCCACGCCGGCAGCTGCCGTCGTGTGACCCAGGTTGGCTTTCAATGATCCGAGTCGACAAAACTGGCCTGGCTGCAAAGAGTTCTCAAATACTGACGCCAAAGCCTCAACCTCGATCGGGTCGCCCAACCTGGTGCCGGTCCCGTGTGCCTCAATAAATTGAATGGTTCCAGGATCTATGTCGCCGCGGCGATAAACCTCGGTAATCAACTCCAGCTGCGACTGCTTGCTCGGCGCCGTAATTCCATTGGTCTTGCCCGCCTGGTTTGTTCCGGACGAGACAATCACACCAGAGATCGAGTCGCAGTCCCTGATGGCGTCTTCAAGGCGTTTCAGCACCACCACAGCAACGCCTTCCCCGGGGATCGTACCATCGGCTGCATCGTCAAAGGGCCGGCATTTCCCGCTCCGACTCAGCATGCCGACCTGCTCCATGAGGTTGTACCGCTTTTGGGTCAGATACAACGTAACGCCCCCGGCCAGAGCCATATCAATTTCGCCCAGCTGGAGCGCCCGGCAAGCCAGATGGGTCGCCACTATTGAGGAGGAGCATGCCGTATCTACCGTGATCGCAGGTCCACGCAGGTTGAGATGATAAGCGATCCGGCTCGCCAGAATGCTTCCCGCGGTACCGGTTAGCTCGTGAGCCTTGGGAGTCAGGGCGTTCGCCTGAGTCAGAAGATCCTCGTAATCGGTGTTCATCAAGCCGACGTAAACACCGCAACGGCTTTCGCCCAGCGCGTCGCCTGCATACCCCGCATTTTCGATGGCCTTCCAAGCCTCTTCCAGAAAGAGACGTTGTTGCGGGTCCATCACCGACGCCTCACCCGGTGAGATCCCAAAGAAGAGAGGATCAAAACGCTCCACTTCATTGACAAAACCTCCCCAAAAACAGGATCGTCCAGTATGCGAAGCGAGGCCGGCCAGGTCCCAGTAGCGGCTGCGTTCGATCGGTATTTCCGTGGTGGAACAAACTCCGGCGGCAAGATTCTGCCAGAGCTCATCCACGTTGTCCGCACCGGGAAACCGCCCGGAAAGGCCGACGACCGCGATCGGCTGATAGCATTTTCTGGAGAGAACCGCAGCAGGCGCCTGGCAAAGCTCCACGGGTTGAATGGCTCGGTCCGCCCGCGGAGGCGGCTCCGATTCCGGCACAACCGCTGGACCCTCTCCGTCGTTCGGAGGGGCCTCCGGCTTCAATTGGTCCGGCTTGGTCAGACGCCGAGCCAACTGACCTAGGCTGGGAAAATCAAACAGGATGGAGACGCTCAGATGTGGATCAATCTCCTGGCGGAGGAACTCAATCAGTTCCGTCGCGATCACAGAATCAACCCCAAGCTCAAGGAAACTCTTCTCCTCATCCCGTTCAGACAATTTAGTCGCCAGCTGTTCCCCCAGCTTTGCACGCAACAGATGGCTGATTTCGCTGAAGGTCATGAGCAGGTCTCTGTTTCTGCCTCCCGCAATTGAAACCGTTTAATCTTTCCCGTCGCCGTCTTGGGCAAAGACTCCACGAATTCAAACATCCGAGGATATCGTTGGGGTGCTCGGAGCCGGACAAATTTCTGCAGCTCCCGTATCAGCGCCGTTGAACGTTCGACACCGGGCTGCAGCACGACGAATGCCTTTACCTGAACCAATTCATCTTCGTCGCGCAAGCCAACTACCGCACACTCCGCCACGGCGGGACACTCATTCAGGATGTTTTCAAGTTCGATCGGGGAAACCCAGACACCGTTGACCTTGAGCATATCGTCCGAGCGGCCCTGGTACCAAAAGTATCCCCCTTCATCCTGGAAATATTTGTCGCCCGTCACGACCCATTCTCCACGCATTGTCGTTTGGGTCCGAGACCGATCATGCCAATAGCCGATGGCAGAGCTTTCACCACTCACCCAGAGATCTCCTACTTGCCCAGGTGAAACGGGTGCACCGTTTTCGTCCACGATCCTGGCCTGATAACCGGGGACTACCTGACCACTCGATCCAGCCACGCATCGTCCCGGCCAGTTCGAAACAAAGATGTGCAGCATTTCGGTGGATCCGATTCCGTCCACGATCTCAACCCCGAACCGATCCCGCCAGCGCTCGAAGGTCGTGGCGGGCAACGCCTCACCGGCCGAAACACAGAAGCGCAGCGAACTCAGGTCGTATTTCTTCTCTACCTCCAACATGCGCACAAACAGCGCCGGGGTGGCAAAGAAGATTGTCGGATGGAAGCGGTTGATCAATTCAAACAGTGCTTCCGGCAACGTTGACCCGTGCCAAAGGACAGTCGACGTACCAACAAAGAGCGGAAAATTCATGCCGTTCCCCAGGCCATAGGCGTGAAAGAGCTTGGCAGCCGAAAAGCAAATGTCGGATTCGCCCAATTCCAGTACCTGCTGCGCGTACTGGCGGCACGTGAATGGAATCGCACGGTGGAGGTGGACCACCGCCTTGAGCCGGCCAGTCGAACCGGAACTGTAGAGCCAGAAAGCCGGCTCATCCGGCGAAACCTCGACCAGGGCGAGTTCCGATGACGCTTCGGCGGTCCAGGCCTGCCAGTCCAGGGATGGCCAGGGCCGCAACCCGCCGACCAGGACGACCTGTTGCAGTTGCAGGCACCGAGATCGGATTGGCTCGATCAGATAGGCTAGCGTCGTGCCGACAATAGCCACCCGGGCCCGGCTATGATTCAGGAGAAATTCGTAGTCGGCGGGCGTCAAAGAGGTGTTGAGCGGCACCGGTACAGCGCCGATCGCGATCGCGCCATAAAATGAGGCAACAAACTCCGGACCGTCGACGAGCAGCAGGGCGACGCGATTCTCGCGCTCAACGCCCAGTTTTCTGAGTGCGTTGCCCACGCGGCTGGCCAGGCGGACGAGTTCTCCGAAGGTCCACGTTGCCTCGGCGGAGAAAATAGCGGTTCTGTTCTCCCGGCCGGCTGCGATGTTCTGGTAAAGAACGTTAGCAACGTTGGCCGATGCCTCCATAGGCCGCTTCCCGCTCCTTTCCGTAAAAGCCGTTTCGCAACCCCAACTCAATCTGCGGCCACGGCAATAGCTGCGCCAACACCCGGTCAGTTATTTCGTCGTACCAGGCACAGGAGTGCAAGTTCTCGAGCCTTTCGTTCTGATTTTGGAAATCGAACCGAAAGAAAAACCCGCGGCTTTCCGTGCGACACACGGAACACTGCATGATTGCTTCGGCGACGAGGAGCCAGGAGATTCCGTCGTGAAGCACGTCCTGCCTCTCTATCAGTTCTTTGCGTTTTCGGCGTAGCCATTCAATGCAAGGACCAGCGCGTGCCGCGGTCAGCTGTCGTTCCTGTGATTCGTAAAGGCGTTGCTGGATCTCCGATAGCAACGCTGAATCGAAAGAAGAGCGTTTGGCCACCACCTCAAAATCGTCTGCTTCAGCCCAACTCTCTGAGCCTTCCCGTCCGAGTTGATGAGTGATCGCGTCAGTGATCGCATACGCGCTCGCCAGATAAAGACTCCAGGGCAGGCCGCCAACCCGATTCGCGCCAAAGTCGTGCATCGCCTCCCCTGTTACGTAGACGCCCTTCAGGTTCGTCGCGAAGTCGACGTGTCCAATCCCGCCCATCGAGAAGTAGGTCAGCGGCCGGACGCGGAACCTGGAAGTCTCGCGGGGTTTGAATAACGGCTTGAGCTCCTCGAACATTCGATAGTCAATGCTTTGGCGCTCCTCGATCCAACGGGAGATTTTTTCTTTGGCCAGCGACCGCGCCTCCCCTGGAAAGATCTCAATGACTTCACCAATGACATCTCCACCGGCGCTTTGGAAGTCGCCGGCAGCGGTTCCCGCGTTTGCCAGCTTGGAATTCAGACCCCAGAGCTTCAGATAGAGGGTCCGATAAGAGAGATCGACATAATATTGGCTATTCGGATCGCGCAGCCAGAGCTGGACAGCCTGTAAATGTGTGTTGGTCCCCTGGCGATTGAAAAGCAGCTCTTCCAGCCAGCTGACGCGCTCCTCGCGAGTGTCGTAAATCTCGGCGCCGGGAAGCTCTTCAGTCGGCGTAAGCGCGTTGGCGTCGATATTGCCGTAACCGTGTTTAAAGAGGAATTCCAGGTTCGTGGCAATGCCGCCCGAAGCAAGGTAGGAGCCAAGAACGCTTCCGAAGCAGTTCGTCCGAATCGAGTTCGCGAACAGTCCGGCATATCCGCCGGAAGCGATTACAATCGCTCGACAGCGTTGTTTGCCGATACCCAAGGGCGAATCATATTGGACTCCTCTGCAAATTCTCCCCTCAGTCACCAGCCGCGTCACCCAGCCATTGATAATTTCGCCTCCAAGAGCGAGGAAATTTCGGTACATCAATTGCAAAAACTCTTCGCCAGTACCCGAAGCGAGTGCGAGGCCGATTTTGATCGGTTTCAAGTTCACCAGTGAAGCGACTTCGGCGAGTGCCTTTGGCAGATGTTCGGCCAGCGCAGGCGCCACCGAGGGGTGCGTTTGGCCGTGTCCGATCTTCTGCAGGTAAGAATCAAGGTCTCCGGCGGTCAAAGCCGAGGTGTTGAACGCGCCTGCGGAACGCCGCGACGCCCCTTGGATACCCCCACGATCCTCGGCCTGATAGGTGATCATGGTGGTGTCAATACCGGCCTTGATCAACTGGTAGGCTACCCAAACCCCGGCTACGCCACCGCCGATCACGACGACGCTGCTGCGCTGGTCCGGACAGATTGGAGGATCAGGTATCCCGGAAGCAGCCACGGGGAGGTCGAACCTGGTGGTCATCGACAGGCCTCCCTCTTGCCTGAAACGCCCAACTTCACCCATATGTTTTGCTCCGCCAAAGTGGTTGGATCTTTCGTGGGTCGAAGCTATTCGGCCATGCGGGTGGTGTTTGGAATACGGATTCGATGAACGGAAAAGGCCGAGAGGTCCTAAGCGGTATCGAAGTCGCCAGAGCCACTTCCACTGGTCACGTTAGCTTGAACTGATTCTTCGAGCGAAAACACCCGCGTAACACGACCGATACAAGGAGGTCGAACACTCATCGCGAGCGTCGGTCCGTTGATTATGCTCTTTCCGCATAGCGCTCATTGAATAGCACGAAAACGTAGCGGGCACTGCAATGCGCTTCAAGTTAAAACTATTAACTTTGATCATTGGAGAAAATGCTAGACATTCAAGGTCAGTGTAATTTTACGGGCGGTAAAAGATTCGACCTCTTGGTGAGTTTGTCCGAATGCAATTCGAAACCATCATCTTCCGGGAAGCTCCCAGACAGCTGATTGTCACGATCTCCCGACCCGATCAAGGGAACAGCATCAATTCGACCCTGATCCGCGAACTTGGTGCTGCCTTAGACCTCGCGGAAAGCTTGCCAGAGTGCCGCACCTTCGTGATCGAAGGTGCGGCAGGCCTTTTCTGTACCGGAATGGACTTTCGAGAAGCCGCCGCAAATTCCGAAATCGAAACCACTGAGAGTGTGCGCATTTCGGACTATATGCGGTTGCTCAAACGGTTTACGCTCTCTTCCAAGGTCATCGTTTGCCGGCTCGATGGAAAAGTGATTGCGGGTGGCGTCGGATTCGTCGCGGCAAGCGATATCGTTCTGTCCACCGAACGCACGGAATTGAGTCTTTCGGAGGCGCTTTGGGGCTTGCTACCCTGTAGTGTAATCCCCTTCTTGATCCGTCGAGTGGGCTTTCAGAAGGCCTATTTAATGACTCTGACCACCAAGCCTATCTCCGCGCGCGAGGCCCATGCGATCAATCTGGTAGACGAACTAACCGATCATCTCGACGAGGCGCTTCGCAAGCTGACACTGCGCCTCAACCTTCTGGACGATAAGATCGTCGTTGACATGAAGCGTTACTTCCAGAAGATGGCCGGCATTACGCCCGAAATCGAGCAAGCGGCAACGAAAGAGTTCGCCCGTTTGGCCGCACAGCCACACGTGCAGCAGAACATCGCCAACTATGTGACGCGCGGCGTCTTTCCGTGGGAGCGGAAAGATTAGGGATGTCTCCAGATCCTGTGCCCATGAACGAGGTGATCAAGCTCCGATGGCTGGACGGGATCATTGCATTTGTCGCCATGGAGGATCGCGTATCCAAAAACAGATCCTCGGAAGAATTTATGTCCGGTATCGAAGCCGCATTCCGCGCCATCGAGGAGAACTCACAGACCCGCGTCGTGGTCATCACCGGCTATGAGAACTACTTCTGTTGTGGCGGGACTAAAGAGGAACTGCTACTCGTCGCCTCGCGTAAAGCCAAGTTCACGGATTTTGCGTTCTACGATCAGTTACTGCGTTGCGAAATTCCAGTCGTGGCAGCGATCCAAGGTCATGCCATCGGCGGCGGCTTGGTCTTCGGCGCATATGCCGATGTAATCGTGTTGGCCGAAGAATCTCTCTACAGCACGAATTTTATGCACTACGGCATCACTCCAGGAATTGGCGCAACCTGGGTCATTCCGCACAAGTTCGGGAACACGCTGGGCTGGGAGATGCTCTTGACCGCGAAGAACTACTTTGGCCGCGAGCTGCGCGAACGCGGAGCCCCGTTCAGGATCGTGCCGAAGGCTGAAGTGGTTGAACTCTCCCTTTCGCTTGCCCGTGAAATTGCCGAGAAGCCAATTGTTGCACTCAGAGAATTGAAACGCTCCTTTTACGAGTCCGTCAGGAATGAACAAACCGCGGCCGTTCAGAAGGAACTACGGATGCAAGCCAAGGTCTTTGCTGATCCCGAAGTCATCGAACGCGTTCAGAGTCTTTATCAAAGTTGAGAATGAGTTCATTCGTTCGATAGAACCGAATCAAAATCCAAGATGCCTTCCACAGCCTCCGATTTCTTCGGAAGAACAACGGCCATAGCAACCCTGCGGCTGATGCAACCAATAAACTTATATTGAGCGAAGTTTTGAAAGAGACCACCCCAGACTCGGTGCCCTAGCGGGTAGAATTCGGCGAGATTGAAAATCTCCATCGGGCTCATCAGACCGCATAGCAATGCCTTTGAGAGCGCCTCTTTGGCGGTCCAAATCAGCGTGCTAAATGCAAGTTCGTCGGCACCAACGGAACGCGCCCACTCTCGTTCGACCGGAGACATTTGCGATCGGATGGTCACCAGGCGGTCAAGATCGATTTGCTCGATGTCCACTCCCATCGGATGACCCGAGGGAAAAGCTAGTGCGACAGCAATGTCATCGCAGTGGCTGATCGTCACACCCGGCGCCCTCGCCGACAAATACGATATAAGTGGCTGCTCAAATACACCGCGGCCGATTTCGATCTCCTTCGGATCGACTATCTTCAACAAGCGTAGCAACGCTAGTTTCGCGGCGTATCTCCCGAGAAGAAAACTCTGCCGACGGCGTAAAAAATGAAGTCCAGCAAAATAGGCCGCTTCGGTTGGGGCGAGAAATTCGCCGAACTGATCTGCGAGCGCCGGATAGTCACGAGCAAAGGCGAAGCCAAAAACGGTATCTACGCAGAGGGTTTCGCGCCTGAGCGGAAAGTCTAGAACAGAGCCTGCGGCAATTCCCGGTCTAACCACAATGAGACAGTAAGAGTTCTCGCCACGTAGTTCAAAAGCCTTCGGTTTCAAGTCGGCCTAATTTGCAGTCGACAAACTATTTTGGGCGGATATTGTCGCCCACACGGTCGGTTCGCCCAATTCCGTTTCGATCCATAGGCGGCCACTCGCTCATAAAACAGGGTACTTCTCTTTCCGACAATTTATTTTGTATGGCCTCTAACACTGCACCAGGCGTTACAGAAATTGCGCGCAGTTTTTATCCATTCGGAGGTACTTACCTCGCCGATCCCTATCCATTCTTTTCCGAAGCACGAGCGGCAACACCGGTTTTCTACCATCAAGAGACGAACTATTGGGTGGTGACCCGCTATGAGGACATTCGTCAGACCTTTCAAAACACCAAACAGTTTTCGGCATCCAACACGCTGGATGTGGTCCCCCTTGTTTGTCCAGCGGCTCTCAAGATTTACGCGGACTCCAATTTCAACGTCGTACCAACTTTGACCAATACCGATCATCCGCATCACACCCGGATTCGAAGGCTCGTCAATTGCGCGTTTACGGCAAAGCGAGTAGCGGACATCGAACCGTTCGTTCGCGAACTCACACTCCGATTCATCGACGAACGCTTTTCAAGTCGTGAAGTCGATTTGGTTCAAGCCCTGACCTGGGATCTTCCGACGCTCGTGCTCTTCCGTTTCCTGGGATTCCCGGATGAAGATCTGCCGGCTGTAAAGGTCGGCGCGGACAATTCTCTCATCGTGTTATGGGGACCACCGAACGAAAAGGACCAGGTCGGGGCAGCACGCGGAATGGCATCCTTCTGGACCTACACGACGCAGCTTGTTGCTAAACGCTTCAACGAGCCGAGCGACGATTTTGCCACTGCGTTGCTCGAAGCGCGCTCAGCGGACCTCGCACCTCTGAGTCCAGCGGAAGCAAGCAGCATTATTTTCGGTCTGCTGGTCGCGGGGCACGAAACAACTACCGCGCTGCTATCGAACGGGTTTCGGCAACTCCTCGAACACCGCGCGGCTTGGAACGCGATTGGAAAAGATTGGTCTTTAATTCCAAACGCCATCGAAGAAATTTTGAGACTTGATTCGTCCGTCATCGCCTGGCGTAGAAAAGCAAAGGAGCCGGTCGAAATCGGCGGTGTAGAGATTCCGGCAAACGCTGATTTACTGTTGCTCCTTGGGTCCGCGAACCGCGATCCCCAGATCTTCGACGATCCGGACACCTTCGACATCAGGCGATCGAATGCGAGAAATCACGTGTCGTTGGGATTCGGGAATCATCTTTGCCTGGGAGCACCGCTTGCCCGGCTGGAGGCACGCGTCGTTTTTGAAGAATTCAGCACGCGTTTTCCCAGCCTCCGCCTTGTCTCGGGACAACAGCTCCGCTACCATCCCAATACTTTCTTTCGGGCACCAGTTTCTCTGCTCGCCGAATGGGAGTCTTGACCCCCACTTTTCTGATTCTTTTTTTCGATTCCTCAATTTGTATGGTCGCGACCGACGCTCCCTACGCTCCAGACCTAACGAAGCGTTTTGATCCTTTCCACGAGCCCTACCTGACGGACCCTTATCCGATTTTTGCGGAAGCTCGCGCTGCGACTCCTATATTGTATAGTCCAGAGCTGGGCTATTGGATCGTCACTCGTTACGAGGACATTCATAAAATCCTTCCCAATACTAAACAATATTCTGTTTCTGAAGCGCTATCTGTCGTCCGGCCGCTCTGCCCTGCAGGGATCGACCTGTTCACCGAGGCTCAGTTCGATGTCATTCCGACCCTTGCCAATAACGACCCTCCTTCGCATTCCCGCATAAGACGCCTGGCGAATCTCGCGCTTTCGTCGAGACGTCTGGCGGAAATGGAGATTTACGCTCGCGAACTAACGGTTCGACTTCTGGTCGAGCGTTTCACCAATGGCCAAACCGATTTGCTGCGCAGTCTAACCTGGGATGTGCCTGCTCTCGTGATCCTTCGTCTGCTCGGGATTCCTGAGGAAGACGTTCCGCTCATCAAACCAACTTTAGACAATCGGATTCTTCCTTTTTGGGGACGTGCCAGCGAAGATGAGCAACTTCGAGTCGCGCAGTGGATGATAGCCTCCTGGAAATACACGAAGCAATACGTCGCCAGGCGCGCTCAGGAACCTCACGACGATTTCACCAGCGACTTGCTTCAGGTCCGTTCCTCCGATCTTCCACTCACTCAAAATGAGGTCACCAGCATTATCTTCGGCCTGCTGGTGGCGGCTCACGAAACCACTACCTCCCTGTTGACGAATGGCTTGCGACGACTTTTAGCCGAGCGTCACGCTTGGGAAGAGATTTGCCGGAACCCGGCTCTGATTCCGAATGCGATCGAAGAAGTCCTCCGAATAGATACTTCCATCGTCTCCTGGCGGCGAAAGACAATCGAACCCGTGCAAATCGGAGGTATCCAGGTTCCGGCCAATGCGACCCTCCTGCTGCTCTTAGGTTCGGCGAATCGAGATCCCGGCGTTTTCGAAGATCCCGAGACTTTCGACATCCATCGGCGAAATGCAAAGGAGCACCTTTCATTTGGGCTGGGCAATCATTTTTGTCTCGGTGCGCCGCTGGCTCGTTTGGAGGCGCGGGTCGTCTTTGAGGCATTGAGTTCACATATTCCGACTCTGCGCTTGGTACCGGGGCAGCAATTCCGTTTTCTGCCCAACACATTTTTCCGGGCGCCAACCGCCCTTCTGGTGGAGTGGGATGTCTAACCAGCCTGCGGTTATTTCAACTCTCAACCGCCTGACCATCGACCTCCCGGCAAGCTCAACTTGACTTGTGCATGGTTTCCGTATCACAGAGCCATTCAATAGATCATACAGAGTCCCGCATCTCGCCGGAGCGACTCGGTTCGCCGATCTTCCGACTGAGACATCGGCTGAAATATGCCTATGTCGCGGGCGCGATGTACAAAGGGATTGCCTCGAAAGAACTGGTGATCGCGATGGGCAGGGCGAGTCTGCTTGGGTTCCTCGGCACGGGTGGTTTAAAAATTGATCGGATCGAATCTGATCTGCGGTTTATTCAATCCCAACTGCAAGGGAAAGGAGTCTATGGCCTGAATCTCCTCTCCAGCCCATTCAAACCGGACCTGGAAGAAACGACGGTGGACATTTTGCTGCGACACGGCGTTCCCCGGATTGAAGCGGCCGCGTTCACTCAAATCACGCCGGCCCTGGTGCGCTACCGAGTGAGAGGGCTTTCGATCGGTGCAAATGGAACGATCAACGTAGCGCATTTGGTTTTGGCCAAAGTATCGCGCCCGGAGGTCGCAGAGCAGTTTTTGAGTCCCCCACCCCCCGCTTTGGTGCAGCGGCTTGTCGAGAGCCGTCAGATTACGCGTCCGGAAGCAGATCTTGCCCAGTTCGTCCCGATGGCAGACGACCTCTGCGTTGAAGCGGACTCGGGAGGCCACACCGACCGAGGGGTTCTTCAGGCCCTATTGCCGGTCATCCTCCGGCTCAGGGATGAACTGTCTCAAAAACATAGCTATCGCTTTCCGATCTGCGTAGGCGCCGCAGGCGGCATCGGGACACCGCAGGCCGTCGCGGCGTCATTTGTCCTTGGCGCCGATTTTGTTCTCACTGGCTCCGTGAACCAGTGCACCGTCGAAGCCGGCACCAGCGATAACGTCAAGGATCTGCTCCAGCAGGCGAACGTCCAGGACACGGACATTGTACCCGCCGGGGACATGTTTGAAATGGGCGGCAAGGTACAGGTTTTCAAGAGAGGCCTTCTTTTTCCCGCGCGAGCAAAAAAGCTTTACGATCTCTACCGGCAATACAACTCGCTCGATGAGATCGACGCTCAGACGCGGTCGCAAATTGAGAACCGCTATTTTAAACGAAGCTTCGCCGAAGTCTATGCAGAGACAAAGGAGTACTACCTGCGGATAATGCCGGAGATGATCGAGCGCGCTGAGCGCGATCCCAAGCAGAAGATGGCGCTGATTTTTCGGTGGTATCTGGTCCACACCAACCGCTTGGCGCTGCGGGGAGATCCCGATCACAAGGTCGACTATCAGATCCACTGCGGACCTGCACTCGGCGCTTTTAACCAGTGGGTGAAAGGGACTGCTCTTGAGCCGTGGCGACACCGGCACGTGGACAAAATCGCTGAACAACTTATGATCAGCGCGGCAAAGCTTCTCGACGAGCGTTTCCATTGCTTCCACGACAAACCCGCAGCCGAACCCGAAAAGCAGCCATTCAAAAACGCCTAAAGCTATGTTGCTCGATAAAGAAAGAATCTTCGAAGTAGTGAAAGCGAACACGCTGAAAGTCTTGCCTGATCTCGCGCCGGATGATGTCACAATCGATCAGAACCTGAGCGACCTGGGCGCCAACTCGGTGGACCGTGTCGAAGTCGTGATCTATTCGCTTGAAGAGTTAAACCTAAAGGTACCGCCGTCGGAATTGCAAGGCCTCCGCAACATCCGCGCTCTGGTCGATCTCCTGCACCGGCACGCCTTGAGCAAATAGCGAAATGCCAGATCGTTTCACGCCAGTTGCCATCACCGGCATGGGAGTGGTTTGCAGCATCGCTCAAACAATACCGGAGTTCACGAACGCGATTTGTGAAGGGCGGCACGGCTTCACGAACTTGTCCGAAGATGAAAGCCATTCAGTGCGAATCGGAGCGCGCGTGTTGGACTTTGACTGGCGTGGTTGGATCGAGTCATTGAAATCCAACGACCCCGTTTTATCCGCGCGCGCTCGAAAGGTGTTGAACAACACAAGCGAATCGACCCGACTGAGCGCCTATGCAGCAATCCAGGCGGTTCGCGACGCCGGCCTTGGGAAACTCGGGAGCCTGACGGACGAAATCGGTCTGATTGTCGGCGGCAGCAATTTGGCTCAAGACTATATCATCCAAAACTGGCTTCGATTTCGGGAAACCGGACGACCAAACCCACGGTACGCTCTCTCCTTCCTGGATAGTAATCAGGTGGGCTGTCTCAGCGACATCCTTTCGATCCGCGGTCCCGGCTTCACGATCGGCGCCGCTGCGGCAAGCGGCAATGCCGCTCTGTTTCAGGCCTACCACTGGATTCGCAGCGGTGTGGTACGGCGTTGTCTTGTTGTCGGGGCATGCATGGAGTTTACCACGTTGGAGTTAGAGGCGTTCGCGATGCTCGGAGCTGCCTGCTCCGGCCGTCTGCAGGATGACCCGGCGTGCGCCTGTCGGCCGTTTGACCAAGCGCATGAGGGGTTCGTCTGGGGAGAGGGGGCCGGCTGCGTTGTCCTGGAATCGCCTGATTCGGTTAGTCGCCGGCGCGTCCAGGGGGAACTCGTCGGCGCTTCGTTGGTTCTCGATGGCAACCATCTATCTGATCCGAGCCAAGAGGGGGAAATTCGCGCGATGCAATTAGCGTTGAGCGGCGGTAACCTCCAACCTGGGTCCATCGGCTACATCAACGCGCACGGCACCTCATCTCCGCTTGGCGATCGCACGGAGTGCGCAGCGATTAAATGTCTCTTCCGCAACCACCTCTCCGACATCTGGATCAATTCGACCAAATCATTGACCGGTCATTGCTTCAGCGCATCGGGCGTGATCGAGTTGATTGCTTGCGTCGTGCAGTTGAACAGCGGCTTTGTCCATCCGAACCGTAACCTTGACAGCCCGATTGACCCCGAGCTAAAACTCGTCAGCGTTAAGGCCGAACCGCTCAACGCCGAATATGCACTTTCGAACGGATTCGGATTCGGGGGAATTAACAGCTGTGTGGTGGTGAGAAAAGGAACAACTTGATGACGGTCGGAATCGAGGCGATCAATTTCTACGGAGGTAGCGCCTTTCTAAATGTTCGTAGATTGTTCGAGGCGCGGAATCTTGATCTGCGGCGCTTCGACAATCTGATGATTCATCGGAAATCGGTCGCGCTCCCGTGCGAAGACCCTGTTTCGTTCGGAGTCAACGCCGCCAAACCATTGCTCGATCGGCTCAGCGAGGAGGATAAAAATCGGATCGAACTGCTGGTGACGGCAACGGAATCGGGTCTCGATTTTGGTAAGTCGCTCAGCACCTATCTTCACGATTACCTTGGATTAAGCCGGTCGTGCCGCCTCTTCGAGGTGAAACATGCCTGCTACGCCGGCACCGCAGCGTTCCAAACGGCCATAAATTTTGTTGCGGCACAGTCCTCGCCCGGAGCCAAGACTCTGATCGTTGCCACCGACATCGCAAAAGCCGCCATTAAAGGGAGCTACGTCGAACCTTCGCAGGGCGCCGGAGCCGTCGCCTTGTTAGTCAGCGATCGACCGGACATCCTGGAGATCGATTTTGGCGCGAACGGGTATTACAGCTATGAGGTTATGGATTCGTGCCGACCGACGCCGGAGATCGAGACGGGTGATTCCGACCTGTCGCTCGTCGCGTATCTGGACTGCCTGGAGAATAGTTTCCGCGCTTACGCCAACCGGGTGGAAGGTGCAGATTTTGTTAGCACCTTTGACTATATGGCATTTCATACTCCTTTCCCGGGGATGGTGAAAGGGGCGCACCGGATGATGATGCGAAAACTAAAAAGTTCCCCACCCGTTGCTTCGGACGCCGATTTTGAGCGTCGCGTAACGCCGTCGCTGACTTACTGTGTTGAGATCGGCAATATTTACTCTGCCACACTCTATCTGGCGCTCTGCGGGTTGCTCGACTCGGTGGAATTGCCGGCACCGAAGCGGGTCGCGCTCTTCTCTTACGGTTCCGGTTGCTGCTCCGAATTCTTTAGCGGCATTATCGCTCCGGAATCGAAGATCAAAATGTCCGCACTGCAGAAGCGAGACTCGCTTAACCGGCGTTACGAACTGACCATGCCGGAATACGACCGCCTTCTGGATCTGGGGCTTGAATGGATGTTCGGAATCAAAGACAAAGAGGCGGACACCGCTCCCTATCAGGAGATCTACGATCGCTCAGTAGCCGGTCGCGGTCTGCTCGTCCTAAAAAGGATTGCCAATTATCATCGAGAATACCAATGGAGCTAGCTCTCACCTTGACCCCGGTTGGCAAAAAGTTAGCAATTTCTGTGCAATGAGAAGCCGACGGCGGCCAAACCCAATTGTTTACTGAAAACCATGGATCATCCTTCAGACATCAAGCCAACTGAACCCGCAAAGAGCTGGGACTTTTTCCCGTTGATCATGTGTATCAATCTGCGCGAACGAACGGATCGCTTCGAGGAAGCAAAACGGGAATTGATGCGGGTCGGGATTCGGCAAGTTGTGTTTTATCAATCGGAGCGGCAGGCCGACCGCGACAATGCGATTATCGACGCCCACATGGCCTGTCTTCGTTACGCCGTGGAGAAGAATGTCCCTTATGTCCTCGTTTTCGAAGACGACGCCCTGTTTATTGAAAAATATGAGATCCACCTGCCACACGCGATCGAATTTCTGCGTTCGCGATCCGACTGGAATCTCTTCCACTTCGGTGGTTTTATTTTTCGCAAAGCCGAACGCGTCACGCCTCATATTATCCGCGGCGCGCTACTCAACGTCCACGCAGTGGTGGTCCGCACGGAGTTCGCAAAAAAAATTCTGGAAAAGCGACCGTATTGCTCAGGTATGTCCGTCGACCTCTTCTATTCCGCCTTGAATGGAGATTCGTCGTTCGTTTATGTGGATCCGCTCATCTGCATCCAGAGACCGTCTGCCTCCGACGGCAGTTGGGATAAGCTGAGCAAAAACAAAGAAGGCTGGCTTGGGAACGCGATGATCTACACCTCGCTGGGCTGGCGCGAGCGTCTGCGCTTCCATCATTTCTCTTACCTGGAGCGATTTCGAATACATAATGGCATCGCGTTTTTCAAGGTCTATCGCTCGATCCTCCGCCGCCGGCTGGCCAAAGCCGAGGCGCTTTCACGCCAGGGTCAGGTTCCGGTAATCGATGAGAAAGCGAACGGAACATTCACGGTGCTCGAACTGCAGGGCAACCCGGCAGAGTCAGCGTATTCAGGCTAAATCCTTTCTCTTCGATGGGGGGCGGACGAAAATTCTACATCGGGCTCGGGAACACTTTTCATGATCCCGCTCTGGCGGTGGTCAGTAGTGAGGGAGAGATCCTTTTTGCGCAAGCGTCTGAGCGGTACCTGCAAAACAAGCGCGCCTACGGGTTGGCAGCGGATGTCCGAGAGACGGTGCGCCAAGTGATTCAGGATTATTGCGATCCGCAGGCTGCGTTTGTGGTGGCAAAACCCTGGAGTCATCGGCTGAACCGCTTCATGCATCTGATGCATCTGATGGGAGCGACGAATCATGAGCTGATCCCGGCCCGACCCCGCAAGATGACGAGATTCCTGGTCGGCAAACACATCTTGTTTACGGACCTCTGGCTCCAGTACGCCGGTTTCATGAACTCCGGCGGAAACATCGCTGACATTCTCCTGAGCGAATTCGGGAACAACAAGGTGTCCTTTGTCAGATTCAACCATCACCTGGCGCACGCCGCGAACGCCTGTTTCACCAGCCCTTTTGACGAAGCTGCCTGCATGGTCGTCGACGGTCAGGGCGAATGGGGATCAATCAGCTACTTCGCCTATAAAGGCTCTCGCTTGAAGGAGGTCCATCGCGTCAAGGGAGAAGAGAGCCTGGGCATCCTTTATTCGGTCTGTACCGGCTTCTGCGGGTTCAATGTTGAAAAGGGTGAAGAATGGAAGCTGATGGGACTCGCTCCGTACGGAAAGCTGGATCAGGAGATCCTCTCGGACTTTCGATCACTCCTCAAAATAGAAGGTCTCTCGATCAAGTACTCGCCGCTGCCGCAAATCGAGACCTGGTTTGACCGAATGAAGAGGCGAGAACGGGCCATGGACGCTTCGCCTTTCGAAGTTGCAGACCTGGCCTACACCACCCAATACTTTTACTCCGAGGTCATGACTGAGTTACTCCATCGCTTTCACGCCATGGGCATCTCGGATAACCTTGTCCTCGGGGGCGGCTGCGGCCTGAACTCCTCTTACAACGGTCAAATCGTGGAACTAACTCCGTTCAAACAGCTGCACCTACCCTGCGCCCCGGCCGATGACGGGAATGCTCTCGGAGTCGCTCTCCTTGCTTACTATCAGGATCATCCGGAGAAAAAACCGAAGCGAGAAATACAAAGTCCGTACCTTGGGAGTTCATTCTCCAAGAACACGATTGCTAACCTGGTGAAGTTTGGACGTATTAGCAAGATTCAACATTTGCCGCAGAATATACACCAACAGGCCGCGCAACTTTTGGCAGACGGAAAGCTCCTTGGTTGGGTACAAGGCCGCGCAGAGTTCGGCCCACGCGCCCTCGGGAATCGGTCGATTCTCGCAGATCCACGGCCACCGGATATGAAAGACCGGATCAATTCCCTGGTGAAGTTCCGGGAAGAATTTCGCCCTTTCGCCCCTTCAATTTTGGATGAATTCGGCGATGAATACTTTGAGCATTACCAAGCCTCTCCGTACATGGAACGCACGCTGATCTTCAAAGAATCAGCACGGGAAAAAGTCCCGGCGATCGTGCATGTAAACTGCACCGGCCGGCTGCAGTCGGTTCGGCGCGAATGGAACGAAAGTTACTATCGGTTGATCCAAGCCTTTTACCAACTGACCGATGTTCCGATGCTGCTCAACACTAGTTTCAATATTATGGGCAAACCGATCATCCATTCGGTCGAAGACGCCGTTGGGCTGTTCTATACGACCGGTTTGGACGCGCTCGTCGTCGAGGAATATCTCATCGAAAAATAGCCCCTATGAGTGTTCCTAAGGAATTGCGCATCGGATTCGTCACCTACGAACTTGTCCAGGGCGGCAGCGTGACCTTCTTACTGAATATCAGCCGCGAATTCCAACGTCGCAAAGTTGCACATCGCATCATCAGTCTTCACCCCCGTCATCCCTTGGAAAGGGACTTTACCGCAGCAGGCGTAAATGCGTTACGGCCCAGCTCGGCTCCTCGTTCCTATGAAGACGGAATTGTTTTTGGTCTCCAACAACTTCGAGCCTTCAACCCGACGCATATTATCGGGTGTCTCGGACCGCAGTCGCTGGAGATTCTTCGCTATGTTCCCAAAGGAGTTTCACGGCTGGGGATCGTGCAGACCGATGATCCCCTCGTCTACAGGATGCTGGCACATTACGCTCCAGTGCTTGATGCCACGGTGGGCGTTTCCGAGTACTCGTGTGAGGTACTTCGCAATCGTCCGCCTCTCGCCGTCAAACCGGTCTATTACCAACCATACGGAATCCCGATCCCTAAAAAATTGAACAGGCCTTCGCCGGTCAAGGGTGGACCGATCCGAATCATTTATGTGGGCCGACTGGTGAACGAGCAAAAACGAGTCCATCTTTTTGCGCAGATTCTTCGGTCGCTAGTGAATTCTGACCGACCGTTCATCTGGAGAATCGCCGGCGAAGGTGCACGGCTTCGCCAGCTCCAAAAAGATCTTCGGACAAATTCGACTCAGCAGCGCGTCAGTTTTGAAGGACAGGTGCCTAATAACCGAATCCCCGAACTGATGCTGAGTTCGGACATCTTCTTGCTTCCCTCAGATTATGAAGGACTTCCACTCAGTCTTTTGGAAGCAATGGCCCACGGAGTGGTTCCGGTGGTAAGTGATCTCCCAAGCGGTATCCGGGAAGTGGTGACCGCGGAAACCGGCATCCTCGTTGATCCCGAAAACATTGACGGGTATGCAGCAGCGATTTTACAGCTCGATGCGAACAGGGAAGAGCTTGTCAGGAAGAGCGGTGCTGCGAGTCGACTGGTGAGAGATAGTTTTTCCAGCGAAGCGATGGCGGACCGCTGGCTTAAAATGCTAGGCGATCTCCCCTCAGCGGCAGAAGAATGGCCAGTCTCGCAAAAAGTAAGCTATAGTCTGACGATGCGAAGCCTCGGTTTACCGTTTCTTCCGGCGTTTCGCCCAGCGGGAAAGTTAATCAACCGGATTGCCGGCAAAAAGCTCTTCTAGCAAAAAGAAAACAATCGGGGACAGGACTCTAGTCACGGTCAGAACGCCGAACACGATCCTCCCCAGCGGCCGCAATAAGTAGCAATCCAACCACCGGGGTTAGAATGAGCGAGCTTATCAAATACCCCAAAAACCCAAGAGGCTTGCGCACGCCGAGCACAGCGACCAGGAAACAAAACAAAATATATATCAGTAAGAAAATCATCCAATATATGTCGAAAAGGGCTAACCATGGGCCAACCGGCCCATCAGTAACCGCTGATCCGCCTTCCGTTTATTTGCGATCTGGTATTACCCCACCGACTTTGGCGAAGCAGGTTCGTTCTTGACCTTGGTCGCAACTACTTTTCCCTCTTCGAATTCGCGGGCGAAATGTTCCCTTACTTTTTTGGGGTCGAAATCAAGGAATGTGCCACCAGAAGCAAAATGTTGGACAAACACCTTACCCACCGCATAGGTAAAAGCCGCCGCGAGACCCGGAACGGCGATGAATGCACTCAAAACTCCAAAGATCGGCACAGCCTTGACGAGGCTAACGGTCATCGCGGTGCCCAGCGTCGGGGCCCCCAGTCCTGCCAGCAAAGATGCGATAATGTTTTTCACCTGGTCTTCTTTGAAGGGCACTCCATAAACCACAGAGAGTTCCTTGATCATCTTCACTTCCACCACAGTGATGGCAATCATGTCGACCAGCGGAATTGGAATCACCCCGCCCCCAGCAGCCCACAGAACGTTCTGTCTGATAATCCGATTCGCTTCCTCTTCCTTTGTAGGAACTGTAGGAACTTCCTGCGTCAAAATGGGCCGTTCAACCGCCGTTGCTTGTACCGTCATAGTGTTTTTAATTGGGCTCAGAATCCTCCAGCAATTATGAAAGCTTTTCTTCTTTGGGCAAGAAAAAAATGGGCTATCCGGGCCGATAAGCTAGTGCACCAAGTCAGTGACTGGTTCGTGGCGTGCGATCAAAATGGGCCGCCCGCAAGGCGCGACGAAGGAGCGACGTGACTGAGGAGCAACGCGGCCGCTGGCCCATTTTGATCGCAACCCTTCGGGCTGCGCGCCCTTTGACCGGCTGCTTCGTCGCTCGTCCGGGCAACAGTACGAAGCGATGCGAAGTTTCGTCCAGCAGGCGCGCGAAAGCTCGTCCGGGCGAAACCTCGTTCTTCCCTGCGAGGCTTCTGGAAAGTCGGAAGGGGTTGTCAGAAAAGAGGTTAGAGATTAACCGGGCAGTGGCACGCAACTTGATCACAAAGGGAGGCCGTTATGAGATATCGCCTGCGGACGCTCGTTGTCTTAACCAAACAACCAAAATTAAATAAGAAAAAAACATGACTCCTAAAATCGATCCCGCAAAGAACCCCAAAGTCGAACGTCACGTTCGGAAATTCCTCCACGACCTCAATTCGAGCGGAGGCCCACCCCTCGAGACTCTGACTCACGCGGAGGCGCGCCAAGTCCTCGTCTCAGCACAGAAGGGCGCAAAACTTCCACCCTGCGACGTCGAAGACCGGCAGATCGAACAGGACGGCCTGGAGGTGAAGATCACCGTCGTTCGTCCACAAGGTGCTACGGGTGTGCTCCCTGTATTCATGTTCTTCCACGGCGGTGGCTGGATTCTTGGCGATTACCCTACGCATGAGCGCTTCGTCCGCGATCTAGTGGTGGATACCGGCTATGCGGCAGTATTCGTCAACTACACGCCGTCGCCGGAAGCGCAATATCCGACGGCGATCAACCAGGCTTTCGCCGCGACCAAATGGGTTTCCAAGCATGGCGCCGAGATCAATGTCGACCAGAACCGCCTGGCCATCGTCGGCAACAGCGTCGGCGGCAACATGACGGCGTCGGTCGCCCTCAAGGCCAAGGCTGAGGGTGGACCGGTCCTCAAGTGCCAAGTCATGTTCTGGCCGGTTACCGACGCGAATTTTGAGACCGAGTCGTACAACGAGTATGAAGTAGGTTACTTTCTCACCAGGCCGATGATGAAATGGTTTTGGGACGCCTACACGACCGATCCCAAGCAGCGCAAGGAGATATATGCCTCTCCGCTGCAGGCGACAACCGAGCAACTCAAGGACCTGCCGCCCGCAATGGTCCAGACCGCCGGCAATGATGTGCTGCGCGATGAGGGCGAAGCTTATGCCCGAAAACTCGATGAAGCAGGGGTCGAAGTGACTGCCGTACGCTACGAAGGCCTTATCCACGATTACGGTTTGCTGAATGCGCTGAGCGAAGTGCCGGCAGTTCGCGACGCTCTTCACCAGGCGGCGGAGATGCTCAAGAAGCACCTCAGATAGAGAGATTTTGCTTGCGCCAGAGATGGATGCTCGCGCAATAGTCGCCGACAACCAGGAGCTCAGTAGAGAATGTGACAAATGCATCTATTCCAAAAGACAGACGGTCGGCTCGTATTGCAATTGTTGAGCAGCACATTCGACTTGAGAACGAGCATGACCTTGAAGGTGTTCTGCGCACCTTCGGCGACGTTGCACGGTATGATGATGAGCCGTGGGGCGAACACTACGAGGGCCGGAACGGAGTTCGCCTATTTTACGGGCAGCTAATGAAAGCGCTACCTGACTTAGAAATCGAGGTGCAGCACCAGCATGTCACCGACGACGCCATTTTGGTTGAAGTCATGATCCGCGGTACTCACCTCGGCGGCTGGCGCGGTCTTCCGGCCACCGGACGACGAGTCGAGTTCCCGCTTTGTGGTGTGTACACGTTCGACCCCGATGAGCGCCTGGCCGGGGAAAAAATCTACTACGACCGGGACACAATATTGAGACAACTCGGCGTTTTTCACGAGCCGCGCAGCTTGCTGGGGCAATTCTGCATTTTGGTGACTCATCCCGCCACGATTGTGCGGGCTTTCGTGCGGAAGCTCCTGCGGAGGTAAGGAATGCATTCGAATCGTCCTCGTCCTCGTCGTCGTCCTTCGTCCTCGCCCGTTTCCCGGTGTTAGGAGCGAAACTCCCGCCGGTTTCTTTCTTCCATCCTCGCAATCCGCTTCGGTCTTCGATCACCAATCGACGACGAAGGACGAGGACGATTGGGGATGCGCAAAGCGGAACAAAGGCCCCCAATCCTAGCTGATTGACTCCGTCCATCAGCGGTTCCTTCCTCATCTTCCAATCGTGCGCGTTATCGTGCTCGTGCTCGTGCTCGAACCCCTTCTTAGACTGGAAAGCCGAAGCTCAATGACTGATTAAACTCGTCCATTGCGGCTCTCCTTCCTTCTTCCCTTTTCCTTCCATAATTCACTTCGGTCTTCGAACACCAATCGACGACGAGAACGACGACGACGACGAGGACGATTGGGGAGGCACAGATGCTCACTCTCCTAATCCAGGCCTGTGATTGTTAATTTATCTTCGGGTATGGTGGCTCTGGACACAGGGAATTAGCCTCTTTTGTGCTAAACACCGCTTAAGATGGGCCGATCAGGCGGGTTGGGAACAAAGGTCTTTCAAGCGCCCGTTGTCCTGAAGGGATTGCTCAGGTCTTATCATTTCTAAGGATATGCGAAAATTAATCACTGGCTTCTCGATCATGCTGATCTTAGTCTGTATATACGGTCTACTGAAGACGGTTTTGGATTCAAGCCAGTTAAAATCTAGTTCCGCGACAGCTGTTGCCACCGCCCCTACACCCAGTCCAACTATGGTCGTTGCCTTTACGACGCCTACTCCGAATGCAGCCGCCCAATCTACTCCAAACTCGGCTCTCGTTTCAACGATTAGCCTCGAACCTTTAAAAGTCCGAGTAGTAAAGCATCAACCCGACCAGTTCCGCAAAGGCGCTATAAATCAAGAGGAATTCTCCGCCATCAAGAAAGCTATAAAAAACATTTCATGGAGCCGGAATGCGAATCCGAAAGCAGCCGCCAACGAAGATTATGCATCAATAGTCAAAGAGTGCGAGAAAAGTGGCGAGCACGATCTTCTAACAGACCTCATAACTGAGGCCGTATCTAATGACTATCAACCGGACAACGAAGCGGCCAATAGCGCCTATTTTACCGAACTAAACTCGGATCTGGAGAGGGGTGATCGGGGTGACAGATCGAACGGAATCGGTACGGGCGAAGCGACCCCGGCATCTGGGACAAGCGTTGAGCGCGGATTAACTCCCTCCCTGAGTCAGCCGGAGGTGCAGGCAAACGCAGCTTCGTCTTCTGCGGCACCGTCGCCAGCTTCGACAGAGGAAATCCGATCAAAGAGCTGTCGTGCAAGGCATCGACCAATGGTGCGGCACAGAATAGTTGACGCGAAAATGCGACTGCTTGCATTATGGCACCAAAGCTTGGGCCAAGCTGAAAAATCTGCCAAGGGGACACCAATCTCGGACTCGGACGCAGGGGAGATAGAAAAGTGAGTTACAGCCAGTCATTTTGATCACCCGCTGCTTGAACAACTTCAGAACGGGACAGTAAATAATTCGGTCGAGCAGCAACCGCGCAATGTGATAGGTAAAGGTCTTGGAGAAAAGGAAGATGAGCTGCTTTTTTTCGTATTCAGCATTGCGAAGAGCGGACCTCAGCGCCCAGGCGGCCAAGACGGTGTATTACCTTTTCGAATTGGAATCACCGCACGTCACCGCCAGCGCTAAGTTCAACAGGTTCAGGAATCGAACGGACGCGGAAGGGTTCATTCGCGATGGGTTAGGCGGTGTTTTAGACCACGTGCAAATAGAAGAGATCACCGAAGCGAGGGCGAATAAGCTAAAACGTGGCCCCCCTGAGCCGGTGAACGGAGGCGTTCTCTACAGCGTGGACCGAGCGAATTACCGCCGAATGCATTCCATATGGCATCGCCTCTGGCGGATGTTCCAGAAATAAGGCGGTCACGTAAAAGCTGCAGAGAATGGCCGAAAGGCTTTAGTCGACGTTTTGTGCCGCGAGATGGGCATGGATCTCTTTGGCAAATTGTCTGGCCGCTTCAGCCTGCTGATGCGCAATCTTAGCCGAATGGCCAGTGTGAGTGGCAGGATCCAGCAGGGAATCTATTACATTCCGACTCAGATGCGCAGTGACACGGGAGTCAGACGCCAGGAGTTCCGGGAAAGATTTCCCCTGGGATGAGGAAGCCTGTGCTGCTTCGTAGACGACATCATGAGCATGTTGCCGTCCGATGGTCTTCCCAAGTTCCAACATGATCGCCTCCGAACTGATCATTCCGCCAGACAAATCAAGATTGGAACGCATGCGTTTTGGATTGAGTCGTAAGCCGACGACGATGAGATGAATGCGCTCCAACACCTCGCCGGTAAGGAAAGACGCCCTGGCAATTGCTTCGAACAATGTTCCTGGACAGTGATCGGCTTCGTGCTCGCTTTGAACGGCCTCCAGGGCGAGAGGCACGAGCGCTCGAATTTCGGAGGACATACTGAGGATATCCTGGCAAAGCTGGGGATTGCGCTTATGGGGCATGGTGGAGCTGCCAACCGTACCTGCCGGCACTGGCTCTTCGAGCTCCCCGAATTCCGTCTTCATCAGGGTATAAATTTCGCGCCCGATTTTGCCGCTGGTCGAACCCAGCAAACCGAGAACGCAGGCGAATTCAGCAAAGTGATCCACGATACTTCGAGCGGGCACTGGCATTGAACCGAGGCCAAGATGCTTCGCGATGCCGGCCTGCACTTCAGGCGCCCGATCGCCTAAAGAAGCAAAAGTGCCAGCTGCGCCACCGATGATGGCAACGAACAACCGAGGCTCAATTTCGCGCATTCGGGTGATATGGCGGCCCGTTTCGTCGATCCAGCCTGCAACCTTGAAACCAAGTGTTATCGGAACCGCATGCTGACCGTGGGTGCGACCGGCCATGATCATTTCGGCACCACGTTCAGCAAGACCAGCCAAGCCGTTCATAATGCGTCCAAGGAGGGCAAGAATCACCCGGTGAACCTTCCGCAAAATCAAAACGTCTCCGGTTTGGGTAATGTTCTGGGTGGTGGCTCCCCAATGGACCCAGCCTCCGTGCGGTTCGCCAACGACGCGGCTGAGTTCGACGATCAAAGGCATCAGGGGGTGGCTGGTCCGTGCGATCCCGTCCCGGATGCGGGCAAGATCCAGTCGATCAAGAAGGCACGCCGAGGCGATCGCGGCGGCGGCATCACGCGGGATCATGCCGAAATCAGCTTGCGTCAAGGCCAGCGCCGCCTCTATCTCAAGCCAAGCCTGCCACCGCTCTTCCGTACGGAGGAGCGCCTGGATCCCGGCGTCCGGCACTCTTGATGACGTAAATCGTTCGCCCATGAAAGATCAGATATGCTCCCTCCTCACGCCTTGCCGGCGGCCCATTTTGATCGCAACAAAATACCTCGTATTTCGGGGACAGGACACTAGCACTATGGGAAAGAATAGACAAGGACGCCGCGACCGGACATTCTAAACTCGTTTTTATGCGGTACCAGCCCGAGTCAGACAGGATTGATCCTGTTCCAAAGCCCAGCGCGCTCAGGGTGGCGATCATTCGTGCCGCGCATCAACTGCTGGACACTCCGCTCGTTTTTGAAGACCCGTTTGCTTGTCGGATTCTGGGTCCAGCGGAAAACGACTCTCTCCGGAGCGATCCGTCAAAATACGATGTCCCCCGGCTCAAAGGGCTCCGAGCATCGCTGGTGGTCCGGAGCAGACTGGCCGAAGAGGAATGGGAGAGGTCGAAACAAAGCGGGGTGCGGCAATATGTGATTCTTGGTGCAGGATTGGACACGTATGCTTACCGCAACCCTGATCAGGACGACAGCCGGATATTTGAAATCGACCTTCCGGCAACGCAGCAATGGAAACGCGATTGTTTGCTTTCCGCCGGAATCCAGGAGCCTGCGTCTTTGATCTTCGTGCCGATTGACTTCGAGCATTGCTCGCTCGCCGAAGGTTTGAGACAGACAGCGTTTTGTGATAAAGATCCCGCGTTCTTCTCCTGGCTTGGAGTGACGATGTATCTCGAAGAAGATGCCGTCCTGAACACTTTGCGTTTCATCGCTTCCCGACCGCCGGGAAGCGGAGTTGTGTTCGATTACGGAGTGAAACCGGTCTTGTTGTCGCCAACGGAACGCGCGGGCATGGAGTTTCTCGCTGCCAGGGCGGCTGAACATGGCGAACGCTGGAAGACCTATTTTGATCCGGCATCTTTGGCCGGAACGCTTCGTTCCTTGGGTTTCAGCAAAGTGGAAGACTTCGGTCCGGAACAACTAAATGATCGTTACCTTTCCGGGCGCACCGACGGATTGCGCAAGAGTGGAGCAGCCAGGTTGATTTCGGCTGGGGTTTAATCCAAAACCGGGATCTGTGGTTTCAAATTTCCGCGGGGTTTTGATCGCATCGCTGAGAGGCTCAGCTCTCAATTCGTTTTGGAACGGCGCCCGCTGCGCGGAGCAGGAAAGAATTCAGAGCGATGGATAGGAGTGCCCCGGCCACAATCAGGCTTTGCCCCTCGGTTGTCAGCAAACGGAGACCGATTCCGAGTTCCGCAAGGATAAACGAAAACTCTCCTATCTGCGCCAAACTGGCAGCGACGACAACCGCTGAGGCGATCGGTTGCCGGAGCAAAAGAACGACCAGGAGAGCCACGACAGATTTTCCCACGACAATAATTGCCAGGACAGCCAGGACCTGAAGCGGTTGTTTCACGAGGATTTTGGGGTCAAAAAGCATCCCCATGGCCACAAAGAAAAGGGCTGTAAACGCATCTTGCAGCGGCCGCAACTCCTCCGCCGCCCGATGGCTATGATCGGATTCGCCCACAACGACACCAGCAAAAAAGGCGCCCAGCGCAAATGATAGGCCGAACAGTTCTGCCGCCCCAAATCCGATCCCGATGGCGACAGCGATTACAGCGAGGGTGAACAATTCTCTGGAACCTGTCGCGGCAACCCGCTTCAAGAGCCACGGCAGCAATCGGGCACCGACGATCAGCATAAGAAGGACAAAACCGACAAATTTTCCGAGCACGATGCCAAGCGCCGAAAAGATCTGCATGGCATTATTGTCCGCAGGCGAGTGGACCGCGCTGCCTGCTTCTCCGCCAAGCGACTCCGCCAAGGCAGGCAGCATCACCAGGATCAGAACGGTGACGAGATCTTCGACGACTAGCCAACCCACCGCGATCCGACCGCTCTGCGATTCCAGAATTCCTTCTGCTTCCAAGGCCCGGAGCAGAACTACCGTGCTGGCGACCGATAGCGCCAGTCCGAGGACCAGGCCAGGTGCGAACGGCCAGCCCCAAAAATGCGTAACGCCACAAGTCAAGGCCACGGAGGCCGCGATCTGCACTAGGGCACCGGGAACGGCGATGTTGCGGACCGCCAGAAGATCGCGAATCGAAAAATGCATCCCGACGCCGAACATCAGAAGAATGACGCCGATTTCCGCTAATTGCGGAGCTAGTTTGGCGTCCGCCACAAAACCTGGCGTGAACGGTCCAACCGCTATGCCGGCGAGAAGATAGCCAAGAAGCGGCGGCAAACGCAGTCGGCTGGCAACGTAACCGCCAATCAGCGCATAAACCAGGCTGGCGGCCATGGTCGAGATGAGTGCAATGTCATGGTGCATGGGGAAGGCGTTCGCCCTTCGGCGTTCGTCGTTCAGCGGGCGCAGGCAATTTTGGTCTACTCTATTCGGGAGGAGGTAAGCGAGACGCTTCTTGCGTCGCTAAACGCCAAACGTGAACGGTGAACGTTCCTCTACTTCCCCGAAGGAGCACACTCGACGGGAAGCCGGACGGCTTGATCGACTTCTTCCGGCGTCAGAAGCACGATTGTTTTCGTGCGGATCGCCCCTGTTGTTATTGCTAACGAAATGGCAGCAGCCGTCGCATTGTCCGGTCCCTCGGAGATTACGTAGGCGTCGTTGTCACCGAAGGCAAAGTAGAATCCTTCGAGGCGCCCCCCCAAATTTTGCAGCATCTTCTCGACGGCGGCACAGCGAGCCGTTCCCCCTTCTTTCATCAGTCCTTTGATCCCCTCGGGCGTATACGAAACCATCGTCAAATACTTCGGCATAACTTCAGGCAGGTGAACAGCCGTTGAACCTCAGTCTCCGCACTTCCGCAGAATAATCCAGTGGTACTTCAGTTAATTGTAGACGAATCGAATGAAACGCAATTGATTTTCTTGATGTCTATGCGGCACCTTGGAACTTCACGGTGTCTACCGAAAAAAACAATGAAAGCACTCATCCTATTGGCCGTGGCGGCTGCAGCCATGACGCTGACTTCCACTGCATCAGCTGACAAATATGACGACCTTACCGCGAAGGGGTATCGCTGGGCAACCGCCGATGGCCCTTATGCCGTTGTTGCCAAAGAGGATGCCCACCGAATGGCAAATAACCCGGGAGACTCAGTTGAGCTGAAAATGATCGAACAGGTAAAAGCATACTATTTGACGCCAGGGACGATCGTGCAGGTGACTGAGGAGGACTCCCACTCCGGAACATCAAAAATCCGGATGGCCGGGATCACAGTCGATCTCTGGACACTGACCAGATTTCTGAGCAAACACCCGATCAAGGATACCTATGGGGTGATCGAAACTCCCGACACTTCGGGGCTGATCCCGTCGGCGAGTCCGGTTCTGGATGCCGGTCCAACGCCGTCGCCTGCTTTTAGCCCAATTCCCGGTGAGACCCCCGCAGCCAGCGCGAGCCCATCTCCTCAGTAGGAAGGCGGCGTTATGGCTACTGACATTCGATTCGGACTGATTGGATTGGGCCTGATGGGCCGGGAATTTGCCAGCGCTGCCGCACGTTGGAGCCATCTAACCAATGTCGATGTCCGACCGGTTCTGACAGCAGCTTGTGACACGAATGAAGGGGCCTTCGGTTGGTTCAAACAAAATGTGCCGACCCTGGAATTCGCGACCACCGATTATCATGCGCTTCTCCAGCGCGAGGATGTGCAAGCGGTTTACTGTGCAGTTCCTCATCATCTTCATGCCCAATTCTACGCAGACATCATCGGGTCGGGAAAACATTTGCTCGGGGAAAAGCCCTTCGGTATCGATTTGGCCGCTAACCGTGCGATTCTCAGCGTGATCGAAAAGAACCCTGGGGTTTTTGTTCGGTGCTCATCGGAACTACCTTTCTTTCCTGGCGGGATCGCCATCATTCGTTCTCTGCTGGAGAAGGACTTCGGGAAAATTATCGAGGTGGAAAGCGGGCTGCTGCATTCGTCAGACCTTAATCCGAAGAAATCGATCAATTGGAAGCGCATGACCGAGTACAACGGCGAATATGGCTGCATGGGGGATCTGGGTATGCACACCCTCCATATTCCTTTAAGATTCGGCTGGTACCCCGCACGCATTCAGGCGCAGCTGAGCAAAATCGTGCGGGAACGTCCGGACGGCAAAGGCGCGCTCGTCCCGTGCAGGACATGGGATAACGCGACGATCCATGGCGAGGTCAATCAGAAAACCCACCAATTTCCGATCACGATCCATACGAAACGAATTGCTCCCGGTGAAGGCAACACCTGGTTTATCCGGGTAATCGGCACCAAGCGTTCCATGAGCTACTCGACCAAGTATCCAAAGACCTTGAAAGTTATGGACTACGAGGAGGGCGGCCCCCAAGCATGGCAGCACATCGATCTCGGTTACGAAAGCGCGTATCCCACGATCACCGGCTCGATCTTCGAGTTCGGATTTACCGACAGCATCTTGCAGATGTGGGCGGCTTTCTGCGATGAGCTATACCATGGCAGGGAAAAGATGAAGCAACCTTTTTATTGCGTCACCCCGGAAGAGACTCATCAGAGTCATATGATCTTCACCGAAGCACTGGAGTCTTACGGGCGGCGAGCATAAGAAGAAGTTCAGGAGTTGCCGGAGTTCAGGAGGAAAAGGTTCGTTGCGGCAAAATAAGGTTCAGGATCTTGTCGAGGTATTCGCAGCATCGACATTGCAGAATGCCTGGATCCCCATGCTGCAACTCCCGCAAACTCCTGAGTTCCTCAATGGAGTATCAAGGGAGGACGCGGTAATTCTGCAGCCCGCACCTCTCGTGATCCAACCGATGTCGCACAAGAAGTGCACAGATAGTCGTAAATCTCCCGATCGGGTAATATCAAAAGCAGCTTCTCGCGCACAGGTTGAGCCGCTTTACACTTTGGACAATAAAGGGAAGAAGCTCGGAGTGTCTTGAATTGGTTCATCAGCCGTACGTCAATTCCGAAAAGGATTATCTTTTCCCAACCTTGACTACGGTCGCATCCTCGTCAACGAACTATCGAAGTTGCAGGTCTCTGTCGAGATACTCGCGCCATCATTGGCATTGGAGAATTCTTAGATCCCCATTCTGCAACTCCTGAACTCCTTCTTTAAAAAGTTGCTTACCGGTGGAAAATATGTTCAGATGAACATATGAACGATTCTGACGTTATTCCACCGTCGGTTGCCGGTTCCCTGGCGGAAATTGAACGGTCCGTTCAACGATTTCGTAGCTGTTACCGTCTCGGCACAGATCCGCAACGATCGTTAACGGATGAGATCATCACGATGAGATTCGAATTGATCCGACTTTGGTCAGAAATCAGTTCCGAAAAAAAGGTGCGCACAGACCTTTGACGGAGGCGATAGGGCCGCACCCCCGTTCCAATCGAGATCGCCCTGTCCCAAAGGCGGGAAAAAATTCTCCGAAGCGCCGCCCACAGTCTGGAGGGAACTACTCGATTCTTATGGGAAAGCGGCTTCTCTGATTGTGGCATGAGAACTGCTACGATTTATTTGTTCACCTGTGGATGCATCCGGAATTGAAGGCCGACCAACGCTTCGAATAATAAAAACGATCGCGTATAGAGTTAGCTAGCCGGTACAAATATGAATGCAGGTGGACGGAAAGCCCGTGCCAAATGAATAATTCGATCAGCAAAGCAGCTTACGCCGGACTGGGTCACTGCTCGGTCTGCGGACTATGGACGAAGCTGGAGATGTGGGACGAGGGACTCAATGGTCGCTTTTGTTCCGAGTGCTTTGATCACGTAGTGGACGCAGAAGAGTTGCTGGGGAGCCAAGGATTGATTGTCCCCGGACCGGAACTAAAACAAAAGACCAGAAACTCCTGAGGATTAAGCGGGCGTTCGCTGCATTTATTCTGGGTTGTTTTCCATAAAGTGAAACCTTGAAGGGTAGGCGTCGCCAGATTCCTCTAAATCGTGCTTGATCTCCGTTAGCGGTGAAAAAGCTTGCGAAGTAACTGTCTAGTCTAAGGTCGAATAGACGGCCCGAAGTGGCCAAGAGAGCTTAGCCCAGGGCTTACCCTGGGTAAATTTCCACACCCGAATTAGCCCTGAAGGGGCTCCAGGCGACAGCGAGAATCTGCTTCCCGGACCACGTGCTCGCTTCGATGCCCGCGGCTTCACCCATGAATCCTGTGGCACAAGATTTTTGCTGAAAATACCGGGGCAAACCTCGATCTCCCTTCAGCTTTCAGGGCGAGACCTTTGTTGAATGAGCATGATTGAGGGATTGAGGAAGCGCCTTGACCTCCGGAGCGTTCGACAAGAGGATACGGCCCAGTATCCAACTCGGGCCGCCGACCCGTACGCTGCATATGTCACATGACGTATTTATCAATAATTCTACGGCCGGGAAGTTGACTGCATATGCGATCTGCAACGAGCTGGAATCGATCGGTATCAGATGCTGGATTCTGCCCCGGGATATAAATGTCGGGGTGGCGTGGGATCAATCGATTGCGAATGCCGTAAAGTCTTGCCGGATCATGATTGTCGTTCTTGCCGATTACGCCGGCCGCTCCGATCGAGTCGAACGGCAGCTCGAACTTGCCTTCGATAATGAACTGATCGTGATTCCGTTTCGAACTAGCACCGCCGGGTGGGACTCGCAACCGGCGGTGGATTCGGCACACTGGCTTGATGTGGTGACTCCGGAAGTCGCGGAGCGTTTGAGGTCCCTGTGCAAACTGGTTCGGAGACTTACTCAGGGCCAGAACGACGACCCTTTACCCACCCGGACATCGGCGATCGGACAGGAAGAGATGGCGCGCCTGGGCGTCGAAGGGTCTCAGGAGTTGCCAGCGGGCGACACGATCAAGGATCAGCCGGAAACGCCGGCGTCGAAGGCTGTGGCAGAACCGCCCGTCTCTGATTTGGAAAGGAGTTCGCTCCTACCTGCTTTAGTGGTTGTCGACGAGAGCGAATCGCCGGGCATGAGACCAGCTCTTCGACAACCGAAGAGGAGCTCTAATTGGCTTCCAATACAGGCGTTGCTGCTCACGCTGCTGCCGTTTGCGATTATTTGCGCAGTTGGCGTCTGGCACGCAAAAAAAGCGCATAAATTGGAACCGCCAAAATCGGAGAAAGGGCCGATTCCGACAACAGCTTCATCGACCCCCCTGTCGATTCCGGCGACATCTCCATCGGTCACCGTATCGAGCCCGGCAACGGCTCCGCCGGTAGTGAAGATTCAGCATCAAGAAAAATTTGACGCATCGAGTCCCGCATGGGGAACTCTGGATGCGAACTGGGCCATTACCGACGGCAAGCTACAGGTTACTCCCCTGCTGAACAGCAGCGCAGTTCTTATCAATCACAACAGAGAATTCACCGACGCTGAAGTTACGGCGGAAGTTGTGATGTCGAAGGGTGAAGATCTGGATCAGCTGGGTGGGCTAATTTTTTGGGCGAAAGATTACAACGACTGCTACGCGTTAGTTATCTCTGCAGACGGCAAGTTTGCGGTTGGCCGCAAGCTCGTCGGTCGTTGGATCAATCCGATCGCTAAAACTGATACTGCTGCTATAAAGACAGGGGTCGGAGAGACTAACAAATTGCGGGTACGGACGGAGGGAAATCAGCTAACGGCGTCTATTAACGATACTCAGGTTGCCACCTTAAAGGGTGACCCCCCGAAAGGATCTTCCTCGATAGGTCTGTACGGCGAGTCTGCGGAAACAACCAAGAATGTTTGGGACTTTACAGACGTAACGGTCACTACCGTCCTGTCCCAGAAATAGGGGTCCTGCCTTTGTCGTCCCGCCTCTTATCGTGCTCGCGCTCGATCCCATTGGCGTGGGAAAAGGACTTAACGGAGGGAATCCTTCTTTCACGGCTTTCTTTTTTTCTTTTCGTTCAAGTGCTTGGACGAGCGCGGTTCAGAATCGAGCACGACTAGTGCACCAAGTCAGTAACTGGTGTAGTGGCGCTGCAGCGTATTTTGGTTGGATGCGCGAAGCGAAGAGGGAGAATACTCGCTGTGGTCTTTGACCGATGAGCGACAAAGCAGCCAGCCAAAAGACGCGCAGCCCGGAGGGTTGCGATGAAAATGGGCCGGCGGCGGCGTTGCTCCTCAGTCACGTATCGATCCATTCGACGCGCTGTCGCTTGCTCATGGCAAGCGTCGAATGCCCTGAGCAAGCGTCAGCGCGTCGAACTGGCCAGATATGCTCCTTCGTCGCGCCAGTCCGGCTCGGACCGCCTTGCCGGCGGCCCATTTTGATCGCAACGCCACTACACCAGTCACTGACTTGGTGCACTAGTTAGCATTGGAATCGCGCGCAAAGAGATCGAAAGCCCTGCCCTCGTTGTCGACGACCTGTACGATCAATGTCGGAGGATCATTTTGCCAGATCGGATTTTGTAAAAAGGTTTTCGTTTGTGCTGCGGGTAGCAGGATGTATTGCGCCTGCAACGGTAAATCGGTCAGGAGATGAAAATACTGCACCGCCGGCTCGAGATAGTACCAGAACGGCCGGTAATCACCTTCCAGTACCCAAAGCTGCGCTCCAACCGGCAGGGCCGTGCGGATTGCGCGAGCCACTTCACGCGAACGATGTCTATTTCCCGAGTCAATCCGCGGCATGATAACCGTTGCAAAAATCATTATCGCAATTGCGGTGACGGCTGCGCTTATGATTGCCTGGGAGGCCATTCGACTGCTGTTGGGAGACGAAATGAGCTGGAGTCCGAGTTCTGCTTGCCACGGCGAAAAACCAAATGCCAACAGCCAGAATCCCCTCCATGCAGGTCCAAAGCAGAATCCAACGTTGGCCGCGGCCGAAGTAGGGCATACCCGCAACGCCGAGCGAAACAATTGTCAATAGCAAAAGGTTGAGCCGGCGCCAGATGGACTCGAGCCACGCCGGGGTTGCTCGATCCCTCCTGCACGGTCAAGGCGCGCCCGAGCAGCAAGCAAGGAACAACAATCAAAGGATAAATGTAACGAGGAGAACCGTTCGGCAGAAGAATCATCAGAACGGCAGTGGCGACCATTCCCAATCTTGCACCTCGAAACAAAGCCGGGTCTCTAGGGGTCGAGTCGGCCGCAGCGCCAACCAGTGCCACCGTTTCATTCCGCCAGAGAAGAGGCAATAAGAGCGTCCACGGCAAAAAGTTTTTAAGTGTTTGTGGACCATTGAGCAACCAGACCGAGAGCCGAAAATGCTGGTCGGACTCCGCAGACGCGCGTGAAGCGAGTTGATCCCACCAAAAGCGCCAAACACCCATCGGATTGTGACCACTGACCGCGAGGGAGCAAGGAATTGCCCAGCAGAGCAATGCCGCGACGATCAGGAGCAGCGAGAGCAAATGCGCCGGATGAAGCAGAGAACGAGCATTCTTGCCGAACACAAGTACCGGCAAGACAATCCCATAGTAGAAAATCAGATGAGTAGGGCCTTTGGTCAGCATGCCCAGAGCGAGAAACGGGGCCGGCAAGAGCCAAAGCCGCCAGGGACCGACTTCCTGGCGCCACGATGTCATCCAGAGAACCAATGCTATCCCGGTGAACGAGACGTAGAGAGCCTCAAGTTCCGCCAGTCTACCGGTTTCGATCATGGTGAAGTTGACCAGAAAGAAGATGGCCGCGATCAAGCCGCCCTCCAGGCCGAGCCAGCGGCGGCCGCCAACTCCCACAATCGTGAGTGCCAGCGCGAAGGTGGCGAGGACCGAGGGGAGCCGAACGGCCCATTCGCTGACACCGCCCGACAATTTGCAACTCAGGGCAATCGCCCAGTTGAGCAGGGGCGGCTTGCGCAAATAGGGATCTGATCCGACACGGGGCACAAGCCAGTCGCCCGAAGCGAGCATGTGGATTCCCGGAAGAGCGCGCCGCGGTTCTTCGTGCTGGAGTTGGAGGGTACCAAGACCTGGCAGATAAATACCGGCCCAACAGAGCGCGATCAAAACGAAAGGCGCGAAAGAGGCTCAACGCGGACACGCAGGAGGCAACGAGCGGATTTTAGCGAAAGAGCTCACTTTGAGACGGCCGCCGCCTTATTGAACGGCTCGGAACCGGCGGCAGACGAAGAGATAGAAACGGCTCACCTGGCGGCCATCCTGAGAGGTGTGGATTTCGACGGCCGGACGGATATTTGGAAAATCCGCTTGGAGGGACGGCAGCACCCGGTTGGCATCTGACACATAAATCGCGTCATCCGACGGATATTTTTCGCGATAAGTCGGCCAGAGCACGAGCTGGTTAAACGGCGGGCTGGAAACCGGCATGAACGTATCCGGTTGTCCCGGCAGATAAAAGGACAGCAATGCGGCGGTCATATACTTATTGGCAATAACCACCCGGGCGCCGGAGCTAGTTTGTAATGCACTGACCTGAGCCGCCAAATCCCGGGATCCGCGGGCGCGATCGAGCGGATCGAGACGACCAGGCAAATGCAGCCAGGAGGTTTCGTGCAGGAGCGCGGTCTCGAGAAAAGCGATCGCCAACCCGGCGAAAACGACCCACTTGGCCCAAGGATAAATACGCAACTGCCTGACACCATTTTGCCGCGACGAGGATCAACCCGCTGACGTAGGCGGCGGCAGCCCAGTTTGCCTGGCTGGCTTTCTGGAAGCTCAGAAGCAGATAAACGAGGAAAAGCGGCAGAAAGAGCGTCAAAAGATATCCGGTTTGCACGCGGGAGTTCGGAGCGAATCCCGGCCAGAAGACGGCTGCGAGCAGGCCAAGAAACAGAACCGGAGAAATGACTCCGGCCTGCTGCCCGAGAAAGGAGAGCACCTCAAGCGGACGAAGACGCATCCGCTCATCCAAGGCACCGCGATGGACCAGGAAGTGGCTGGTTGGAAATCCGTGTTGCCAGTTCCAGATAATTACAGGAATCAGGAAGAGAGCAACGACCAGAAGCATTGCCGGAAGGGTAAGCCTTCGAAAATGCTGGCGGCTCGGCGGGTGCCACGCACAAAATCCCGACAAAGGAGACCAGCTCAATCGCGCCGGTGTATTTCGATAGCATGCTCAAGCCGACCAGTAACCCTGTAAGGATCCACCATCCAAGGCGGGTCTGTTCTTTTGCATACCAGAAAGTCAGCGCCGCCAAGGTCCAGAAAAAGATATAAACGGTATCGATGGTCATCAGCGTGGCGCCGACCGCAAAGAGCGGCGTCAACGCCGCCAGCAACAACCGACCAGAAAGCGACCCGGTCAGAAAACAACCGGCGCGCCAAGAAGAAGATTCCGATTCCGGTACCAAGCGCCAACAAGGTAGCAAAAAAGCGGATCCCGAAGACCGTCTGACCGAAAAGGGCGGTGCCGGCCGAGATGAACCAGGCGATAACCGGGCCTTTGTCGAGATAGCAATAGTCCGGATGCCGGGACCATAGCCAATAATAAGCCTCGTCTCCGACGAGCTCGAGATGCGTACTGTACCAGAGGCGGAAAATCGTTCCCAGAACCAGGATCACGGCGGCCCATCGCGCGTATCGAGAAGAGATCAGGGTCGTCATGACCTCTCGCTGGCAAGCGCAGCCGATTCCTTTTCTTTTTGCCGGTCAAGGTAGGCCTGGCAGGCGATGGTGAAAACGTGATCGACGGTGATCGATTTCATGCAAATGTTGTCCCGGCATGGGCTTTGCCGGTTGTTGTAGGCGTTCACGCAAGGGCTGCATGGTAACTGCATCCAGATCGGTATCGCCCGTGGAGTCAACGCGCGAAACAAAAGCGGCGTTTCCGGCCCAAACAGCGTGATGACGGTGATCGGCGTCATGGAGGCAAAATGGGCCGGACCACTGTCATTGGTAATCAGCAACTCTGACAGCGAGTACAACACCAGCAGTTGAGGGAGCGTGGTTTTGCCGGCCAAAGAAAAACATCGCGGAGAACCGACCTGGGCCGCGACGCGGCCAATTGCTTCCGCCTCGTCCGGAGCACCGGTCATGCCGATGCTAACATCGGCGAACCGTTCCAGGAGCCGCTGAGCGAGATCAACATACCGATCAGTGGGCCATTTTCGAAGCGGGAGCAAATCGCTGGCATTGGGATTCAAGAGAATCAGGGCAGGCTGCCCTGGCCGGCCGCTTTCGCGTTGGATGATCGCCCGTACTTCCTGCTGGGCGACCGGCGAAGGACGAACGGAGGCGAGACCGCATCTGCAGCCGGTATCTTTCCGGCAAAGGTAGGGAGTCTGTCAGGGGCTTGCTCCAAAGCCTCCACCATCAACTGAAAATTCTGGCTGGTATGGATGTAAGGATTGTAGAGCAATCGATGGGTCATCAGATCGCCGCGATAAGGGCCTTCGCCAAAAAAAGTGTGAAATCCGACGCGTGATTTCGCGCCGGATAAAAAAGTCAACGCTGCCGATGAGCGGGAAAAAAACTCCAGATCGATCGCGGCGTCGATTCCAAGTTCGCGGATCCGCTTGAGCGCACGCAAGGCATGGAAACCCGCATCCAAAATGTTTTTATGCCCGACGGTGATGACATTGTCTTCCGGAATAAGATGCATTACATCGAGAATGAAACGGTTCTCCTGAAAGACAAGAAAGTAGACATTCTCACGGCCGACCATTTCGATGGCGCGGCAGATCGCGTGGTAGGCAAGTACCGTCGAACCTTGTTCTGCGAACTTCACGAACAATATCTTCGTCGGTTTGCGCGCGTGTTCCCAGCGTCCGGGGAACCGCTCAGCCGGCGAATAAAACTCAAAATGCCGCAGACGAACATGCCGATCCATCGGTCGATGAATTGCAACTTGCGGGTATCGAGTGGAGGTCCCATAAGGTAACGGTTGCCGTCAGCGGTCCGCGACCGGGATGAACAGCTGGCAGGAAAGATCTTTAATTTCAATCTTCCGCTTGAGCAACCCCACAATTTCTTGGAGCAGATTTCCGTCGCCAGCCAGAAAACAGGTAAGGCAAAAGTCTGGAGCTCGGAAGTCATCCATTCTGGCTTGCGTTTCTGAGATATGGCATAATGATTCGACGGCGGGAACAATATGGTGATAAGCATCGCATCTGGAATATGTGCGCCTGGATTCTATGGGCTGGCGGTGCTGGTGGTCCTGATCCTCCGTCCGCTCCTGCTTTCACACCGCGGCACCTCTTTCGATACCTACCATCTCGCAGGGTCACATTGGCTACATGGCGAAAACATTTATACCCAATGGATGGGCTTCGTCTACAGCCCTGTGGTGGCCGCCTTCTTTGCGCCATTTGCCTGGATCCCCGCTTCGCTAGCGAATATTCTTTGGCGAATTCTGAACGCAGCTTTGTTGCTCGGAGGCCTGGCAGCCGTTCTAAAGTCAAACCTCTTCGCTGGCATCAAAGAAGAAAATTTCGGTATTCTCTATCTTCTCCTGGTCCCACTTGCGGTCGGAAATATTGATATCAGCCAGGCAAACCCGTTAGTGGAGGGATTGCTCCTGCTCGCGATCGCCGCTGTCTACACTGAACGCTGGAACATCGCAGCACTTTGCGTGGCGATTGCCATCTGCTTCAAGATCTACCCGATCGCCGTCGGGCTGCTGATCTGCCTCATCGCGCCCAGGCGTTTCAGCTGGCGAATGCTGGCTGCTCTTCTGCTGCTCCTGGTCATTCCATTCCTTTTCCAGCATTGGTCTTATGTCTCGAACCAATATCATGCCTGGATTGCCACGCGGACCTCTGATGATCGACGCCAATGGCCGATCGAAAAACTGCCTTTGGATCTCTGGTTTTTGATTCACTGGGTTGGACATCTACCGATCTCGGCGAAGATCTATTCTCTGATCCAACTGGGAAGCGCAGGCGCTCGCATTGTTCTGCGCTGTGCAAGACCTGGAGAGGTTGGGCAAAAAATCGCGTTTTGATTGGTCTGTTTTGCCTGGTCTCGATCTGGATGACTCTTTGCGGACCGGCCACGGAATCTTATACCTATTTGATTCTGGCGCCGGCGATCGTTCTGGCGCTGGTCCAAGCATTTGAGGCGCATCAACCGGCGCGTCTTCGCGCTTTGGTTTCAGCAGCATTCATTCTGCAGCTGCTGGCGGCGACCAGAGCGAGCTTTCTTCCGCATTTCAAGCCGTTCTGGGCGCTCTCAGTTCTACCGTTTTCAGCCGTTGTTTCTGGTCTACACTCTTTTGTGGCTGTTTAACAATTCGCTCTGGCCAGCTGAGAGCCATTGACCGCAGTCACAATGGATCGGCGGACAACGAAACCAAGTTGAGCAGCTTTCGACAAGAGCAAAATGTCCGCGCCTGTTAAATGTGCATTGTGATTGGACTTTGGGCTGCAGTTTTGCTGGGGATCTGGATTCGTATCGGATTCTTTTCGCACTCCCACGACGTTTTTGGGACTTATGCGGACGCAGGCCGGAAGTGGACTGCGTCCCAACCTCTTTACACCTATACGCGCGGATTCGTTTACAGTCCCTTGGTCGCCGCGTTTTTTGCTCCGTTTTCGTGGCTGCCAATTTCCCTCGGATCGGTGCTCTGGCGCCTGCTGAATGCCGCTATATTTGTCGGGGCAATTTTCTGGTGGCTGAAGGCCGAGATCAACAGTCGCATCCCGAAGTCCTCCTATTGGCTGGTTTTTCTGCTGATTCTTCCGCTGTCGCTAGGCAATTTTAACAATGGTCAGGTCAACCCGATGATCATCGGATTGTTAATGATCGCGATCCTGGCCGCCCACGAAAAACGTTGGACCCTTTCGGCGGTGGCAGTGGGATTTTCGGCTTACCTGAAGATCTATCCCCTCTCCGTTGGCTTGTTGCTGGTGCTTACTTTACCCGCGTCAGCTGGGCTGGCGCCTGGTGCTGACGTTGATTTTCATGGGCGCCGCCTCATTTGTTCTTCAGCGACCAGCCTACGTCCTGGAGCAATATCAACGCTGGTTCAATACGAGAGCCGCCGATGACCGACGGATGAACATGGATATCGCACCGCGCGATTTCGCGATGATTTTGAGACTTGCTGCACATCAACCTGAGCGCCCGCGCTGTGCTGGTCCTGCAAATGCTCGCCGGCGCTGGAGCCGCTGCTATCTGCGTTTTGGGCGACTGCGGAAATGGTCCGAGCAACGTCTGCTGACCTGCGTATTTACTACAGGCACCTGCTGGATGCTGCTCTTCGGGCCAACGACGGAAGATGCAACCTATGCGATGATCGCCCCGGCCCTGGCTTTTGCCCTGGTGCAGGCTTTTCATCAGAAGACCTCCTCGTGGATGCGGGTTTTGGTCTGCGCCTCTTTTGCGATCTTGCTCCTGGGCTTGATCCTGAATGCGTTTTTCGGTTTGAAGAAGACGCCTGGTCGATGTCGGTGCAGCCGTTCGGAGCGCTTCTTTTTGCCGGTTATTCGGTTCTGTGGGTTTTGTTGCTCCCTCTTTGGGACGAAAGATGAGGCGAATTAATCTGACATAGCGAATATAGAATGAAGGCTGATGCAGAGGTCAGCGTTAACGGTCAAATATGTAACTGATGACAAAACTATGCGTTCGTTGATTTTTTTCTGGTTTGTGCCTGTTGGGCGTGGCTCTCCATTCTGTTTGCGCCGCCGCAGCCGCCCGATCTGAGTCATCCTCAGTTCAATTTTCCGAAACCGCTCGAAGAATATCACGATGATGAGACGCCCGGTTTGCTGCAAAAGCTGATCGGCCGAGTCAAGGTTGAGCCGTTTAACCTGGTTGGGACGCTCATTTTCCTTTGCGCGATTCTACACACCTTCCTGACTTCCAAGTTCATGCAAATCGCTCACCGTTATAAGCAGGAATTCGAAGCTTTGGAAGTTCAGGAAAAGGACTCAGACCCATCGATTGAACGACGTCGCGACGCGCTGCAATTTCGCGCCCAGTTCTTTCATTTCATGGGAGAAGTGGAAGCCGTTTTCGGCATTTGGTTAGTACCACTTTTTCTGGTGATCGTTCTGATGAAAGGGTGGCCGACACTTGTCGGCTACATTACAGGCTTAAATCCGGCCGAGCCGGTATTTGTCGTGGTGATCATGGCGATTGCGAGTTCTCGCCCGATCCTGCGACTAACGGAAAATTGGTTGGCAAAGCTGGCGGCCCTGGGAGGTTCTACACCCGCAGCATGGTGGCTTTCCATTCTCACTCTGGGACCTCTTTTAGGCTCTTTTATTACGGAACCTGCCGCGATGACGATTTGCGCGCTCCTGCTTCGGCAAAAATTCTATGCTCTCAAGCCCAGCAAGAGACTCTCCTATGCGACCCTGGGTCTTTGTTCGTGAATATTTCCGTGGGCGGGACGCTTACGCATTTTGCCGCACCGCCGGTGGTCATGGTCGCGACAAAGTGGTCTTGGGATCTGAACTACATGCTGACGAGTTTCGGTTGGAAGGCGGCCCTCGGCATTATCGTCGCAAACATCGTTTACTATCTGCGATTCCGATCTGAACTATCGCTGTTGAAGCGAACTCGGACCGATGAAAAGGAAAAGCGCCGGCCTGTCCCGGTGCCCATCACAATCGTTCACATCTTGTTCCTCATCTGGACAGTTGTTACCTCTCATCATGCTGTTTTGGTGGTACTGGGTTTTCTTTTTTTCCTGGCCTTTATCGAAGCAACAGATCGTCACCAGGGCGTGATGCGATTGCGCGGACCGATGCTGGTGGGATTTTTTCTGGCCTCGCTGATTATTCACGGCGGTTGCCAGAAATGGTGGATCGCACCTGTGTTGAGCGGGCTCAGCGAATGGCCGCTGGCTGATCGGGGCGATCGTTCTAACCGCCTTTAATGACAATGCCGCGATCACTTATCTCGCTTCGTTGGTTCCCGGATTTGGCTCCTCTTTGAAATACGCAGTCGTGGCCGGAGCCGTGGCTGGCGGAGGCTTGACCGTGATTGCCAACGCCCCAAATCCCGCCGGCCAATCGATCCTGGCGTCCGCCTTCGGAGAAGATGGCATCTCGCCCGCGGGGCTGGTTCTCGCAGCAATTGTCCCGACCATCATCATGATAGCCGCGTTCATGTTACTGCCTTAACGCTCCGCCCCGGCTCGAAGATAAGCGGGACGCTTTACTTACGTAGGGGAAGCGTCCCGCTTTCCGTCTCCGCCCCGGCTGGAAGAAGGTAAGGCGGGACGCCTCACATACTGCGCTAAGGAATTGCGCGGGCGATTTGCCGGCTCATTTCTGATACGGCCGCGCTCAGCATTCGCACCAGCCCAGGGTAATCGCCTGGTCGCCAGCCGGTCCGACGGATATCAACTGTCTTGGCTGCAATCGGGGCGGAACTGTCGGCACTTGAAACCGACCAGCGCGCGCGTAAAACGGCTTCGCCATTGTCATTGCCTTCAAGACGTTCCAATCGGATCCAGACATCATAATTGTGGGCAACCGGAGGAGCAGCGGGCGAAAACCCATATGCTCTGATTCGTGGATTTCGGCTCAAGTCTTCCGCAACGGCTCTGGACAAACCTTGATCGAGCGGTTCGGCCCACCGTTGGGTTGTCGCGTACTGCACTTCGATTCCACCCTTCATGGTGACTAAATTCGTCCTGGCCAAATAGGCCGGGACTTCGACTCGGCGGACAAGAACAACGGTACCCCCGGATGAATGAGTTCGGACCGTTCGCGAGCCAGAACCGCTCAGCACAAAAAAATTAGGCAACGGTTCCCTGGTCGCGCAACCGACCAAGAAAAGCAGACCTACTAAGACGCAAGCAAATGCTTTGAAATGACAATACCGATTCAAGGTTGATTGGGGTTAGCAGGTTTTCGGCCGAATAAAAGCGAGTTCGGATGGCGTTGCAGAAAATCGGCCAAGCCGCTGGATAGCCGCGGCAGCGGAGCTGATTTCGGAGAGAGAGCTATCCAGCTGATATCTGAAAGAAGAGTCAGGTTTGAGTACCTGATCAAGCTGTTGTGTGCTCTTTTGCAGGTTGGTCAGTGCGACCTTGGCCTGATCGAGAGTCGGCTTAAGATCTTGGACCGCTGGGTTAAGATTCTTCAAGGTCAAAGTCAGCTCTGCGAAGGATTCGCGCACGCTGGCCAGAGCACTTTTAATTTGTTCTCCGTTCGCGAGATTTGAAATCGAATCGGCTGCTTTGTCCAGCGAGCTCCCCAAGTGATCAAGGTGCATGGAGTCAATACCTGCTTGAGCACTTTTCAAAACGGCCTGGAGATCTTTGGCTAGACTGGCAAAATCGACGCTTCCGATGTTTCCAATCGCTTTGGTCAGATCGGCCAGAATTGCGTCGATATCGGACGGCTGGGGCGGAATTTCCAATATGTCTGGATCACCTTCCGGGTGCAATTCCGCCACGGCGGCATCCTTATAGAAATCCAAAGCAATAAATAGTTGCCCGCTGATTAAACTCTCAAAGTCCAATTTTGCTCGAAACCCGCTTGCGACAGCCTTTTCGTGCCGTTTTCGATCGGCCATGTCGATGGCCAGACCATATTTATTTAAAAGATTATCCGTATTGATCTCGTAGAGCACTTTGACGATAGGAGCTTCACCACCGCCCTGAAATTTCAACTGGACCTTGGTTACCTTACCAACGGTGACGCCCTTATATTTTACGTTCGACCCGATTCCCAGGCCGTTGACCGATTGATCAAAATAGGTCTCGAATAATTGCTTTTTTGCGAAAAGGTTGGCCGAGCCAAAAAACAGGACTGCCCCGATTGCTATAACAATCGCCCCGAAGACAAACGCTCCAATTAAGGTCGGATTCGCTTTTTGGCTCATTGGATATCGTATAAAATTGGGCTAACCATGAACGACAGAATCGTGGCTTTCACAAGGCTGCTTCTTCAATTGGCAGACCGATGGGCGTTTTATTCGGATCACCTCGCAACAAAAATTCCCGGACTTTCGGGTCGCTCTTGCCCTCTTTGACGAGTTCTCTCGGGTTGCCGTGGGCAATTACTCGCTTCGTCTCCGCGTCGAGGAAAATAGAGGTATCGGCAATCGTGAAAATAGAGGGGAGCTCATGGGTAACGACGACGATCGTCGTCCCGAGAGAGTCCCGGAGCCGGAGAATCAGCTCATCCAGCCGTACGGAAGTGATCGGATCCAGACCGGCGGATGGTTCGTCAAAGAAAAGCAGTGCCGGATCAAGCGCCATGGCCCTGGCAAGGCCCGCTCGCTTACGCATCCCGCCACTGATCTCCGAGGGATAAAATTCTTCAAATCCTTTCAAGCCGACCAGGGCGAGTTTCAAGGAGCCGATCTCTGCGATTTCTTTGGCGGAAAGCTTCGTATACTGCTCCAAGGGAAGAGCGATGTTCTCTGCCAAAGTGAGGGAACTCCATAAAGCGCCGCCCTGGTACAAGACGCCGAAGGTCCTTTGCATCTCTTCCTTTTCCTTCGGAGAGGCCTTCGAAAAACTTTGTCCATGGTAAATGATCTCCCCTTTTTCAACCTCCTTCAGCCCGATGAGATATTTGAGGAGAGTGCTCTTGCCGCAGCCGCTTCCTCCCATAATGACCATGATCTGGCCGGAGGCCACCACGAAGTCAACGTCCCGCATGAGTACGTAGGAACCGTATCCCATTTCTAGCCCTCGAACCTCGATTGCTGCCTGAGAACGCTGATTTCCAGGGTTGCTTGCGCTTCCGGCACTTGTTCTTCGATGGAGCTCACGTCATGGGGTCTCGCCAAAATATCAAACGGTTACAAGTTTACCATTTCCTGGATCACATCGATGATTGCATCCGAGGCCACGATCCAGGTGATCCCCAGAACAACCGCTGAGGTGGCCGCGTTGCCGACGGCCGCAGCGTTGTTTCCGCATTTCATTCCCCTTTCGCATCCGGCCATGGCGACGATTACCCCGAATACGGCGCTCTTCACCAGGCCCGTGGCAATGTCAACCAGGCCCATGGAACCGACCGTCTGATTCCAATACTGGGACCAGCTGATTCCCAAAAAGGTCAACCCAACGAAGGAGCCGCCCAAGATTCCGACCAAATCGGAATAGAGCACCAGCAAAGGCATCATGAAAAAAAGGGCCAAAAGCCGCGGGCTGACCAGGAAATCCATCGGCGAGATGGCCAGCGTTTGGAGGGCATCGATCTCTTCCGAGACCTTCATGCTGCCGATCTGGGCGGCAAATGCTGCACCGGTGCGGCCGGCCATGATGATCCCGGTCATAATGGCACCCATTTCCCGAGCCATCGCGACTGCGACCAGGTTTGCCACATAGATCCCTGCTCCAAATTGTCGAAGCTGGATGGCACCTACGAAGGCAAAGATGAGTCCGGTAAGGAAGCTGATCATCCCGACGATCGGCAATGCCTGCGCGCTGCATTCCTGCATCGTTAGCCAGAACAGTCGCCAATCGAAGGCCGCCTTACCGCGAAGGATTCGTCCAAAACTGAGAACGGCATCGCCGGTAAATTCCAGGGCCGTCTCAATCCCTGCAAAAGCGCCGATGGCGATATCTCCGAGGATAGAAAATATCGACCACGATTTTTTGGTTTCCCGTCCAGTTTTCCGCTCCGGGACCTCCTCAGAAATGGAAAGCAAACTGGCCACGCTGGCGGGCAGCGATTCACGCACAAATTTCACGTTATGTTTTGCGCACCAATTTTCGGCGCGGGCGACCACGATCAAGAGGCTGGTGTCCCACGAACCTACCTTGGACATGTCAATCTCGAGGCCATCGGCGGGCGCTTCCCGGTCGAGTTCTGAGAACAGTTTATCAATTTCGCCATGCCGGGTATCCCGGAGATTCCAGTCCCCTTCGAATCTCAGAACCAGATTTTGGCCTCTTCGGCCGAGATTTACCTTACTGGTTGTAGTGGATATCGCTGAGTTCGTAGTATCCATCCTAGTGTCGTGGCACTCATGCATCTCATGCGCATTCGAAGAAATGTGCCGAAGAGTTCCAAGCGCCTGTCGAATCTAGAAGGGGCGGCCAGCATGCAACTTTTAAAGTAACCAAAGCGTCTCGGTTTGCCAAACGTCCAAACTGGAGAACCCCAAGGGTTACCCCAATCAGCGCAGACCTGGTGCACAGGTCAAGCGCGACGCTTTACTTACGTCTCCTGAGCGACTAAAAGGTTTCTCCTTGTGCGTCCGCCGATTCGCCGCCGACGGAAACAAGTTGAGTTTTAGTTTCCAATGAACGCTCCATTTGCATCTGGTTCCAAATCACACGAAGAACCGCTCTATTCGATCGTGATCCCGGTTTACAACGAGGAAGATGTTGTGGGGCAACTGCTGAGCGAAATTCGCAGTTTTGCGCGCTCTTGGCAGAGTGATTACGAGCTTCTGATGGTGGACGACGGCAGCTCGGATCGAACTGCGGAAATTATCGGCAACCAATTTGTAGATTGGAGCCAGGGAAGATTGATTCAGTTAAGTCAAAATTGCGGTCAAGCGGCCGCTTTATTCCACGGCATGAAGCGCGCTCGCGGCCAGATCGTCATTCTATTGGACGGCGACGGTCAGAACGATCCGCGGGATATTCCGAAACTTCTCGCGCCGCTGAACGAAGTGGACATGGCGGTCGGCATCCGTGTGAACCGTCAGGATTCGTTTGTTCGCCGGGTCATGTCGCGTCTCGCAAACGCAGCTCGCAGCCGCATCCTGGGCGACGGGGTCGTCGATAGCGGATGCGGAATCAAAGCATTTCATCGACATGTGATGGACGCGTTTATTCCGATGCGAACATTGTATTCATTTATCCCGGCTTTGGCTATCAGCGCGGGATTTACTCTACGCCAGGTGCCGGTGCGGCATCGCTCCAGGAGCGGCGGAAAATCAAAATACGGGGTCAGGCAATTTTTATGGAAGCCGTTGCTCGACCTGGCGGGAGTCTGGTGGTTTACACGGCGCCGATGCCCGTTGGCTAGCGAAAAATAAGAGAAGCCAGTGATCCTGCAGCTATGCTCTAACTCACAGTTTCTTCTTTTTTTTCCTCCTCTTTATCGACCTCTTTTTCCGGTCTGCCGACCATTTGCGTATTTGCGTCGTAGTCCATGAGGCCGGCGTATCGCCCCCATGCAATCATGGTCTGGAGGACCTTCTCAGAATTCTCGTAAGGCAGCGCGCTGGAAATATCTTTCATTACGGTTTCGCTATCAATCTCCTCCTGGACCTCCAGATAACCGAGAATGATGTGAAACAATCGGAGTTTCTGAACTTGTTCGGCGAAGATCTCCTTCCGCGTGTCGCTGTCGGCAGCGATAAATTTTTTACCGAGCTCCGTAAAACGGACTTCGTCCTTGGGCGTATCGACAAACTCGAGAATCTCCGCTGCTTTTACGAGTGAAATGGTTTCACCATAGTCTTTGCCGATTTCGTTTGCGATATCGTAGATATTGTCCAGCTCCGGATGGTCCTGGAGAATACTTAACAACCCTAGGATCCGTCCTACTGGAACGGTCGGTATGGATTCCAACCGGGTCCGCGCCCGAGAGATCGGTCTCCCGGAAACCGGGGGCGGCTCTGGCGGATGGTCCGGCAAGGCCTGCATGGTGATCGTTTCGTGTATTACGTTGACCAGGCGCTGAAATCCGGGGTCGTTCGGATTTCGCGGATAGGCGAGGTTATTTTCCATGACCAGACCAAGACGTCCAGGATGCGGAAACAGGACGCAAATGCGAGTGGCCATTTCAACAGCCTCCTCAATATTATGCGTCACCATGAAGATGCTTTTCAATGTCGTCGCCTGCTCCTTCCAGAGGGTAACGACTTCGTTTCTTAGATTCTCTGCGGTAAGAACGTCCAACGCGCTGAATGCTTCATCGAGACAGAGAATCTTCGGCTCAGCAACAAGAGCTCGGGCTATGCCCACGCGCTGCCGCATCCCGCCCGAAATTTCGCGCGGATAGGCGTCGTGATAATTGTTCAAGCCGATCAGATCGATCGCCTTTTCGACAGCCGCTTCTTTTTCGGCCCGAGTGACCAGCTTCGACATCAAACCTACGGCAACGTTCTGTTCGACGGTCAGCCATGGATAAAGAGCAAAGGTCTGGAAAACAATCGAAGCGTGCGGATTGATGCCTTGCAGGGCCTTGCCATAAGCCAGGACGCGGCCGCTGGTGGGCAACGCCAAACCGGTGAGACATCTCAGCAGGGTCGATTTTCCAGAACCGGATTGACCGAGCAGCGCCAACAATTCCCCTTCATGGATCGCCAGGTCAACGAATTTCGGCCCACATCCCGTTTCTTTTTCAATGTCCACCTGGACGGCATGCGCGAGACGCACGACGTGGCCGTCGAGCGCGAGGGCGTTTTCGACGCGGCCGTCGAAGGCATCATCGCCGCCAAGAAAGCCGGCTTCCTGGTCTGCACCAACACGACGGTCTTCAAGGACACCGACCTCGACGAGCTCGATCGCGCTTTATGCCTACCTGACCAAACTTGGGCGTCGACGGCTTCATGCTCTCGCCGGCCTACGGCTATGCGGCGGTCAAGGAGACCAACCCGCACGGCGCGGCCGAGATCTTTCTTGACGCCGCGACGACATCCGCGCCAAGTTCAAGGAAGCCGAGGGGCTGCTCAAGAAATACCGGATGATGTCGTCGCCGATCTACCTGGAGTTCCTGAGCGGCAAACGCGAACTGACCTGCACCGCCTGGGGCAACCCGACCCGCAACATCAAGGGCTGGAAGGGCCCGTGCTACCTCATCACCGACGAGCACCACGCGACCTTCCACGACCTCATGGAAAAGACGCAGTGGGAAAACTACGGTTACGGCAAGGACCCGCGCTGCGAGCACTGCATGGTCCACTGCGGCTATCGAGCCGTCCGCCGCCCTGGGCGTCAACAGCAAGCTCGGCGACAGCCTCAAGATGCTGATGTGGCAGTTGAAATAGCGGACCATCTTTGATTGCAGCCGCTGGATTGCGGGAAGATGTTTCCGCAATCCAGTGGCACGGTCCGCATCGCCGCATGCAAAAATGGTATGTATGCACCCTCCGGGCAACCCCCTCGGCGACGCATAGCATTTTGCATAGCATTTATCATTCGCATGGCATTTTGCCATGCGGCGGGACTGCGTTGCATAGCATTTCGCATAACAAATTCACGAACGTCCTGCAGGAACGCCCACCAAGTTTGGAGGTATCGGATGCGGCGCACGGTGCCATTGCCACACGGTACTCCGGGTGGCAATGCGGACCTTCCCGCAATCACTTTACCGCCAACCCGTCGTGGCTTTGCTGTTCCGTTTCGGTTGATCTTTGGCAAGGAAGCAGGTTCACGTACCACGGAACGCTCTTCCATGGGCCCGCCTTCGTCGGCAAGGAAAGACTCGCCGCGAATTGACAGTCCTGTAGGGTGGTGTCAAGCGTACTCGCGCTGACCCACCGCTAATAAAATCCGGCAAAATCAGCCGTGTCTTGCACACGCCCTTGGCATCCGCCTCTCGCGTGGCGGCAGCACCCACGTCGCCTTGCGCGCCGCCAAACGTTGTGAGCCCGTCTACCAAAAGATTGCTGCTACCCTCAAGCCATCCCCCTGGACCCCTTTTTCTCTTCTTTTTCTTCTCGCCGGCACGCACTCTTTTACGCCCTGTACTTACCCACAGTGACCAGTCTTTTTGGGGAGCACGGACGATTCGGACTCAGTCCGCGTTCCGCGAGGCGTGCGAGGATCGAGTCGCGCCGCTGCCAGCGCCGTCACCAGGGTTGTGAGCGCGGCCGACGGGGCGACCCATGGCGCGGCAATGCCCGAACTAGTGACGACCAAACCCGCCAACGACCCAAGCAGCATGCCGAAAATCATGGCGCGGCCCGGCAGCGCCAGCCGCCGACGGCGATGATGACGCAACTCAGGAGCGGTCCGGCGAAAAGGCCGAGGATGATTTGCGAGAGCTCAAAGAGCGTGCCGAGTTTCGAAATAAATCCGGCGGCCACCGTGGCCAGGAGGCCGATGACGATCGAGTAGAATCGCCCCCACCAGACCTGCTGTGCCGGGGTCATTCCGGTGCGGAAACGGGCGTGAAAATCCAGCGTTAGAACGGAAGCCAGGGTATTGATGCCACTGGGAAGCCCGGTCGAGGCAAGGAGGGCGGCGAGCAACAATCCAGCGACACCGACCGGTAGCCGAGTTGCCACAAAGTGCGGAAACACCTCGTCCGCCCGGCCCGGCAATGTCGGGTCGCTCGAGTGCGAATAATACACGTTCAGGGACAACCCTACGAGCGATCAGTAGGGAGACCACGATGACGACACCGATAATATTGACGGCAAAAGACCGGCTGGCGGCGCGAGCGTCTCCCGTGACCAGGTAGCGCTGCAGCGACATCTGATCGCCGAGGTAATTGGTCAGGTTGCCAATGCTGACGCCGAAAACAACAGTCCAAAAGGTGAGCGGAGCGGCGGGGTCGAGGGAGAAGTCGAAGACGTTGAGCCGGCCGGTGCTTACCAGGTCGTCAAGCGCGGTGTCGAACGGGACGGGCAGTTGCCACCATGCGGCCACAATCGTCGCGGTAATTCCCAGGATGATGACAGGGATGTGCACTGCCTCGGTGACGATCACACCGCGAACGCCGGAAACCACAGTATAAAAAGTGTTGCTCAGGCCGGTGATGAGAACGATCGGCCAGAACCATTTGTGATCGAGGTTGCCCATCGTAAGGATCGCAAGGGTCGGGGCGTAAATCATGGCAGCCATCCACCCGACTGCGCATTAAGATGTATAGCGCTGCGGCGACTGTTCGCGTGCCATTTCCGAACCGTGCTTCGAGAATCTGATAAGGGTATTGCCACTTGCCTGAAAGATAGCGGGGGAGAAACCAGAAGCGCAACACGCAGTAGTAGAGCGGCATGTTGATCACCAAGCCCCAAAACGGTAACAGGAGACCGTCGGAATACACGATGCTCGGATAGATGATGAAGCTGATGCCGGAAAAGAAAGTCGCGGCGATGCTAAGCCCGACCAGAACGGCATCGAACCAGGTATTTAGCGTGCCGCCGGCGATGAAATAATCGGCGGCGGTTTTGTCCTTTCCACGAGCCAACAGGCCAATCGCCACGATGCCGATTGTGTACGCGGCCATGATAGCGAAATCGATCCAGTGCATGTTGGGTCTCTACGAGTCCGTGAAGTCGACGGTAGGTAAGTCGTCCGCGGTCCATGCGATTGGAAGACCGGCCCACGGTCCTCGGGAATTCCGACGCGTCAGCATGCGGTTGGTCATCACCGCTCTCCGGATTCGCGCTCGGCGCGAAGATTTATTGTCCGTTTCTCGACTCAGCCGCGAAGCGCAAGGCGTACAGGTCGGCGTCCTTCATGGCAAACCGCAGTCGGATGGCCCGACCGGCCAAGCCGCCGAGATCGCCGCCCGGCGAAGGCCACGGTGCGCTCGATGTCGTTCCCGATCAGCTCGCTGCAGTCGGCGAGTGTGAAGCCGGGGATCGGTGTCCCGTCCGCGCTCTGTAGTTCGACCTTGACACTTCCCGCCGCCGACGTGGCGAAGTTCAGGAGGAGCTTCGACCCTTGAAAGATCAACGGCTTCGTCCGTATCTCGCCGCCGTTGTAACCGGCGCGGACGGAGGCAAAGCCATCGAGGCGGAGGCTGTAACGCCGCAAGTGGGCGGTCGGCTGGCCGTAATTCTGGTTGACATATAGCGACATCTCCGTCGAGCCGGTCGGCACGACGTTCAGCGCGGGATAGTTCGTCCGCGACGTCCAGTTTTCCGCTCCGATGCCCGGCATCAGGAGGGCTTCCATGAATGTGCGGTCGTACACGGCCCCGCCGCGGCTGGTCATGAAGACAGCATCGGAAATGTCGTTCGCATACGACGGATTGACGCCGGTCTCTTTTATTTGTTGCGGCGTCACCACGCGCCGGCCCAGCATGAACCGCGCGGCCGTTGCGAGGTAAATGTGAGGCGCGCGAAAGTAAGGCTGTGTCTGGTTGGTGTAGAGCTGTTCGACGGGTACCGCTCTCGTCCTCCCGGTGATACTCCATTAGTGCCGGCTTTCTCCAGGTGACGAAGTCGTCGCTTTCGACGCGTGCGATTCGCCGCTTCCCTTCCTTGTAGACCCGGTAGTACAGCAGATACTTTCCTTCCGCGACCGACCAGAAGGCGACATTCTGCGAGTCGAACACGATGGACCGGTTGCCCCGCGGAACCCGACCTCCTGTTTCGTGAGTACGGGCTTGTCCCCCAGCCTTTTCCAGTGGACGCCGTCGGGCGAGACATAGGCGAAGAGCCCCGGTTCGTGATACCCGCCAACGGCTTTGTACTTCTCGTTCGGCTTGACGCCGGGCCGCGCGTCCACGAACGGGCAGAAGTTGTGCGTGACGGGGGCGGCGTCCGCGAGCACGATGTTGGTCGCCTCCTGGCCGGCTCGTGGATAGAGTTTCAAGAGCGGTTTGGTCCAGTGAACGCCATCGTCGGACTCGGCGTAACAAACGACCTGGTGGTCGCCGGTGTCCTTCTTCTCACTGGTGACGGAACCGCGGTAGTAAGCCTGATACCGGCCACTCACGTGAAGGATCGTCACGTAGCCGCTGAACGGACCTTCCCACGGCTTGTCGAACGAAAATACCAAGCCTCGATCGATCGGGCGGTGCAGACATAAATCAGTGTGCGTCAGCGTGTCGATCAGAAATCGATCGACAAATACTTCGCGACGGGTGCCGATCTCGACCGCTGCGGGCGGCGCCGGCCCGACCGTACAGCGGCAAGGCGAGCAATAAAATCAGCGTGGGGGCGAGACGTGACATTTGTAACTCCCTGCGGAATGCTTCAGTGCCCGGCCAATTCTTCCGGCGTAAGCTCATTGAGCAGCGGTTCGCCGCGAACAAAGCGATGGGCGTTGATGGACGAAAATATCCCACAGCCGCGCTCGGAAACGCTGGGCTCAGACTTGATCCGGCGATATGCGGCGTGAAGATGACGTTGGGCAATTGCCAGAGCGGGTGATCTGGTGGCGTCGGGTATTGGTAATGCGTATCGAGCGCCGCGCCGGCGATCCAGTTCTCGCGGAGCGCGCGCAAAAGCGCGTCTTGCTGGACGATCGGCCCGCGTGCGGGGTTGAGCAGATACGCCGAGCGCGGCAACGCCCGCAGTTCACGCTCGCCGATCATTCCCTCCGCTCGCCTTGGTAAGCAGGACGCGCGAGCACGAGGAAATCGAGCGACGCGAGGAACTCAAGTTCCTGTCCCGGCCCGAAGGCCCGGTCGGGAAGCACGCCGTCGGGGTCGCCCGTGCCGGCGACGGTGTAGACATCCATGGCGTGGTTTGATTTTCCCGTCGCGTGTCAGGACGTGGACTTGCAAGCCCATGCTGTTTCGGCGAGTCGTGCGGTCTCGCGGCCAAGGCCGCCGTACCCCCAGAGGCCGACGGTCATCCCGCGAAGCTCACGTTGAAACACCTCCGAGCGGTCCCACGTCGCGCATTCCTGATTGCGGATCATCTGCCGCAGATCGCGTACCAGGTTCACCATCATGGCAATGCACCATTCGCCGATGGGGACATCGAAGCACCCGCGGGCGTTGGTAGCGCGGATGCCGCGCGCGGCGAGGTCGAGCCCCAGAAGCTGCGAATACCCCGTCGAGGAAATCTGCACCCAGCGCAAGGCCCGCATGTCCGCGAAATTCGTCGGCGGAAAGGTGCAAAACAGCGCGTCCACGTCGTGCAACCTCGCCGCGTCGATCACGCGGGCTCGTCTCCGCGGGCGGCTCGAGGCAATCGACCTCGAAGTACCCGCTCTCGCGCACGGCAGCCAACACCGTCGGCTCGACGGGTACATCGATGAGCAGCTTTTGCCGGTCTTCGTTCAAGTCGATAGCACCTTCCCGGGGACGCTGTTGAACTCGCCGCTGCCGGGTTGGAAGGCGTAGCGGCGCTTGATGTCGTCCGTGAGCACGACGCCCAGGCCAGGACGATCGGGCGGGAGCACATAGCCGTCCTCGATGATCAGGCCGCCGGCGATTACGTCGGAATGGAGTCCAGCGTAGTCGGGGGGGATTTCGAGGATGGCAGTGTTCGGGGCGGCAAAACCCGCGTGGACGTTCTGCATAAGGGATGCCCCGGCCCCCCAGGCGTGTGTCGCAATCTTGCGGTTTCGCTTCGCCAGCATGGCTGCGACGTTGAGGAATTCGCCGAGCCCTCCTGTAAACGAGGCGTCGGGCTGCCCGATGTCGAAGCAGTCCTGCTCGATGAAGACCCGCCATTCGTACGACGCGGTAAGACACTCCCCGCCCGCGATCGAAACATCGGTCGCCCGGCAGAGTTCGGCGTAGCCCCAGGGATCGGTGTAGTGCATCGGCTCCTCGTAAAAGAAGAGGTCGGACGGCTCGACGGCTTCCATCACAGCCTTGGCGATTTCGAGTGTCCACGTGGTCTCGTGGTTATTGCCCATATGGCCGTCCATCATCAACCACGCGTCCGTGCCGGCGTGCTCGCGCATGAAGTCAGCCTTGTCTCCCTCGAATTCGGCCGCCTCGGCGGGTGTCTTCGGCATGTACCACCCGTCCGGCGACAGGCTGCCCGCCCCCACCTTGATGCCGCGGAAACCTAGCGAAAAGTAATGATCGATCTTTCGCGCCAACGTGTTCTTCGGATAGTTGCTCGGACCGCCGGTGGCGTAGCAGGGGAGGCGGTCGTACTTCGCTCCGCCTAGCAACGCATGCACCGGCTGGTCAAGTAGCTTGCCCTTCAGATCCCAGAGCGCCGCCTCGATGCCATTGATGACCACCGCGCCGACACCCACGCGGCACCAGAAATTGCCGCAGTGGTACATGCGCCGCCAGAGTTCGGGAATGTCATCGACGGTCTGCCCGATCAGGATCGGCTTGAAAAACTCGACGATGGCCGGAACGACCTCGGGGCAGAAATACCCCGCGTACGTCTCGCCGATGCCGGTCGGACCGTCGGTGACGATCTCGATGAAGGCCGCGCTGCGCAGCTTGCGGGCTTCGCGCAGGAACGGGTCGTTCGGTGAAGGGCCGGTAACAAGGTCGTGCGGACGTCAGTGATTCTCATAAGTTCACGACGGTAGAATCCAGCTCTTTGCCACCATGCAAAACGAGTGGAAACAAACTTTCCTGCCTGTTTCCGCACAGACCGACCTGTCTGTGCCACCTGAATTCATTTATGTAACAAGGCCCTACGTCATTGTTCGACCTTCACCGTCCGCCCGATGACGTCCCGGCGCATTCCCTTTGCTCCACCCGCCCAGGTCGTAGGTGATGTAGAGCGTGTTGTCCTTAGGCGTCTCCTCGATCGCCATGTAATGGGTCGTCAGTACGCCGGAGGTGATGCGAGCGACGTTGCTCCATGACTGGCCATGATCCCGGCTGAACGCGAGATAGTTGCCGTTCCACGGGAACTCGGGGTGCCGCCAGCAGAGCTTTTGCGGCACGCGCACGCCGAACGCCGCCACGAGCAGGCCGCTGCGGAGTTCGATGAGGTCCGGATCGACCACCGCCCCGCGGAGTTCGTCGGGGTTGTTTTCGTCGAGCAGCTTGCCGTGGAAGTCCTTGAACTCGCGAAAATGTTCGACCCACAGCTCGGTGCGGTTGATGTCGAGTCCGGCGATGACCAGTTCCTGCGGCGGCGTCCACTGTCGCCCTCCGTCGTCGGAGATCGCCTGATACAGGTTGCGGCCCGTGCGCATGAGGCAGATGAGCCGCCCGGCCTTCGGGCCCTTGCTGACGCGACAGAGCACCGGCTCGCCGAACCCTTCCGTGCCGACGGCCGGGTCGACCGCGATGGTCGAGACGAATTTCCAGTGCTGCCCGCGATCGGACGACCGGAACAAGAAGCACCGGGTCTTCATCATCGTCTTCGCGTACGTGGATGGCGTGGCGTCGCCCTGGAGCCAGCCGTAGAGCGTCGTGAGCAGATCGCCGTTGGGCAGCTCGAGGATTCGCCGGTGGGCCCGCTGGGCCGCGTGCGGACGCCCGCCGTCATCGCTCGACCCGTCGAACTTCGCGTTCGGCATGTCGAACGAAACCTCGCAGGGCCCGCGAGCGTCTTCCAGTCGTCGGTCGAGATGTAGAGCTGCCCCACCCCCGTCGCCGGCCTTTGCAGCCGGGGGTGACGTAGGTGTCCAGCGCGATGATCGTGCCGTCGCGCAACTGGATGATGCCGCCCTCCATGTTCAAGCCGTTGTCGCCCGGCTTGAGCGGGATCGTGGTCCAGTTCAGCCCGCCGTCGCGGGAGACGCGGGTACACATCGCGTAGGGATAGGCCATCCGATTCGACGGGAACGGCTTCTCCGGGCACCTGGGCCTGGAGGACCAGCGTGCCCGACCGGGTGCAGAGCAGCGACGGCTGCAAGCCGCGCGGCAACACGACTCGCTCCTCGCCGAAGCTCAGGCGCAGCTTGCCGTCGGATCGGATCATCTCCGGTGTGTTCGGCTTCGCCTCGATGGGGCGTTGCCGGCCCGCCTCGGCCGCGGTCGAGAGGGCGGCGCTCGCGAGCAGCAGGATGGCGGACGGGCGTGGGGTGTCGAAACTCATCAGTACCTGAATATGTTGAGGGAGGCACGGGGTTCGCGTCGTGTCGCATCGATCGCAAGGTTCCGGCTCCTCAGTGGCAAACTGGAAGAATCGCCAATGGGCGAGATGTGCCCGCAAGACACGCTTGGCCTCGTCCACGTCGCGGGCGGCCAGAGCAGCGAGGATCTGCCGATGCTCGGCCAGCGTGCGCACGCACGCCTCGCGCCAGCGGTCCGGGTCTTCCGTGTCGCCGTGGATCAGGGGCAGCGGGGCACGTTGGTAGAGGTTCGACAGCCTTCGCATCCGTGCCGCCTCGATCAGCGCCTCGTGGAAACGCCGGTCGGCCTCGATCGCTCCCAGCGAGTATCCTCCTTCCAGGAGCCGCGCGAAACTCTTCGCTGGCCTGCTCCATCGCGGCCAGGTCCGGCTGACGCAGCGGCACAAACCTCCTCGATCGCAAGGCACTCGAGGGCGAGGCGAAGCTTGGCGATCTCGGCAAAATCCGTCGACCGTCAACTCGGGGACAAAGTACCCCGTCTGCTCCCGCGCTCGATCATCCCCTCCGCCTCCAGCCGGGCGAACGCCTCGCGCAGTGCGGTCCGGTGCACCCGCAGACGCTCGGCCCATTGCGGCTCGCGCAGCCGCTGCCCTGGCTCGATCTGCTGAAGAACCAGCAGCCGCCGCAGAGACCGATAAGCAAGCTCACGTTGGCGAGGCCAGATTGTTGGCGGCAAGTCTTCGGCATTGAAATCGTCCGAGTCGGGGCATTAGTCTAACTCGCGTCGATTGTATACGCGATCTATGTCGTCAGAAAAGTGAAATCTATGTCGACAAAATTTCGCCTGATGCTGCCGCGGAGAGAGGATGAAAGCCAGCCGTGTGCTCGGCAAAGTCCGTGCGGGTGAGCCGGCGCTGGGGATCACGCTTGCACCTGACCGACCCGTCGGTCTTCGAGATGGCCGGCCTGATGGGGTTCGACGCCATCTGGATGGACATGGAGCACCACTTCTACAGCCTGGAAGTGGCGGCCGAACCTGATGCGGGCCGCCCGGGTCGGCGGCGCGGACATCGTCGCGCGCCCGGCCAAGGGGGAGTTCATGCGGATGGCCCGCATGCTCGAAGCGGGGCGCACCGGGATCATGTACCCGCGGTGCGACTCGGCCGAGGAGGCGCGCGAGGTCGTCAAGCTGGGCGAAGTTCGCCCCGCTCGGCAAGCGCGGGTTCGACGGCGCGGGGCCCGACGTGCCGTACCTGCTCACGCCGATGGACCGTTACCTGCGCGAGGCGAACGAGCAGACGTTCGTCATCATCCAGTTGGAGGAGCCGCACGCAGTGGACCACGCCGAGGAGATCGCCGCCGTGCCGGGCGTCGACATGCTGATGCTCGGCCCGGCGGATTTCACCGTGCTCACCGGCATCCCGGCGAGTTCTCCACCCCACCGTCACCGCCGCGATCGAGAAGGTCGCCCGCGCCGCGAGAACACCGGCAAGCACTGGGCCGCGACCTGCGGCTCGCTCGAAGCCGCGCGGACGATGATCGACCTGGGCGCCCGGCTCGTCTTCCACGGCTGCGACATCGTCTTCGTGAAGAACGGGCTCGATCAGGTGCAAGCGGCATTCGGCAAGGAACTCGGGCTTCGCTTCGGCCGGCCTTCGACAACCGGGTGGGAAGAGCTATCTGGAGGGCGAGCTAGCGTGCGCTGCGCACCGCGTGCTCGTCGTCGGCGCCGGATCGATCGGCGAACGCCACCTGCGGTGTTTCCTCGCCACCGGTCGGGCGGCAGGTTTCTTTCGTCGAGGTCAACCCCGACCTGCGGACGACGATCGCAGCGCGATACGGGATGGCCACCGCCTACGCGACGCTCGAGGACGCCATCGAACGCCCCTCGGACGCCGCCGTCATCGCCACGCCGGCCCCGCTGCACGTTCCGCAGGCGATCCAGCTCGTCGAGCGCGGCGTGCACGTACTGATCGAGAAGCCGCTCAGTGTGGATCTCGACCGGGTCGACGCATTGATTGATCTGGCCGGCCGGAAACAGGTCGTGGCCGCCGTCGGCTATGTCATGCGGACGCACCCGGCGCTCGCGGAGATGCGCGACGCGCTTGAGTCCGGCCGGTTCGGCAAGCCGCTCGAACTCGTCGCTGTCGCGGGACAGGACTTCGCCGTTCTATCGGCCCGCCTATCGCGACACCTATTACGCCATCGGCACTCGGGCGGCGGGGCGGTGCAGGACGCCCTGACCCACCTGCTCAACGCCGGCCAGTGGCTCGTCGGCCCGATCGACCGCGTCGTCGCCGACGCGGCCCACTGAAGATCTCGACGGAGTCGACGTCGAGGACACCGTGCACGTCCTCGCACGGCACGGCGACGTGCTAGCGAGCTATGCCCTCAATCAGCACCAGGCCCCCAACGAATCGACGATCACCGTCGTCTGCGAGCCAGGCACCGTGCGGTTTGAAATGCATGCCGGCCGCTGGCGGTCTTGCGAGCGGGCGGGCGAGCCATGGACCGATCACGGCCCCATGGTCCCGTCCGATCGCGACGCACCGTTCCTCCGGCAGGCCCACGCATTCCTCGACGCGATCGAGGGCAAAGCACCGCCGCTTTGCACGCTCGAGGAAGGGGTGCAGACACTGCGCGCCAACCTCGCGATTCTCGTCAGCATCGATACCGGCCGCTGGGTTTCCGTCACATGACGAGGAGTTTTCGCCCATGAGTTGGACGGGATCGATCCGACAGTACGAAACGGACGGGTGCGTCCGCATCCGGGGCTTCTTCGATGCGCCGAAGCTGGCGGCGGTGCGCCGCGAACTGAACCGCTATATGTCCGTAATGGTGCCCGTCCTCCCGCCGGACGACCGGACTTGGAAGCCGACGGCAAAACCGTCCGCAATCTCTGGCGGATGGAGCACCACGACCCGTACTTCGATCGGCTCGCGCATGACCCACGATCCTCCCGTTTGTCCGCGAAGTTGGTGCGCGGCAGAGCCGGTGCTGATGGCGGTTGAAACCTTCAACAAGCCGGCGCGGGTCGGCTCGGGCGTTCCGCCGCACCAGGACAACGCCTACTTCTGCCAGGCCCCGCCCGACGTCCTGACGATCTGGATTGCCATTGACGCCGTCACCGAAGCAAACGGCCCGGTCTTCTACCTCAAAGGGAGCCACCGCGACGGCACGCTGCCGCACCGGCCTTCCGGCGTCGCCGGCAACTCGATGGGGCTCGTCAAATGCCCCCAAATGATGACAGCGACATCCTCTGCGGAACGCTCGACCCCGGCGACGCGCTGATCCACCACTGCCAGACCATCCATTGGAGCGCACCGAACCAAACCGATCATCCCCGCTGTGGCCTCCTCATGGTCTTTCGCGGCAGCACACACTACGCCGAACCCGAAACTGAAAGAAGCCTACGACGCGGCCCGAGCAACTCCCGCACCGAGCTAAACATGAGCACACCGCCATCCCGCAACGTCAAGGACCTGCTTAGCCTTCGCGGAAAGGTTGCGCTGATCACCGGCGCGACCGGCCACCTGGGTTCCGCGCATGGCCGAGGCCCTCGCCGAAGCTGGCGCATCGGTCGTCGTGTGCAGCCGGACGCTCGCCAAGGCAGAGACTGCAGTCGCACGCCTCCCATGCCTGGACGGCGCGATGCACTTTCCCGTCGCGCTGGATCATATGGACGAGGATTCGATCGAGCGCGGGTTCCAGCAAGCCGAGGAGCGGGCCGGGCACATCGACGTGCTCGTCAACAACGGCCACGAGCCGCTCGCCGCCGACTGGAGATCGGTCACCGCCGAGCAGTTCAACCGCCAACTCGCCAACGCCACCGGCTACTTCCTCCTCGCCCGCCAGTTTCGCAACCACGCCGTCTCCCGGGGCGGCGGCAGCGTCGTGATGATCGGGTCGATGTACGGCCTCGTCGGGTCGTATCCCGACGCGTACGAAGGGCTCCACCGCGCAAGTCCCGTGGCGTACCACGCGCTCAAAGGCGGGATTCTCCAGATGACCCGCCACCTCGCCGTCTACTGGGCCCCGGACGGCGTGCGCGTGAACTGCCTCAGCCCCGGCCCGTTCCCCGGCGGAATCGGCCTCGCCCGAAATGGTCGAGCGGCTGAGGCCAAAGCTCCCGATGGGGCGCATGGGCGCGGCCCGAGGAACTCAAAGGGGCCCTCGTCTTCCTCGCCAGCGACGCGTCGAGCTACATGACCGGCCAGAACCTCGTCATCGACGGAGGATGGACGGCATGGTGACTCGCCAGCGAACGAGTGCAGGATCGTGGGCCGACGCCGTCACTGGTCATCGACCTGCCGACCGTCGAGCGGAACATCGCCCGGCTCGCGGACTACGCGAGCGGCCACCGCATCGGCATCCGCCCGCACACCAAGACCCACAAGTCGCTGGACATGGCCACGCGTCAGATGCGCGCCGGCGCGATCGGCCTGACGGCCGCGAAGGTGGGCGAGGCCGAGGTCTTGGCGGCGGCCTCCGCGACCTGCTGATCGCCTACCCCGCTGTGGACGACTACCGCTGCCGCCGACGTCGCCGGCCTGGCGCGCGACGGCGTGACCGTGCGGGTCGCCGCCGATTCGACCGAGGGCATCGACGCCCTGGCCGCCGCCGCGCGGGCCGCCGGCGTCCGACGTCGGCGTGCTCGTCGATCTCGACGTCGGCTTCCACCGCACCGGGGCTCAGTCGCCCGCCTGCCGTCGCTGGTCCTGGCACAACACGATCGCGCGCAACACGCCTCGCTCCGGCTCGACGGGCTCTTCTTCTATCCCGGACACGTCTGGTCCCCTGCCGATCAGCCAGGCCGCACGAACTTGCGCTGATCGACGCCCTCCTGGCCGAGTCGCATCGACCTCTGGAGTCGCTCGGGCCTCGAAGCCACGCATCGTCTCCGGCGGCTCGACGCCCACGGCCTACCAGTCGCACCTGGTCGCGAACCAGACCGAGATCCGGCCCGGCACCTACATCTACAACGACATGAACACCGTCCGCGCCGGGTTCTGCTCCCTCGACGACTGCGCCGCCGGCGCTCGTCTGCACGGTCGTCAGCACGTCCGTCGCGGGCAAAGCCGTCATCGACGCCGGCACCAAGACCCTCACGAGCGACCGCAACATCATGGCACCCGATTCCGGCCACGGCCACGTCGTCGAATTCCCGGACGCGACACTCGCGCGGCTCAGCGAGGAGCACGGCGAGCTCGACACGAGCCGTCTGCACGCATCCGCCGCGGTCGGCGAACGTGTCACCGTGATCCCAACCACATCTGCCCGTGCGTCAACCTTCAGGACATGTTCTGGCTGCGGCACGCCGACGACTCACTGGAGCCGATCCGCGTCGACGCCGCGGGAGGCTGTCATGAACGCTCAACCACGCCTGGCCGGCGTTCTACCGGTGTTCCAAACGCCATATCGCGACGACGAATCGATCGACGCGGCCACGCTCGAAGCGCGAGATCGACTGGCTCTTCGACTGCGGGGCGAACGGCATCGTCATGGCGATGGTTTCGGAGGTTCTGCGGCTGGACACCGATGAGCGGCTCAACCTTGCCGAACTAGCCTGCCGGTTCGGCACGGGGCCGCGGCGTGGTCATTCAGCGTCGGCGCCGAGAGCGCGAAGTCGGCCGAGCGCTTTGCCCGCCACGCCGAAGCGAGCGGCGCCACGGCGACGATGGCCATCCCGCCGGTCTCGATCAGTGTCGGCGAGGACGAACTGCTCCGCTACTACGAGCGGATCATCCGCGCGACGACAATCCCGCTCGTCGTCCAGGACGCCAGCGGCTACGTCGGCCGGCCCATGCCGATCGCCATGCAGGCCCGGTTGTTGAAGGAATTCGGCCCCGACCGCGTACTCTTCAAGCCCGAGGCCACTCCGATCGGCCCGCGGCTCAGCGCCCTTCGCGACGGGACCGCTGGAAGGGCCAAGGTCTTCGAGGGGACCGGCGGGATCGCGCTGGTCGATAGCCATCGCCGCGGGATCGTCGGCACCATGCCGGGCGCGGATTTGATCGACGGCATCGTCGCGCTCTGGCGGCGCTCGACAGCGGCGGACGAGCGACGTGCCTACCAGCTCTCCCTGCCGATCTCCTCGCTCGTCGCCGTGCAGAACAGCCTCGACGCGTTCCTCGCGATCGAAAAATATCTGCTGGTGAAGCAGGGCATCTTTCAGAACACGATCGTCCGCGGGCCGGTGGGCTACATGCTCGACGAGGAAACGCGCCGGGAAGTGGATCGGCTGTTCGATCTCGTTACTGCAAGCAGTCGAGGAGGCGACATGATCATCGACGTTCACAGCCACGTCTGGGAATACCCGCGGCATTTCGGCGACGGCTTCCGCCGGCAGGCCATTCGCGCCCGCGCCGGCGTCGAGGTCGATCTGACCGTGCGCTATCGAAGACTACCGCGCGCTCATGTCCGCCGGACACGCGGACGATCGTCTTCGGCGGCAAGGCCCGCCTCAGCGGCCAGTGGGTCGATGACCGTATTCGTCGCCGACTACGTCGCGAAGCACCCGGACACGCTGATCGGCTTCCTCTGCGTCGACCCCACCCAGGACGGCTGGGAGCGCGAGATGCGCGAGGGCCACGAGGCGCTCGGCCTGCGCGGCATCAAGCTGCTGCCGATGTACGCGGGGTTCCGCCCCGACGACGCAGCGGCTCGACCCGCTCTGGCACTACGCCACGCAGAACCGACTCCCGGTGCTGCTGCACACGGGCACGACGTTCGTCGCCCAGGCCCCGCTGGAATGCACGCTCCCGCGGCACCTCGATGCCGTCGCCATCCGGTTCCCCGACGTGAAGATCATCATGGCGCACCTCGGCCATCCCTACGAAGGCGAGTGCGTCGCGACGTTCCGCAAGCACCCGAACGTCTACGCCGACATCTCGGCCCTGTACTACCGGCCGTTCCAGCTCTACCACTCGCTGATGCTGGTGCAGGAATACGGCGTGTGGGACAAGGTGCTGTTCGGCACCGACTACCCGTTCACCACGGTCAACGACACGATCGCCGGCATTCGCACGCTAACGACATGCTCGAAGGCACGAAGCTTCCGCGGCTGAAGACCGAGGAGATCGAAGCGATGATCCACCGCGACAGCCTGCGCAATCCTGGGCCTCGAGCCCGTTGAACAAGGAGTACGACGGTGAGCATACAAACGGTCGGCGTCGCCGGCCTCGGATTGCTCGGGCGCGGCATCGCGGCCTGCCTGCTCTCCCACGGGCTTCGCGTGATCGCCTTGACGCGCAGCGAACGGAGACGCCGTGCCGAGGCCCGGCGCTACATCGCCGAGCGCGATCGACGACCTGGTCCGTCGCGGCGGGTTCCCCGACGTCGCTCCGCAGTCGACTGGCCCGACCGATACGTCGAGGCGCGAGGCCGTCGCGGAGCTGGCCTCGTGCGACTTCGTGATCGAAAGCATCTTCGAAGACCTGGACGCGAAGCAGCGGCTCTTCGACGAGATCGAAGCTGTCGTCGGCGCCGACCGTCCCGATCGCCAGCAACACGTCGGCCCTGCCGATCTCCGTGCTCCAGGAGGGCCGCAAGCATCCCGCAGCGGTTCATCGGCATGCACTGGGCCGAGCCGTGCCACCTCACCCGGTTCCTCGAAGTCATCCGCGGCGATGCAGACCGACGACGCGACCGCCGACGCCGCGATGGACCTTGCCCGGCGGATCGGGCAAGGACCCGTCGCTGGTGCGCAAGGACGTCGAAGGGTTCATCGTCAACCGCATCGGCTACGCGATGTTCCGCGAGGCGTTCTGGCTGCTGGAGAATGGCGTGGCCGACGTCGAGACGCATCGACCGCTCCTTCCGCAACGCCATCTCGGTCTGGGCGAACATCGCCGGCCCGTTCCGCTGGATGGACCTGACCGGGCTCCCCGCCTACGCCGCAGTGATGGAACGGCTCTGGCCGAAGCTGAGCTGCGCGACCGAGGTGCCCGCGACGCTACGGACGTTGGTCGATGGCGGCGCGAAGGGCATCAGCAACGGCCGCGGTTTCTACAACTATACGCCGGAAGAAGCGGCCGGCTGGGAGCAACGGCTGATCGACAACGTTTGGGCCACGCGTGCCGCACCGGAGGGGCCAGGCGTGAGGCCGGGGGAGGCGCCATGAATCTAAGGACTATTATCGTGACAGCTGGATCCGTTGCCTCGATCGCTCTCGCCCCAGCGACCGATCCTGGCGCGCGACTCACGGAAGACGTGCGGGTTCAGTGCTACGCAGTCCTGAATCGCGCCTTGGAAGACGAATCGAAGTACGTTCGCGTGCATGCGGCGGAGGCGCTCGTTTCGCTCCGTCGGCCGGAGCCGGCGCTGGTTGCCTTCCGGCCTGAGCGAGATTCGACTGAGTCGGAATACCGCGTTGTGGTCTGGCGGGTACTCGCGGCTGCCGAACCCAAGCCGGCGACGCGGCGGGAGTACGTCCGGCGCATCCGCGCCGCGCTCTGGACCCCAAAGGCCCGGACCGAACGCACGCCATGGAGGCGATGGCAAAGCTGGGGGAGGCGGCCGACGGCGAAGCGGAGCGGAATTACGTCCGCGCGGTGGCTGACGGGGCGGGCCCGGCCTCACCGTTCGCACTCTGGCGGCTCACCCAAGCGGGAGATATGGATTCCGTCAGTCGTCTCGCGAGACTCCTGGACTCCCAGGACGCGGTGACCCGCCTGCGCACAATCTACGTACTGGCGCAGCTGCGCCGCAATTCCCAGCCGCCCGAACGGCCCTGGCAGCCGCGCTCTCTCGGGAGCCGCAAGACTCGAAGGTGCGGCCCACGCTCCGCGCGGCCATGAGCGACGAACGGCTCGCACTGCTCGGCGATGCGGAGGCCCCGCCGGGAGATCGGTATTTCGCTGCGATGTTTCTCGCCGGTTCCGGCACGCCGCACCACTTTCCCGTACTCGCCACCCTGTTGCGCGAAGCGAACGGCGACATTCGCGTCGCCGCCGCTTACGCGTTATTGACGATCGACGCCTGCTCGACGGCCGGCACCCCGGCCTCGCACTCCAAAGGGAAGAAGTGATCAAGGGAAAAAAGGTGTCAGGACCCTTTTCCCCGTTCTTTTCCCTCCTTCTTTGGCCTCCCACGCGAACGCAGCGTGCTGCTCAGACCGAGTTGCACACATTTACCTCTGCACCAACGGCATGTTCATCAAGAAAAAGTTGCACGAATTTCGGCCCACATCCCGTTTCTTTTTCAATGTCCACCTGGACGGCATGCGCGAGACCCACGATCGCTGCATTGAGTGCGAGGGTGTTTTCGACACTGCGCTGCATAGCATTTCGCATAACAAATTCACGAACGTCCTGCAGCAACGCCCACCAAGTTTGGAGGTATCGGATGCAGTGCACGCTGCCATTGCCAAACGGTACTCCGGGTGGCAATGCGGACCTTCCCGCAATCACTTTACCGCCAACCCGTCGTGGCTTTACTGCTCCGTTTCGGTTGATCTTTGGCAAGGAAGCAGGTTCACGTACCACGGAACGCTCTTCCAGGGACCCGCCTTCGTCGGCAAGGAAAGACTCGCCGCGAATTGACAGTCCTGTAGGGTGGTGTCAAGCGTACTCGCGCTGACCCACCGCTAATAAAATCCGGCAAAATCAGCCGTGTCTTGCAAACGCTCTTGGCATCCGCCTCTCGCGTGACGGCAGCATCCACGTCGTCTTGCGCCGCCAAACGTTGTGAGCCCGTCTACCAAAAGATTGCCGCTACCCTCAAGCCATCCCCTTGGACCCCTTTTCCTCCACGCCTCTCGCAATTGGGTTGCGTACCGCGACAACTGAACGATCAAGCTCCGCTGTGGCATTTTTTGAGCCGATGGCGTAGCATCTAACCCAACATATGAAATCAATTTTTTGAGGAGTAAGCGTCATGGCCAAGTCGTGGTCTCTGCGCGTCGGCAATGTTAGTCTCACGGCCGGGAACGGCGGCGACTCCAGGGGGACCTCGGCCCGAAACTCCCTTTCGCATTTTGGTGCTCGGAAACTTTAGCGGTCAGGGGCGTCCGGCCGGGCGAATTCCGTTCGCGCAACGCAAAGCTCAGCGCGTGGATCGGGATAATTTCGACGAAGTGCTGGCCAAAATGGCGCCGACAGTGCAGGTGCCCCTCGGGCCCAATCCCCAGCAAAACATTGCCATCTCTTTTCGCGAGTTGGAAGATTTCGAGCCCGACCGCCTGTTTGTGCGCTTGAGCGTGTTCGAGTCCCTGGGCAATTTGCGGCAGCGTTTACAGGACCCGGACCGATTCGCCGACGCCGCCGCGGAGATTAATAGCTGGTTGCCGGTGGCGGAAGACTTGGCCCCCTTGGCACCGAAGCCGGCCCCAGTCTCGTCCGAAAACCTACTCGATCAAATCCTCGGCACAAGCGAAGGTCATGACCGGACTGGAAACGCTGCCGACTATACGAGCGACCTATCCGGAAGTTCGGACTGGGACCGTTTTCTGAAGGAGATCGTCGCGCCGTTCGGGATTGCGCGGACCGATCCGCGCTTGCCGGACCTCGAAGCCGTGGTGGACGAGGCCATCAGTGCCCGGATGCGCTCCATCCTGCACCATGCCAATTTCCAAGCCCTTGAAGCAGCCTGGCGCGGCTTGTTCTTCCTGGTTAGGCGGCTGGAAACCGATGCGAATTTGCAACTGTCGCTGCTGGACGTCACCCAGGCGGAATTAGCCGAGGATCTCTTGAACGTTGACGACCTCGGCACCACCGCAACTTACCGACATCTGGCGGAAGGAACAGCGCGCACCTCTGGGGACCAGCCGTGGGCCGTCGTTGTGGCACTGTCCACTTTCGGGCCCAACCAACAAGACCTTGAGATGCTGGCCAATTTTGCTCGAATCGCTGGCACTGTTCGCACCCCTTTCTTGGCGGCGGCTCACAGCCTGCTTCTGGGTTGCCCGGCGCTGGCCAGCGGCATGCAACCCAACGAATGGAAGGCAGATGCCGCGGCTCAGGAAGCCTGGAACGAGCTGCGCGGTCGGCCGGAGGCTACTTTCGTGGGCCTGTTTTTACCGCGTTTACTTTTGCGACTTCCCTATGGAAACGATTCTCGCGAGGTAGAACAGTTCTCCTTCGAAGAGATGCCCCCTGGTTCCCCGCATGAAAATTACCTCTGGGGCAATCCCGCTTTGGCCGGCGCCCTCCTCCTGGGGCAGTCGTTCACACTAGCAGATTGGAACCTGCGTCCGGGCCAACTCCTGGAAATTGCTGGCCTGCCCGTGGCTTTTTATCGGCACGGCAACGAAAGCCTACAGAAACCCGCCGCCGAGATAGTGCTCACCGAACAGGCGGCCGAGCGCATCCTCGACGCCGGACTGATGCCCCTCCTGTCCATCGAAAATCGAGATACCGCCTGCCTGGCTCGCTTCCAATCCATCGCCTTCCCCAATGCGCCCTTGGCCGGCCCCTGGCAATAACGGCGGGGGAGAAAAAGGGGACATTCATGAATGGCATTTCCTTAAGCCCCATCTCCTTGTTGGTTCACTCGTTCGAATTATTCGTGAGTTGGCCCCCCTTGTCAAGCAGCCGTTTCTTGTAACAATGCTGTCCGGACGGAACGGTACCCCAACCGCATTTCTGGAGGCAACGGATGTTTCCACGTCTTCGCGCCGCACTGGGGCGCATCCAAAACGATCTTGCCCAAGTTCTCGAACCGAAGCAGATTACCGCTGTTTGTCGAGAAGTCGGCTACAAGTGGCGCGAACGGCTGCTTAATCCCATTACCACGATTCACCTTTTCGTGATCCAGATCTTGAATGGCAACTGTGCCATCGCTCGGCTGCAAGACTTCGCGGACAAACTCTTTAGTGAAGGAGCATACTGCAAGGCACGTGGCCGACTTCCCCTTAAAGTGCTGCAAACCTTATTAGAACGTGTCGGCACAGCCTTTCGTCCTATTCACGATGACAGCACGCGCTGGCTTGGGCATCGCACTTTTCATATCGACGGTTCCAGCGCCAGCATGCCCGACACGCCGGAATTGCAGGAGCATTTTGGCCAACCGGGCGCCCAGCGGCCTGGCTGTGGCTTCCCCGTCGTCCATCTGCTCACACTCTTTCATGCCAGCACCGGTTTCTTGAGCAAAGTGCTGACCGCACCTTTGCGTACGCACGATATGGCCCAAGTGGAGCAAATGCACCCCGAGCTTGAAGAAGGCGATGTGCTGATCGGCGACCGCGGCTTTTGTTCGTTTGTGCATTTAACCCTGCTCATGAGGCGTAAGCTGCATGGTGTGTTTCGTGCCCACCAGAAACAGATCGTCAACTTCCGAATCGGCAGGTTTCATAACAGGCCTCAACACAAGTCCGTGAAGGGATTGCCGTATTCCCGCTGGCTGAAACGGTTGGGCGTCAAAGACCAGTTAGTCGAATACTTCAAACCAAAAACGCGGCCCACATGGATGGCAGCGACAAACTATTCGGCTCTTTCCGCATCGCAAGTCGTGCGCGAGCTACGCTACAAAGTCACCCGTCGCGGAGCACGTACTCAGCAAGTGACGCTGGTCACCACCTTGCTCGATCCTGAAAAATATTCGGCCATAGCGTTGGCAGAACTATATGGCCAACGCTGGCAAATCGAAACCAATCTGGCCCATCTTAAAAAAACTATGAAAATGGACGTGCTGAATTGTAAGACCGTGCAGGGCGTTCTCAAGGAACTCACGATGTTTGCCCTGGTCTATAACCTCGTCCGCAGCGTGACCTACGCGGCAGCTCAGCGACAGAAGGTGGACGTTGAGCGCATTAGTTTTGCCGATGCCCTCGGCTGGCTAGCACATGCACAGCCAGGCAGCGAATTACGTCCGCTAAAGGTTAACCCGGAAAGGCCCGGACGCCTGGAGCCGCACTCTCAAACGTCGACCAAAGGAATACGATCGTCTGAATCGGCCCCGGGACGTGTTACGCAACCGCTTGCTGCGCAACGGGAAGGTGGCTTAAGTAAATGCCATTCGGGACATTCATGTTTATTATAATAATGTCGGCTCATCCTTCCGCGGCCTCCACGCAGGGGATTGCGTTCGATGTAGCGCAAAACGCTCAAGAGGTGCTCGTCTTCTTGAACGGGAAAGGCCCTGAACCGGCCTTGCCACAGATGGCCGCTGCTATGGTAATGTTTGTGATAGCGACGCACATGCGTGTTCTGCAGCCAGTGCATCCAGACGCTGAGATCACCGTCATTTTCAGGCAGGACGGCCAGGTGAAAATGGTTTGGCATCAGGCAGAAAGCGAGGACTGGCATGGGGATTTCCACGAAGGCATGGTAAATCGCCTTCAGGAAAGCATGATAATCGCCCTCCTCGTGAAAAACCTGGCGCCGACCGTTGCCGCGGTTGAGCACATGGTAGCAAACGCCGCCAACAGAGGCTCGTGCAGTGCGGGGCATTCACCGAATGTAACCAATAATCCGCCAAAGTCAATAATAAACATGGATGTCCCCTTTTTCCTCCCCGCAGCCATAACTCTTTGCCGTGCCAAGCAATAAAGCAATCAAAGGGTGTTTTTTGCTAGGAATGACCCTCGCACGCCCCTACAATAAGTCGATTAACTCCTGATTTTGACCATTTATTGTGCTTTTCTCGGTTTTCTTTCCATGTTTGAACCTCTCCGCTACTTCAAGACAAAGCTCAATTCCTGGTCTATCCGCCGGAAGCAAGAAACGATCCGTCGCCGGCCGGAGCGCAGGCGGCTGGCGCTCGAAAGCCTGGAGGAGCGCATCAATCCGGACACGACGCTCAATCCGCTGGGCAGCGGGTTGCAAATTTTGATCGCCGGTGGTGATACGGTCAATCTGAGTTCGGTAAACGGGAACCTCATCGTCAACGACACCACGCCCGGCCAAACCCTTATCGACAACACCGGCAAATTCACCGTCGCGGCGCGACCGGCAACCAAACCGCCAAAGAGAATGCCACCCAAACGGCCGATTTCACGGCCCTCACCATCACAGGCACCGGCGGCGGCCAAACGGTCAAATTCACCGGCGGCTCCTTCGTGGCCACGAATGTCAACGACGGCACGATTCCTACAGTCAATTTTGGTGCCGCCCCATCATCATTTCTTGGTGATTTAAACATTCTCACCACCACGTCACTAACACAAAACGCTGTGATCTCCGGAATTGGCGTCATCAATATCTCGGTGGGGGGAACCAATGCGGCTCTCAACGCAAATGCAGACATTTCGAGTCAGAACGGCGCCGTGACATTACAAGCAACCGGTGCCCTAACGGTTGGGGCCAATGTCACGGTGAGCAGCAATGGAGCCGTCTTCCTGGCCGCCGACCTGACGCCGTCGGGAGTGGGCGACGATGGTGTCGGCACCTTGGCGATTGGCACGGGTGCCGCGGTGTATGGGACCAGCATTACTTTACAAGGCGCCGAGGAGAATATCGCGAGCACGGCCACGGTGGGCAATACGAGTACGGCAGGTGTCAATATCCAATCTTCCTTGCCGGCGCGGCCGATGAGTTTAGGTGGCACCAACAACCGGCCGGTCGCCGGCATCAATTTACTTAGTAATGAGTTGTGCGCACATATTCACTTCCCCAACCGGGACAGTCACCTTTGGCACTACCAACCAGACCGGCAATATTGTTATCGCCACCGCAACCCTTGCCTCAACTAGCGGCGGTGCCACTGTCGTCCTCCAATCCACCAGCGGCGCCGGTCAGGTCACTCTCGACGACGGCACCGGTAGCGGCACTGCCCTCAATGGCAACGGTGGCCCTGTAAGTCTGACCGCCGGTACCGGTGGTATTCAGGCCCTGTGGGCGCCGAACAACACCCCCGAAATCAGCAATGCCACTCAGTGCACGCTTATCAGCGGTGGCGGCATTGGCACGAGCCAACCGGTGGAACTGGCCGTCACAACATTGATAACCGATACCACGGCCAACAACGCCAACCAGTTCCTCAACGCCCTTGGCACCGTCAACGCCGGGAGCCTGGACGCCGGCAACGGCACGATCACACTGTCCGGTAGCGGCACTTTTAAACTCCCCGGACCCAACGGCATCACGACGGCCAGTTCGTTGACAATAAACGTGCCGGGAACCTTTGACCTTTTTGGCTTTCCCCAGACCATCGCGGCTTTGCATGGAGGTGGCACGATCACGAACAACGGCGTTGGGGGCACTTCGACATTGACGATCACCGGCGGCGGCTTTTTTTCAGGCGTTCTTCAAGACGGCAGTGGCATTTTGGCACTAACGTTCAACGGCCCCGGCCAGACATTGTCCCTGTCGGGCAACAATAGCTACGGCGGTGCAACCTCCATTAAGCAAGGCACGGTCGTGTTACAATCCATCAACGCCCTGGGATCAGCCAGAGGGGGGACCACAGTCGCCTCTGGTGCTTCCCTGGCATTGGCCGGAGGTCTGGCCTACACCAGCGCGGAACCGCTGACTATCGCGGGCAGCGGCACCGCGGGCAACGGGGCTTTGGAGAGCCTGGGCACTGCAACGTTCAACGGTCCCATTACCCAATCGTCTGCGCTGGCGACCATCGGATCGGATACCGGCACGTTGACCTTGCTTGGGGCCATTAATGAACTCTCTGGAGAGCTAAACATTGCCGGTGCCGGCAACACGGTAGCCGCCGGCGTTATCAGTGGAAACGCACCTGTCCCGGGTCTCTTGGAAACTCAGGCCAACGTATCCACGAGTCTCTCCTCTCCTGTCTCCGGTGACTGGGCGGCTTGGTTCCGATGTTGTCCTTTATCCCCGCATGGGGGAGCAGAGCAACGATACACCGGGCGTACCGGCGTTCCCGACAAGTCAACATATTTGGACCGATAACGACGCTTTTATTTACTCCGGTCAGATTTTTGTTCCTAATTACAACAACACCGGTTATGGAACGCTCACCTTTGCCAAGAATATCGATGATATCAACTTGCTGAGCATCGACGGCATAAGTTATATTACCAACGGCCAGTTTAATAACCCGGTGCTATCTGGTCCGCTCACGATGTTCGCGGGCTGGCACAATATTCAGATAGAGTTCATGAATTCGACCGGTGGGGCGGGTGCCTCCGGTCAAAACACCAACGGGTGGACGGGTTGGACTACCAGCATTGGCTTTATTTATCGGGTCGACAATGGCCCGAATGACCTCCTGGCAAACAGCAAAAATGTCAGCGATTACACGATTCCAACGGACAATGGAACGGGAAATCTGTTTCGTCTCCCCAGCCTGACAAAGACCGGCGCGGGCACCTTGACGCTAGGTGCCGTCAATTCTTTTCTGGGTGCCGCAGTGATCAATCAGGGGACTGTCGTGGCAGCGGTGGACGGTGCATTAGGCACGTCCAGCACCGGCGGCACGTATGTAAGCCAAGGCGCCTCGCTCATTTTGCCGGCAGGCCTCGCCTATCAAACGGCCTCCCAAGTATTCCTCGCTGGAACAGGTGTCGGCGGCAATGGTGCCTTGGAAAGCCAGGGGGACGGCACTTCCTTCGCCGGGTCCATAACGCTTGCTGCCCCGGCCAGCATCGGGTCGGATGCGGGCAAGTTAACGTTCGGCGCCGCCACCATCAATCTAGCCGGGAGCAATCTGGCATTGGCGGGGCCAGGCAATTTCAACATTACCGACGGTGTCACGGGAATGCAGGGGGCAGGCATAACCAAGGTTGGCGGCGGTACAGCGACCTTGTCAGGGAACAACAGTTACGGGGGCCCAACCCTGGTAAACCAAGGCATGCTGATAGCCGCTTCGAGCAATGCGCTGGGCACCGTGGCCGGAAGTATTACGATTGCGAGCGGTGCCACGCTGGGCCTGTCCGGAGGCATTACCTTGCCGGCCAAACTGCTCTACCTGGGCGGCGCCGGCGTGGGTGGCATCGGCGCGCTCGATAATTTAAGCGGCATCAACAACTTCCCGGGGCCAATCACGGAGACAGCTTTCACTTCCATCGGTTCAAGTGCAGGCACATTGACTCTGGCGGGCAACATTTCGACGGTTACGCCGGGGCTTTTGGAAACCCAGATTGGTGAATTTGATGCATATGCCGATCCAGCCTCCGGCAATCCAGTATTGGGGTCGGATTTCGTGCTTGATCCTCAAATGGCTGAGTTGAAAAACGCAGTACTCCAATCCCAGGCCTTGCCAACTTATGAGCACCTCTGGACAGAATATGACACCTGGATCTACTCGGGACAGATCTATTTCCCAAATTACAACAATACAGGTTTCGGCACTCTCTCCTTCGCCAGAAATGTTGATGACACCGCGCTGCTTAGAATCGATGGCGTGGCCTACCCTAGCAGTTCCGTTTACGGCGCTACTACCGCCACCGGCCCAATCACCTTGTCCACTGGATGGCATAGCTTCGACCTTCGTTTGGCCAACCTTGTCGGGGTGGGTGGGTCCTTCGATTTCAATAACAGCGGCTGGACCGGTTGGAGCAACAACAATGGCTTCGTCTACCGCGTGGATAACGGCCCTGCAGATTCGCTGGCCAGTAGCAAAAATGTCAATGATTATGTTATCCCGTCAGACGACGGTTCGGGGAGCTTTTTCCGCTATATTTCAACGACCTCCGGCCTGACAAAGACCGGTTCCGGTACGGTTGGTCTGTCCGGCACAAACAACTTCGTCGGCCGGCTGACGATCAATGCCGGCACGCTGCTGGTCGATGGCACGTTGACCGGCGGGGCGGTCAGCGTCGCGGGCGGCACACTCGGTGGGGGCGGAACGATCAAGTCGGCGGTGGCCGTTGCTGCCGTCAGCAACCTCTCTCCCGGCGATGACCCCGCCACAACCGCAACGCTCCAAACCGAAAGCCTGCAACTGGACAAAGGTAGCATCTTGAATATCGCACTCGGTGGTGCCAGCCCTGGGCAATACGATCAATTCGTCATCAGTCCCACGGGCACGGTCAACCTGAACGGCGATGGGGCGGACCTTGGCGGGGCAACGCTCAATATCTCTCTCGTGAGCGGGTTCACGCCTACCGTGGGCCAACGGTTTGAAATCATCGACAACCAGGGTTCCAGCGCCGTGGCCGGAAGTTTCCTCGGTCCTATAAACGACGGCGGCACGATTGTCGTCAACAACCTCTATGCATTTACCGTGAGCTATATAGGTGGCGACGGCAATGACGTGGTATTAACGGCGGTGGCACTGGTGCCTACCGCCACGGCGATCAGCTCGACACCCAAGCCTTCGAGCTACGGTCAGTCGGTTTCTTTTACCGCTGCCGTTAATGCCGCGGGTGCTCCCGTGACCACAGGCACCGTCACCTTCGAAGAAGGGAGCACGATTCTGGCAGGCTATGTACCTTTGGATGCCAACGGTCACGCCGGCTTTTCAATTGCCACTCTTCCCGCTTTGGGCAGCGCAGTATTTATCACGGCCTTGTACAACGGCACCGGTCAATTTCAGGGGAGCAGCGGGACTACGAGCCAAACGGTCAATCCGCGTGCCATGTCCGTCACCGCGAATGCCGAGACCAAAACCTATGGAACCGCTGACCCGGCACTTACCTACCAAATAACCGCCGGCGCACTTGTATCAGGAGATGTCTTTACCGGCGCGCTAACCCGAGTGCCTGGGGAAACCCTCGGCAGTTATGCGATTCAGCAAGGAACGCTGGCCCTGAACGGCAATTACGCACTTACCTATGTCGCGGCCAAACTGATCATTACTCCGGCCAATTTCGTGGTCAGTGTACCGGGCGGCAACACAGTCGTCGCTGGCGCCCCCTTCCTCGTCACGGTTCAAGCGGTCGATTCCTTCGGCAATCCTGTAACCGGTTACAGCGGCCCACCCGGCGTCACAATCACCGCCAGCCCGCCCGATCCCCAGAGCAATTTCCAAATCTCCAGCGCCCTGCAAAATCTAAACGTCGGCTTCGGTTTTTTCCAGGGGAATTTGGCAACCGCTGGCACCTATACACTCACCGCGATCGGCGGCGACTTTTCAGGCACCAGCCTCCCCATCACCGTAATCCCGGCGAAAAACTCATACTTTACGGTTGCCGCTCCCCCCGCCGCCACCACGGGTAACCTCGTCAACGTCACGGTCAAAGCCCATGACCAATTTGGCAACCTCGCCACCGGCTACAACGGCCTCGTCCAACTTACCAGTACGGATCTTGCCGCCGCCTTGGGTACCAATTACACCTTTACGACTGGTGCCGGCCAGGATAACGGCGTGCATACTTTCAGCGTCACGCTGAATACCAGCGGCGGTCAAACTATCACGGCCACCGACATACACGCGACGAATCCTACGGTCACGGGCATCAGCAGCCCAGTCACAACGCGCGGCCTGGTAGTCACGGCATTGACGCCGACGCCAACCGGATTCACGGCAACTTTTAGCAAAGCGTTTGTGCCGGCGGACCTCACACTCTATGGGTCGAACCTGAAAACGGTGGCGGATGTTGTTTTGTCAGGAAATAATGGCGTGGGTCCCGTGCATGGCTCGCTAATAATCGACCCCGCAAATCAATCATTCACGTTCAAGGCAACTGCCAGCTACCTGCAATTGCTTAACAGCATCCATGGCGGGAATGATTCTGTCGTGCTGCCGGACGCAACCTATACGGTTAAATTAATAAGTGGCTCGGGTTCCAATGGACTTCTGGATGCGCTCGGTGCCGGTCTGGACGGGGCCAATAATGCGGGCCATGCGAACTATACCACCACTTTCACGACCCATTACCAGGCCAACGCCACGCCGGTTTTAGCGCTACCCGATTTCGCGCGGACCTGACAGCAATACGCCGATCAAGGTGCCCAACAATGCTGCCGCCGGAATCCCGATCACGGTCTACAACGCCGCCAACGTGACGGACGTGACGTTCACGCTTGCTTACAACCCTTCGCTTCTCAACATCTCTGGCACTCTCGCCGGTGCAACAAGCGATGCCACCGACCCTGCGGCCGTCCTCACCCTGGTGTCCAACAGCGGCGGTGTGGCTACCTTCCATTACGCAGACAACAACCCGCAATCCGCGACGCCTGCTAACCCTCTGGTGCTTGGCGATATCATGGCGGTGGTTCCTTCCAGCGCGGGTGCCGCCGCCCTCGGTCTCTACCAGGTCAAGGAACAACTTCAACTCGGCAGTATCTTCATCAACAACGGTGGCGTCACCGGTGCGGTGACTGCCAACGGCGTTCATATAAACGCCTATCTGGGCGACCTTAATGGCGACAAAGTCATCGACGGCTTAGATGAATTGACAGCCAATACCGTGGCCATCGGGGCAGCCCCGGGCTTCAGCGCCTTATGTGCAAACTGATCCGGCGATTGTCGGCGACGTAGCGGGCGATCTTTCCGTAGATGCCGGTGACGTAAGCACGATCGACGCCTATGTGGCACAACTTCAACCGGGACAAATTCCGGAGGCGCCCACGCAGTTGGCCACGAACAACGCGAGTTACGTGAACCCGAACAGCATGCATTCGCCGAATGCTGCCGATCCAACATTGAGCCTGGCAACCTCTGAGCCTACGACCATTGGCGCATCCCTTCGCGGTCGATGTATCCGTGATTATCGACCATCCGCATCCCGTCGGCAGCACCGGACTGACCGAAGCGACGCTGGTGCTCACGTATGATCCGTCAGCGCTGAGCGTTTCGCCTTCGGATATTACGCTGGGCTCGATCCCGAGAGCGGGCAGCGGTTGGCAACTGTCGCCAGTGGTGGATCAAGCAACGGGCCGGATCGGCATTCAGCTTTATCAACAATACAACCTCGATCGTGTGGGACATCCCCGTCGGCATCGGACGTCGCTATGGTTCCAGCATGCATGGCGCTGCGGATGCCGTGATCGGCGGCTGGACCCTCAGTGTCATCAACACCGCGACCTCAGGCGAGCCCCTCAACATCACCTGGTCTCCGGCCGCTGCAGGTCAGGTATCTGACATCACGACCGACTGGAGGGGAGCCATCAGCTATCGTCCGAACCTGATCGGAACGGCAATTCTTCCCGACTCCGCACAAGCCGGTACTGTACGTTATCTGGACAGAGCAGCGTTCTCCGCCCCGACCCCCGACAAGCCCTTTGGCAACCTGGGTCGTAATGCAATGTTCGGTCCGGGTTTCTGGCAGCTCGATCTGAACGCGCAGAAGAACTTCCGCATCACCGAGCGCATGCAGCTGCAGTTCCGCAGTGAAGCGTTCAATCTGTTCAACCACACCAACTTCCGGCCGCCCGTCGTAAACTGGTCTGCCGCCAACTTCGGTCAGTTCACCAGTACGTATCCGGCGCGGCAGATTCAGTTCGCGCTGAAACTGGTCTTTTGATTGGTTACCACTCGACGCCGCGCCGTTTCAGTTCGCGTTCGATCTGATCGGCGCTCTGGAACTGCACGGCGTCAATGCCGTATTTCCGAGCTCCTTCCACATAAGCCGCAATGTCGTCCGTGAAGAAGCACTCTTCCGGACGGCACTGCGCGGCTCGGACGGCAGCCTCATAGATCTTCGGCGACGGCTTCAATGCACGCACTTCGTGCGACAGCACATACTCGTCGAAGTGCCGCAAAATCGGATAGCGTTCCTGAACCATCGGGAAGTGAATGCCGTTCGTATTCGAAAGCAGCACCAGCCGGTAACGCCGATGGAGTGCCTCCACCAGACTCTCCGGAATCAGCGTCTCCGGAAGAAAGATACAGCTCCAGATATCGCTGAACTCCTCATACGAGAGCTTCAGCTTAAACATCCGGGAGACCTCGGCGACGAAAGCCTGTGGCTCAATCTGCCCCGACTCGAAGCGCGTAACCAGATCGTTCTCACGGAGCCTGAGTGGCACATCCGAGGCTTCGCAGCCGGCAAGCGGAGCAAGCCGCTGATAACCGAGCTTGAAATCGAAAGGAACGAGGACTTTTCCAAGATCGAAGATGATCGTTCGAATCATGCGGGATTCAACATTGTGACATAGGAAATGTCGCTGGATTGCCCTGCTTACTTAGCGAGGTAGTCGCCACGGCTGAAGTACTTCTCCAGCCAGCAGTAGAGAGCGATGAAGAGGTATCGGCTGCCCATCTCGCGTATCTTCAGCTTGGATTCGCCGAAGCGGCGGTTGCGCCAGGTGATGGGCATCGTCGTCCAGGAATAGCCGCGGACGATCGTCTTCAGTGGCAGCTCGACCGTCAGATTGAAGTGCGGCGAAAGAAATGGCCGGCAGCCCTCGATCACGGTCCGGCGGTATGCCTTGAACGCATTCGTGAAGTCGTTCATAGGCACGCCGAACAGCACACGAAGAAACATATTCGCCATCCGGTTCAGCATCAGCTTGTGAGGCGGATAATCGATCACGCCGCCGCCTCGCATGAACCGCGATCCGAACACCGCGTCCCAGCCTTCGTTGAGCAGTCGCCAGTACTTGACGACGTCACGGGAATCGTCCGACTCGTCGGCCATCATCACGACAACAGCGTCGCCGTGAATCTGCCCGAAGCCGTAGATAAGGGCGCGTCCGAAGCCGTGTTCGCCGAGGTTCTGAACCGGCTTGCACTCCGGGATCCGGCTGGCAAGCTCCTGCAGTAATGGCCAGGTTGAGTCCGTACTTCCGTCATCCACGACCACAATCTCGTGCGGAATCCCCTGCAGTTTCAGCTCGAGATGGAGGTGCTGAACAGTCGCCGAAATGCAGCCCTCTTCATTGCGCGCCGGGAGCACCACGGAAAGCAGTTGCAGCGGTTCGCGAGGGCTCGCTGCAGGCGAACTCATACCCGGCTGATCTCCAGCCATTTGGGATTCTCGGCCGCATGCTCTGCGATACCATCCAGGATCTTCGTCAGCGGCATTTCAATGCCCCAGTTGAACTCCCGCGCGACCTCGGTATTGTCCATCACAACCCAGGGAATGTCGTACATCCGGGGAGCGGGGTCGACGCTCGGAGGATGTGCGCCGAAGCGCGCGTCACACCATGCGGTCAGCTGTGCAAGCGACATCGCATTCTTCGGACCACCTCCGGCGTTGTACACGCGGTGACCGTTCGCACGGGTTGTCCTGATTTGCGTCAGCAGCAACGCCGCAAGATCGCGAGGATGGAAGGCATCTCTCGTCTGATGCCCTGTGCCGTTGAAGCCGATGTAGCGGAGCGGCCTTCGTCGAAGGTGTGCGTTCACCCAGTACGCAAAGATGCCTTGCGCCGGTGTACCGAATTGCCCCGCGCCAGCGAGCACGCCGCAGCGAGTAATCCAGACCGGGAAGTCGAATGCGAGACCATACTCCAGTGCCATGATCTCGGACGCAAGCTTCGTCGCTCCGTATAAAGACACTGGTGCGGCCGTGGAGAAGTCGACACCGATTCCATTAACGGTAAGACCGCGTGGATAGGCTGCATCGGGATCGACAACATAAGAGTTGTTCTCTGTCCGCAGCGGCACGTCGACCAGAGCGGGAATCGAGTAGATACGGCTGCTGCTCAGCAAGAGCAAACCGGCCTTGTGTTCGCGACAATACTCCAGAACGTTTCCGAGAGCGGAAAGATTGTGCTCGAAGAGCCGCCGGCTGCTGCCTGAACCCGATAAGCCCGCAAGCACGCTTGGATTCGCTGCCGCATCGATAACCCAGTCACACTTCGGCAACCCTTCGATGTCGCTGGCGGATCTGAGATCTCCATGAACGAACTCAACGCCGAGCCTCTCCAGCTTCGGCCGATTGGTCTCGGCCCCCGGGCGCATCAGATTGTCAATGCCGACAATCCCGAGGCCCTCCGCAAGTTGAGGCAGGCACTCCGCGAGTGCGCTGCCTACGAAGCCGCAAGCACCAGTAATCAGGATCTTCATACGGTCATAACGACTGTTATTGCCGCGCCATGTAGAGTGTCAGACCGCCGTCCACGGGACCCAGCAATTCCAGATGGTAACCCTTCGCGATCAGGTAGTTCATCAGCCATTCGAAGCCCCCACCCGAAGCGAAGTAGAACCGTGGATACGCTGAAGCGAGCTGGTCAAAACGCCGGAACGGCAGCGGAACGAAATCCATCAGAAGAGCGTTTGCGCGATCGATCGAGTCCGTGCCGATTCTTTCGATCGCAAGGTCAGGATCAGCAACCGAAATGAGCCGTGGTCGCAGCTCTGCAGGCGCGTATTTCCGAATCTTCATAAATTCGTACCCGCTCCCAATCACAACCGGAAGACTCTGCTCGGCCTCGCTAAGACGGGAGAGACGACTGAAATCTACCCGTGGAACGGCATTGCGTATGTCCATCACATCCTGCGCGAGACAGCCCACAACCAGCGCAGCAAATATCGAAACGAACGGAGCCCGAACGCTCTGCAGCAGGTAAACGAATGCGACCGCCAGACCAAGAACGACTGGCCATCCGTAACGCGGAGTATAGCCGCCGCCGGCAACTTTCGTCAGCATTTGCAAAGCCATTGGATAGACCAGGAAAGCGGCTGCCAGTGCCGCTTCATGGACAGGCAGAGGCGTGTCGGAACGACCCCGCGAGATTACACTTCCAAGGAACAGCAGCATCACTGCGAATAACAGAGCCACATCCATGTTGCTGTACTCGGCGTAAGTCGAAAACGCTCCGCCGAGCGACGGCCGTGTCCAGAAATGAGTACCTAAAACCGCCTTGAAATGGAGCAGCGTTGGCAAATTCAGCAGAAACGGAATCAGAGAAATTCCAAACGCAACCCAGACGCCCGGGCGCACTTTGCGCTGTCTCACCGAGAACAACGTCTCCCCAAGTACAAAGCCCGAAACTGTAACGACGGCCATGTGATGCAGTGAAACACCCGCGGCAAGGCAAAGGGCAAGCAGAGGTGTGAACAGGCGTCGCTCACCGATTCGCTGCCAAACTGCCGCGGCAACTGCAAGAACGCCGGCCAGCAACGCATACGAGCGGGCCTCGACTGCCATCGTCCGAAACGGAGAAATCGCCACCAACAGCACGCCGACGAATCCCGCCATTCGCCCCATCCGTTTGGCAATAAACCAGTACACGCCAGCTAACGTGAGAAAGTAACCGATAATTGACGGAAGCCGGAGCGTAATTTGCTCGCTAATCGGAAGCATTCTCGCAAGCCGGACCGCCAAATAGTATGCCGGAGGCATACCGTCTACGCCGGCTCGCAGTGCATCGAGAACGCGACTAAATGACTCGAGCCCGGAGACGTGATATGTCAGCATCTCGTCGAACCAGAACGGCTTGCGTAACGCTGTTGTAATCAGGAGGCAAAGTTGAATTGCAATCACGACCACGAGCAGAACGGAAACCAGCCGGGACGAGTCTCGCAGGCGAGGCAAGCTAGCAGACTAGCACGGCGGACCCTGTTGACATTCCTGCCTGGTTACACGACGCTGAAACTGAAGGCATGAAGATCCGCAGCGTACAGGCGTTTCTGCTCTCGTATCCGTTCCCGGAACCGATCACGCTCAACTACTACGGCGGCGAACGCAAGATTTATAAGCGCGACGCGATGCTGATTCGGGTGGAATGTGACAACGGACTGGTCGGTTATGCTCCCGGTCAGGGAACAGAGGCCGCACGTGACGCTGTCACCGGCAGCATCGGTCCGTTTCTTGCAGACAAGACCCTTGGCGATCCCGATGCGCTCCGTGTTCTCTTCCATCGCACGGCAAAGCCGAATGAGCATCTGTCGCGAACGTATTGCTCGGTCGAAATTGCGCTGTACGACCTGCTCGGGAAGGCACGAGGCATGCCCCTCAGCGAAGTGCTCGGTGGCCGCGTACGCGATCGAATACGTCTGTACGGCAGCGCGGGAATGTATATGCCACCGGAGAAGTATGCCGAAGAAGCCGCGGCGGTCGCGGCGCTTGGTTTCCGAGCTTACAAAATGCGCCCGGCTCTCGGACCGGAAGGCGACGTCGAAGCCGTCCGCCAGATGCGGGACGCAACCGGTGCGGCTTTTGACCTGATGATCGACGCGCATACCTGGTGGCGGATGGGCGACCGCAATTACGGGCTGGAGGTGGTTCGCCGCGTCGCAGAAGAGATGTCGGAGTACGAGATCGCATGGCTGGAAGAGCCTCTTCCACCGCAAGAGCACGAAAGTTATCGGCAGCTGCGCGAAGAAAACCTCGTTCCCCTCGCTTCCGGAGAGCACGAGCCTGACGAACCCGGCTACCTCGATCTGATCGCGACCGGAAGCGTCGATTACGTGCAGATGGATGTAGTCTGTCAGGGGGGATATCCGCTCGCCCGGCGCATTCTGCCTGAGATCGCTTCGGGCAGTCTCAAATTTGCGTTCCATAGCTGGGGCACGGCACTCGAGGTCATGGCTGCTGCCCATCTCGGCATTTGCTGGCCTGAAACCGTTGTGGAATGGCTTGAGTACCCCTGTTACTCAACGCCGAAGCAAACGTTCATGTACGCCTTCCCGATGGCTGCGCAAATCCTCAGCGAACCGTTGCATATCGACCACGGCGACCTCATTGTGCCCCGAGGTCCGGGCCTCGGCGTCGGAATCAACGAGAAGGTCGTCGAGAAGTATCCATGGATTCCCGGTCCATGGTCATCCTTCTCGATCAACTCTCCGTCACAGACCTGGTCTGTTTCGGGAGATCACAGCGTGCAGTGGTCGGACCAGCATTAGCGATTACTGCGGCGGCCGCCGCGGCCGGCATGTCATGGGCCGTGAGAGGACGCTCATCGACTGTGTTTGCAGACTCCATCTGGCGCGTGCCAGGCAACAGGCGCCGCCTCGCGCTCAGCTTCGACGACGGACCGAGCGAGAGCACGCCGCAGTTGCTCGAAGTCCTCGAGCGGCTGCGCGTAAAGGCAACGTTCTTCATGTGTGGTGCACATGTCCTGAGGCTGCCGCACATCGCTACAGCGGTGCGCGATGCAGGTCACAGCATCGGGAACCACACGCAACATCATGCACGTCTCTGGCTCAAACGCCCAGGTTTCATTCGCGCCGAGATCGCTGCGGCACAGCAGACCATCTTTGACGCGACAGGCGTGCGACCACGCTGGTTTCGAGCGCCATATGGCGTACGGTGGCCGGGGCTCGGCCCGGTTCAGCGTAATCTCGGCCTTACGGGCGTTATGTGGACCGTGATTGGAAATGATTGGACTCTGCCCGCCGACCGTGTTGCACACAAGATCCTGAAGGGAGCTTCACCGGGCGGCATCCTGTGTCTTCATGACGGTCGTGAATTGCGGCAAAATCCCGATATCTCGAATACGATCGAGGCGGTTCGAATCGTCGTTCCAAAGCTGATCGACGCCGGATACGAGATAGAGTGGATCACAGATCATGAATGACGACCTTCTCGGCAGGGTAATTCACGTACTCGCAGAGACTCAGCGAATACCTGCCGAAGGCATTACGAAGGACAGCACCTTCGAAGAGTTAAAGATCGATTCGCTTGACGCCATCCAGATCATCTTTGCGATTGAGACGGAGTTCAATATCAACATTTCGGATGACGCTGCCAAATCGGTCAGGACAGTAGGCGACCTTGCTGACGGCGTGGAATGGCTGATCGCCGGTGCGTAGAGTTGTTGTAACGGGCCTTGGAGCAGTATCGGCTCTCGGTCCTGATCTCGCATCGTTTCGCGAGGGTATCTTTGCCGGACGGTCCGGTATCCGCCCGATTACCACTGTGGACACAAGGTCCATGCGCTTTCACAACGGGGCAGAGGTGTCAGGCTTTATTCCCGAAGAGCACTTTGACCCGAAGCTGCTGTCGCTGCTGGATCCGTTCGCGCAGTACGGCCTCGCAGCGGCGCGCGAAGCACTGCGCGACGCTGGCCTGACGATTTCACCAGAACGTACCGCCATCGTGACGGGTAGCGGAGGCGGGGGACAACGCACAACAGACGACGGCTATGTCGATCTCTATGCCCGCAACCAGCCGCGCGTGAATCCGCTGACGATCGCACGCGTTATGGCGAGCAGTGCGGCGAGTCAGATTTCGATGGACTTCGGCATACGTGGCCCGGTGTTTACGATCTCAACGGCCTGTGCCTCCGCGAACCATGCAATTGGCCAGGCAGTGAGTCTGATTCAGTCCGGAGTTGCCGATGCTGCGATTACAGGCGGCAGTGAAGCTGTATTCTCCTTCGGCTTTCTGAAGTCCTGGGAAGCTATGCGGGTTGTTTCTCCGGATACGTGCCGTCCGTTCTCGAAAGACCGCCTCGGTCTGATCCTTGGAGAGGGTGCAGGAATGCTGGTTCTGGAAGACTTGGAATCAGCGATGGGACGCGGCGCGAGGATCTATGCAGAGGTGTCGGGCTTTGGAATGTCGTCGGATGCGCACCACATTACGCAACCTTCGCCCGATGGCGCGGCGCTCGCGATGCGCTCCGCCCTGGCGAGCGCTGGCATTACACCGCAGCAGGTCGGCTATATCAACGCGCACGGAACAGGCACAACCGCCAACGATGCTACTGAAACCACAGCAATCAGGTCCGTCTTCGGCGATAAAGTTCTGGTGAGCTCCACCAAATCGATGCACGGACACGCGCTCGGCGCAGCAGGAGGACTGGAGGCGGTAGCGGCGGTGCTGGCTTTACATCATGGCCGCATCCCGCCGACGGCGAACTATCGCGAACCCGACCCGCAATGTGCCCTTGATGTGGTACCAAACGAATCGAGGCCACACCAGGCCGAGTACGCGCTATCGAACTCGTTCGCCTTCGGCGGCCTCAATGCTGTCGTTGTATTCCGGTCAGCTACTTGTCTTCGTCCTTGAGGTACTTATTCAGTTTCCGCAAACGACCCTTCAGTTCATCCGTCGCTTCACTGACCGTGTTCATATCGTAGATGACGCGGGGCGTCATAAAGATGATGAGCTCCGTCCGGGTTCGGTCAGATTGCCTCGACCCGAACGCGAAACCGACGATGGGCAGACGGCTCAGGAACGGTACGCCTGCGTTAGTCGAGGTGTTTTGCTCATTGATGATTCCACCAATCGCAACGGTGTCACCATCCTGAACGGTCACCTGCGTCTGAACCGTTCGCTTCGAGAACGATGGACTCTGAATGGCAGCACCCGCGGCTGGTGCTACCGGGGAGCTGACCTCCTGATTGATTATAAGAGTCACGATGCCGCTGGGATTCACCCTGGCCATAATTGACATCGTCACGCCGCTATCGCGGTTCGTGATGTTATTCGCGAAAACGGAACTGCCGTTCGACTGAAAACCTGTGAGAGCTTGCGAGCTTAGGGTCGGCACCTGAATGCCGACGTTGATGTTTGCGGGAACACTGTCGGTAGCTATGATTGCCGGCGCCGAGACTACGCGAGCGTGTTGCGAAACTTCGCTCGCGCTAAGAGACAGCAGCAACCGATAGCTTTCGCCGACCAGAGCACTGGACGTGAGATTGATACCAGCACTGGTAGCGTTTCCGACGAGGTTCTTCGAGAAACCGGAGGGGATCGCGGCGCCCTTGTCCTGGAGGTAGGCCGAAACTCCGGCGCTAAGCGCACCGGTCAGGGTCACCTCATATATCTTCGCTTCGATGAGAACCTGCCGGGGCGGGACATCGATGTCATGCAGCAGCTTCAAAATACCTTCGTACTCGGTGCGTGTCGCCTGGATCAGCAGAGTGTTGTCGAAAGGGTTCGGAATGATTCTGGGTATCCGGGCATCCATTACGGGCATGCCTACCGGGGCGTTCCCCAGATACTGTCCAGTAAGGTTGCCGCCGGTGACGTTCGCGCCAACACCACTCGCAGCTGCAGCGGCTGTAGCAGGGGATGGAAGTGTAGCCATTGGACCGCTATAGGGCGCCGATCCGTACGTTCCGCCACCATAGCCGCCGCCATAGTTTCCGCCGCCATACATGCCACCGCCACCACCGTACATGCCGGCCATGCCCATGCCGCCCATGCCCATGCCACCCATGCCCATGCCACCCATACCCATACCGCCCATGCCCATACCGCCCATGCCGCCGAAGACGCCTCCGCCGTAGGGGCCGCCGCCACCCATGCCGCCACTCATGGATCCGAACTGTGCCATGAGCGACATCGTGTACATCGGGTTGTTGCTATAGAGCGCCATGATTGCCATTGCGAGAGTGGGTGCGGAACCGAACCTTACCCGATACACAAAGTTATCTACGGAACCTGCCGTCTCGCTCACCGCGATGTCCAGCTTATTTAGCCAGTCCTGAACGGTTTTGAACACACCGGGATTGGGCGCAACTGCGATCAGAGTATTGATGCGATCCACCGGAAGCAGCTTCACGGGCGAGCTCTTCTCGTTGAGAGAGATGCCCTTCAGGATGCCGTCGAGTTCCCTGGCTACATCACTCGGCCGACTGTTTTTGACCTCGAAGAGTTTCACCCGCTGATTTGCGAACGACTCGCTGTCAAATAACGAGATGAGGTCCAGCAGTCGCCGCATGTTGCGACGGCTGTCCTGAATCAGCAGCAAATTTGCGGGCGGATACGACCACATCTTTCCTGATTCAGTCAAAAACTCGGTCAGCAATTTCGCGAGTTCATCGACCGTGGCATACTTCAGGAACATCAGGTTCAGCATTGTCCGGTCGTCATCGGGAATAGCGGATGTGTTTGTTGCGTTCAGCTCGGGTTTGAGACCCGGCATCCGCAGAACATCGGTGAGCGGAACGATACGGAAAATGTCGCCCTGCGGGATCATGGCGTAGCCGTTGATCCTCAGGATGGTGTCGAGCAGAGCGCGATTGTCGATCGGCTTTGTCTCGCCGTAAGTATTGATGGTCACGCTTCCCTGAACACGAGGATCAAGCACATAGCTGATCTTTAGCTGCTGCGCAAGGATGTCTATAACCTCGCGCAAGGATGCGTTCGCCAGATTGAGACCACCGGTTCCAGGACGCGGACCTGTAAACTGACCTGGCGTCGCGGCCTGCGGCGCAGGAGCGGCGTTGGTGTTCGTCGCGTTTCCCGGCTGCTGCGGCGTCTGCGCCTGCGGCTGTTGTTGCGGCGGCGGCTGACCCGTCGGCGAGCTGACGACCAAAGCCGGGCGGCAGAACCTGCGGCGAAGCAGTTTCCACCATGAACAGGACAAAAGCGAGACGTGAGGCGAACCAGCGGATCCGCTGCACAGGCAACGAATGTTCATTTGCGTTGGCGGAACTATTGTTCGAGCGCTGTGCCTGCCACATTGCAGCTTCGGCATTCAGTCAGTTCGGTCTTTTTGCGGGTCCAGCGCTGCAAGCCGAATGGAGTCGGCCGTTCGAACTTCAGCGTGTCACCCTCTTCGGTGATCTTCACCGGAACAGCGGCGCGACTCTTCGTCTCGCCGAAAGGAGTCGGCATTGTTGTGCCCGGAGTTGCTGTCGCGGCGGCTTCGTGCGCCTCGGCCGCTTTGTTTGCCGCTTCCGCTGCCGGAGACTGAGGAGCAGCTTTGTCTTCGAACTTCTGAATGCCGAAGGGAGTCTTGCGGTAGACCCACGTCTTGCCGTCCTTATCGACTGACCGGTACTGACCGGGGGCTGTTTCCTTCGCATCCTTCGGAACGCCCGGAGGGTTCGCGGCGAACAATATGCCGACGCTCAAAAACGCGACTGCTGCAATCTGTTTGATCATCATTTACTCACCATTACTGGACCGCTTCCCAGCGGCATGAATCGCCGAACGGAGTTTTGGTAACTACCTTTCTTGAATCCGTCCTGCACGGTTCCCGGCGGATTTGTGTCGCCGGGCACGCAGGCCCTTGTCTTTTCACCTAACTCGGTACCCGGGACCCGCTTTTAGCGGAGCCATCGTCGAAAGCTGCTTCGGGGGCTCCGCTGGCTTTGCCGCAGCAGGCTGAGCCGCGCAGTCGTTGGGGCGGCCCGGTCGAGCAGTTGCTCGATTTTGCGAGTCACCTTGTTGCCTTCCCAGTCGAACGTGATCTCGGTCGGTGTCAGTTCCACGATCTTAAATGCACCGATCGTCTGACCCGGCTGATATCCGTGATGCGGCGCTCCACTTTTTTCGGCCAGGATGATTCTCAGATCCGGTACCCAAATCTAAGACGCCGTAAGCAAGCGGAAGGTCTGGCATCGGCTTCGGTTTTGGCGGCGGCGGTGGAGGCGGCGGCGGATCGAGGATCACGACTGGACTGCGATCCCGCGAGAAGACGAGCTGATCCGCTACGTCGAAATACGCAGACGCCGTAATTGGCGTGACGCCCGGAAGCGGAGGGAGCGCAGGCGGCGGAGCCGTCGGAATCATTTGCCGCAACAGAGCCTGTTCACGCGTCTCCGCCGCAGTCCAGCGATCGCGAAGCGTCATCGCGACCACAGCAATCAGCGCGAGCAGGAGAAATCGAGGAGCCAGAGATTCTTTCTCACAGGCCCGTCCCCTTCTTCTCCGGCAGCAGTTCCTTGCGAACCAGCGCGGAGATCGTGATGCGCACGGGCATTGTCTTTTGCTTCGGATTCGCCGTGCCGATGTGCATGTCGGTGGTCCCGATGAGTTCCTTCTGCGCCGTCAGCTCGGAAAGGAAATTCACGAGCTGCTCGATACGCGCCTCGAAATTGACAGCAATGTTGACCTCGCCGTAGCTGTCACCATACGGCTGCACCTTACCGATTTCGGTGTTGCGAGTTCGATGTTGATGTCGCGGACTCTTCGCGATCTTCCGGATGATCTGGAGAAGGTGCGCCTGCGGCCTGCGCTGCGGTCTCTGCCTGAATCAGATTCTTCTCGCGGCTGGCGAGTTCGGTTGTGACCTGCTGGAGAACCTGCTCTTTGCCGGATACTGTCGCGGCAACTTGCCGCAGGTGCTGAAGACGCTTCTCCGCGAGCGGGATGGAATTCACGCCCGGCGCCCCGACGATAGCCGGCGTGGTGTCACGCGTCGACCACCAGTAGCCTACCGATAACAGCGAACTCGAGAACGCAGTAGCATCACGGCACGGCGATCGCGATCCGAGAGCCTCATTTCCGAACTCCTCCGGAGAACGGGTTGGGTGCCGGTTTCGGAGGCGCCGCTGCCCCGGGCTGCTGTCCCTGAGGCTTTGCGGTTGCAGCTCCGGGTTGTTGCTCAGGCGGCTTCGCCGCAGACCGCGGTGCCGCTGCTGCTGCGGGCGCGGGGCGCGTTCGGAGACGGCACGGTCCGCTGCGTCCGAATGCGGAAGATATCGCCCGCAGCACCACGGCTGATCGGCATGGTGAACTCCGATTTGTCGAACAACGGCGATGCATCGAACTTGTCGAGCAGCGCTGCGGCCTGATCCACCTCGCCTCCGACTTGCAGCGTGCTGCGATCCATGTCGAACGTGGTGACGTAACCGGGAGCCGGAATCAGCTTCGTCACTTCGGCCAGAGAGTCAATGTCGAGTCGCGGCACGGCGCTTAAAGTCATCGAGGCTTTGCGAACGCGCGCGAGTCGCGGCGATTCTCCGATCGAGCGACTCGGCTTTCTTCGACACCGGTTCGTACTTGCGGATCTGGATCTGCAGCACGTTGAGATAGCGGCTGTCTGCCCAGCTCTGCTGTGTCACAAGCAGCACGAGCAAGGATGCCAAGAATCACGGCAAGCGTGATCGTCGGAATCAGCCGGACGCGTGAACTGCGCCTTCCTCAGTTCCGGCGGAAGCAGGTTCGCCTCAATGCCGAACCAGGGACACGCTCCCGCCAGTGCCGTCGCGTATGGCAGCGCATTCTCCTCGAAGCGCTGGGATTTGGGATCGTAATCCTCCGGAAACAGCGAGGGCCGCGGCAGTAGCTCAGTCACGTGGAACGCGGACACTTCCTGCGGCAAGCCGCAATTCCGCACGGGCGATCGCAGACGGCGCGGTCCAGTGCGGCCGGGAGCACTGCCGAGTACAGCGGTCGTCCTTCGCTCTCGCCGTATACCTCGATACCAGCAGCACCTGCGTGCGCCGCAACGAATTCCTCGGGCGGCGTTGTGATCACCCGGAGTGAGTTGTACAGAGCAGCGGCTGAGAACGTGAAGGAAGCGACTTTGATCCCGGCTTCGGCGAACAGTGCGGAGTACGAGTCGATCACAGGGCGCCGCGCGATACCGACGAGCACATACGGAGTCTTGCCGATGCGGGCGAAGCTGAACGTCACGTCTTCGTCACTGAAAGGATGAAGCGAATCGATCTGGAGCCGGACAGCGGATTCGAGATCTCTGTCCGTCACGCCGGGCATATGGACGGCGCGAACAATGACGTCGCGGCGGGGCAACAGAACAGTGGCGGCGACGTGGCCGACGCTCAGCTTGCGAAGGAAGGCCGTTAACTCGGTGCCCCATTCCGCCGCGGGACGTGTGCGGAAGTCGGTGACGGTTGCCGCTCCGAGCACGCCGACTTCGGATGGACGGACGCGCACGATCGTGACCTGAAGATCTTTGTCCCGGATCTCAATGCCGACGCCAGTGCCGAACGCCGATCCAGCGGCTCATGCCGGCCGCGGCCGAAGGGCTGACGGACCACGTTGTGAGGAGGCCGCTGTCAGCCGCCGAGTGGTCAGTAACGGCAGAAGGATCAGTAGTCATACCAGCGCAGCATCTCGACGGGCGGTGTATTTACGGGTTTCTGGTGAAACTTGAGCGTCGCGCTTACGGTACGGCTCATGTCCGAAAGCCGCCCGTCCGGAAGGCGCAGCCGCCCGGTAGACCGGAACGTGAAGATGGAGTTGCCACCTATTGTCAGGCGCCGTGCCACCAGGTCCGGCGAACTGCATCAGAGGATTGAGTTCTTCCTGCCTGCGATAGGGCAGCGGCGGTGCGGTGCGCGATGATCTGCGTGATTACGTCCGGGGGCAGACCGATAGCTGCGAGCACGGGCGGTTCGGCATGGTTGATGTCGATCATCGAGTCGGAGCCGTAGACAGACAGGCAGTCGCGCAAGCCCGGCTGAGGAATCAGCCGACCGCTCTCGTCGTGGGTTGCGGAGCCGTAAAACAGATCGGGCGTGACCCCGCGCACCAGAAGCAACTCTTCCGTCTGTTCGAATGACGCGTGCCGGGCACGAAAAGACGGAGTGAGCGAAAGATAATACTGGTCGAAAAGGGTCAGGGCGTTGGGATTCGCCGGTACGCCAGTCGACGATCGCCGCTGTAATCCCCTGAGCGCGTGCAGGGTCCTGCGTTAGAGCTGTGACCAGACGGAGTATGTCGTCGGGCCTGGCGCTGTTGAGACCCAGTTTGGCCGTCTCCGGAATGATTTCCACGTTCGCTACGCCGGTCGGGAAATTCATGGTGTAGCGGGGGATACCCTCGACGAAGAATTTCGGCTTGCCGTCCTCGTTGTGGAACGGCCCCGCCACCCCAGCTGACCCACAGCCACATCCGCTCTACTCCTCCGCTGGCGAGGTACCAGCAGCGGACGCCTTCGGAGAAGGTGCTGGTCCGTTCGGTTTCGGTACGGACGGTATTCGCCATTGCGAAGGCGATTGCGGTTAGGGCGGCCGAGATCCAGAGGACGGCAAGGAGTGCGCCTCCTCGCTGCGCGGGCGTCGCTGGCGGGCTGGACGGTCATTTTCCATCAATCGCGCATCTCTCCCACGAGCGGGTTACGTTTCGGACGGAACGGGAGTGTTACGGGCGGGAGTTGCAGATGCGACGGATCCGGCTGCAGCGGAGCCCAGTCGATATGGACAGCAGCCGGCACGAACTCGCGGGGCCAGTGCGGATACCACTTGTCAGGCTGATTCGGCTCGGTTTCCTCTTTGTATGTGAAGCTGCAGTGTGCCAGCTTGTCTGCGAGTACGAACGAACCGGGACCGATCGCAACCGGACGCCATGCCGGCCCCACGGTGTTCGTCAAAGGATTCGGTGCGATGCCGGCGCACGCACCGAGCGTACTGACGGGTCCGGTATAGACGATCTCATTAACGACCAGTCGAACGCTGGTTCCGTCCTCACCGGGGATCACCTGATACTCGAGAAGCCGGGGAAGGCCTCTGGCGGCATCGCTGAGCGAGTAACTCGAAACAAAGCGCATGGTCTGCGGATCGCCCTGGAACATCAGCACAGGTCTGCGGCTGCATGCCTTCCGCTCCTCCGCACATGCCCGCTACCGGTATGTAGCCGGCGATCTGTTCGGTCAGGATTCGATCGACGCCTATCACTCGCCGCATATCCGTGAAATAGGTGTTCGTCTTGCCGAGCGAGTTAAGACCTATACGGATCGCAAACAGCATGGCGGTCGACAGCAGCGCTGAGCAGAGTGATGGCGATCATCAGTTCGAGCATTGTCACGCCCCGCTGATTCTTGTATCGACGATGACTCATGGCTGCGGTTGTAATGCTCCGGCGGCGATTCGGCCGGAGTGAGGACGGCTCGTCGAAAGCCTTCCAGGTGTCAATGTTCGGTGGTCGTTGTCCTGGTCACTCCACCAGACCTGGAGTTGAATACGTTCAAGAATCTCGATACCGGGGCGCAACATTCGGAGGCCATTCAAACGGAACGATCCGTGCTGTCCATCCCGAGGCTTTCCCGTTGGTATAGGCGGGGTCCCACGTCCCCTGCATCGGAACCAGTTTCGGGAGCTTACGATCGACCAGCAATTCGTCGAGTTTGCGGCGGCCCAGCATTGCCGCTCGGTCATAGTCCTTCAGGCGACTCGCGTTGCGCATGGTAGCCGAGAGCGCAGAGAGCGCGCCAGCAACAACCATTGCCATGATGGCCGTCGCAACCAGCAGTTCGAGCAGGGTGAAACCGAGTTGTGCGGTTTTGGTACGCCTGATCATTGCTGCGGGAGGTCTTGAGTCTGCGCCGCTCCGGATGTGGGCTCGATCCGCACGATGCGGTGCTTGCCCCGGCTGTTTGCGATTTCGATTCCGATTGCGGGAATTGCTCCCGCGGGATAGATGTAAAAGGACCGGGTCGGCTCGTCCTGTCCTGAGACCGGCGGAGGAACCATGCGAACGATGGTGACTCCGTCGGGCACGACCAGGCTCCGAACAAATCCCGGCTCAGTGGAACGCATGGTCAACGAGTTCTCCGGGACGGAGACTGTGATCTCGATCATCTGCTGGCGCCGGTCCGCGCGCTCCAGCCCCGAGTTCAGGAATGACGCGATGGAGTCGGTCGCCGAGGTCATGCGGACCGACTCGATGCCCGGCACTGAAGGACGGAAATACAATCGCAGCAATCAGGCCGATGATCGAAACAACGACCATCATCTCGACGATGGTGACTCCGGCCTGTCGTACTGCGCGATTCATCTAAAGATGCTAATTGTTCTTCCAGCTGACGATGTCGGCATTGGTGCCTTCACCGCCGGGCTGGCCATCGGCTCCATAGCTGATGAGATCGGGCTCATCGCCGTGCTCGCCGGGATACTTGTAGATGTAAGGCCGCTGCCACGGATCGAGCGGCACTTCCTGCGGCAGATACGGGCCATTCCACAAGGGCACATTCTGTGGCTTCACGCGGAGCACGGCGAGACCCATTTCGGTTGTCGGATACGTGCTGGTATCGAGTTTGTATGCGCCGAGCGCAGTCATGAACGAGTTGATCTGCGAACGCGCGGCCGTGACACGAGCAGCGTCAGCACGGCCCAGCATTCGCGGAGCGACCAGCGCGGCAAACAGCGCGATGATCGTGACCACGACCAGCATTTCGATCAGCGTGACGCCGGCCTGTTTTGCCCGGCGTCGCTGGCGTAATTCCAACGTGTCTGTCATAGTCTCCTTAAATCGCGACCTCGTTGATGCTGGTGATCGCCAGCAGCATGCTTAAAATCAGAGCTCCCACGATGATGCCCATCACCAGAATCACGATCGGTTCGAACAGGGACGTGAAGCGCCGGATCGCGGAGCGGGTGTCAGTTTCGTAGATGTCGGCCATTCTGGCGAACATCGCGTCCAGCCGTCCGGTCTCTTCACCGACGCTGAGCAGGTGCGCGGCGAGCGGCGGAAATTCTCCTGTTCGGCGAAGCGGTGCGGCCAGTCCTTCGCCTCGGCGGACGCCTGCGGAGACGATTCCCAGTGAGCCGGCGATTCGCTTGTTGTTCGAGAGTGGCGCCGGCAATGGCCAGTGACTGGACCAGAGGCACGCTGTTCGCTACAAGCGTGCTCATCGCTCTGGCAAACCTCGCCACCTCGGCCTTTCGGAGCGCGTCCCCGAGTACCGGAATCCTGAGCTGGAATCCGTGCCACCAAAGACGGCCCCCATCGGTACGAATCGCACCCTGCACAACGGCGACGACTACAGCTGAGGGCGATGAGTGCCATCCAGCCATACCGCTGCAGCATCTTGCTGGATTCGAGCATGAGCATGGTCGGCAACGGCATCTTCATGTGGGATTCCTGGAACACCGATGCAAAGCGCGGGACCACAAAGGTCAGAAGGAATGCAATCGAGCCAGCGCCGACCAGTGCCAGCAGGCAGGGGTAAACCATGGACGAGATGATGTAATTCCGGAGGTCGTCGCGGGTGCGCTCGAATTCGGCCAGCCGGTCGAAGACGGCAGCGAGTGAGCCGGACGCCTCGCCCGCTCGGACCATGTTTACGAACAGGTCGGAGAAGTAATCCGGACGCGTTGCGAGACTGTCCGCGAGCGATTTGCCGCCCTTGAGAACGCGGATAATGTCGCCAACTACGACCCGGAACTGCACGCGCTCTGTGAGTTCGCTGGTGATGGAAAGCGCGCGGTCGAGCGGCACGCCGGCGTTCAGCAGTGTCGATAGTTCCTGCGTGAAAAACAGAACGTCGCGGCGTCGGCCCCGGTTCAGGAAGACCGGGAGCTTGAGATCGATGGAACGCTTTTCCTGGGCTCCGACATAGACGGGAGTCAGGCCCTGCTTGCGCAGTTCCTGGGCGACAACCTTCTCAGTGTCGCCGTGCAGAATTCCTGTGCGAACTTTGCCGTCGGGAGCTACTGCCCGGAAATGGAAGGTAGTCGCCACGCTCGATTAGAACTCCTGCGTGACGCGCATAACCTCGTCAGCGGTCGTCACGCCTTCGGCTACTTTGATCCAGCCGTCTTCGCGGAGTGTTGCGCATGCCATTGTTCTTCGCTGCGGCCGTGAGCGATACCGCATCATCGCCACGCATGATCATGCGCCGGATTTCGTCGTTGAGTTCCATCATCTCGAAGATGCCGACGCGGCCGATGTGTCCGGTGCCAAAGCAGGAGCTCGCAGCCCGCCCCGCGCAAGCTCTCGATGGTTTCGCCGTAGGGCGTGATCGCGCTCCCAGCGGGCTGCCGGCAATTCTTGCAGATGGTCCGCACCAGACGCTGCGCGAGTACCGCCACCAGCGATGACGACATCAGGTAGTTCTCGACGCCCATATCGCTCAGTCGTGTGATCGCGCTCGGAGCGTCGTTGGTGTGCAGCGTCGAATACACGAAGTGTCCGGTTAGCGCGGCCGGATCGCGATGTCGGCCGTTTCGCGGTCGCGAATTTCGCCGACCATGATGACGTCGGGGTCCTGACGAACGATATGCCGAAGGCCCGCGGCGAACGTCAGACCGATCTGCGGATTGACGTGGATCTGATTGATCCCGTCCATCTGATACTCGACCGGATCTTCGATCGTGATGATCTTCTTGTCGGGCTGATTGATGCGCTTGAGCGCGGAATAAAGCGTGGTCGATTTGCCGCTCCCTGTCGGACCGGTAACCAGAAAGATCCCGTGCGGCAGCGACGTGTAAAGTGCTCCATCGCGGCTCAGCATGTGACTCGTCGAATCCGAGACGCCGCAGATCGTAGAAGTCGCCCGCAGAACGGTCCAGCAGACGCATGACGACGCTTTCGCCGTACAGCGTCGGCAGCGTGGAGACGCGAAGATCGACCTCGCGGCCCAGCGTCTTGATCTTGATGCGGCCGTCCTGCGGCAGCCGGCGCTCGGCGATATTCAGCTTCGCCATCAGCTTGACGCGCGAGATGATGGCGGCCTTCAGTTCTCGCGGCGGCGGTTCCTGATTGTACAGCACGCCGTCCACGCGGTAGCGGATGCGAAACTCTTTCTCGAACGGCTCGATGTGAATGTCGCTGGCCCGCTTTTCGACGGCCTGCGCGATCATCGCGTTCACCAGACGGATGACCGGCGCTTCGCTGGCCATGTCGCGAAGATGCTCGAGATCTTCCGACATCTGGCCGTCTTCACCGAGGAACTCTTCGCTGCGCTGCCGCTTCGGGCCGACTCCCCGTAATAGCGGTCGACGGCATCCACGATTTCCTGCTCGGCGGCGAGCACTGGCTCGATGTGCAGACCGGTAAAAGTGCGGACCGCGGCGAGCGTTTCGAAATCGAGCGGGTCGGCCATCGCGAGCGTCAGTGTCGATTCGTGAAGCGCAACCGGCAGGCAGCGGAACTGCCGGAGGAATCGGGGGACAGCTTTTCGGTTTCGGGCGAAACTGCCGGCGGACCTTCGATCGTTATCAACCGAACGTTCAGCTGATCCGAGAGGGCGTGCAGAACATCACGCTGGGCGCAGAAGCCGGCGTCAACGAGAATGCGGCCTATCTTTTCGCCGCGCTCCTTCTGCAATTCGAGAGCACGTACCAGATCATCGCTCGACACCACGCCCCGCGACAGAAGGATTTCACCGATGCGCTGCGGAGTCGGCGCGCCGGAAACTGCCTGCATACGATTAGAAGTACTCCTGAACCCTGAAGCCGGAATTGATGGCGCCGGCATTGCCGGAGCGAAGCGTTGCCCGGTCGGCCGACATCACGATCTGACGTGGAAGACCTTCCGAGTCCTCGACCTTCGAGTACGGGATCGTCACCGAGAGCGCGACGTTTTCGTTCGCCGGGATATCGATGTTTGCCGCCCAGGTCACCATGAGATTTCGCATGCCATCACGGACGGTCACCAGGCGATGCTGTTTTAGTTCCCGAATTCGCGCGATCTCTTCTTTCGAGAACGACGGGCGGAAGGGGTTTGGGGTAAACCGGGGAGCGAGGTCAAGTTCGGCAGAGAAGACCATGCCGTAACCAGGAAGATACACCGCGCGGGTCGGACCGAGCAGCGATGACGGATCGTCATTGAGCATCGTCTGGAAACGCGAGTCTCCCGTCACCTCGGCACTGCGCAGCTTTGCGCGGGACATGCCGGTGGTTGCGGCGACGGCTCCGGCGCCCACTGCTGCCGCACATCCAACCGCGACACATGCAAGCGCGACGAGGGCAATTCGCAGTCGGCTACTCATTGAGCAACATCGCTCTCTGAACGGTTGCGTTCCGTTTGTCGAGTTTCTCCAGGTATTCCTCGATCAGCACGAGTTGCCGGCTATTGCGGCGTTCGGATTTCTGGAGCCTTGTATTGACGAACTCGAGAACTTTGGTCCTCTGCTCAGAGTCGTGCGCGGCTACTGCTTTGGCTACTTCGGTCTGCACACGCCGCTCGATTTCCGTTTCGATGGCGGCTTTGTCGACAGTGGCTGTTGCGGGCGCCGGAGCCTTGGCTACAGGCACAGGAAGCGGAGCCTGCGCCGCCGGAACGGGCCGGACCAGCACGCCATGGACAAGAATGGCGACTGCGAGCATCGCTGCCCCTGCGAAGCCGAGTTGAGGACCTGATGTCCACAACCGCTGCCACCAGCGCGGTTCGAATACTTTGTCGGACACGAACGCGATGCGCCGCTGCGGCTCCTCGTCGGCCGAAGCCGAGAGCAGCACACGTCTTCAGGTCCGACAGCTTTGCCAGCTCTTCGCGGCAGGCGATGCAGGCGGCAAGGTGGGTTTCCGTGGCCGAACGTTCGGAGAGCGAAAGCTCCCCGAAGAAATAATCCCTCAGATCAAAGGGTGAGCAACTCATTCAGCACCTCTCATGTGAACCGAAGACAGCGTGCCTTTCAGCAAATCGAGCGCGGTATACAGGCGGGACTTCGCAGTCGAGACCGGACAGCCGAGGATTTCGGCCATCTCCTCAAACTTAAATCCCTGGTACACCTTCAGCACGACCGCCTCTCGCTGGTCGCTGGACAGCACATTCATCGCGCGCTCCACCGCAAGACTGACCTCTATAGGCAGCATGCGCCGGCTGGGTCCCGGCTGGACCCACGGCTCGAATTCGGCATCCTCGAGGTCCGTCTCCGGGCGGTTCTTCCGCAACGAAGAGTAGGCCTCATTGTGTGCGATCCGATACAGCCATGGGCCGAAGCGCCCCGGATCTTCCAGTTTTCTAAGGTTTTGGTAGGCCTTGAGGAAGACATCCTGGGCGAGATCGAGCGCATCCTCCCGGTTTTTGACCAGGCGAAGCAGGTAGTTATAGATTCGCTTTTCCCAGCGAGATACGAGGAGGTTGTAGGCCTCCACCTTTCCCCGCCGAGCCTGTTCGATCAGGTCGCGGTCTTCTACCTCGCGAAAAATCAACTGTGATCCGGCTCCGTGAATGAAGACGTAAGAACTTCAGAAAAAGTCTGAGGGGCTTCCTTTTTGAGGGTACCACCCGACCGGAAACGCTGATATAACAGGTTCGTGTTCCGAATTGCCTCAACATTCCTGTGCGTTCTGGCTGCGGCGTACAGCCAGTCAGCCGCGCCGACCGCGACCACACCCCCGACTTCAGCCACGACAACGACCGAGGATACAGCAAAGCTGAGAACCGACCTCGAACGGGCGCAGCGAGTCCTGCGAGACTGGCCGAATCTGGCACGCTACCGCGCCGACAACGCCAAGGTCCAGCCACCAGCGCCCGGTGAAGACCGTGTTGTCTTTATGGGCGACTCGATCACCGACGCCTGGGGCCGGACAGCCGGAAAGTTTTTTCCCGGCAAACCATATATCAATCGCGGCATCGGCGGGCAGACGACGCCCCAGATGCTGATTCGTTTCCGACCCGACGTAATTGCGCTGAAGCCGAAGGCGGTCGTGATCCTGGCCGGCACGAACGACATCGCCGGAAATACCGGTCCGATGACGCTCGAGGATATCGAAGGGAACCTGCAGTCCATGGCCGAACTGGCGACGGCAAATGGGATCAAGGTTGTGCTGTGCTCGGTGATGCCAGTTTCCGACTATCACCGGAAGCAGACGGACCGCCGGCCGAACGAGACGATTAAGCAACTGAATGTCTGGATCAAGGCGTATGCGGCCAAAAACGGGCATGTGTATCTGGACTATTGGCCCCCGCTTCAGGACGAAGCGGGTGTGCTGAGGAAGGACTACACCAATGACGGCCTGCATCCGAATAACGCTGGTTACGACGCGATTCAGCCGCTGGCAGAGAGAGCCGTTGCCCAGGCGCTCGGGAGATAGCAGCCTCGGCTACTTCGAAGATTAGCAGGGATGCGACTCCGGATCGCTCCCTGCCCGAAAAGGTTTTAGCTGCGCTTCCTGCGCCGGAACCACATACCGGTCGCAACCATTCCAAACCCGGTGGACAGAGTCATCAGGGTCCCCGGCTCCGGAACGGCTCCCGCTGTACGACCCGTGAGTGAAGGTTCCTCGAGCGAGGTACCATACTGGAACCTCACGTTCGATACCGTGTACGAGCCTGGAGTGAGATTAAACGTCAGCTGCACGGAATCATCGACGAAAGTGCCGCCAGCGACAGGGGGATTGGGACTGACGAGCCCGTTCACCAACCCGTAATTAAACTGCTGGCCCCCGCCTCCTCCGCCGAGGATACCGAAGCCGGCTGTGCCGACACCATAGTGCTCCGTAATCCCGGTTAGCGGAGTGCTCAGAGACTGAGCAAATCTCCACTCATTAATGGTCTTCACATCTACTGCCGGAGGACACGTACTCCCGGTTATACATGAGCCCGAAGCGGTTACTCCGCTCACATACGTCAGGCTGGGATTTCCGCTGAGGTCGAAAAAGATACCCGTCAGAATGTCTGACGGAACGCCTGCGGGATTGTTGTTTGTCAGCGTGAGGATCAGCTGCGATCCGCTGAAGTTGAAATCTGCTGTTGCCGACAAGTTGTGAGTTGACGCGGGGTTGGTCCCCGTCGCCGTTATCGTTGTCGCGTTCGCGCCGACTCCGAGTACCAGAGCCGCGGCCGCGACGAAGAAACACTTCATTAAGTCCTCCATTAGGAACCTGGATTTACTTCAGGAGGCTTATCGGTGTTCGCTTTAAAAGTCTGAGAATTTATTTCGCGCGGCCTAGTCGCCCATCGCCGGCGCAGTCGCGGCGATCGTCTCACCGCGCTTCCTGCGGCGGAAGTATTCGGTCATCTGCTCGACATACGAATAACCGACCGGCACCACCAGCAGCGTCAGCAAGCAGACAGAGCGTCTGGCCGCCGATGATCGTGACCGCGATCGCCGATCGCTGCGAGGCGCCCGACGCCGATGCCGATCGCTGTCGGGATCAGGCCCGGCGACGATCGAGAGTGTCGTCATCAGAATCGGCCGCAGCCGGACGCGGTTGGCTTCGAATGACTGCGTCGTAGGTGGAATAGCCCTCGTGCTCGCAGGTGGTTCATGTAGTCGATCTGGAGAATGCCGTTCTTCTTGACGATTCCCAGCAGCAGCAGCACGCCGAGAGCGCTGAACAGATTCAAAGTGCGGCCGGTCGCGATCAGCGAAAGCAGCGCAAAGGGAATCGACAGCGGCAGGGTGAGCAGAATGATGAACGGGTGGATCAGGCTCTCGAACTGCGCCGCCAGCACCATGTACATGAAGATCGAAGCCAGGCCGAACGCCAGAATCATGTTCAGCGTGGTCTCCTCGAGAATCTTGACCTGGCCTGAGAACGCGGCCGAGTAGCCCGGCGGCAAGCCCGACCTCGTCGATGATCTTCTGCGTCGACGGCGGCGGCTTCGCCCAGCGAGTGTCCATGGCGCCGACGTTGCCATAGATGCCGACGGCGAACTGGCGGTTGAAACGGTCGATGCGGCTTGGACCGAGTCCGCGCTCGAGCTTGGCGATCGAGTCGAGGCGGATCAGTCCCAGCTTTGCCGAGGGCACCAGCAACCGGCTGAGCGCATTCGGGTCGTCGCGCTGGCCCGGCATCAGGCGCATGGTCACCGGATACTGCTCCGAGCCCTTCCTTGAAGGTCGAGATCTCATCCTCGCCCGACATCAGCAGTCGAACCGCGCTCGGCGATATCCGACACTCGCACGCCGAGATCCGAGGCGAGCGGGCCGATCGATGTTGACCTGCAACTCGGGATTGTTCAGGTTCAGGTTCGCCTTCACGTCGGCGAGCGACGGCTCCTTGCATCATGCGAATACTGATGTCGCGTGCATAGCTCGACCAGCGGCGCATGTCGGGACCCAGCAACTGAGCACGGATGGGCGCGAACGTATCGCGTCCGCCAAGCGCGTTCGGGAATGTGATGCGCGGGCCGAGCAAAATGTATTCTCGTGATGACTCGCGGACCTTTTGCCCCATTACTTCGATGCTCGTCGCGCTCGATCTGCGCGGCTCGAGCAGGACCGTGATGAACGCGCATGGTCACGCGGTCGAGAAGCCATTCCCTGTGTTGCCGGAATCACCGCAGTCACTCCCGGAACTTGCTGAACCGTCTGGCGCATGCTTCGAGCGCGAGTTTCTCGGTGGCCTCGAGCGAAGAGCCTTCCGGCAGTTCGAGCCAGACGCCGAGTTCGCTCTGGTCTTCCTGCGGCATCCAGTCGCGGCCGATGTACTTGTTCACGATGAACGTGGAGCCCGAGGATCAGGACGCACAACGGCCATGACGGCCCACGCGGTGCCGCAGCGACCAGCCGAGAACCGACACGTACATCCGCTCCGACCAGCCGTTGTCTGGTGAGCGTGCGCTTTCATGTCCTCGCGCTTGCTGCGCCAGCCGAGAAGCCGGGCGCTCAGCGCCGGCGTCAGGGTGAAGGCCACCAGCATGGACACCATGATGGAGATCGCCATGGTCCAGCCGAACTGGTTCATGAAGCGCTTGGCATAGCCGGTCATGAAGGCGATCGGCACGAAGATGATCACCAGCGACATCGTTGTCGCCATCACCGCGAGCGCGATTTCCTTGGTGGCCTCGATCGCCGCCTGCATCGGCGGCTGCCCCTTCTCCTCGATAAACCGATAGATTTCTCGATGACGATGATGGCGTCGTCGATGACAATGCCGACGGCGAGTGTCAGCCCCAGCAGTGTCATCGAGTTCAGGGTGAAGTCCATCATCCTCATGAACGCGAAGGTCGTGACGATTGAGGTGGGAATGGCGATCGACGGATCAGCACCATGCGCCAGTCGCGGATGAACAACCAAACGATGACGGATGCAAGCAGGCTGCCGAGCATCAGGTGCTCTTCGAGCGCCGCAACTGAATTCGTTGATGTAAGTGGCCTGTCTCTTTGACGTCTCGATTCTGACGCCCGGCGGGAGCGTCTTGTTGATCGTTCTGAATCTGGCTGCTGAATGTCTTCAACCACCTTAACGGTGTTGGTGCCCGTCTGCCGACGAATTTCGAGAATGACGGCAGGCTTGCCTTTGAAGTAAGCAAACGTTGCGCTTCTCGGCGATGCCGTCTTCGGCATATCCGACATCGCGGACGCGAACGGGCGCGCCGTTCGCGTTCTTGATGATGATGTTGTTGAACTCGTGGACTGACTCGACGCGGCCCAGGGTGCGCACGCCCGACTTCGGTGGGACCCCGGACAATGCGCCCGCCCGGAGTCTCGACATTCTCGGTCTGAATTGCGCGTCTGCACATCCTGAGCGCTCATGTTGTATGCGTTCAGCTTGTCCAGATCCAGGAAGATGTTGATCTGACGCAGCTGGCCACCCTGGATGTCGACGCCTGCCCACTCCGTCTACCGTCTCGATCGCATCGCCGGATCGTGCTTGTCGGCGATCTCAGTCAGTTCGCGAACGGAACGCTGGCCAGCTACAGCGACTGTGATCACGGCGTCCGCGTCGGGATCCGATTTGGCTAACAGTCGGCGGCAGAACGTTGGGCGGGAGCCTGCGCATTGCGGTGCTGCACCTTTTCACGGACGTCTTCTGCCGCTTCGCCGATGTTGCGCTCGAGGATGAAGGTGACGATGATGTTCGCGTTTCCTTCGGACACGATCGAGCGCATCTCATCGATGCCGCTGACCGCGGCGATCGACTCTTCGAGCGGCATCACGACCTGCGACGTGACTTCTTCCGGACTCGCGCCGGGCAGGACGGACACGCACATTGACGGTGGCGGGATCTGTTCGCGGGAAGAGATCGACCCCGAGTCCGATGAAGCTGAACACGCCCAAAACGACCAGGAACATGATCAGCATGAACGCGAAGACGGGCCGTTGAACGCAAATTTCAGAAAGCCGCACGATTACACTCCGATTCCGAAAACGACAACCTTTCTTTTATCACGCTATCCGCCGGCACGACGGCGCGCGATAGAATCTACAATTCATGACCAAATTGGCTTTTCTGTTTCCCGGACAGGGCTCGCAGTTTGCGGGAATGGGCCGATCTCTGGCAGAACGATTCGCAGCAGCCCGGGCTATCTTCGACGAAGCCGATTCGGTCCTGGGATTCTCGCTTTCCGGCCTCTGCTTCGATGGTCCCGACGAACAGCTAAAGCTTACAGAAAACACACAGCCGGCGCTTCTGTCGGTCTCAATCGCAGCCCTGAAGGTTTTGGAATCGCATGGATATGAGCCGGCTGTGGTTGCCGGACACAGCCTCGGCGAGTATTCGGCCCTGGTCGCTGCCGGTGTGCTAGAGTTTCGGGACGCAGTCAGGCTTGTTCGCCATCGGGGACAATGCATGCAGAAAGCGGTTCCGCCCGGCGTGGGTGCAATGGCTGCGATTCTGAAACTTCCCGAAGGCAAGCTCGACAGCGTCCTGAAGGGTGCGTCGCAAGGCGGTGAGATCGTGACGGCTGCGAACTTCAACTCACCGGATCAGATTGTCATCGCCGGTCACGCAGGAGCTGTTAAGCGTGCGTCGGAACTCGCCAAAGCCGCGGGCGCGAAGCGCGCTCTGCCGCTTCCCGTGAGCGGGCCATTCCACTCCCCTCTGATGAAGCCTGCCCAGGACGCATTGCGCGGAGAACTCGAGCGAACGAACTTTCGCGATCCGAAGGTGCCGATCATCAACAACTGGCAGGCTCGCGTCGTTCGCACTGCAAGCGACGCCCGGATCGGCCTGATTGAGCAAATTCCGAACTCGGTCCTTTGGCTCCAGTCAATGAGACGACTTCCGGAGCTGGGCATCACCGAGTGCTTCGAGGTGGGTGCGGGAAGCGTACTTACAGGCTTGCTTCGAATGATTCCAGGCGACCTCAAGTGTCACAAGTTCGGAGAAGCCGCGGATGTTGCGGCATTGCCGGTCGCTGCTACAGCCGCGGGCTGAACGGACGGTGGCGGCGCGGAGGTCTCAACAGGGACTTACTTGCGGAACCAGTACAGCAGGATTCCGTATCCTACGCCGGCCGGATCCGTCGTCCGCGCTGTTTGGAATGCCATGAATCTGCCGTCAGTCGCAACGACCGGGTTGGACGCCTTACCGCCTTCGTAATCGTTGAAGTGCGTCAGCCGTGTAATGTCTTTTCCGGTGCCGTCCAGCTTAAGTTTCCAGATGTCTATGTTCGACAATCCTCGCTTGCCACCGAGCTGGTCGCATTGGCGGTCCATCTCGACAAGCGTGTACTGGCCGTCGGGCATGATCCCTTCCACCTCGTTGTAGGTTCCCGGAGCCTTCGACATGTTCGTGACCTTGCCGGTGTTCATATCCAATGACATCACTGAGGCGAGCCCCTTCGGCTCATAACACGTGAAGGTCATCTTGCGGTCGTTGTCGTAGAAGTCCTGAGCCTCGAGCCGGCAATCGGCACTCTTGCTCTCATAAACGACTTTCGGGTTTTTGAGATGCGGAGTGCCGCCGGACACGTCCATATCAGCAACATAGAGCTTCGAGATTTCGGGCGAGAGCGAGGCATCCTGCGACGGCAGAACGGAATACGAGATCCTCATGTTTTTCTTCGAAATCGCCGCGCCTTCGCTCATCCTGACCCCGAATTTTACTGGTTTCGATCCCGGCTGCCTGCTGAGGTACCAGAGTTCGTTGTCGCGCGTTCGGCTGGTTCGAATGTCCTCGAAGTGATCAGGACCAATGAGGATGTAGTCGCCGTTTGACAGATGCATAATTCGCAGGAACACCGCCCCCGGAACACCGCAGGTGAGGCATCGAATGACTCGGGACTTCAGATCAATGATGAAGGCATCCCCGAAGCTCTTGTTCATGAACGCGATTCGCTGATTATCGGGCGAGATGTCCGCTCGTTCCCCGAAATAAGTCAGTTGTTCGAAATTGGCCGGGAGCTGGTCCAGCGGATTTCCCGGCTTCCGCTGCGCGCTCACAAAAAATGTTACGGCGAGAAGCGTAGCTGCGATTTTCACGTCGGCCATGCTATCAGATTCAGGTTGAGACAGCTATGCCGTCACCTTTTCTGTGCCGTCACCTTTTCTGACACTTCTTTGATTGCAGATGGCGGTCATTTTAGCCACGGCCGGAATTATAGAAGACGTCCGAACTCGAACCCTGACCTATGACGGCATAAAATTACGCTGAGTCTCTTTAGGAACAATTCAAATGCCTGATCCGATATCATCTGTCATCGTCGAGCCGCTTCGTAAACGAATCGCAAATGATGAAAATGGCCTGTTCCGAGTCGTAATTGAGCTGAATTCCGGCAACATTACGCCCACTGCTGCTTACCCGCAAGTCGACAGGCTGGTCCGGGAAGCTCTCGACGAGACGGGAAACAGGACGGAACAGCACATAATATCCCGGCCTGATGCAACCCACCCTTTCGTGAAGGCACGCCTTCAGGGTCGAGTTATCAAACGCGCGGCTGAGCTCGATTCTCACGAACCCACTCCCGTGATCAGGGAGATTCGTGTGGACCTCGACGAGGGACGTTACTTCAATCCCGACGATCTCGTTCGAACGGTGATCTCAATACCGATGCTCCGGCGCATCGAAGACGACGAGGGACAAATTCAGAGTGTTCAGATCGAGGTCAATTTTAACTACCCGGAAGGGCGACCGCGGGCGAAAGAGCGCGTCACTGCGATGATCAGGGCGGCGACGAACGGCTCTACAGAAGAGTTCGTCAGCGACTGGAAAACGGAAACCAGCGAGCAGTACGTCTACGCGAAGATCAGCGGCAGCGCAATCCGCCGCATCGTCGAGATGGATCAGGACGGTCCTTTCCAGCCAGGTGAGTATCCTCACGCGATTTATCACATCTGGCCCGACTTCAAGGTTCGGGCACAGATCTGGCGATCGGCAGCCACGATCAAGGCTGATGCGTGCCGAAGATCCTTTGCTACTACCGGCCGCGAAATCGTATGGGCTGTTTTCGATTCCGGTATCGACGGGAAACATCCTCACTTCGAGAAATATAAGAATCTGCATTTGCCGAGCGGCATGACTCACATGGATTTCACCGGGCCGCGTCCGATTGCGCTTAAACCGGAAGACCTCAAAGACGAGTACGGTCACGGAACACACGTCGCCGGGATCATCGCGGGCGAGTTAAAGGCCGGTTACGAATCGGTGTCGCTGTCGCGAGAGAAAGACCAGAATGGGAAAATCTCTTACAAAGCGAAGCAGGTAGATGCTTCCGTCGCTGGTGTCGCGCCTGAGTGCACGATTCTGAGTTACAAAGTGCTCGATAAGAACGGGGAAGGCGATACGAGCACGATAATCGCCGCGATTCAGATGATCCAGCAACTCAACGGTTATGGCCGCCAGCTGATCGTTCACGGCGTGAACATGAGTCTGGGTTACGACTTCGATCCCGAATGGTTCGCCTGCGGCCAAAGTCCAATCTGCGTGGAAGTCGACCGGCTGGCCAGGTCCGGTGTAGCCGTCGTAATCGCGGCCGGAAATACCGGGAAGGGATTCGCGCTGACGATCAACGATCCGGGTAACGCGGAACTGGCGATTACTGTTGGTTCGACGCACCGTGACATGCCGCATCGCTATGGTGTTTCGTATTTCTCGTCCAAGGGTCCGACCGGAGACGGACGTCTCAAGCCCGACCTGCTCGCTCCCGGAGAAAGGATCATTTCCTGCGCCGCCGGGCCTGATCTTGAAACATATCTCAAGAAGGCAAACCCGCTTCCCGGAGACGTCAAAAATCCCGCGTTCTATCTGGAGCGCAGTGGAACCAGCATGGCCGCACCCCACGTTTCCGGTATGATAGCGGGCATTCTTTCGACCCGCGGAGAATTCATTGGCCTTCCGGAACAGGTTAAAAGCTATCTGATCAGAAACGCCACCGATCTTGGCCGCGAGCGAAATTTCCAGGGCGGCGGGCTGGCAGATATGATGCGAACGATTCAGGCAATGTAGGCATCCAAGGAGGATTTATATGCAATTCGATTTCGCTTATCCGTACTTCCAGGTCCAGATGACCAGGGACGGGACCGTGTTCGATCAAAACGAAGTCAATACGCTGATGGCGAGCGTTACAGCACAGGCCGGAGGGCCTTCCGATCTGATTGTTATGTCACACGGGTGGAATAACAACACCGACGACGCCAGAGGCCTCTACGCCGGTTTGTCCAGGTTCATCAAGCAGCAGGTCGATGCGAACGCGAAGCTGAACGGACGCAAGTACGCGATTGTCGGCATTCTCTGGCCTTCCAAGAAATTTGAAGACGAGGAATTAATCCCGAGCGGAGCCGCAGCGTTGAATGAAGCGATCACAACGGAAGATCTCAAAGCAAGGGTCCGGGATATGCGATCGCTGTATGCGGCTTCCGGGTGGCCGGGCGGTTCCGAACCTGCGCCAGCGGAGTTCGATGAGATCGAGAAGCTAATGGACGATATAGAGGATGATCCGGACGCGCAGCGGCGGGTCGTCCAGTTGCTCCGGCCGTTGCTGCCGAAGGAAGCCGCGTCATCGGAAGATGCCTCCGATCGCTTCCTGAACGACTCGCCAAATATTCTCCTGAAGAACCTGCAGAAGTCTCTGAACCCGCCGCCGATCTCGGCAGGCTCAAATGCTTCGTCGCTTGACCCGTTCTCGACTGGTACCGTCAGTGGCCTCGGAGGAGCCGCGAGTTTCCGCGATGTTCTCGGTGGAGTGAAGGCAGGGTTCATGCACATGCTGAACTATGCAACCTACTATCTGATGAAGGCTCGTGCGGGTGATGTTGGCATCAAAGGAGTGGCCCCCTTGCTGGTAAAGATACGGACTGCCCGTCCGGACGTGCGGATACACATGGTGGGACACAGCTTTGGGTGTCGTGTCACTGCAGCTGCAGTGAACGCGCTTCCGGCCGGCGATCAGTTCCGGCCAGACACTGTGGTCCTCCTGCAGGGTGCGTTTTCACACAACGGCTTCGCGACCGCGAATCAAACCGATGGCATCGACCGTGGTGCGTTCCGCGATGTTATTGAGAAGCAGAAGGTCCGTGGACCGATTCTCATTACACACACTCGAAACGATAAGGCCGTTGGAGTTGCTTATCCGATTGCGTCCCGAGTAAATGGCGTCACTGCAGCGGCATTGGGGGACGAGAACGACAAGTTCGGAGGCCTCGGGAGCAATGGAACCCAAACCGGCACGACGACCGTCGAGAGAATGGTCGGCACTTTGCTGGAGGTCGGCGGCTCCTATCCGTTCGCGACCGGCAGCAAATCCAGCGTCCCCTGGAATCTGAAGGCTGACGCATTCATCAAAGATCACTCCGACATTCAGAACGCACAGGTGGCCTATGCGTTTGCGACCGCTATGGCAGCACCGGTGATACAGGTGGCCGGCAGAACCGACAGTTAGAAGACAATTCGTAACCCGAACTCAACCGTGCGGCTGTCCTGAACTGCGGTTCTCGTGCCGAAGGACGGCGACGGATTTGACGGGTAGGCGCCTGGGCCGAAGACACCGTTGACGGTAAGCACGTTGGTTCGGTTCAGCAGATTGAAGGCTTCGGCGAGAGCCTCCAGCTTCAGGCTCTCGCCGAAGCGAAATACTCGGGACACCCGGCTGCTCACGTTAAAGTAGTCGGGACCCGTGCCCGAGTTTCGTGGAACAAAATCCCCACTGGTTACGGGTCGCGCCGCAGTGCCCTGAATCGTGTTCGCACCGCTGGTGATATTAACGGGCAGCGCAGAGTAGTACTGCACAATCCCGCTCAGCATGAACCCGAACGGCGCCTGCAATTGTCCGCTCGCCACCAGACGGTGACGCTGGTCGTCATCGGATCGTCCTTTGTCACGCCAGATGTTGTAGGGATCAATGGGCGAGCTGAAGAAGAACTCACCGACATTGTTCGAGCGATTTCGAGTAAGCATACGAGACGCGGTAGCTGCCCCATCGTGAGGTCCCTGCTGGAACGCGACGTGAAGGCCGTCATACCAGGAATCACCTGCAGCCGAGTACTGGCTGTTGTTTGCATAATCCATGTTCGGACGGCAGCCGTTGTTCGATCCCGATGCCGCGCACGCCGGCACGTTCTGGTTTATCGAAGCAATCAGATGCAGGCCGCGCAGCTTCATGTAACCGACGCTGATCATGCTCGACCGGCCGAGGTGCTGCTCGACTTCGAAGCTGGTTTGAGTCGAGTACGCGTTCTGAATTGCGCGATCCATGGTGGAGTAGTTCGGCAAAACTGCTGAGGCAGAATCGTCAGGATCTGCGGAAAGACCGGCGCGCCCGCCTGGGTCGGCGATAGACCGACCGATACCTGACTGTCCGGAGTAAGCACCGTAGTATTGCCGCTGGACAGCAGCGCGTTTGCAAGAGCGCGCAGCGGCACGCGGTCGTAGAACATGCCGAAGCTACCGCGTACGACTGTGCCAGTGTCTCTGAATGGCGACCACGCAAATCCGATCCTCGGCGAGACGTTGTTCCGATCGGTCGCAATAGTCTGAAGAAACTGCAGGTCGTAACGCAACCCGGCATTCAGTGTCAGTGAGGGACGTACTTTCCATTCGTCCTGCACGTAGAGGCCGACGTTCGGATTCACCTGAGAAACAACGCTTCTTCCAAATGTCTGGGTAAATCCCGAATTGTTGTAAGTTCCCGAGAGAAATGCCCCGAGCGACGAGAACGAGTAGCTGCCACGCACGGATCTCGGATACGTAATCGTGTCGTCATTCACGAGTAGTTGCGCACCCGCCCGCAAAGCATGCCTGCCAGCCATGTGCGAGATGTTGTTGACGACCTCATAGAGGTTGTTCGCTCGTGCTGTCGGCGATCCGGTGCTTCGCCCGAACGTCGCGATACCGGCGATGCTTACGGCGGGTCCGTTCGGATCTGTGGGGTCAGCGGTCAGATCGCTGTGGGTAAATTGACCTCGCGTCTCCATGACCGTCCCTGGCGAGAACGTGTGGATGTTGCTGACGGCGACGGACTGATCCAGATTGTTCAGATCCGTAGACGCAGATTGGGCGCTAAGACCTCCTGCGCCCCGCGAGTTGTCGCTCGAAACGGCGTAAGAGCTGTAACGAAGTGAGAATTGATCTCGTGTTCCGAAACTGTGGTCGGCCTTCACGAGAATATTTGTGCTGTGCACTGGATTTCCGTATACGCCGGTTGTGACCCGAGGACCGGCGTAGCCGACAGCATCAAGCCGGGAGTTGATGATGGCCGCGTTTTCCGGTGTAATCGTCGTAAGTCCGCTCTGGTTAAGATCGCGCCGCTCGAAGTTCGCAAAATAGAAGGTGCGGTCATGAATCAAAGGGCCGCCGATGCTGGCTCCATACTGCGCCTGCGTGAGCGGAAGCTTCTGGCCCGAAAGCTTGTTCGCGGCATTGAAACGCTGGTTCCGAAAGAAACCGAACAGGTCCCCGTGAACCGTATTGCTTCCGCTTCGGGTCACCACGTTCACGAATCCTCCGAGCGCACGGCCCAGCTCCGCCTGCGCTCCCGAAGTGACCACCTGGACCTCCTGGACAGTGTCGAGCCCGAAATAGATCCCGCTGAGACCAGCTGCGTCGTCGTTTGCCGATAATCCGTCCACCACGAAGTTGTTCGACAAGTTCCGCTGGCTCGCAAAGGAGATGCCCTGTCCGGGGACTGCCGACGTCTCCGCGTACAGTTGATTGCTGCCTGTGTTCGTCGGGGACACGCCCGGAATCAGCAACGCCAGATCGAGGAAATTGCGTCCGTTCAGCGGAAGATGACGAACCTCCGCCTCGGAGACTGACCCGGCCACGGCGCTTCGATTTGTGTCCACGAGCGGAGCGTCAGCAGTGACCTCCAGCGTCGTTCCGGCCGCATCTATGGCAAGCGTGAACGGGATTTCGTACGCGTTACCGGCGTTGACAGTCACGGTCCGGGTAGTATCAGCGAATCCGTTGCGATGGACGCGCAACTCGTACTCGCCAGGCCGGAGGTATGGGAACCGGTACCTCCCTTCACGGTCGGTCGTCGTACTGACGGTCGTATTGGTTGCGACACTCCGGGCGGCAATTTGCGCTGTTATCAGGACAGCTCCGGTCGTGTCCGACACGGTCCCGGAGATACTCGCCAGATGTACGGTCTCCTGCGCCAATGCGCACGAGCATCCAAGGGCCGCCGCGAAAAGAGTTCTGAACATGTACTCCTCCCTACTTCGATCTGCTACAAGGAGCGTTATTTAAATTGCGAGATCAGGCGAGGGAGTTCGCAGGAGGTCCGCGATGAGGACAGCCGGAAAGGTCGACTTCGTTCGGTGTCGCGGGTTCGGCAGTTGGCAGAAGGATTCGCGCGACCGGGGATTCAAACAACCGATTGCCCGGTGCAAGATCCGCGCATGCGACAGGGGCCGGAACAGACGCACCTGAAGGATACAGCGGGCAGTGACTGGAGGATCGGATCCCGACACCGTCGCGGTGCGAGGGTGCGTCCATGGCGCACTTGTGCTTGCCGTCGCGGCGGCAGCACGGCGGAAGATTCTGCTGCGACGCTCCGGGCAGAATGCTTGCAGGCAACAGCCCGAGGCTGAAGACGGCGAGCAGCAAGATGGCCCAGGCGCGCTTCACAGGTTCAATTCTAATGCGAAAGAGACCAGACTGTCATTTCGGCCAGCGGCTGGTATCCCATCCGCTGGTAGACAGGGAAGCCGTCGCGCGACGCGTGAAGTATCGTTCGGCCCTCTCCGGCAGCATTGAGCGTCTTGCGCATTACTGCCTCGGCATATCCCTTCCGCCGATGCGCTTCGGCAGTCGCCACCATGATAACGTTCCGATACCCGTCGCTCCGGATCACTGTCGCAGTGGTCACAGGTTCGCCGTTCAGGTATCCGATGGAGCCAGTCGCATCTTTTTCCCACATCTGAATGGAAGCCGCGGTGCGTCCCAGCTCACGAGGCATCGCATACGCGTCGCAATTGATGTCCCACGCGAGAACCGCCATCGCCTCGGAGTTGATTGCACGGTATTCGAGCTCGGGTAACTGACGTACTGCAGGCAGCAAACGATCAGCAGCCATATAAGTGAGAGACATAGCGGGCTCCAGCCCGGGAGGCGTGATCCCGTTCAGCGCAACCATAACCCAGGGGACGTCCCGGGCAGCGGCGAATTCCTCAACCGCGGTAAGCACGCCGTCATCCACGTTTGTCCCCGCGAAGAAAGCATTCACCAACGGAAATGGAACGTTGGCAAAAACGGCGGACACTTCGCCAAGTGTTGCCTCCTCCCAGCGAGGGTGAGGAGCGGCCATCCGACGTACCGAATTCTTCCACTGTTCAAGCGCTTCGACGCTGTACGCGTACGGTGCTGCCTGCATCAGGAGAGCATACCACTTGCTGCTAAAATTGAAGGAATATTTCAGTGGCCATTCAGCCAGGCAGAATCGCAATCTATCCCGGTTCTTTCGACCCCATTACCAATGGACACCTCGATTTGATCGAGCGGTCGTCCCGGCTGGTGGACACACTGATTGTGGCAGTTCTCCGCAATGAGAAGAAGCAACCTCTCTTCTCGGTGCAGCAGCGGCTCGACATGGTGCGTCAGGTAACCAGCTCGCACTCTAATGTCGAGGTGGATTTCTTCGAAGGTCTGCTGGTGGATTACGCGTCGAAACGCGGCGCCACGCTGATTGTTCGGGGAATTCGCGCGATTTCGGACTATGACTACGAGTGGCAGATGGCACTGATGAACCGGCGTCTGCGGCCCGACATCGAGACGATGTTTCTGATGGCCAGTGAAGCTTACTCGTACATCAGTTCGCAACTGGTGAAAGAGGTAATACGGCTCGGGGGCAAGGTGTCCGACCTGGTTCCAGCCGTCGTCGAAGAAAAACTAACCCAAACTATCCACGGAGCTAATACGTGACCATGCCCGCCACTTCCCTCGAACTCTCAGAACGCATCAACCTCATCACGGTCTCATCCACGATGAAGGTCGCCGCGGATGCCGACCGTCTGCGCCGGGAAGGCATTGACGTGGTCGATTTCGGTGCCGGCGAACCTGATTTTCCCACGCCGGACAACATCAAGCAGGCGGCTATTCGCGCGCTGGAACAAAACTTCACCAAGTACACGCCCGCAGGCGGGACGCAGGAGCTGAAGCAGGCTGTCTGCGAGCGCCACGCGAAGGATTTCGGTACCGACTATAAACCTGCGGAGTGCGTCATCAGCGTCGGCGGCAAGCACATCATCTTCGGGTTGACTCAGGCGCTGCTGAATCCCGGAGACGAGGTGGTGATCCCCGTTCCTTACTGGGTGACATACGCTGACGTGGTTGCGTATACGGGAGCCAAAGCCGTATTCGTTCCAACCGACGAAAAGGCCGGATTTACGCTGACGGCTTCGATGATCGAGCCCTATCTCACGGACCGGACGCGGATGGTGATCATCAACTCACCGTCGAATCCGAGCGGCGCGGTCATAGATCGCGAAGAGTTTGAGCGCATCCTTCACCTGACGCACAAACGTGGGATCTGGCTGATGACGGACGAGTGTTATTGCCACTTCCTTTACGACAGCGAGCCGTTTTCGATTGCATCCGACAAGTCCCGCAAGAGCACGATTCTGGTTGCCGGGTCGCTTTCCAAAACCTACGCGATGACGGGCTGGCGTATTGGCTTCGGCCTTGGACCGAGCGAAGTGCTGTCGGCGGTCAACAAGCTGCAGAGCCACAGTACTTCCAACCCGACGTCCATCGCACAGAAAGCGGCAGTGGAAGCGCTCCGTGGTCCTCAGGATTCGGTGACGATGATGCTGGCCGAGTACAAGCGCCGCCGGGAATTCGTTATCGAGCGGCTGCGGCAGATCCCTGGTGTAAACATCACGACGCCGCGGGGTGCGTTCTATGCGTATCCCGACATTTCCTGCGCTTACGGCAAGAACGGCATCAACAACTCGATGCAGTTTGCCGAGCGGCTTCTCTCCGAAGCACATGTAGCTGTCGTTCCCGGTGAAGCGTTCGGCACCAACGAGCACATTCGGATCTCTTATGCCGCGTCGATGGAAGAGTTGCGCCGCGGTCTCGATCGCATTCACGAGTTCATCGTGAAGCAAGCACAATGAACGTTCGGCAGATTGAGCCGGAGTTCGTTGAACGCCCGTGGGGGCGAACCGATCTCGCCCCACTTTTTGGCACGCAGCAGAAGAGAATCGGTGAAGTCTGGTTTCGGGTCAGCGAGCAGTTTCCGCTTCTGGTGAAGTTCCTGTTTACCTCGGAGCGGCTTTCCGTTCAGGTCCATCCTGCCGACGATTTCGCGGCGATTCACGAGAGCTCGCGCGGCAAGACCGAGATGTGGCATATCCTGCACGCCGACGACGGCGCGACGATCGCGCTTAGTGTCACTCGACCGATGTCGAAGGAAGAGTTGCACTCGGCGATTCTTGATGGCAGCATCGTGGAACTGTTGAACTGGATCCCGGTGCAGCCGGGCGATACGCTGTTCGCTCCGGCCGGGACGATTCACGCGATCGGGCACGGTGTGGTCCTGTGCGAAATACAGCAAAACTCGAATGTCACGTACCGGCTTTATGACTACGGCCGTGACAGGGAACTTCATATCGAGAAGGGTCTTGCGGTATCCGAACGCGAGCCGTTCGAAGGCCGCCGCGAGATGCCGGTTTCCTGCGATCAGTTCACGACGGAAGTTCTCGACCTTTCGTCTCCTCTTGCGTCTGATATGTCGTGCGACTATCTCCTCATCCCGGTAGCGGGCAACGGGACGGTTGCTGGTCAGCGATTCGAGGCAGGTCAATGCTGGCTGGTGAACTGCTCGGCCGGTCCGGTGGAACTGACGGGAGGTCCGGGGACCCGCGTTCTTCGCGCACGATGCAACTAGTCCTGGTTTGCGTCCTGGCGCTTCTATTTGCCGGATGCAATACCAGATCACAAGCCAAACGAGATTCGGCGATCGCGACGGCCTTTGCCGGACCTGTTTCGCTTCCGCTGCGCGCCGAGGTAAATCCGAAATCAAAGACTGTCAGTTCGGTCACCCACGGCGACAAGCTTGAGGTTCTGCAGGTTCGCCGCCGATTCGTTCGCGTGCGCGGCCCGAAAGGCGAGGAGGGGTGGACCGAAGTCCGCAACCTGCTCGGGCCAGAGCAAATGGACGCGCTCAACGAACTTGCAGCGCGCGCAGCGAAACTACCATCACAGGGCGCGGCCACGGTCTACACTCCGCTGAACATTCATACCGAGCCGAACCGCGTCTCGACCAGCTTTTACCGAATCACCGAGGGCGTCAAGGTCGATGTGGTCGGTCATCAACTGGTTCCGAAGAAGAACGGTCCGGAACCTACGAGTTTTCAGGTGCCGAAGCCTCCATCGCCGATTCGCAGGAGCCGGGAGAAAAAGGCACCCAAGGTGCCTCCGCCTCCCCGCCCCACTGCGCCGGCTGTGCCCTCAAACTGGCGCGAGCTGTCGAAGACACCACTTCCTGAACCGCTTCCCGAAGCACTCATCGCAAAGGCAAAGCCGGAGCCAAAGGTTCAGCTGGAAGACTGGAGTTTCGTCCGAACCAAAGACGGCAAAGCCGGCTGGGTGGTCACGCGGAATTTGGTTATGGCGATCCCGGACGAAGTCGCTCAATATTCCGAAGGGGCTCGCATCACTTCGTACTTCGCTCTGGGTGATGTCCAGGACGGGGATCAGGTCAAACACCACTGGCTCTGGACTACTGCTCGCGATGTAGGGATGCCGTACGACTTCGACAGCTTCCGAGTGTTTATCTACATGCTGCGGCGCCACCGGTATGAGACGGCATACATCGAGCGTCGAGTCACAGGCTACTACCCGGTGATGGCGAGGCACGGAAGCTTTGCACTCATCCTGCGCAATGAGGACGGGACGCTGGTGGAGAAAACGTTCCAGCTCGAGGGCTATCAGGTCCACAAGATTGGCGAACAGCCATATGACATGAAGACCGGCACTCCGGGGGCGACACTCGCAGGAAAGCCACAGCCGGAGGAGACACCGGAAGGACCGGATGAGTCGACGGGCGAAACAAAGCAGAAGCCGTCCCTGCTCGACCGAATCAAGGGCCTGTTCGGACGGAAGTCCTAAGTCAGATCTCGACCCGATCCATCGCAAGGAACTCTTTGATGTGCGGGTGATCGGATTTATCGAGGTCCCGGACTGGACCGAAATAGATCACCCGACCTTCATGGAGGACCACAACGTTGTCGGCGACCTTGCGCATCAGATCGAGATCATGCGTAACGACCACGGATGTGAGGCGTAACTGGTTCTTCAGCTTGAGCATGAGGTTGCCGAGGTGGTCCGACATAATGGGGTCCACCATCGTCGTGGGCTCATCGTACAAGATGCACTCGGGCTGCGCGGCGAGAGCTCGAGCGATCGCGACGGCTCGGCGATGTCCCGTTGACAAGTCGGTTGGGAACGAATCCCTCACGTCCAGCAGGTCCACCATCGCGAGCAGACCGTTTACAACTTCCTCTTTATTTTCAGGCGAGTAGTCTTCCCTGAGCTCGAGTGAGAACAGGATGTTTTCCCCGACCGTAATTGAGTCGAAGAGTGCGCCGTTCTGGAAGACCATGGTGACCTTCCTCCGGATGTGTCGGAGTTCGGCCTCGGGCATGTCGGTGATGTCCTGGTGGGCAACGATCACGCGACCACTGTCAGGTTTCAAAAACCCCATGATGTGCGCCAAGGTCACCGATTTCCCTACGCCGCTTCGCCCGATGATGGCAACTGTCTCACCAGCATCGACATAGAAGCAGGAGTCGACTAAAACGGGTCGATCAAACGTCTTGTTAACGTGACGAAATTCGATGTAATGCGGAAACTCTTCGTGAGGCAGACCCTATTCTCCCTTTCGAACCGCTTCGGCATACTCGACGGGCGTATTCAGGTTGGCGAGTGCGGCGATGTCTCCTTCGACGGGAATCCAGTTGAGGCGCTCGATGACTCTTCGAAGGGTGTGTTCGCCTTCGCGCGATCGCGTTCTCGAAGACCCGCAATGCGGATCGGGACCAGACAGCACAGAGGAGGTGCTGCCGACCGTCTTCGGTGACCGGAATCGCAGCGTCGTGCCCGGAAGCCTGCACAATGAGTTGCCTCAGGAACTCGAAGGTGAGGGCGGGCATGTCGCAGGCCACCACAAGACTGTAAGGCGCCGAACTGTCGACGAGAGAGGTCGCGATGCCTCCGACAGGTCCGTATGCGGGCCAAAGGTCAGCAATCTGCCGGATACCGGAGATTGGTTCACCTCCCACGACACTAACGTTAGTGGTCGCGCGGGAGAGTGCCGAAACTACGGCTTCGATCAGCGTTCCGCCTCGCCAGGGCAGACTCGCTTTGTTTTGGCCCATTCTGGAACTTCGGCCCCCGGCCAAAACGTATCCAGCCACAGAGCCACGCACGGACCGAGGCACAGACCCAGGCACGGACCCCAAGTGCATGAGAGAATACTAGCATTGCAGAATTTCTTCACAGGTAGCAGCCACGGCAACGGATCGCGTCTGGCCGGGCGGCAACTGGCTGTGTGTCTGATCGCTGCGGCGGCGAGCAGTTTGTACGCTGGCAGCGTCCCGAAGCCGCCGGTTCACGTCCGAAGTGTCGTTCGCACTTCAGCCAGCGGGAAACTGGTTCGGACCGTTGTGGTAACGCCTCGGGTAGTCGTGCCAAAACCTGTGACGGAGATATCTGCCGCGTCGTCGACTGCGATCACTGACGACCAGGTGTCAATACCGGAACTGGTTCGATCGACAGCCCAAAAATACGAGGTCGATCCGCTGCTGGTGCACTCAGTCATTCAGGTCGAAAGTAACTATAACCCGTACGCCATTTCGCCTAAGGGTGCTCAGGGGATAATGCAGCTGATGCCGGGGACAGCAAGACGGTTCGGCGTGTCGCATCCGTTCGATGCCCGGGACAATATCGAAGGCGGCGTTCGATATTTGAAGTATTTGCAGACGTTATTTCCGGACGATCTCCGCCTCGCGATCGCGGCCTACAACGCCGGCGAGGGTGCGGTCTGGAAGTTCAATAATCAAATTCCTCCTTACCCCGAAACCGAGCAGTACGTCTACAAAGTCGGTAGTCGCTATGGTCGCGCGAAGAAACAGGCACCCGGGCGAGCCGGAGAACCCGGTTCGAACGCTGTCACGCGAGCTGACGCGTCCACGCGCGCTGACGCGGGTGGCCCGGCCGACAAGGCAGAGACCGCTTCAACTCCGGCTGCTCCTTCGTATGCGCCGGTTCGTTACAGTTACGACGCTAATGGCAATCTCTATTTAAGGACCGAGCCGGTGAGTGAAGCCGATAAGGGTGGTTTGAGGACACAATAGCGGAATGCGACGACGCACACTCCAGTTTGGGGTCGGCGCTGTTGTTTTTGCCCTCTCTGTGGTCGCCGGACCTGTGCCGACGTCCGGCAACACCATTAAAGATGTTCGCTTCTGGACGCTCAGCGACAGCACTCGCGTAGTTATCGAGCTTTCTTCCGATTTCGAGTATAAGGCCGATCGCGTACCGAATCCGGACCGACTGTTCTTTGATTTCTCGAACACCAGCGTGCACATTGGCGTGAAACGTCACACCGCGGTGACAGTTAGCGATCCCCGGCTCAAACAGATCCGGGTCGCCGAGACGGTTCCCGGGACGTCGCGGGTTGTCTTTGATCTGGAGCCGAACGTCGACTTTTTTTCTTCCACGCTGCAGAACCCTTCGCGCCTGATTGTGGAGCTTCGAGCCGCGCCACCGGGCCAGCTGCAGTCTTCGCTGCCGCCAGCAACGAGTGGCCCTCAACTTTCAGAACGGACTACACCTGACACTTCGGGTAAACGAACGAAGGAGGCTGCGATGCTGCCTCCCGTGGAGACAGTGACACCACCAACTGATGCCGCCGGGACCATTGCTTCGAAGAAGACCCGGACGACAACGGAGATCGCCGCTGCTCCATCGGCTCCGACTTCGGCTGCTTCGGCTGGAACTGGTTCAACGGCCAAACCGCGAAATCAGGCACCTCCAGCGCCGAAGCCCGCGCGAACGGACAACTCGCAGTCGATGACGCGTGTGCTGGGCCTGAAGGTCGGTCGAATCGTTATTGATCCAGGACACGGCGGGCACGATACCGGCACTATCGGACCCAATGGACTATACGAGAAGGACGTTGTTCTCGATATCGCAAAGCGCCTGGGGGCGCTAATCGAATCCAAGCTGGGTGCGGCTGTTGTATTCACGCGGCAGGACGACACATTCATTCCGCTCGACCGCCGGACAGAAATCGCGAATGAGGAACACGCGGATCTGTTCCTGTCGATTCACGCGAACTCATCTCCCGTTGAGGGCACGTCTGGTGTCGAAACCTATTACCTGAACTTCACCGACAACAAGTCCGCGCTGGAGATTGCTGCGCGTGAGAACGCCGGCTCGTCGAAGACCGTTTACGACCTTAAGGATCTGATCCAAAAAATCGCACTTCACGACAAGATTGAGGAGTCGCGTCAGTTTGCAGAACGGATCCAGAAGTCGCTCTATTCAACTTCGCTGAAATCGAACTCGCGCACAAAGGATCGAGGTATTCGAAAAGCGCCGTTCGTGGTGCTTATCGGCGCTTCGATGCCTTCGGTGCTAACTGAGGTTGGATTTGTTACGAATGCCCGAGATGAGGCTCTGTTCAAGAAGCCGGAATATCGGCAGAAGGTTGCCGAAGGTCTTTATCAGGGCCTGTCGCGTTACGCCAACACTCTTAGTCAGTTTCAGGTCGCAGGCCGCTGAAACCTGCTACTGCCGGAATCAGCTGCGGTGATGTTCCCGTGACGTCTGACGTCGATCGGACGATATTCACTCTGTCCCTGCCGTCGCGCTTCGCAGCATAGAGAGCTTCATCCGCGGTCCGGATCAGTTCGTCGCCAGTTACCTGACTGCCAATTCCGGATGTCACTCCGAAGCTGCAGGTGACTGAGATCCTTCGGCCAGCTGGCGTTTCGATCTCCAACGAGCGAATCCCAACGCGGACCCGATCTGCGAGCCAGGCGGCATCGACAAGGTTGGTCCCGGGCAGAACGATCAGAAACTCTTCGCCGCCATAGCGACCGACGGCGTCGTAGGGCCGCAGCGACTCCTTCATGCACTTTGCAACCTGCTTCAGCGCGATATCGCCGACTCCGTGTCCCCAGGTGTCGTTGATCACCTTGAAGTAGTCGATATCGCCCATGACGACAGCGACGGGAGTTCCGTCCCTGCGAGAACGCGACATTTCACGCTTAAGAAAATCGAGGATGGCGGAGCGATTCCAGAGTTTCGTGAGATAGTCTCGCGTTGCCTGCTCACGGAGGGCTTCGCGCGTTGTCAACAGCTGCTGCTGCAATTCAACGATTCGCGTTCCGGCGCGCAGGCGAACTTGTAACTCGTGCCGGTCGAAAGGCTTGGTCAGGTAGTCGTCAGCGCCGGACTCCATACCGGCAACGACATCTTCTTTGTCGTGCCGCGAAGTCAACAGGATGATGTATGTGTAGGGTTCACGATTCTTTTCACGAACGAGGCGGCAAAGCTCCGGACCGGTGTATCCCGGCATCATCCAGTCGAGAATGGCAAGATCCGGAGGTTCGGGTCCATTCAGACAGGACCAGGCCTGCTCTCCGTCAGACACTGCGGTGACCTGATACGACCAGCCCACCAGAGTTTGTTCCAAAAGGCGGCGAGAGAGCAAGCTGTCGTCTGCAATCAGAATTCGCATTAAAGAGGACCAGGCGTGAGATCGCGCTGCGCGGGGCGTCTCATACATACCTATCGGAGCTTTTGGGAAAGAGTTTAGTTGTTTTCAATCACCCGCTCCGAAATCATGCTAGCGCTCGCATTTTAGAAACCAAACCGAGTTTCCCTCTGTTTTACTGCCGGTTTCCGGCCGGCCGGAATGCGAATACATATGAAGAAGCAGCCTCGCCGGTTGCTGCTGCTTTATTTTGACTTCACTGCGTGCCTTTTTGACGACAGGTGAACCAGGAAATCCCACTCTGGAGTTGGGGTTGGTGTCGTTAGTCGACCAAACATTGCTCTCGTCTGTCTGGTATTCGAGATGTAACTAAAGTTCGCGGAACTCGTACCAACGAAAACAGGAATCCCAACGTCTAGTCTGCCGAGGCGACCCAGTGCCCAGACCTAAGCCTAACGAAGCGCTTGCGGTTCTATTGCTATGTGTTGCAGCTTGCATATTTGGCTGCACTCGTGCCCGAAGCCAGGCGGCTGCCTCGCAGTCGCAACCACCAGCTGCCGAAAATGTGAGCAACCTCAGCGTTCGCGCGCCGAGCGGATTGGCGTCCTCGTCCAACGTTGTCCGTGCCACCGGGCTGATTCAGGCGCAAAAGTGGCAATCTGTTCGAACACCACAAATGACAGGTGTTACCGGTACTGACAACAATACAACAACAGCCTAACGCTGACGCGTCTGGTACCGAATGGCGCAAGAGTCTCGAAAGATGATGTGATCGCCGAGTATGACCGGCTTAGCCTTCTGGATCAGGAGCGTGACGCCGTTGCACTCGAAGAGAGTCTCAAGCATCAGGTGTCGGAGAAGAGAGCGCAGGTACTCAGCCTGCAGGCAACCCGGGCTTCGCTGATTCGCGAAGCGCCAGGCCGATCTTGAAAGAGCGCAGTTGCAGTTACGGAAAGGTGCGGTTCTGAGCGACCTCGATCGCCAGAAGAATGAGGCCAAGGCTGAAAACGCAGGCAGAGCGGCTCGTCAGCCTGAAAAAGTCGAGACGAGTCACGAATTCAGTCGGAAGACGCTTCCGTCAAAATTCTCGAACTGAAACTTGCACGGCAGCAGGTGACACTCGAACGTCTTCGGAACAATCTCAACAAACTTATCGTCAAAGCTCCTCAGGACGGTATGGTGTCTCACGAGATCACCTGGCGTATGGGAAATATGGGTCCACCTCAGGTTGGAGATCGGATGTATCCTGGCATGCCGCTGCTGCGGATTTTCAATCCCACGGAGATGGTCGTTCAGACAACGGTCGACGAACCAGATTTTGCGGCTATTTCCACTGTCAAAGACCGCGCGCGTCTACCTGGATGCCTACAGCAGCGAAACTTCACAGCGACGCTGCAATCGGCGACACCAGTCGCGACGCGGAGGAATCGATACTCCGGTTCGTAACTTTACGGTCATCTTCCATCTTGATTCACAGAGTCCGAGACTGCTGCCGGATCTCTCTGCGGCGCTCGAGATCGATCGTCCGCGCCGCGGCGCTACTGCTGAACTAAAGGACATGGCTGATGCGAAGCCCAGCCCAAAGGTAAACCCGTGAGTTGGGCCGCAGCTGTGGTCTCGATCAGTCCTCGACAGCGCAGGTGGATTTTCGCTTTGATCTCGGCCGTCATGGCTGTGGCAGCCTCTGGACTGGTTGCCGTAAATGCATTCCGTCCGGCGGCTGCCGCTACGTCCACATCACTTCCACTCGCCACAGCGCGTCGAGGCGAGTTTCTGGTCACGGTCACATGCCGCGGCGAGTTAGTGGCGGACCAGTCGGTCCAGATCGTCGCGCCCAGCGTGCCGAATCTTTCGATTGTCTGGATGGCTCCCGCAAATTCACCAGTTAAGGAAGGAGATCCGGTCGTCCGCTTCGATGTAAGCGGAGCGCAGCGGCAACTCAAGGAGAAAGAGGCTGCATTTGCGCAAGCAGACGCGTCGATCGATCAGGCCAAAGCCGATGCAGTCATCTCGGCCGAGCAGGACAAGCTGGAGATCGCTTCCCAGAAGCAGGCTGTCGAACTCGCTCGAATCGAGGTTTCAAAAGGGGAGATTCTGAGCGCCTTACAGGCAGAAGAAAATAAAATTTTGCTGGCGCTTGCCCAGGAGAAACTCCGGGTGAAAGAGGCGGCGGCGAAGTTAAATGCTGCATCGGCTGACGCAAAGATCGGTACCGCCGAGAGTCAACGAAAGAAGGCCGTTGCAGAAGTGGAGCTGACACGAGACCGAGTCTCCCGCACCGAGATTAAGTCCCCAAGCGCGGGCGTCATCACTTACCTGATGAACTACTCGCAGGGCTGGATGAACGCCAAACCCTTCAAAATCGGCGATAACGTCTGGCCAGGAAGCGCAGTTGCCGAAATCCCGAACGTCGAGAGCTTGCGATTGAAGGGCAAGGCTGAAGAGATCGACAGAGGCCGGATGAACGCGGGTCAGGATGTTCGTGTCACTCTCGACCCGTTCCCGGAGAAAACGTTTAAGGGCAAGGTGGACCGCATCTCGCCGCTGACGGAGCAAAGCTGGGAATGGCCTCCGACGCGCAGCTTCCGCGCATTTGGCACACTCGGCGAAACGGACGCGCGCTTGCGGCCGCAGATGAATGGCCGCATGGACATCGTCGTTGATCGTCTTCCTGATGCGATCAGCGTTCCATCAAAGGCGGTCTTTGCTCGCGATGGAAACCGGTTGTTCTGGTGCCTGACAGGGAGGGTGTACGCCCCATAAATGTCGAAGTCCTGGCTCGCAACCCTGACGAAGTCGCAGTAAAGGGTATCGCTGCTGGAACACAGGTGGCGCTGATTGATACGACAAAGGTCGACAAAGATAAGAAGGGCGCTTCGAAGTGATCCATCGTCTGCCTCGAGTACTGTTTGTCTTTGCGGTTCTGCTGATTATCGCGGCTGGGGCTCGTTCGGTTCCTCAGTTCTTCGAACGCCTCAGTGCTGCGGACCCGAGCCCGTTGCCATCAACGCGCGTGCGAACAGGCGATGTCACGTTTAGTGTTACCGCGGATGGTGCGCTCCAGGGCGGCAACTCGCGCATGCTGCAGGCTCCCATGGCCGGAGGAGGCACGCTGACTCTTACTGACCTGAGGCGGTCGGGCGAGTTGGTCAAAAAAGACGATGTCATTGCTCAGTTTGATACTACTGATGAAAACTTCAAGCTGCGTGAAGCTGAAGCGGACCTGGCGGAAGCCGAGCAGCAACTGGTCAATGCTGAGAATGAAGCGAAGGCCAAGCAGGAAGAACTTGAATACGACCTGATCAAGGCTCGGGGAGAGCTGAAGCAAGCAGAGATAGAAATGCAAGCCAATCCGATCCGCCCTGCGCTGACGGTCAAGCAGAACGAGATTACGCTCGAGGGCGCCAAAACCACGCTGGCCAAAATCGAACGCGATTACCCGACGCGGAAAGCAGCTGCGGGCGCTTCCATTGCGATTCAGGAGGCAGCGCGGAAGAAGGCTGAGGTTCTCGCTGCGACAGCGAAGAGGAATATCGAGATGATGACGCTGCGTGCTCCGGCCGATGGTTACGTCAACGTCGAACGAAACACAAACACCAACTTCTTCTTCAGTGGAATGACACTCCCGTTGTTTCAGGTCGGAGACCAGGTTCGGCCCGGCATGGGCGTGGCACAGATACCGGACATGAACAGCTGGGATGTTTCGGCGCAAATCGCCGAGACGGATCGCGGCCATCTGTCCGTTGGCTTGCCTGCAGAGGTGCGGGTCGTCGCAGTACCGGGTCGGAAGTTTGCGGCGAAGGTGAAGGACCTTGGGGGTACGACAGGTCCACCGTGGGAGCGGAGATTTGAATGCAAACTCGCCCTGCTGGAATCAGCGCCTGAACTACGTCCGGGAATGAGCGCTCGTGTCGTGGTGACGCTGGAGACTCTGAAGAACGTGAACTGGGTCCCGGCCCAAGCGCTGTTCGAGCAGAGCGGCCGGACATTCATTTATGCACGCACCAACGAACGCTTTCTCGCCCGCGATGTGAAGCTGATTCGGCGCGGTGAGAGCCGCGTTGTCGTCGAAGGCGTGCGGCCGAACGAGGAGATCGCGCTTGCGAGTCCGGACCAGAAGGACCAGAAGGATTCTGGTAAGTCCGGTGGAGCAGCGTCTCCGGTTGGCGGGGGCGGGTCGAAAGGGTCTGGTAAATGACGCCGGTGATGCAACCTGAGCGGCAGGCTCCGGATGAAGGCGCGCCCTCGTCTTTGCCCGAGAAGAAAACCAAACGGCTCGGCTTACGCCGGCTTCTGAGTGATTTCAGGGAAGCGCTGGTAAACCTTCGTGCTCAGAAAACTCGGACGTTATTAACGGCGCTGGGCATTGTGTTCGGCGTGGGCTCGGTGATTGGAATGCTTTCGATTGGTGCTGGAGCGAAGGAGCAATCGCTGCAGTTTATTGAGCGGCTCGGGGTTCGTAATATTCTGATCGATTCGAAGCCCGCTACCACCCGCGAAGAACTACAGCAGCGCCGGAGGGTTTCGCCCGGTTTGACATCGCGAGATGTCCGAATTCTCGAGTCCAACCTGGATACTTTGGAGGTCTTGTCACCTCGGCGCTTTCTTCATCCGGCTCGCGTTCTGCCAAAGCCCTCGGGTGTGATGCCCGATATGTTCGGCGTGCGCGCCTCTTATCAGGTGATTCATGATCTTCAACCTGTTGAGGGCCGGTTCCTCGTCGAAGAAGATGACGAGACCAGTGCGTCCGTCTGCGCGCTTGGGATCAGTGCAAAGATCGGACTGCTTGGCTATGGCCCTGCTGTTGGCAAGTATGTGAAAGTGAACGATACCTGGCTTCGGGTCATCGGCGTCCTGGCTGAGCAGGTGTCGGACCCGGGTTCCGGGGCTCGTGCTGTCGATCGGAACAATGTTATTTTCATCCCAATCAACACTTTTCGGTATCGGTTCTGGGATGCTTCCAGTTACCTGAAAGACGAACTGGACGGCGTCGACCTGCGCCTTAAGGCGGGTGCTGACAGTGTTTCTTCGGCCAAGATTGTCAACGCGATACTGGCTTCCACCCACCGCGAGGCTGAAGACTTCAGTGTCACGATTCCCGCTGCTTTGCTTGCGCAGCAAAAGCGCACACAGACGATCTTCACTTACGTGATGGTCGCGATTGCGGCGATCTCACTGCTTGTAGGCGGCATCGGGATTATGAACATTGTGCTCGCTACAGTGATGGAGCGAACCCGCGAGATCGGAATACGGCGTGCGATTGGTGCGAAACGTGTCGACATCGTCCGGCAGTTTCTTACAGAATCAGTTGTCATCTCTGCTGCAGGCGGACTGCTGGGCGTCGGTTTCGGCATCTTTCTGTCGTGGTCCATCGCTCAGGTAGCGGAATGGAAGACCATCGTCACTACGACTTCGATCGTCGTCGCGTTTTGTGTGTCGGCACTGGTTGGCGTGGTGTTCGGGATTTATCCTGCCATGAAGGCGGCTCGAATCGATCCTATTGAAGCGCTTCGTTACGAGTAGTCGCCGGCGACCGTCCGACTGCTCGGGGTAAGATCGCTTCGTATGTTCGTGAAGCGGGCCTCTTTCGTTCTACTCGCGACCGGAGCGTGGTTTCTCCTTACCGCGCAACGGAGCGGTCCGGCTCCGACAAAGTTTGCGCTTACGATCGACAACATTATGCGCGGGCCGGGTCTGGTCGGGTATGAACCGACTGCGCCACGCTGGTCCGGAGACAATCAGCGGATCTTTTTCGAGTGGAAGCAGGCAAGCGATCCCGAGGAGAAACCACTCGACACCTATGTGGTGAGCCGGGACGGCTCTCCGCCGCGGAAGTTGTCTGACGAGGAGGCCAGGCTGGCACCGCCAGCCCAGGGAGATCTGTCGAAAGACCGGAAGCAGGCAGTCTATGTGCGAGATAACGACGTTTGGATTTACGATTTCACCTCAGATGGCGCTCGCCGGATAACGCACACCTCCGACGTCGAAGCGAATCCACATTTTGCCAGGAACGGAAAGGGCGTGTATTTCACTCGGTCCGGGAATTTGTATTTGATGGCTCTGGATACCGGGTTGCTTGACGAACTTACAGATATCCGTCCGGCGGGTGCAGCGCCTCAGAATGTGTCATCCACGGGCGGCGGTGGTGCGGTGCTCGGGGGCAGAGCCACTGACGACGATGAGGAAAAGAAGGGAACAGCGAGCCAGGAGTTTGTGAAAAAAGAGGAGCGCGAACTTCTGGCAGTGGTTCGCGAGCGGGCGAAATTGCGTGAAGAGGAAAAGGCCCGTCGTAAGCGCGAGAATCCGCGCAAGCCCTTGCGCCTTGCTGCTCGCCAGAGCGTGGCCTCTCTTCAGCTTTCGCCCGATGAGAAGACTGTTATCGCCACGATCTCAGAGCGTCCTGAGAGCGCGAAGACTACGGTTGTACCCAACTACGTTACAGAGTCTGGCTACACAGAAGACATCCCCGGGCGTACCAAGGTTGGCGATGTCGATGCGAGTGTGAAGGTCGCAGTGATCTCGACCGACAGCGGCGAAGTGAAGTGGATTGACCATGGACAGAAGCTGGTGCCGAAACCTGAGATACGCACCGAAGCCTCTGAGTCACAAGTCGATGCAAAGAAAACCAGCGAGCGTACCGAGATCGAGGCGTCTCGCAAGCCGCCCGAAGCACAAGAGCGGCCCGTGTCGATGCTCCAGCCGGTGTGGAGCGAGGACGGGAGTAAGGCCGTGCTTCTCGCGCGATCTGCGGACAATAAGGATCGCTGGATTCTGGCGCTCGACAGTGCGACAGGTAAGACGCGAGTTCTCGTTTCGATGCACGATGATGCATGGATCGATGGTCCAGGCGGGAACACGCTGGGGTGGATGGGGAACGACGCGGATGTATTTTTCCAGTCGGAGAAGACCGGTTATTCCCACTTGTACAGCGTTCGGTTCAACGGCGGTGAGCCAAAGCAACTCACCTCGGGCCCATTCGAAGTGAGTGGTGTTCGGCTATCCCACGACAAGAGTCGTTTTTACTTAACCACGAATCAGGGTGACGCAGGGCAGATACATCTGTATTCAATGCCGGCAGAAGGTGGAGCGCTGACCAGGATCACATCCTCGGTTGGTAATCACCGAACCGTGTTATCGCGTGACGAGCGATGGATCGCTGACCTTCATTCATCTGCGAATCGTCCGCCCGAGCTGTTTGTGATGGCCAACGAGCCGGGTGCGAAGGAAAGTAAGCTGACGACTTCCCCGTCGTCCGAATTTTTCGAATATTCATGGATCGATGTTCCGATAGTACAAGTGCCCGCTCGGGACGGATTTAAGGTGCCTGCGCGGCTGTATAAACCAGCGAACCTGAAACACGGATCGCCCGCAGTAGTTTTTGTGCACGGTGCGGGATACCTGCAGAACGTCCACAGGTGGTGGTCCAGCTATTACCGCGAATACATGTTTCATCACCTGCTGCTCGAGCACGGTTATGTGGTGATTGATGTTGACTACCGTGGATCTGCAGGGTATGGCCGCGACTGGCGCACGGCGATCTACCGACACATGGGCGGCAAAGATCTCGAGGACCAGGTGGACGCTGCGAAGTGGCTGGTTTCGACGTATGGAGTCGATCCAAAAAGAATTGGAATATACGGCGGCAGCTATGGCGGGTTCATCACTCTGATGGCGATGTTTACCCAACCCGATGTGTTCGCCGCCGGTGCTGCGCTTCGGCCTGTGACTGACTGGGCGCATTACAACCAGCCCTATACGTCAAACATCCTGAACGTTCCGCAGGACGATGCGGAAGCTTACCGCAAATCGTCGCCGATTTACTTCGCGGCTGGCCTTAAGGGTGCGCTTTTGATCTGCCATGGAATGGTTGACACTAATGTGCACTTCCAGGACACGGTACGGCTTACGCAGAAGCTGATTGAGTTACGCAAGGAAAACTGGGAACTCGCAGCTTACCCCGTCGAGAGTCACGGGTTCGTCGAGCCTTCCAGCTGGGCGGATGAATATTCGCGAATTTTCCGGCTATTTGAGAAGAACCTGAAATAACAAAGGCCAGCCCCGTAAGGCTGACCTTTTTCAATTTGAAGATTGAATTGCGATTAGGATTAGCCGGACATTGCGTTCAGGAATTCTCCATTGCGTCCGGGTCTTGCCCAGTTTGTCCTGCAGGAGTTCCATAGACTCGGTCGCGGAAAGCGGATTAAGAACCTTGCGCAGGATCCAGACCCGGTTGAGCTCTTCCTTCGGCATGAGGAGTTCTTCTTTACGCGTGCCGCTCTTGTTGATATCAATGGCAGGGAAGACTCGCTTGTCGACCAGCTTGCGGTCGAGGTGGACTTCCATGTTGCCGGTACCTTTGAACTCTTCGAAGATAACGTCGTCCATGCGGCTGCCGGTATCGATCAGGGCCGTGGCGATGATGGTAAGTGAACCACCTTCTTCAATGTTTCGGGCTGCGCCGAAGAAGCGCTTCGGGCGCTGGAGCGCGTTGGAATCGACGCCGCCTGACAGAACTTTGCCGGATGGCGGAACGACCGTGTTGTAAGCTCGCGCGAGACGCGTGATCGAGTCAAGCAGGATGACGACATCACGCTTGTGCTCGACAAGGCGCTTAGCCTTTTCAATGACCATCTCAGCGACCTGGACGTGACGCGTCGCGGGTTCGTCGAAGGTGGAACTGATGACTTCGCCGCGAACCGAGCGGGACATATCGGTGACTTCTTCAGGGCGCTCGTCAATGAGAAGGACAATCAGCGAGACCTCAGGATGGTTCATCGTGATCGAGTTCGCGATGCTCTGAAGCAGCATCGTTTTACCGGTGCGCGGCGGAGCGACGATCAGACCGCGCTGCCCTTTGCCGATAGGCGTAAGGAGATCCATTACGCGACCCGAGAAGTTGTCGCGAACCGTCTCCAGCTTGAACCGTTCATTCGGATAAAGCGGCGTGAGGTTGTCGAAGAAGATCTTGTTGCGAGCTTCCTCGGGCGGCTCGTAATTGATCGCGTCCACTTTGATGAGCGCAAAGTACCGCTCACCTTCTTTCGGCGGACGGATTTGGCCGCTAATTGTATCGCCCGTACGGAGATCGAACCGGCGAATCTGGCTGGGCGAGACGTAAACGTCGTCCGGGCCGGGCAGGTAATTGTATTCAGGCGCGCGAAGGAAACCGAAGCCGTCCGGCAGACACTCGAGCACACCCTGCGAGAAGATCAGACCGGAACGTTCTGCCTGAGTCTGCAGGATTTTGAAGATCAGTTCCTGTTTACGCAGGCCCGCCGAACCCGGAATGTTCAGATCTTTGGCGATCTGCCCGAGCGACGTGATGTTCATGTCCTTCAGCTCGACAAGATCGAGCGTGCTGGTGCCGTTGCGGGTCGTTGTGACGGCGGACAGTGTTACCGGTGGAGTCGGCGCGGCTGCTGGCGGCACGGTGCCGGCGTGCGGCGGTCCGGGCGGTGCGGCGGCCTGAGCAGTGTCGGGCGGTGCCGGTGACCCTGCCTGGCCCGCAGCTGCTGGCTCGCGATTCTGCAAAGCGGGTTTCCCGGAGGATGGCTGTGATTTGTTGCGGTCTCCACCACCCTGCGATCGATCGAAGAGAGGCCGATCCGATGCGGGTTTGTCGCCGGCTAAGCGGGGACGCGGAGGTCGCGTCTGGCCCTCGCCCTTGGGGGCGCCATTCGCCTTTGCAGGAGCGGGACTCCCAACTTCAGCTGGTGTTGATGGAGGCGCGCTGCCGTTGGACGGCGCGGGTTTCGCCTCACCGGAGCCAGCGGCGCTATTGCTGTCGGTTGCGCTTGCTGCGGGTTTGGGAGCAGGAGCCGCTGTGCGGGGCTCCTCGGCAGCCTTGTCCTGCTCGGGAAGAGTAGTTACTGCCTGTGGGTCCTTGTTTTCGAGATCGCCTGCCAAATTTCCCTCACTCCCCGGCCTGTGCGGGCCGAGAACGGAGCCAGTAAAACGTCCGGGCATTGCGCCTGGATCTGCCTGAGTCCGTTTGTTTCTTCACGACGATTAAGCTTGTCAATCTTTGTGGCAACTACAATGTACGGAAGATTCTGAAACTCGAGCCACTGTTTGAGTTCCAGATCCGTGTCCATCCACCCCCGCCTAGCATCGAGCAAAACGACTGCCATCTCAAGGGTGTCCCGTTGCGACAAGTACGAATCGATCAGGCTCTTCCAGCGGGCCTTGATTTCTAACGGTACCTGGGCGAACCCGTAACCCGGCAAATCGACCAGATACATTTGCTCTTCTACTTTGTAGAAGTTAATGACCTGAGTACAACCAGGTCTGGCACTGGTGTACGCCAGACCCTGTTTGCCGGTTAGGCTGTTAAGCAAGCTCGACTTGCCAACATTACTCCGCCCGAGAAAAGCCACTTCGGGCAGCACCGCCGGTGGAAAATCCTGCGGCTGAGCAGCGCTCCGAATGTGCTCGGCAGTCATGGTCGAGCTTCCTGCATGATCCGGAATTCGGGTGATGGGCAGCGGGGAGCCACATCCAGCGGTGGCATCCGGTTCTGTCCGGACCTGCTTAGTGCGTAATCTTTTCTTCCGCAGACGTTCGAGACTGGGCTGCAAGTTCCACCGGATTTGGCGGCATTGGCAGCGCGACAACTTCCCGTTCGAGTGCGATCTTCAACACCTCGTCCATCGTTTCGACAAAGTGCAGTTCCATATCTTTCCGGATGTTATCCGGGATGTCGGGCAGATCCTTCTCATTATCCTTCGGAAGAATCGCTTCTGTGATGCCGTGCCGGTGTGCAGCCAGTAATTTCTCTTTCAAGCCCCCGATGGGCAGCACTTTACCCCTGAGAGTAATCTCGCCCGTCATTGCAATGTCGCCCCGGACCGGAATACCGGTAAGCGTACTTACGAAAGCAGTCGCGATCGTAATGCCTGCCGAGGGACCATCCTTCGGAATTGCACCTTCCGGCACGTGAACGTGGATATCGAGATGCCGATAGAAGTCGCGATTCAGGCCGAACAAGTGAGCCCGCGATCTCAGATAGCTCATGGCGGCGTGCGCAGATTCCTGCATCACATCGCCGAGCTTACCCGTCGTGCTGAGCTTGCCCCGTCCTTCCATTGTAGTCGCTTCTGTCGTCAGAATCTGACCACCAACTTCGGTCCACGCCAGGCCTGTGACAGCGCCCACTTCGTTGTTCTTATCGGTAGTGAGATCGCGGAACTTTTGGGGTCCGAGCAATTCGGTTACGACCGCACTCGTGATGGTGGCTTTCGGCAGAACCTGGGGAGTCTCACCACTCGATGCATTGACGACGCGACGCGCCACTTTACGGCAAACGTTTCCAACTTCGCGCTCGAGATTGCGGACGCCGGATTCGCGCGTGTAGTACTGCACTAATGCCTGCAGACCTTCGTCGGTGAACTCGATCTGGCTCGGATCGAGTCCGGTGCCTTCCGTTTGCTTCTTAACGAGGAAGCGCTTGGCGATCTCCATCTTCTCGAGTTCGGTGTAACCCGACAGACGGATGACTTCCATACGGTCCTGCAACGCAGGCGGAATGGTGTGAAGCACATTCGCCGTCGCAATGAAAAAGATCTGGCTGAGATCGTACTCGACGTCGAGATAGTGATCGACGAACATGTAGTTCTGTTCGGGATCGAGCACCTCGAGCAGTGCGGCGGAAGGATCTCCCCGGAAATCCATCGACATCTTGTCGACCTCATCCAGCATGAAGACCGGGTTTCTGGTACCCGCCTTCTTCATCATCTGAATGATCTGACCGGGCAGCGCACCGATGTAGGTTCGGCGGTGACCCCGGATTTCCGCTTCGTCGCGCACACCGCCAAGGGACATCCGAACGAACTTTCGTCCGGTTGCCTTGGCGATCGACATACCAAGCGAAGTTTTACCGACTCCGGGAGGCCCAACAAAGCAGAGGATCGAACCCTTGGGGTTCTTGACGAGCCGGCGTACCGCGAGAAATTCGAGAATGCGTTCTTTGATCTTCTCGAGACCGTAGTGATCGCTCTCCAGCACCTGCTGCGCAAACTGCAGGTCGCGGATTTCCTTACTCTTCTTCTTCCATGGCACCGCCAGGAGCCAATCGAGATAGTTCCGCGAAACCGTCGATTCGGCCGACATCGGCGGCATATTTTCAAGCCGCTTCAGTTCCGCGATGGCTTTCTCATAGGCATCCCTGGTCATGCCTGCGGCTTCGATCTTCTTCCGAAGCTCGTCGTACTCGCTCTTCTCGCCGCGGCCAAGTTCCTTCTGGATGGCCTTGATCTTTTCGTTGAGATAGTACTCTTTCTGAGCGCGCTCCATCTGGCGCTTGACGCGGCCCTGAATGGACCGATCGACATTGAGCTTCTCAATCTCGATGTCAAGCATCTCGGCAACGCGGGTCAGACGGTCAACCGGATCGAAAATCTCGAGGAGTTCCTGCTTTTCTTCGATGTTGAGCTGGAGGTTAGCGCCGACGGTATCGGCGAGCTTTCCGGGCTCATCAACCCGAATCGCGGCGATCATCGTCTCGTAATTCAGGTTCTGGCTCAGCTTGACGTACTGCTCGAACAAACTGGTCACACGGCTGGTGAGCGCGTCGAGCTGGGTTCCGCTCTCAACTTTGTAGTTGGCCGTGCGGACTACAGCCCGGAAGAACCCTTCGTCATCGCTGACCGAGACAACTTTTGCGCGCTCGACGCCTTCGACGAGAACCTTGATGTTTCCATCGGGCAGCTTAAGACTCTGGACGATGTTTGTTATAGTTCCGACACTAAAGATCTCGTCGGGACGCGGCTCATCGACGGACGCATCGTGCTGCGTCGCAAGGAAGATTTTCTTGTCGCCAGCTAACGCCTCTTCCAGAGCACGGACGCTCGACTCACGCCCAACTACGAACGGCGTCATCATGTACGGGAAGATGACGACGTCCCGAATGGGCATCATCGGCAACCGTCTGGTATCGGACTTTTCTCTGGAAGTTAGCATTAGTGTTGTGATGCAGGAACCGGCAGTTCAGGAATCGGGAAAGACAAGCTCACACGGACACGATTGTAACGTGCCGGCGAGGCAGACGAGTTCTCATTACAAAAGATTCACTCTACGTGAACGGGGCTAACCCGCCTTTTCGAGGAGAGTCAGACTGATCTTCTGGGTGACCACCATCTCCTTCGTCACCAGGAACTCCCGGACCTTCTTGTAGGAGGGCAGGATAGTACATCAGATCGAGCATCAGGTCTTCAAGGATCATTCGAAGACCGCGCGCACCGACCTTACGCTCCATGGCAAGTGGAAGCAACCGCCTCCAGCGCGTCGTCGGTAAACTTCAGTCTAACATTCTCAAACTCGAACAGCTTCTGATACTGACGTATGATCGCGTTCTTCGGCTTCGTCAGAATTTGGACCAGCGCTTCCCGGTCACAGATCTTCGAGAATCGCCGACGACCGGCAGGCGGCCGATGAACTCCGGAATGAAGCCGAACCGGATCAGGTCGACTGGCTGAACTAGGTCCAGCAGTTCACTGTCGTTCCGGCGCTGAGTGGATCTGCTTCGTCTGTGCAGGTTCGTGCTCCTCGTGCGCTGCGAAACCCATCGACTCGTGTTCCAACCCGGCGAGCAATGACCGTCTCGAGGCCGACAAACGCGCCGCCGCAGATGAACAGGATATTGCGTGGTATCCACCGGCGTGAACTCCTGATGCGGGTGCTTTCCGCCGCCCTGCGGCGGAACATTGGCGATGGTTCCTTCGAGAATTTTCAGAAGCGCCTGCTGGACACCCTCGCCCGAAACATCGCGCGTAATGGACGGGTTTTCATCCTTGCGGCCGATCTTGTCGATCTCATCGATATAGATGATGCCCTGCTGGCAACGCTGCACGTCCCAATCCGCATTCTGCAGCAGCCGGAGCACGATATTCTCGACATCTTCGCCGACGTAACCCGCCTCGGTCAGGGTGGTCGCGTCCACAATCGCAAACGGGACATCGAGGATCCGCGCAAGAGTCTGCGCCAGCAAGGTCTTGCCAGTTCCGGTCGGCCCGATCAGCAGAATGTTGGACTTCGAGAGCTCCACCTCGCTGCCCCGCTGCTTGTTCATCTGGATCCGTTTGTAATGGTTGTAGACAGCAACCGCAAGCTTCTTCTTGGTCGCCGTCCTGGCCAATTACGTACTGGTCGAGGTATTCCTTCAGTTCCAGCGGCTTTGGAAGCTTATTCGGCAGCCCGTAGGGCTGGTCATGGCGGTCGTCCTCAAGAATCGAGTTGCAAACCGCAATGCATTCATCGCAGATGTAAGCCCGAGGATAATCGCTGGGAGACGAGATCAGCTTTCCTACAACGTCCTGGCTCTTATGGCAAAAGGAACAACGAAGTGAATCGTCAGACCCGGCTCTTTTCACAGGCATCTCCGATACTGAAACCGCCAGACCACATCCGTCCGGCGATCCGGCTGCAGGACGCGTTCACTCGCCCGAGGGCACCTGGAGCACTCCACCTCGCGGCGAAGCTCTCTCCATGTAAATCCATTATCCCCCGGAATCAACTTTTCCGCCATTGTTCCGGAACCAAGCCCGGGAATAGGACATGGGAGAATCGGATTTTCCCCACCTTCCATGCCGAAAATCCAGCGAGCACTCCTCAGCGTAACCGATAAAACAGGCGTCGTCGAGTTTGCACGAGACCTTAGTCAATTGGGAGTAGAGATTATCTCCACCGGGGGTACAGCGGCCGCGATCCGGCGAGCCGGAGTCTCGGTTCGGGATATCTCGGACGTGACCGGATTTCCAGAGATGCTGGACGGCCGGGTAAAGACGATCCACCCCGTTGTGGCTGCCGGCGTGCTTGCCCTGCGTGAGGATCCCGCACATATGCGTTCTGTTCAGGAGCACGGCATCGGATTAATCGACATGGTCGTGGTCAACCTTTATGCTTTCGAGAAGGTCGCTTCACGAGCGGACGCAGCTGTTCCTGAGCTGATCGAGAACATAGATATCGGTGGCCCGACGATGATCCGGGCTGCTGCCAAGAACTGGCAGGACGTCGCTGTGGTCACCAGTCCCGACGATTATCAGCGGTTGATTGCGGAAATGCGGCAAAGCCAGTGCGTTCTGTCGCGGATTACCTGCTGGAATTTGGCAAAAAAAGCGTTCGGTTTCACCGCAGCCTACGATCGCGCCATTACCGCACGGCTGGCGAGTCTTCACCTAGAAGAGGGTGGCTTTGAGGATCGCCGCGCGGACGTTCCCGCTGTTTTAGACCTGCATGCGCCCCGGGTAATCGAGCTCCGGTACGGAGAAAACCCGCATCAGAAGGCGGCGCTGTACTCGTTTGGAACAGGCGGCATTGCCGGGGCGAAGCAGTTGCACGGCAAAGAACTCTCGTACAACAACCTGGTGGACCTGGACGCTGCATGGCAGCTCGTTTGCGAATTCCGCGATCCCGCCGCCGCGATCATTAAGCATACGAACCCGTGTGGGTGCGCGCAGCAGTCTGCACTGGCCGAAGCGTACCGAAAGGCTTATGAGGCCGATCCTGTGTCGGCTTTTGGCGGCGTGCTGGCCTTTAACAGGGAAGTGGACGAGGAGACTGCGACTGAGATCGCGAAGACCTTTATCGAGGCGATCGCCGCCCCGGCTTACTCGAGTCAGGCTTTGAGCTTGCTTACCGGTAAGAAGAATCTGCGTCTTCTTGAGGTGGGTCCCGGGCAGGACGAACTGGTGCTGAAGTCGATCGGCGGCGGCATTCTGGCTCAAACTGCGGACCGGGCAACTTTTGATCGCGGTACGGCCAAGGTGGTAACAGAACGTCAGCCGACTGAAGAAGAATGGCGTGCGCTTGAGTTTGGCTGGAAGGTCTGCAAGCACGTAAAATCCAATGCCATCGTTTATGCGCGTCCAGGGCAGAGCGTCAGTGCGGGCGCAGGCCAGATGAGCCGTGTGGATTCGGTGAAAGTCGGCGCTATGAAGGCCGTCCTGCCGTTAACAGGAACGGTGCTGGCTTCCGACGCGTTCTTCCCGTTCCCGGATGGCCTGGAGCAGGCGGCGGCGAACGGTATCACAGCTGCGATCCAGCCGGGCGGGTCGGTTCGAGACGAGGATGTGATTGCGGCAGCGAACCGGCTCGGCCTGGCGATGGTTTTTACCGGAATTCGGCACTTCCGGCACTAATAATAGAGTGTTGCAAATGTGGGGTGGCCAATCCTGGCCGCAGCCGCCTTTGAGGCGGCTTGTCCGTCGCCCATGGACGCTGCCAGGATTCGAAGACGAAATCCGTCTTGACCAACACCGAATACTCTGGAACTCGGTCTCTGCACACAGGAACACTTCGTAAGACCAATCCGACAAGCCGCCTGAAAGGCGGCTGCGGCCAGGATTTGCCGCCCCACATTGGTCGGCAAAGTAGACTCGGTTGGTCAGTAGTACTCGGTTGGCAAAGCAGTACCAACCAAAAGTGTGGGTTTGCTGCGGGTTATCGCATATTGGATTTCAGAATTTTCTTGCGAAGGCGAATGGATTGCGGCGTGACCTCGACCCATTCGTCCTCCGCGATGAACTCGATCGCCTGCTCCAAATTCAGCAGCTTGGGCGGCACGAGCCGTATGGCTTCATCAGCGCTGGAAGCTCGCATGTTCGTGAGCTTCTTTTCCTTAACGATGTTAACGTTTAGGTCCGCGTCGCGGGCGTTTTCGCCGACGATCATACCTTCGTAAACCTCGGTATTGGGCGAGACGAACATTTCACCCCGTTCCTGCAGGTTAAACATCGCGTATGCCGTGGCCTTGCCCGAGCGATCGGCTATCAGGGCTCCGGTCGGCCGCATCGGGATTTCGCCCTGCCACTCGACCCAGGCATGGAAGAGCGAGTTCATGATCGCAGTGCCTCGGGTGTCGGTCAACATCTCACTCCTGAGACCGATCAGGCCTCGGGACGGTATGTGGAACTCGAGTCTTACCCGGCCGGACCCGTTGTTCACCATCTTGACCATCTTGCCCTTACGGGTCCCAAGTTTCTCGATGACGACGCCTACGAATTGTTCGGGGCAGTCGATGACCAGGAGTTCCTGCGGCTCGTTCACTTTGCCGTTGATCTCTTTGGTAAGGATCTCGGGCTTGCCGACCATGAGCTCATAGCCTTCACGCCGCATCATCTCGATCAGGATTGCGAGCTGAAGTTCGCCGCGACCCATCACCTTGTAGGCGTCGGGGCCGCCGGCCTCCTCGACTCGGATAGAGACGTTCGTCAGCAGTTCTTTTTCGAGTCGTTCGCGCAGATTTCTCGAGGTGACGAACTGGCCTTCCTTACCCGCGAAGGGGGAAGTATTGACGGAAAACACCATCCCAATCGTCGGTTCGTCGATGGTTACGGGTGGCAGTGGCCGAGGCGATTCCGCATCGCTGACGGTCTCGCCAATCGTGATTCCCTCGAGACCTGCGATCGCCAGCAAAGATCCGGGCTCGGCGGCCGTTTCGTCTACACGCTTCAGACCTTCGAAGGTGTACAGTTTCGTGATTCTTGTCTTCTGAATACTGCCGTTGAGTTTGCAGATGCTGACTTCGTCGCCGTGGCGCAGCGTGCCCTGAAACACGCGTCCGATCGCCAGCCGACCAAGATAGTCGCTGTAGTCGAGATTGGCCACGAGCAGCTGCAGAGGTGCGGCTGCGTCGCCCTTTGGCTCCGGGATGTGTGACAGGATCGCCTGAAACAGGGGACGCAGGTCTGAAGAGTCATCCTCCGGCGTACTTTTTGCTATTCCGAGCCTGCCGTTGGTGTAGATAACAGGAAAGTCGAGCTGGTCCTCAGTGGCATCGAGATCGATGAACAGATCGTAGACTTCATTCAGGACTTCCTGGATGCGGGCATCCGGACGGTCGATCTTGTTGACAACTACGATCCGCGGCAAGCCTGCTTCAAGAGCTTTTGAAAGAACGTAGCGTGTCTGGGGCAGCGGGCCCTCGCTGGCGTCGACGAGCAGCATCACTCCGTCCACAACCTTAAGAGCACGTTCGACTTCTCCGCCGAAATCAGAGTGGCCGGGCGTGTCGACAATGTTGATCTTTACACCTTCGTAATGAACGCCGGTGATTTTTGAGAGAATTGTGATTCCGCGTTCCCGCTCAAGGTCATTGGAATCCATTACGCGGTCGGCCACCGCCTCGTTTGCCCGGAAAATGCCGCTCTGTTTCAGCATGGCGTCGACGAGCGTGGTTTTACCGTGGTCAACGTGCGCGATTATCGCGATATTACGAATACTCATTTAGTGGGGATATGTATATGGTCGCATGCAGCCGGGCGTCGTTTGTGGGTGCGTCCGACACTTAGATTCACCGTTAAACAACCGGCGAGCGTTGCTCAGGTGAAGGAATCTTTTGCCGCCCGCGGAACGTCTCTTGAGCAGGGTGCAAACGCGCCCGAACCTTGGCCTATACTCGAAGCTGGGAGGATGTACCCCTTGGCCGTTGTGAAACGACGCTCAACCTGGATCGCTGGCGCGATCATCTTTTTGTTCACCATTGCCGGCGGGATGTTTGGCCCCAGCATTACTGGAGCCTCCGCCGCAAGCACCGTATCGTCGGATGCTGATGTCAACCAAAGTCTTAAAGCTTTTACTAAGGTTTTGAGCGTCGTTGAGGATAACTTCGCCGACAAGGTTAGTCCGGATAAGACCATCTACAAAGGTGCAATCCCGGGCATGGCCCGTACACTCGATCCCCACACCAGCTTCTTCGATCCGAAAGAGTTCCAGGCACTTCGCGATGACCAGCGCGGCCATTACTACGGCGTAGGAATGAGCGTCGCCCCCAGGAATGGGAAAACAATCGTGATTGTTCCGTTCCCTGGCTCGCCTGCGTACAAGGCCGGTATCCGTCCAGGTGATGCCATTCTCGAGGTCAATGACAAGCGAACGGACAATTTGTCGACTACCGAGGTCGCCGATCTTCTGAAGGGTCCACGCGGCACGCAGGTGCAGGTTCAGATCGGCCGCGAGGGCGCGGACAAACCAATCGCATTCAACCTGATCCGTGATGCAATCGAGCGCAAGAGCGTAGAAGATGCGCAGTGGATCAAGCCGGGCATCATGTACATCGATGTCCAGTCATTCAACGAGAACACGAGCAAGGAAGTCGAAGAGAACTTTAAGCGACTGGGCGAGAACAACGTGAAGGGCCTGATTCTGGACCTGCGTGAGAATCCGGGCGGCCTGCTCAACGAAGGCGTGGCCGTTGCCGACCGCTTCCTCCAGAAAGGGCAGATGATTGTCTCTCACCGCGGCCGGACTTCGAATGAAAAGCCGTTCTACGCTCGTAAAGGCAACAACGGCTTTGATTATCCAATCGTGGTTCTGGTGAACCGCTACTCGGCCTCAGCGGCAGAGATTGTCTCCGGTGCGCTGCAGGATCATGATCGCGGCTGGATTCTCGGCGAGACCACATTTGGTAAGGGTTTGGTCCAGACAGTTTACCCGCTGGCAGAGAACACCGGTCTGGCGCTTACCACGATGCACTACTACACGCCGAGCGGCCGCCTTATTCAGCGCGACTACTCGCACAAGTCGTTTTACGATTACTACTACCGCCGGGACGATACCGGAAAGAACACAACTGACGTCAAGATGACGGACAGCGGTCGGACGGTTTACGGTGGCGGCGGAATTAGTCCCGACGAGAAGTACGAGCCGCCAAAGCTGAATCCCTTCCAGATCAACGTACTCCGGAAATACGGCTTTTTCGCGTTCACCGCGAAGTACTTCGGCTCGCACGACATCAAGCTTACAAAGGGTTGGCAACCGGATACCGGCGTGATTGAAGACTTCCATGCATATCTTCTGAAGGAAGGCGTGCCCTTCACGGAAGCCGAGTGGGCGGAAAACCAGCAGTGGCTCCGGCAGCAGCTAACCCGCGAAATGTATATTACTGCATTCGGCAGTGAAGAAAGCCGCAAATACGCAGTGGATACCGACCCTGAGGTAGCCAAAGCCGTCGAATCGATGCCGAAGGCGCGGGCGCTGCAGGAGAACGCAAAGAAAACGATCGCACAGCGCAAGGCTGACGGTCTTCGGAACCGATAAACCGCGGCGCGGCTCGCGCTAAACTTGAGCAAGAAAGGCCGTCAGCTTCCCCGAAGCCTGACGGCCTTTTTCACAAGTGACCGACTACATCCCCCATCCTCAAATCGCGGTCCTCGATACGGGAGGCCAATATACTCATCTGATCGCCCGCAAGGTACGCGAACTCGGAGTCTACGCTGATGTGATTCCCAGCGAGACGCCGGCGTCCGAACTGCGAACCCGCAAAGGACTGATCATATCGGGCGGGCCGGCGAGCGTTTATGAAGAAGGCTCTCCGACAGTAGATCCGGCGATCTTCAGCGCGGGCCCGGCGGTGCTGGGTATCTGTTACGGCCAGCAGTTGATGGCCCGGCATCTCGGTGGTGTGGTGGATCGGGGAGAAAAAGGCGAGTATGGCCTGGCGATGCTTGACGTTTCGGGGGAGTCCAGTCCTTTATTCCAAAACGCGGATGGACGGCAGCAGATCTGGATGAGTCATCGCGACACGGTGCGGCAGGCGCCCGCTGGGTTTCAGGTGGTTGGCAGCACCGGCACGTGCTCGATCGCGGCAATTATGGCGGCAGACCGCCGCTTATATGGCGTGCAGTTTCACCCGGAGGTCGTTCACACTCATCACGGCAGGCAGATCCTTTCCAATTTCCTCTTCGGGATTGCCGGATGCACGCCTGACTGGGATCCCCGGCATCGTGTTCCACTCGTGGAAGAGAGAATCCGCGAAGTTGCGGGCGATCGCAACGTGTTCTTCTTTGTCAGCGGAGGAGTGGACTCGACAGTCGCGTTCACGCTCTGCCTTCGCGCGCTTGGTCACGACCGTGTCAGCGGGTTCTACGTCGACACAGGCCTGATGCGGGAAGGCGAAACAGGATACGTTCGCAAGCTGTTCGAGACCCTCGGGACTCGCAACTTCAGCCTCGAGGAGGCAGGCGAGCAGTTCCTGAGCGCTCTCGCACAATCGGCGGACCCTGAGAGCAAGCGCAAGATCATCGGGACGCAGTTCGTGGAAGTACAAGATCGAATCCTGCGAACCGGGCATTTCCTTGAAGGCAACTGGATATTGGGTCAGGGTACGATCTACCCGGATACGATCGAGTCGGGCGGTAGCGCGAAGGCTGACCTGATCAAGACCCATCACAACCGCGTGGCGGGCATTCAGAAGCTTATTGACGAAGGCCGGATTATCGAACCGCTGAGCTATTTCTACAAGGACGAAGTTCGGGAAATCGGGCGTGAGCTTGGTATTCCTGACGAGTTTCTCCAGCGGCATCCGTTTCCGGGACCGGGGCTTGCGATCCGCTGTCTTTGCATGTCGAGGGAACTCGAGCCTGTCCCGTCAGGCGAAGGGTGGCTTATTCCTGTGCTGACGGTCGGCGTTCAGGGGGATTCGCGAACGTACCGGGGCGTGCTGGCGATCGATGGACAGGTCACGCATGAGCGTGCGACAGAGCTTATTAATCAGCAAAGTGAGATCAATCGCGTCATCGCACTTGTCAGGTCGCGAGTGCCGATTGCGAAGATGCGGACGAGGGTTTCTTCGCTTACAGCCGATCGTCTCCAGCGACTTCGGCGCGCCGACGCGATCGTTCGTCAGATCTCGGACGAAACCGGATTTGAGCAGAAAATCTGGCAGTTCCCGGTGATCACGATTCCGTTCGGCACCGCCGACGCGCCCGACTCTGTTGTGCTTCGCCCGGTCGATTCGGTAGACGGAATGACCGCGCAATCTGTGGAGATTCCGCCTGACATTCTCGGACGAATGAGCACTGAGCTGATGGGATTGCAGGGCATCGCCGCGGTCTTCCACGATCTGACCCACAAACCCCCGGGGACGATCGAATGGGAGTAGTACACTTTCGACTTGCAGGATTGGGAAAGATCGAACGAGCGCGCCCTAAAAGGGGGCTATGTTCGCGGCAGCAAGGACCTGCCTAAAGGATCGAACGGTCGCAACCTCTGTCGTTGGTGTGAACTCGAAGTTCCGAAAGGGCGGCACACCTTTTGTTCGGATTTCTGTGTCGAGCAGTGGCGGCTTCGAACGGATCCCAGCTTCCTCCGCGACAAGACTTTCGAACGTGATAAGGGAATTTGTGCCGTCTGCAGCGCAGATACTGTGGCTGCGTACGCTGATCTTCGCCGCACTCGGGGAACCGGGCGTTTACGCAAGCTTCAGTTCTGGGGCCTGAAGTCGACTAATCAACGCAAAACGCTCTGGGACGCCGATCACATCATTCCGGTTGTTGAAGGCGGCGGCGCTTGCGATCTGTCGAACATCCGCACCCTGTGTCTGATCTGTCACCGGAAGGCTACGGCTGAGCTGCGCGCGCGGCTGAGTTCGCAGGGATGAGGAACGCTGGAGTCTGGTGGACAGGGAAGGATTCGAACCTTCGTACCTCGCAAGGAGGGACAGATTTACAGTCTGTTGGCTTTAACCACTCACCCACCTGTCCATAGTCGTCGTAACGTGGGCGCGTGCACCGGACGGCACACCTCCTGAAGTGTAGCACAGGGGAACGCATGAAAACTGCCGAATTTAGGCAGTTTCTGAGATTAGAGCAGCGCTGCGCACATGATAACCTGAAGCTTAAGCGAACGAAGCTCTGTTCTTTGAATAAGAATGCCCGCTCAGGCGAGTGAGTCTCTCGTACTCCGGACATACCCGCTCCGGGAGGGAGACCTGATCGTCAGTTTTTTTACGCGTGAAGCCGGAAAGCTCCGCGGTGTAGCGCGAGCGGCACGGAAGCCGAAAAACCAATTCGGTGCCGGGCTCGAGCGCCTTTCTCACGTGAACATGGCTTATACGCAGCGTGAGAATCGGGAGCTGGCAAGTTTAATTCGCAGTGAAATTATTGAAACGCAGTTCGGAGTTGTCAGCGATTACGGTGCGTGTATCGCTCTGGATTATGTCGCAGAAGTAAGTGAAAATCTTCTGCCGCCGGGCGAGCCAAATGAGTTGTTCTTCCGGTTGCTGCTGGCGGTCCTCAGCCACCTCCGGCGTGACCCGGCCGCGGGGGTTTGGCCGGCGGTCAATTATTTCAGCCTTTGGGCGGTGCGGCTCTCAGGGTTCCTTGGTGAACTCCGGGTGAGTGTGGAATCGCGCAGGCTTGCCGAAGAAATGATGCAGACGCCAATCGGGCAACTACAGGCTCGCGAGTGGACGGCGAAGACAGGTGCTGACCTGCGACGCGTACTCATACGAGCGATGCAGGACCACATCGAAAGGCGACTTCAGAGTGTCCCCCTCCTCGAAAGCATCAGTTGACATGGATCTCTTCCAGGAAACGATATTTAAACTCAAGAAATTCTGGTCAGATCGCGGCGCGGTAATTCAGGAGCCGTATGACATGGAGGTCGGGGCGGGCACGATGGCGCCCGAGACGTTCCTCCGCGTCCTTGGTCCGGAAGCCTGGCGTGTTGCTTACGTTCAGCCTTCACGCCGTCCCGCTGACGGCCGGTATGGTGAAAACCCGAATCGCCTTTATAAGCATCAACAGCTTCAGGTCATCCTCAAGCCTTCTCCCGACGATGTTCTCGATTTGTACCTGCAAAGCCTGCAGGCCATCGGCATCGACCTTCGCAAGCACGACATTAAGTTCGAGGAAGACAACTGGGAATCACCGACACTGGGCGCCTGGGGAATTGGCTGGCAGGTGATGCTCGATGGTCTCGAAATCACACAGTTCACCTACTTCCAGCAGTGCGGCGGTGTGGACCTTGATCTTGTGCCCGCCGAGATTACCTATGGCCTCGAACGGCTGGTCGGGTTTCTCCAGGGTGCCGAGAGTATTTACGACATTCAGTGGGCTCCTGGCACGGGCTATGAGAAGGTCCGGCTGGCGGACGAGTTGCAGAACTCGGTCTACAACTTCGAACTCGCCGATGTGCCGACGTTGTGGAAGTTGTTCGATACGTACGAGGGCGAGGCGCAGCGGCTCCTCGACCTGTTTGCGAAGTACGAGGACAAAAAGCGGTTCCCGCTGCTCGCGGCGTACGATTACGTTCTCAAATGCTCGAACACGTTTAACTTGCTCGATGCCCGGGGCGCGATCAGCGTTACCGAACGCGTGGGTGTGATCGCACGGGTTCGTAAGCTCGCGGTCGGTGTCGCACAAGCGTGGATGGCCCAGAACTACGGAGCCCCCGCGCAGGAGGCTGCGGCATGAGTGACTTGCCGTTTCTGCTGGAGCTTGGCGTTGAAGAGATTCCTGACTGGATGATCGTCCCAGCGCTCGAGAATATGCGTGAGTTGTTCTCGAACGTACTGACCGAGAGTCGCCTTGAAGGTCGTGTAACGTCTGTGGACGGAACACCCCGACGGCTCGTTCTTCAAGCCGAGGGTTTGCTGCAAGCGCAGCCCGACCAAACGGTCGCTGTGTCGGGGCCGCCAGCCTCGGCCAACGAGGGCGCGGTTGCTGGATTTGCAAAGAAGCAGGGTGTTACGGTCGCGGACCTTCGAAAGGTTCAGACACCGAAAGGCGAGTACTGGAGTTTCGAGAAGCATGTGCCCGGTCAGAAGACTGCGGATGTGCTCGGCGCGAGTTTGCCTGGCCTGATCGGGAAGATCTATTTCCCGAAAACAATGTACTGGACTGGCAAGGGGGGCGCTCGATTTATCCGGCCGATTCGATGGATTGTCGCTCTGCTTGGCGAATCCGTCGTGCCGTTCGAGTTCGCTGGCGTAAAGTCCGGAAATCTGACCGACGGCCATCGCATTCTCGGCAAGGCGCGCATTCCGGTTTCGATCGCAACATACCAGGACACGTTGAAGAACAACGGCGTGCTGCTTTCGGCTGCCGAACGTCGGAGCCGCATCAAGGCGGGTCTCGGCCAAACCGTCCTTCCTGATCCGGCGCTGCTGGAAACGCTTGTTTACCTGACCGAGTTCCCTACCCCAATACGAGGGTCGTTCGACCGTTCGTATTTGCAACTGCCGCAGGAAATCCTGTCGACAGTGATGCGCCATCATCAGCGCTACTTTTCAGTCGGCGACGGAGAAGACGGACTGGAGCCTGGATTCGTCGCCATCATGAACATCGATGGCGACCCGGACGGTCTGGTCCGCGCTGGTCACGAACGCGTTCTGCGTGCTCGCTTCAATGACGCCGGGTTCTTCTGGGACAACGATCTCAAACGGCCGCTGGGCGACCGTCTCGAAGACCTGAAGAACGTGACATTCCAGGCAAAGCTTGGTTCGTACTACGACAAGACGCAGCGGAACATAGCCCTCTCGAAGGAACTCGCAGCGAAAGCTGATGCCGAAGTCAACACCGCCGCGCGAGCTGCGGAACTGGCAAAGTGCGACCTTCCGACCGAAATGGTCAAAGAGTTTACAGAGCTTCAGGGTGTTGTCGGCGGCCTGTACGCGCGGCAGCAGGGCGAGTCCGAACACGTTTGGCGGGCGGTCTACGACCACTACAAGCCGGTCAGCATGGAGGATTCGATCCCCAGCGGTCTGACAGGTCAGATCGTTGCGCTTGCTGACAAGGTCGACACACTTCGGTCCTGCTTTGCCGTCGGTTTGATTCCCACAGGGTCAAAGGATCCGTTTGCACTGCGGCGCGCAGCCCAGGGCGTCATCAAGATTCTGGCCGAGGGCGGGATCCGACTCAGTTTGCGTGATTTAGCCGGCGGCAACGAACAACTGCTGGACTTTCTTCTCGATCGCGTCCGTTATTATTTCCGGGATGTTCACGGCTTCGCGTATGACGAAGTCAATGCCGTGCTTGCGGCAGGATCGAACGATCTGGTGGACGTCAAGCTACGCCTCGAGGCTATCAGACAAGTGCGGCCGACAGAGAACTTCGAACCTCTCGCGGCGAGTTTCAAACGAATCCAGAACATTCTGCGGCAGGCCGAGTTCAACCTCAATGGTGCGACGGTCGACCGCACCCTGCTCGAGGCGGGTCCCGAAGCCGATCTCGCAGCAGCCATGCAGCAAACGAAACAGCGCATAGCCGGAAAAAGCTATTCCGAAGCGCTCGCGAATATTGCGGCATTACGTCCCGTGGTGGACAGATTCTTCGATAAGGTGCTGGTCAACGCTCCTGACGAGCGCGTCCGGCGCAACCGGCTGACTCTTTTGAGCAGCCTGCTTTCCGAGTTCTCGACGATTGCCGATTTCAGCGAAATCGTCGTTACTACGCAGCAGTAAATGCAAGGAGACGCCTGAATAATGGCAACGAAATACGTCTACATGTTCGGCAGCGGCACGGCCGACGGCGACAAGGACATGAAAGACAAGCTGGGTGGCAAAGGCGCCAACCTGGCTGAGATGAGCAAAGCCGGTGTGCCAGTTCCTCCGGGCTTCACGATCATCACCGACGTGTGCAATATCTTCTTCGACAACGACCACAAAGTGCCGGAAGAAGTAGATAACCAAATCTGGCACGCGGTCGATAAGGTGGAAAAGATGACCGGCAAGAAGTTCGGTGACGGCTCCGATCCACTGCTGCTCAGTGTGCGGTCCGGCGCGAAGTTCTCGATGCCCGGCATGATGAATACCATTCTGAATCTCGGTCTGAACGACGAAACGACAGAAGGCCTCGCAGAAAAAACGAATAACCCCCGTTTCGCCTACGACTGCTATCGCCGGTTCATCCAGATGTTCGGCGAAGTCTCCATGGGTATCGAGATGGAGCACTTCGACGAAGCCTTCGATCAGCGCAAGGCGAAGGCTCGCATCAAGGCCGATACCGACCTGAGTGAAAAAGACCTGAAGGGCATCGTCGACGACTACAAGAAGATCGTCCGGAAGTACGCAAAGCGCGACTTCCCGCAGGACGTTCGCGAACAGCTGATCATGTCGCGCAACGCCGTGTTCAACTCCTGGTGGGCACCGAAGGCTTCCTATTACCGGAAGATGGAGAAGATCGAAGACCGCCTCGGCACGGCTTGCAATATTCAGTCGATGGTCTTCGGCAACATGGGTACCACGTCCGCAACAGGGGTCGGTTTCACCCGTGACCCTGGTTCAGGCGAAAAGACCTTCTACGGCGAGTTCCTCGTGAACGCGCAGGGCGAGGACGTCGTCGCCGGCATCCGGACTCCCCAGCCCATTAGTGAGCTGAAGGACTGGAACGAAGACGTCTACAACCAGTTGTTCGAGATCACGCAGAAGCTCGAGAACGCCTATAAGGACATGCAGGACTTCGAGTTCACTGTCCAGGACGGCACGCTGTACATGCTGCAGACCCGCAACGGCAAGCGCACGGGTCCTGCCGCGGTTCGCGTTGCGGTTGAGATGCACGACGAAGGTCTGATTGATGAGAAGACCGCTGTGCAGCGTGTTGCACCTTCGCAGCTCGATCAGCTGCTGCATCCGGTGTTTAACGTCCCGAGCCTTCGCAAGCTGACGCAGCTGGCGAAAGGCATCGATGCCTCGCCAGGTGCTGCAGTCGGACGGCTTGCGTTTACGTCAGAAGCGGCGGTCGAGATGGCGGCGAAGTCGCCCGTCGTTCTCATCCGCAAGGAAACCACTCCGGACGATATTCATGGCATGGACGCGGCCAAAGGCATTCTGACAGCGGTCGGTGGAAAGTCGTCACACGCGGCTGTCGTGGCGCGCGGTATGGGCCGCCCCTGCGTCGTTGGCTGCGGTGAGCTGGCGATCAACGAGCGCGCAGGTTCTGCTGTCGTCAAGACGAAAGAGAAGAACATCACGATCAAGGAAGGCGACTGGGTGTCGATTAACGGCACCACCGGTGACGTTTACCTTGGTCAGGCTCAGACGGAAGATCCTGATCCGAACTCGCCCATCTTCGCGAAGTTCATGACGATGGCAGACAAGTTCCGTGGCGACTTCGGCGTGCGCGCAAATGCCGACATTCCGCGGGACGCGAAAGTCGCGCGTGCCTTTGGCGCCGAAGGTATCGGCCTCTGCCGCACCGAACACATGTTCTTCGCCGAAGACCGTTTGCCGCTCGTTCAGCAGATGATTCTCTCTGATAACGAGAAGGATCGGCGCAAGGCACTCGGCAAACTGCTGCCGATGCAGCGCAAGGACTTCGCTGGCCTGTTTGAAGCCATGGACGGTTTCCCGGTGGTCATCCGCACGCTCGATCCGCCACTGCATGAGTTCGTTCCCAAGCGCGAGGAACTGATGGTGGATATCGCCAGGCTCCCGAACGCCGACCACAAGACGAAGAAGGAGATGGCCGGGCGTTACGTCAATTTTGGGGCGGAAGTTCGGAACCTCAAGAATGTTCTACCGGATCTGCTGAAGCGTGTCGAAGAGTTGCATGAGTTCAACCCGATGCTCGGCCATCGCGGGTGCCGCCTCGGTATCACGTACCCCGAGATCACCGAGATGCAGGCGCGCGCCATCTTCGAGGCTGTCGTTGCTGTCGCGAAAAAGGGCAAGAAGGTTATTCCCGAAGTCATGATTCCGCTGATTGGTTCGGTGCAGGAGCTTGAGAACCAGAAAGCAATCGTTACCCGCGTTGCGGACGAAGTTCTGGGCAAGGCGGAACTTCCTGACCAGCACTACATGGTTGGAACGATGATCGAGATCCCGCGCGCTGCCCTGCTCGCGGATCAGGTCGCTCGGGAAGCGGAGTTCTTTTCATTTGGTACGAATGACCTCACTCAGACCACGATGGGTCTGTCGCGAGACGACTATACGAAGTTCTCTCGCGAGTACGAAGAGAAGAAGATCTTCAAGGCCGATCCGTTCGGCGTACTGGATCAGGAGGGTGTCGGCAAGCTGATCAAAATGGCTGTTGACGCTGGCCGGAAGACCCGACCCGACCTCGAAATTGGTATCTGCGGTGAGCATGGCGGTGAGCCAAGTTCGGTGGAGTTCTGCTACCGCGTGGGAATGAATTACGTTTCCTGCTCGCCGTACCGCGTACCGATCGCGCGACTCGCGGCCGCACAGGCGGCGATCACAGGTGGTGACAAGTCCGAAGCCGCCCGCACGGCTTAAGACCTGTTGTCCTGCTCAGGTGGAACAGCCCGTGCGCCTCAACACGGGCCGTTCCACTTGTAGAACAGATTAGTGCTGGCCGGCTTCTTCCGTTCTCAGATCAGAGTAATCGCGAGAGCGTTACGTCAGAGCTTGTTCAGGAATGGGCAGTTTGACATCAACACAGGTGCCTTGTCCGGGGCTGCTCTTCAGATCGATATCACCACCATGCTCGCGAATGATCTGGCGCGAGCTGAACATACTCCAGTTGCCCGTCGAAACGCGCCCCGCTGAGACCCGAAATCCCGGATCGAAGATGTTTGCTGCCTGGTCGGCTTCGAGTCCTCTGCCGTTGTCCTGAATTCGGGTGACTACGTGGCCGTCATGGACGAAAGTCGAAAGGCATACACGGGCGTCCGCCTCGGATGCATCGATTGCGTTGCCAAGAAGGCTTGAAAAGACTGCACTCAGCTGCTGCGGACGACAGATGAGTTCGGGCACGGGATTCAGCTTCAGCTCGACCTGAGCTCTGTCCTTGAATGTGGGCTCCAGCAGTGCGATCACGTCGGAGATGATCTCATTAATGTTGGCCGACTGGACCTCTGCTTTGTCGAGATTGGTAAATCGCTGCATCCTCGCAACGATTCCTTTCAAGCGTTCCGTTGACTCCCGAATGCTTTTTCGAAGGTCATTCTGAAGTACGACGAGACGCTGCTGTTGCTCCGGAGGTGAGGTCGCCTGGCGCGCGGCGAGCAGCAGCAAGGTGTCGACAGCACTTACCAGCGCACCGATGGGTGAATTCAGCTCATGACTCAGCGCGGCGGCGAGACGTCCGACTGAGGCGGCGTTTTGTGCCAGCATGTTCCGCGCTTCCGACTGACGCATCTGCTCAGCCGCGGTGAGCATGCTGCGATGCATTTGCCACATCGACCTTCGCTGGTTATAAAGCACTGCGCTTAATGCACATGCCAGCAGCGTCAGTGTAAAGCCGAAAACGACGTAGATACCTTCAACTCCCGACCCGAGGTTCGCGTGGTCCCAGGCTCCCAGCGCACAGATGACGTATGTCGCGATGATGAGCCCGCCGTAGTACAGCGTCTGAACAGGTTTCAGAGGAACTGCTGACACTGTAACGAGGAGAATGAGCGTCATCGTACCAGGAATGAAGTCATCTGAGCTCGGATCCAGCCGCGTCATGTGCAGGAAGAAGGACGTGAGGGCTGCCATCGCGAGCACACCCGACAGACACGCGAGTTTTCGGTATTGCTGCTTCAAGAAATCAAGTCGCGAAACGCCAATGGTCGCCAGCCCGAGCGGGGTGAGGACAGCGAGCAATGTCAGCCTGGCACCTAGAGCCGTCGCAATGGGATCCAGCAGCAGATTGGCTATGACCATCAGAACCGTCACTCCAATTTCGACTCCGCCAAGGACCTGAAGTCCCACACGGCTCAGCCGCAGTATTTCCGCGCGAAATCCCTCGTCGTTTTCCGATCCCCCCGGCGTGAGATATTTCTGAATCTGCTCGTGCCACATAGTCGTCGTAAACGACAGCAGTCACGCCAATTTTCGCATGTGCTGCTTATTCGCGAAGATAATCAAGCAGTCGCTGCTGTAAATGTGTCGCAGTCGCGGTGTCAGGACAGACGACGAGCACAGTATCGTCGCCTGCGATAGTTCCTACGACTTCGGCCCATTCCTGTTGATCGATCGAAATCGCGAGTGAATTCGCATGGCCCGGTGCGGTCTTCAGTACCAGCAGATTCTGAGCTGCGGTTGCGTCCCACAGAAATTCCGCAGCCATGGTGCCGATCGGAGGTCCGGCAGGTGTCTGCACTTCCCGATACCCGTCGGCGGTCTTAACCAGCCGCAGCTCCCGGATGTCCCGGGACAATGTGACTTGTGTCGCGGGAATGCCGAGCGCAGTCAGTTCCTGAGCCAGCTGTTCCTGCGTTTGAATTCGGCGGTTCCGGATCAGACGAAGAATCTGTCCCTGCCTGTACGTCTTGTTCACCCGATTCGGCTCAGCCTTCCCTCCGCTTCCGCCAGTGCGGCTGCGACCGTCTCAGGAGCGGTCCCTCCCTGCACCGTCCGGGTTTTCATGCCCTCGGTCGGCTGGAAGAGGCTGACCATTTCCGGCGTGAATTCCGGGTCGAAGGCGACGAGTTCTTCAGCGCTCCAGTCGGACGGGCGTTTGCCCGATCGAACGCTCTCCAGCACCAGACGACCAACGATCTGGTGTCCGCGATGAAAAGGTACGCCCGAACGCGCCAGCGCCTCCGCAAGGTCGGTTGCGACCACCCAGCTGCTCGCAGCAGCTTCTTCGGTTACCTCGGGCTTGAGGCGAACTGAATCGGCGACAGTCGCTGCCATTTGAACGGAGCCGCGAAGTTGTGCCGCAGCTTCAAACAGCGGCTCCTTGTCCTCCTGCATGTCCCGGTTGTAGGTCATAGGGATGCCCTTCATCGTCACGAAAAGCGAGGTCAGCGCACCATAGACCCGTCCGCATTTCCCACGAATGAGTTCCAGAGAATCAGGATTCTTCTTCTGAGGCATCAGGCTCGACCCGCTGGTCACGCCATCGCCAAGTTCCATCCACCGGTACTCTTCGCCTGAGTAGAGGATCCAGTCCTCCGCGAGCCGGCTGAGATGCAACATGGTGGTGGATGCGGCATAGAGATAATCCAGCACGAAATCCCGATCTCCCGAGACATCCATGCTGTTCCGGGTGACCTCTGCAAACCCGAGTTCCGCCGCAATTGCGGCCCGGTCAAACGGGAACCCGCTTCCGGCCAGCGCTCCCGACCCCAGGGGCAAAACATTCACCCGGCGGCGTGCATCATCGAGACGCTCGTAGTCACGGGAGAACATCTCGAAATATGCAAGTATGTAGTGAGGCCACAGGACGGCCTGCGCTCGGCGGGCGTGAGTATAGCCGGGGATCACGGCTGTCGTATAACGTTTTGCGAGTGCCAGCAGAGATCGGAGAAGCTGTTTCAGATCCACCTGGGACGCGTCAATCTCATCTCTCAGCCAAAGCCGCGTGTCGAGCGAAACCTGCTCGTTTCGCGACCGGCCCGTGTGGATCTTGTCCGCGAGCGGGCCGACGTCCTCCTTCAGTTTCCGAATGACCAGGGTGTGGACGTCTTCATCGGTCGCACCGTCGTAAAATCCCGGATCCGCCGATGCATCCAGGATCCTGCCGAATGCCGCAACGAATTGATCGACCTCGTTCGGAGTAAGCAGTCCAACGCGGCCGAGTGCTCGCGCGAACGCCTGCGATCCACGAATATCGGCTGACAGGAGACGTTTGTCGAAGTGCAGCGAGCCGGAGAAGCGCTCAAAGACCTCCGAGGGGCCTTCTTCGAATCTGCCGCCCCACAGCTTCATAGCGAGCCACCCATCAACATCAGCAAAAGTGCCTTCTGCGCATGCAGTCGATTTTCGGCCTGGTCGAAAACGACCGAATTCTGCGACTCAATGACGCCTTCTGTTACTTCGTCGCCACGATGCGCGGGCAGACAATGCATGAACAGTGCCCCGGTCTCCGCGACTTCCATGAGAGCCTCATTCACCTGATAAGGGTCGAAGACAGCGCTTCGCTGAGCGGCTTCGGATTCCTGTCCCATGCTGGCCCAGACGTCGGTATAGATTGCGTTTGCCCCGGAAACAGCTTCTAACGGCTCGTTCGTAAGCGTCATGGATGAGCCTGACTCCGCCGCCAGCATCTGCGCCTGGGAGACCACTGCCGGATCCGGACCATATCCTACCGGAGTGGCAATTCGAAAATCGATCCCAAGCCTTGCGGTGCACAGCATCAAAGAGTGGGCAACATTGTTCCCATCACCAATAAACGCCAGCTTTACCGTTCGCAGGTTTGAGAATCGCTCTCGCAACGTCTGCATGTCCGCGAGCGCCTGACAAGGGTGGTACTTGTCGCTGAGTGCGTTGATAACGGGCACCGACGACCACTGGGCCAGCGCGTCAATCGTCTCCTGTTTGAAGGTGCGCGCGACGATTGCGTGTGTCCATCGGTCGAGATTGCGAGCTATGTCCTGGAGCGGCTCACGGCCGCCGATCGTTCCCAGCGACGCGACGGCATCGCCCCCAAGCTGCTTTATCGCAAGCTCAAACGTTAGTCGCGTACGGAGTGAGGGCTTTTCGAACAGCAGACTGATGTAGCGACCTTGAAGCGCACGGCTATAGCGCGCGGTGTTCTGCTTGATCGCCGCTGCGGCATCAAGCAACTGAACCAGTTCCGGCTGAGTGAGGTCGAGGTCCTTGGTAAGGTCCCGTTCGGGCGATCGGAGCGTAGACGGGGGACTGGCGCTTTGCATTCCTGTAGTCCTGAATGTTTATTCAGCTACATGAATAATTACACAGCGCCGTTCAGGGTTGGACTTGTGACAGAACCGCGTCTACGTACGATCGGGTTTCCGGGATATCCGGCAGGGGACCTTCAGGATTGACGCGCTGCGGTCCGGCGTTATAAGCGGCAAGGGCCCTCCGCGTATCTCCATTGTACTTCCGGAGTAAATCAGCAATGTAAGCTGCGCCCCCACGGATACTCTCAGCTGCATCGAATGGTGCCGAGACGTTCAGATCCCGCTGCGTCGCGGGCATCAGTTGCATCAGCCCCTGTGCTCCTTTATCGGATACCGCACAGGCTCGTCCGCCTGATTCCTGTTGGATCATGGCCCTGAGGAGTTTCGGACTGACATTTTCGCGCTTTGCAGCCGTGTCAACCAAGGTTTGGAGTTCCCCTTCGGGTACAGGATCACAGCCCACAAAAGCCGCCGCTGGATCTCCTGCGCCCAGGCCGGCCGTTTGTGCCGGAGTCGGAGAGTTCATCCAGGGAGATACGAAAAATTCGCCAGGCCGAAGGGATACCTGGCGACCTGCCGACTTCAATTGCTTCTCACGCGCTGCCTCGACACGCCGCGCGGCTTCCTGTTGTATAGCGGACGAATCTGCCTTTGCGAGAAACGCAACAGAACCAATAACTAATGCCGCAACACACCTCACTGCACAACCTAGTACCCTGCAACGAAAAGTTCTCTCAGAAAGATTTCCTCGAAGTCCGTTTGGACCGACCGATAAGTGATTTAGAACACGATATGAATCCGAACGACCGCTACCTCGAAACCAGCGTACTGACCGCCACTCCGCTTGAACTCGTGGCCATGCTGTATCGGTGCGCGCTCGAGTCCCTGGGTGAAGCTCGGCGCTGTCTCGCCCAAGGCGACATCACAGGCCGCGTTCGACCAGTGAATCGTGCTTTCGATGCAATCACCGAGTTGTCCCTGAGTCTCGATTATGAAGGCGGTGGACAACTCAGCACTACTTTGGGCGAGTTGTATGGGTATATCTCACACAAGATCATCCTTGGACACACGGAACAGTCGGACGCACATTTTGCTGAAGCCATGCGCCTGCTTTTGACCCTGCTCGAGTCCTGGCAGGGCATCATGCACACAGCGGCCCAGAACGGCGCTGTGGCAGCCCCTGCCGCCGCCTTCGCAGCCGCATAGTTACTGCTGCCGCTTTTGCTTCTTCTCGTAAAAGCCTGGCGGAAAGTCGGCAGCCTTCGAGCCTGCTGGGTTTCGCTGTCCTGATACTGCGCCCTTATCGGGCCAGAGGGGCATTGACATGCCATCGGTGTTTTCCAGGATGCTGAACAGCTTTTCGTTCATCTCTTTAACGACACCGGCCAACTTTGGGTCATTGATCCGGTTGTTCGTCTCGAGTGGATCTTCCTGAAGGTCATACAACTCGTTCAAATCCCAGACGCCGTGGTACCGAATGTATTTATATCGGTCCCCACGAAGTGCGTGCATCGTTGGAGTCTGAGGGAAATTTCGCTCCCAGTAGTACTCGTACAAGAGTGAATCACGCCAGGGAATCTGCTTGCCCTGGAGCAGCGGCAGGAAGTTGCGGCCCTGATACGCGTCCGGCGCCTGAAGTCCGGCCACGGCGAGAAAAGTGGGGGCAACGTCGATATTCGCAATCACCGGCTTAATCGTCTGGCCGCCCTGAAACAGCTCCGGACACCGCGCGAGCATCGGAACTCGCATCGATTCTTCGTATGCGGTCCGCTTGTCAATCAGCCCGTGCTCACCGAATGCGAAGCCGTTATCGCCCATGTACACAACCAGCGTTGAGTCGAGTTCGCCGCGTTGTCGCAGTGCCTCGAGAACACGCCCCGCACTTTCGTCGACGGCCAGCAGAGTTTCCGCGTACCGTTTGTAATACTCCGCGATGTCAAGGTCAGAGTGATACGGATACTCGACACCATGCCATGAATTCCTCTGGTCCTGCACCCACCTCGGGCGATTCCGAGCCATGTCACCGGTTGCGGCCATCGTGGGAGGCGGAATGAATTTTGCGTCCTTGTATCGCCCTTTGTGACGTTCGGCAGGAATAAACTCCGAGTGCACGGCCTTGTGCGAAAGGTACATGAAAAATGGCCTGCCTTTCGGAATCGTGCCGAGCCAGCTGAGCGCATAATCGGTCAGCTCGTCGGTGATATAGCCTTTTTGCGGAACGTGCTTCCCGTCCACATTGAGGCCATTCTTCTCAGGCAGGTACGAGCCCTGACCCTGGAAACTGACCCACTTATCGAAGCCGGGCTGGGGCTGATCCCCGGTGTTGCCCATATGCCACTTGCCGAAGAATCCCGTCGTGTAACCACCCTTTTGCAGGTGTTGGGGGAAGAACTGTGTTCCTGGCGGAATCGCTGTGTTGTTGTCGACAACCCGGTGCTTATGGGCATACAGGCCCGTCAGTATCGAAGCCCTGCTGGGGGAACAAAGAGCTGTTGTCACGAAAGCGTTTTTGATGTGAGCGCCGTCGCGCGCGATAGAGTCAAGAACCGGGGTTTCGAGAAACGCCTGGCCTTTGAGGAATCCCATCGCGTCATACCGGTGATCGTCGGTCAGGATGAAGACGATGTTTCTGGGCTTTACACCTGCAAGTTTGCGAAGCGTTCCAGGCGCCGGCATCTGCGCAGGAGCAAGCGCCGCACCAAGCGTGGACAGCAGCGCTGTTCTTCGATTCATTATGCGGCGTTCTCCCGCAATCGGTTCAGCAGAGCCACGGCATTCCGAATGTCCTCGTGATGAGAGATGCCCTCTTTGTGGCGGTCATCCATATCCTGGTCGAGTGATACCTCTCGCTCAATGGTCAGAGGTCCGGTATAACCAAGCTTCTTGAGAGTCGACACGAAGCGCTCCATCCCGACCTGTCCTTCACCGAGCGGCATCTCACTGCCGAGTGCTCCTGGCTTGTCCTTCGGCGGCCAATTACCGTCTTTGCAATGCACACTGACCACGTGAGTGGCTAACGCTTTCAGAGCAGGAATGGGCTCCGCTGTTCCGTACAGAATCATGTTTGCCGGATCGAAATTGACCTTGAGATTTCGGCGCTCCACTGCGTCAAGGAAGTGCAGCAGACTTTCTGCTGTCTCCTGACCGGTTTCGAGCGCGAAGAAGATGTTGTACTGAGCGGCGTGATCGCAAATACGGCGCACCATGTCGCGGACTGCGATGAAATCCGGGTGAGTGTGATCATCCGGCACAAATCCGATATGGCACGCGAAGATGGGAACACCCATTGTGGAGGCCGCGTCGACGACCTGCAGCGATCGCTTTTCTCGTGCGGTACGGGTCTCCCGGGGGATGAATCCTACTGTGCGCTGCACCGTAGGGCCGTCGGCATAGCTCTCGCCTTCAAAAGCCGCAAACGCGGCAGTAATGCCGAAATCCTCGGCGTCCGCTACCGATCGCCACTTCGAGGCTACATCGACATTGAGGGGCACGTGCCCGGCGAAACCGAGATGCCCGCAACGCATCCCGAGCGCTTTGATAGCCCGCAGCGTTCGTTCGGGCTGCTTCTCGCCCCAGAACATGAGGCCAACTTCCAACGGAGAGATCAACGCCATGAAGACGATGCTACACCGCGCCTCGCCGGGTATGGCACGTTATAACCTTTTCGGTCCCACCAGAGGATTCTGTTAAGCTCGGCCGACGGCACGTCATCGACCTCATCCCAGTTCATGGAAGCCGATCGCCGTGCGGCCCAGAGTTGCCGGCCGGAAAGGGCCTTCAGCGGCGGATTCAGAGTGTCGAGTGCAATCTTCGGAGTTAGGACTGAATAGAGCGCTGCCTCCGCCTTAGGCTGGAAGATGCTGGTCATCGGGCGTGCTGCAGCGAGGTATCGAGTCTTCGGCGGAATTCGGAAGATCTCCTGAATTGTCCGGATCATGCTGGTCTGGGTGTAGAAGTTGGAATCGACCGCGTTCCGGCGGATGTGAGGGCCGATCGCGAGTGCGACAGTTCGATGCCCATCGACGTGATCGATCCCGTTTTGCGCATCGTCTTCGACAACAAGAATCAGTGACTGCGGCCAAAAGCGGCTCTTTGAGATTCCGGCAACCATCCGTCCGAGGGCCAAATCGTTGTCCGCGACCATCGCCGCGGGAGTGGGATTGTTGGGCGTTGTCCCGAGCGTATGGTCACTGGTCATGGTAAAGACGGAAAGGTCGGGAGCCTTGCCCGATTTCTCCCATTTAGCAAGTTCGGCGAGGAAAATGTCAGCACGAATCTGGTCAGGAATGCGCATACTGCTGACTGGATAATGCTTGACCATTAATGCTTCGAGTGCCGGGACTCCGGCGCGGCAACCCACGGCGTCCCGGTAATTGTTGTCTTTGTAGAGTTGCCAGTATGCCGTCCACGGCAGCAGTTCGCTCTCGGTGATGTCGACAGGCTGATCCGTTCGCGGATCCCAGCGCCTTGGAAGTGAAGCGGCACCGAACAGCTTGACATCCAGTGGACGAGGCGCACTCTGCCAGAAAAATCCTGCCGGTGAAATCGTAAAGGCGTCCGCGAGGTTCCATGCATAGCCACGAGGAGCACTCACAAGAGCACGTTCCACGTAATCGCTGACGAAGCCCTGCATAAGCCACTGGTGTCCGTCGAAGCTGATCGTTCCGCTGTCGTAGAAGTTATCCAGCAGCACGTATTGTTCCGCCAGAGCGTGGTGATTTGGCGTGATGTCGCGACCGTACATCACCAGCTTCGGGTCGTTATTGCCCTTCGGCATGTCCCCGAAAACCTGATCGTAAGTTCGGTTTTCTTTGATAATCAGGAACACATGCCGTATTCCCAGGGATGACAGATTCTCAACACCACCGGCCGGCGTGAACCGGGGAGAATTGGCCGCGGTCACGATCTCGCTCCCGGCCGCGAGTTGCGCTTCCGTCGGCCTGGCTATGCGGGCAATCTGACCTTCGAAAGCGAGCGAGCTGAAGTTGCCATCAGGTCTTTGTGTATTCCCTACGCCTTTAATTGTCGCGACGCGAAGATCACCCTGGCGGTCGGTCAGCACAGCGGAAGGGAACCACCCTGTTGGCATCGCTCCGGCCCGGCTCCATTGCCGCTTATCGTTCCGACGAAACGCAACAACAGCATTGTCGCCACCTGCAGCGACATACAGGAGATCACCCTCCGGCGCAAAAGCGACTGCGTCAGGCTGGGATCCAATCGGTGCCGACGGCTGTGATGCGATCACGACATCGTGTTTTGCAAACGAGCCGGTGTCAATCAGCGAGACAGAATCCGAGTGTCCATTCGCAACTGCAAGCGTGCTGCCGTCCGGGCTCAATGCGATCCCCGAAGGGGCGCGTCCTACCTCGATTTCTTTGATTACCTGATAACTCCGCAGGTCGATGACGGAAACCGTTCCGGCGAGCGTGGAGCCAGTCTTCGGATCAACTGCAATGAAACTGTGCGCACTCGGTGCCTGCGGCTGTGAGGCAGAGGGGGCCCGCCCGCCTCGATTGGATACGTACAATCGATTGCGCGCGCTGTCGAAGCAAATGCCATGTGGGGCCATGCCGGTCTGGATCTCTCGGGTGATACGGCGTGACTCAGCATCGATTACTGCCACGCGTCCCGTCGTGTTGAGCACCACGAAAGCGGTCTTACCATCAGGTGTGAACGCAATTCCTGCAGGTACAGGGTGACCTGTCAGCTCGATCCGCTCGAGCGTGCCGTTCTTCTGCGAAAGCTCAGGAAACAGAATGGCGATGCTGTCCGGTCCATTTCGAGTCGCCTCGCTGGCCCACAGCTCATCAGCGCCCGGACGAAATGCCAGGCCTGTGTAAGAAGTCGTCTTTGTCTTGAACTCTGCCTTTGGTGCGCCGGTGGCAGCATCGCGGAGCAGGACAGAAGCGTTGCTAAGGACTGCCAGATAGCGGCCCGCACCATCGAGAGCGAGATCTACCGGGCGACCCTTAAGGGCGAAGGTGTCACCTGAGGGGCGCAGCAACTGGGTAGTCGGTACAAGATAGAAGCCGCCTGGTTGCCTGCCTGCGAGAGCGTTCGTAAGCACCTCGGGGAACAGCTCAGGCCGGAACGCAAATACTACGACCGCTGATGCAGCGCAAGCGAAAAGTGCCTTGAGGACTCGCATTCAAAATGATTATCTCGCCGTGCAGGCGAAACAGGCCGAAATCATTTCTTCCGCCATAGTCTACAAAGAGACCGACCCACTCTTTGATGAACCGCAGTGTTGATAATCCTGCAGATGTTTTCCTGCTGGAGGAAGCCCTAAAGATGCGATCTCGTTCTGCAGTTCGACAATGTGTCGGACGGCGAAGCCGGAATTGAATGGTTCAGTGCGCAGCGTATGAGTTTCGGGCGAACTCGGATGTTCAAAAGCCCGGAGACCTTGATCAGCGTCTTGCAGGTTGTGCGCACGATCGAACGGATGTGGCTCGGCACCGTAACCCTGCCGGCGAGCTGAGCGACTCGGATTACCTGACCCAGGCCATCCCGTCCGGACCTCGACCGCCTGTTTGCAGATGCCCGGTAACTTCCAGCTTCTTCATGTCTAACACCGCAAGCTGATTGTCGCCGGACACCGCGATAAATGCACGAGATCCGTCCGGAGTGATCAGGATTCCTTCCGGCGCGCGGCCGACATCAATTCGCTTGATGACTTTCCGACCCGGCACATCGAGAACAACCAGCTTTCCAGCGTCAAGGTCCGATACGAGCGCGATCTTACCGTCGCGGGAAAACTTGATTCGGTTCGAGCGTTGCGTCCCGATGTCGAATGTCGTTGTCGCTTCATTTTTCCCGAGGTCGACTACGGTGATACTGCCGCCGCGTGAGTTCGCGACCCATAATTCCTTGCCATTGGGCGAAATATCGAGACCCTCAGGCCCTTTGCCGGTCTGAATGTGTAACGGTTGACCGCCAGGCCGCAGAATGCTGATGCAGTCGGAGCCGATGTTTGCAGTAATCATCCGCGAGCCGTCTGGCGTAAACAGCACCATGTGAGTCCCGGTTTGACCCGTCGGATACTGCTCATCGACTTTGCCCGTTGCAGGATCGAGGCGGGCAACGGTTTTGTTCCCTTCCGCCGTGAAATAAACCTTGTTGTCAATGCCGACTGTGATTCCGTGTGGCCGCTGCAGCGGACTAACGTCGATTCTTTTTTCAGTCTTACTCCTGAGATCTACGATGGACAGCGAACTGCCCGGCTTTGGGCCAGTTCCATAATTACCGACGTACGCGAAGCGTCCATCTTTGGAAGCAGCGATTTCGTGTGGTCCTTCTCCAGTTTGAACCGTTCCGCCCAGTTTGCCCGAGTCAGGATCCAGCATCACCAGGGTGGCGTCTTCTTTGTTAAGAACGAGTAGTGTCGAGGCGAGGAGAAGATGCGCTATGTGCGGGGCCATAGCGAGACTATACCTCTACTCGGTAGCAGCGAAGGCAATCACGGTTGAGCCTGCTGCAACGGCGACGAACTGTTTCCCATCGATCGCGTAGGTCATCGGTGACGCATGCCACCGCACATTCGCGTTGTAGTGCCACAGCGCTTCTCCTGAAGCTGCGTCGCGGGCCACGAGTTCGCCACTGTCATCGCAGCTGAACACGAGTCCTCCGGCAGTCGCCAGGACACCTCCCCAGCCATTGCCGGTCCCGGTTTGCTCGCGTTCCCACCGGATCTGCCCGGTATTGATGTCGATCGCCCGAAGATATTTTCGCGGTATCTCGTGCGGTGACGGTTTGACGGCGCCGCCATAGAACGATTCACCCTGCTTCCACGATTCGGGCCGACGGGTGTATATATTGCATTTTTCCAGGGCCTGCAGGTAAAACAATCCCGTATTCGGATGAAATGCGGGAGACATCCAGTTCGATGCTCCGTCCATTGAGGGGCAGATCTCCGTTCCTTCCGCCGTCGGCTTCCACGCCTGAGTCAGGACGGGCCGGCCATCGGGACCGATGCTCGAGGCCCAGGTTAGTTTGCGGACAAACGGTTTTGCCGCGAGCGGTTTGCCCGTAGTCCGGTCAAGAACATAGAAAAAACCGTTTCGATTACCGTGCAGAAGCAACTTGCGAGATCGGCCCTGATACGTGGCGTCGACCAGCATTGGTGTTTCCGTAGCATCCCAGTCATGAACATCATGTGGAGTGAACTGGTAATACCACTTCAGCTTTCCGGTAGCGGGATCAAGCGCGATGATCGAGTCGGTATAGAGATTGTCGCCTTGTCTTTCCTCTCCGTCGAAGTCGGGACAAGGATTGCCAACTGGCCAGAACAGCGTTTCGGTCGATGTATCGAATGTTCCCGTAAACCACGTTGACCCACAGCCATGTTCAAGGTCTTTGCCTTTCCAGGTGCTTGCTTCGGGATCGCCTCGAGAAGGAATCGTCCAGAATCGCCACACACGCTCACCCGTCGATGCCTTATACGCTGAGACAAAACCGCGGTTCCCTTCATCGCCACCTGAGACGCCGGAGAGCACAAGGTCTTTCACCACCAGTGGTGCCGAGGTTGCGCCATAGTGTTGCCGCGAGTCGGCCATCTCGGTTTCCCAGATCAGCCCTCCGGTCACGCGATGCAGGGCGATAAGGTGCGCATTGTCGGTAACCAGAAACACATGATCACCGAGGACAGCGGCACCTCGATTGATTCCGCTCGCAGCATCGCCGACCAGACCTTTAGTGGTCGGGCGCGACCACTTCCATATCTGTTGCCCCGTTCTGGCGTCGAGCGCATAAACCGTATTTACGGTAGTGACGTACATTGTGCCGTTGATAACAACGGGCGTAGTTTCCAGGTCTCGACCACTGCCGGCGGGGAACGACCATTTCGGCGCGAGTCTTCCAATGCTTGTGGTCGAAATTTGAGTAAGCGGACTGTATCTGTTCCCATCGGGGCGACCGTTATAGCTGGGCCAATTTTCGCCGCTGCGGTTCAGGAGTTGCTCCGCTGAGACGGAGCCACGCGTTGTTCTCGGTTCCGGCAGATTCTGTGCCGGCTTCCAGGCGGGAGCGTCGCGCAGGAATGCGAGGACGCTTTGAAGGTCCGCGGTGGCGAGATTCGTTTTCGGCATCGCGGAGACATCCTGCTTCGTCAGGGCTCTGATCTTTGAGCGAGGAAGCGGTCTGAGTTCACCGTCCGCTGTTTGCAGAACCAGGTCGAAATCTCCTTCGGCCCGAAGGAATCCGGCCAGTTTGGTACCGTCAACGAGTTCGATTCGGGCCGACTGATAGCCTGGTGTCATCTTCGCGCCCGGTTCACGGATGCTTTGCTCTGCTTCCGGAAGAGTCGCGCGAAGCGCCAGTTCCGTCAGGTCAGGCCCGTTCCACGATCCTCTACCGTGAATCATGTGGCAGGTCCCGCAACGGCCATCGCCAAAGAATATCCGTTCCCCTGCGAGCGCATCTCCCACGATGGCCGTCTCGGCGAGTGGAAGAATTCGGGAACGCACAAATGCCGTGATTGCGTCCAGGTCTTCGTTGGACAGGGCGAAGCCCGGCATGCCCTTCTCCGGGAGACCCTGCTGAATCAGGCTCCGAATTGCAGCCTCGGTACCGGCAGACTGACGACGTCCTTTTGTGATTGCAGGCGCACGCTCGCCGCCGGTTCCGTCCAGACCATGGCAACCGGAACACCGAGTGTTAAATTGGGCTCGGCCTCTTTCGACGAGTTGTGCTTTCGTCGTCGCAGCGAGGACGACAGAAAAGGTCAGTACGGTGACCGTGCGCTTCAGGGTTGTCGACAATGAACGGCACCTCTGGTGCCGATTATGACCCAGGTGCGTGGCGCAGTTGAGTTGATGCGGCGGTGAGGGTCACGATCCCGCGACGTCTCGTGCTTGTAAGGAATTGGAGTGATCGCTAACGCTTCCGCTGTTTTAACTTTCGAGCGCCTCCCGAGGTTAGTCAAAGACACGTTCTCACGCAGTTCAGACACACGTCGAGGGAGACCGTCGGGTTATGTTGCAAAGATTCGAAGTCGGGGTGCGGAGTGCATGACTCCGCCGAGCGTATCCGGGGTTGATCAGCGGACGAACCGAAAAGCCGGTCGCTGTAGAGGTTCTGACGCACGATTTCGCGGGCTGGTAGCCAGCGTACCTGCCCTTTTGTCCTCCGATGAATACCCTCATAGGCATCTATGGTGGGCCGCGCGGAGCCGAAGGCCCAATTTCGCAGCCAATGCGCTTCTTCATGAAGCGATGATCCTGCTCCATGATGTTGTTGAGATACTGCACGGGCCGGTGCCGACAGCGGCGCGGCAGGTCGCCCGAGCGCCGCAGCCAGCGATCGCTTTAAGATGGGTGGGGCAAGATCGGTGTTAACGACGCGTGCTGGAGGAGCTCCGTGGCGGATCGCACGGCGGAACAGGGTCTGCGCGGACTCTTTGTCGCGAAACGCTGACAAGAAGAACTGAACCGTCGTGCCTTCAGAGTCTACGGCTTACACCACTCGCCCTTAACCCTAACGTACGTTTCGTCGATACGCCAGCTCTTGTTTGTCGGCTTCAGATCAGCTCGCTGCCGGAGGGGCAGCTCGGGTGCGTAGCGCTGCACCCATCGCCCGATTGTCGAGTGGTCGACATTGATGCCGCGCTCCGCGAGAAGTTCCTGGACTCCATCTACGCGAGGCTGTAACCGGGTACCGGCGAACGGCGCAAACGATGACCTCAGCTTCAATCTGCCGCCATTTGAACAGCGACGGTCGTCCGCTGATTCGTGCTCTCAGGCTACCAATCCCGCGCAGCGAATCTTTGCAATACAACCGATCTGGCACACTCTGGCCAGTTCAGGGACGTTCAGAAAGAGCGGAATGGCTCTTAATCAAAGATGGTGGCAGCCCGTACTTCCGAGCTGAATAACATCAGCTTGGGAGGAAATGTTTGACCAGCTTGGAAGTGGTTCTCGGACGCCTGAGTTTCAGATTACTGCGATTGCTCAGGCAGGTCAGACGATTCCATTTTCGGTTAACTATACGGGAAAAGTCAGCTGCCCGAAGTGCGGCGGCTACTTTTTAAGGAAAAAGGACACCTACCGACGCCAAGTTCGCCATGAAAGCCTCGGATCGCGCTGGTGTGTTCTCGACATCAAGGCCCACAAGTGGCTGTGCCGGGAGTGTGGAGTGTACTTCCGGCAGCAGTTTCCCGGAGTTCTCAAACATCAGCGCGCGTCGGAGCCGTTCCGCCGGTACATCTTCCAGCTGCACTGGGATGGCATCAACCGCAGCCGGCTGGGAAAAATAGAAGGCATCGGGCACGCCACAGTGGAGCGTTACTTTCAGTATTTTCTCGGCCGCAAGGCGGCGGAACTGCAGGGTGCCGATTGTCCGCGAGTGCTCGGCATTGACGAGCACTTCTTCTCCCGCAAGCACGGCTTTGCAACCACCTTCTGCGATCTGGCAAAACACAAGGTCTATGATTGCGCTTGCCCCCTCGGCTGACACAAATAGTTAAGACACTATTCGCCGTTCGCTGAAAAACAGTCGACCGGCAAGATGACTGTACAGGATACTCGAAAGCGGTTGGTGAAGCGGAAACGGGCAATGCGGGAGCGCAACCCGTCAAGGAATAGCTAACCGGAAACTCATCCAGACGATGAGTGGGGGCGTGGTCCACAGTGATCGCGCCTCCATCGGATGGATAGATTTCCCGATGCCTCGGAAACTCATATAGAAAGCTGCCGCGAAGCGGCCTCGTTGTTCTTCGACACGGCTAGATTGCGCTCGAACTCCACGGGTGGCAGATAGCCCAGCGCCGAGTGCAGCCGCTTTCGGTTGTAGACCTTTTCGAGGAACTCGTGGATGCAGGCGCGGGCCTCTGCCAGGTCGCGGTATTCATTGCGGTGGACCTCCTCGTATTTCAGAGTCTTCATGAACGACTCACAGGCGGCGTTGGCCAAGTCTGTCAACTACAGCGCATGCCGACCGTGCCGAAAGTACTTTTGAAGTCACCCATCCCCACCATCCGCTGAGAGGCCAGAGTTCAAGCTGGTCACTTACCGCCACAACTGGGGCGAGGATCGAGTTTACTTCCACGACAGCAGCGGCGTCCTGCGCTCGATTCCGGCGTGCTGGACGACAGTGCTGCCAGCAGATCCATTCGTGGTATTGGCCGCAGGACGGTGTCTGTTTCGCTACGAGGATTTGCTGAAGTTGGCCGACTTTGTGGAGAAGGCCCGATGAGCCTGGGAGCGTTTGAAGTGTAAAGACAATAACGCCGCATGTGTAAAGAGAAATCATGCCGGAGCCGTTCTGGCAAGGTCCACGCGTCAGTGGCTGCATTATACGCCTATAATGGTCAATATAATGACTGGGCGAAGATCGCAAAAAGAACTTGACACTGTCCGCGATAAGAGCATAATTATATTTACAATCATAACGGACGCTTGCGAGCCAGCCGATGGCCGACCAGGACCCAAAGATCCGCACGCTCCAGCAACAGGGAACGCTGAACCCGCGTCCGAAAGCGGTGCGCGACCAGCTGTTTCTCCAGGACGATTTCTTCGATCCTCGCGATCTGGTCCAGGTCAAGTACGAGATGCTGCGGCGGGTGCGGACCGAAGGCCAATCTGTGACGGATGCAGCGGCGAGTTTCGGCTTTTCGCGGCCATCGTTCTATCAGGCGCAATCGGCCTTCGAGGAAGACGGTCTTGCCGGCCTGGTGCCGCACAAGCGCGGTCCCAAGCAGGCGCACAAGCTCACCGAGGAGGTCCTCACATTCATTGGCGAGTTGCGCCAGAAAGAACCCTCCATTCGATTGCCGGATCTGGTGAAACGGATACAGAAACGCTTCGGCACCAAGGTTCATCCACGAAGTATCGAGCGCAGCCTGCTTCGCCATCAAAAAAAACTCCGCTGAACGGAGCCGGCGATCAGCCCGCCATCGCCACGGATCTGGCTGCCCACTACGAGCAACTACGTCGCGACGCCATCGGCCGGCCGACTTACAGCGGCGAAGGCTTGGGCCTCGCGCTTTTTCTCCGACGTGGAATGACGGCCTGGATGCAGGCCTGGTCAGAATGCCACGGCCATGTCGAACAGGCCGCATGCTCTCAACCTGGCGCCCATGAAACGATCCCCGTCGAGCATGCGCTCGCAGATCACCACTCTGCTGGCGAGCATGATTCTCTCTCTACAACAGGAGGCAATCTCATGACAGGCGTAGCACACCAAAAAGTGAACGCTGGCCACCTCAAACGGAACGCCTATCTTTACGTCCGCCAATCCACGCTGCGCCAAGTTTTCGAAAATACCGAAAGCACCAAGCGGCAGTACGGACTGCGCCAACATGCTGTCGCCTTGGGCTGGCCCGTGGAGCGCATTATCGTCATCGACAGCGATCTCGGACAGTCCGGCGCATCAGCTGTCGATCGGGAGGGCTTTCAGAAGCTGGTGACAGAAGTGAGTCTGGGCAAAGCCGGCATCGTGCTTGGTCTGGAAGTTTCCAGGCTGGCGCGAAACTCCACGGACTGGCACCGGCTGCTAGAAATCTGCGCTCTTACCGACACGCTCATTCTCGATGAAGACGGCGTATATGATCCCTCACACTTCAATGATCGTCTCCTGCTGGGTCTCAAAGGAACGATGAGCGAAGCCGAACTGCATGTGCTCCGGGCGCGCCTGCAAGGCGGAATCTTGAACAAAGCCCGCCGCGGCGAGTTGCAATGTCCCTTGCCGGTCGGCTTCGTCTACAACGCCAACAACGAGCCTGTACTCGATCCCGACAAGCAGGTGCAGGAAAGCATTCGATTCTTTTTCGAGACATTCCGGCGCACCGCATCGGCCTGCGCGGTCGTCAAAGCCTTCCGCCAGAAAGGGCTGCTGTTTCCGCGGCGGCTGAAGAAGGGGCCGAACAAAGGCGATCTGGTGTGGGCCGAACTTCCGCACAGCCGCGCCGCTCCACATCCTGCACAATCCCCGTTATGCCGGCGCATTCGTATATGGCCGAAGCCGCACTCGCAACAACCCGAACGGAGGCGCCTCCTATACCCGGTTGCCGCGCGAGCAGTGGACGCTGCTCAAGAATGCTCACCCCGGCTACATCTCCTGGGAGCAATATGAAGAGAACCTTCGGCGCCTCCGCGAAAACGCGCAAGCCATCGGAGCCGATCGTCGCAAGAGTCCTCCGCGCGAAGGTCCTGCATTGCTGCAAGGCTTGGTGGTCTGTGGCGTCTGCGGGAGCCGGATGACGGTCCGATACCACGCGCGTCAGGACCGCCTCGTGCCCGAGTACGTCTGCCAGCGTGACGGCATCGAGCACGCCATATCGATATGCCAGCGAGTCGTCGGAGATCAGATCGATCGTGCTGTGGGCCAACTTCTGGTGGAGAGCGTAGCTCCGCTGGCGCTCGAAGTCACTCTGTCGGTCCAGCAGGAACTCCAGGCGAGAATCGAGGAAGTGGATAAGCTCCGCAAGAAACAGGTGGAGCGAGCGCGTTATGAAGCCGACTTGGCTCAGCGCCGGTATCTGCACGTCGATCCCGCCAACCGTCTGGTCGCCGACTCGCTCGAAGCGGACTGGAATGAAAAGCTTCGTGCGTTAACGGCGGCGCAGGAGCAGTACGAGCAACAGCGGCAGAAGGACCGCGCCGCAGTGGATGAACAGCAGCGTGCTCGAATCGCCGCGCTGGCCAGTGACTTTCCACGGCTCTGGCAAGATCCCAAAGACTCCAGACCGGGAGCGGAAACGCATGGTCCGCTTACTGCTCGCCGACGTGACGCTCATTCGAGGGAATGGGATCACTGTTCATGTCCGCTTCAGCGGCGGAGTGACGAAGACGCTGGAGTTGCCGAGACCGTTGACCGCCTGGGAACTCAGAACAACGCCGGCAGAGATTGTCGCCGAGATTGATCGACTGACCGATCATTACACCGATAAGCAAATCGTGGAGATCCTGAATCGCCGCGGGAGCACTGTCCGGATGCGGGCAACGATTCAACAGCCGTATCATCGCGCGTCTCCGCTCTGACTACCAGCTCAAACCGCGATATGATCGGCTACGCGAGAAGGGCCTATTGACGCTCGAAGAAATGTCGGCGCGACTGGACATCGGTCCCAAGTGCGTGATCACCTGGCGGAATCACGGCCTGCTTCGCGGCTATCCGGTGAATGATCGAGACGACTGGCTGTATGAGGATCCCGGGCCCAATCCACCGCGCAAGGCCCAGGGCGTCAAACTCGCCAAACGGCGTCGTTTTCCCGAGAATGTCGTCCACGGTTCGCAGGAGGTGCAGTATGAAGCGTAAGCCTTGTCATAAGGGTTGCCTTTGCGGCTCATGCTGATGTTGATGCCGTGCTCCTTCAGCAGATCGGTGTAGTCGTTGCAAGCGTACTGCACACCCCGGTCGGAATGATGCACCAGGCCCGGCCCGGCCCGCGCTCGTGCAAAGCGCCATTCGCAACGCCGTCATTGCCAACTCGTCCTCCAGCGTTCGGTCCAGCGCCCAGCCGATCACGCGACGTGAAAAGGCGTCCAGAACCACCGCCAGGATAGACGAACTCGGTCTCCAGCCGGATGTAGGTGATATCGGCCACCCAGAGCTGGTTGACGCCAGTCGGTCATCCATGCCAGCCGCCAGATTCGGATAGACCTTGCGACGTGGTTGGAATCGGTGGTGACGACGAACTTCCGCCGCCGCAGGCACAGCAAGTTGTCCTCGCGCATGATCCGGTGAACCCGCTTGTGATTCACCTTCCAGCCGCGGCGTCGCAACTCGGCGGTGATCCGCGGCCGGCCATAGCTAGGGGAACTCCAGGGCGATCCGTTGGATCTCGTCGCGCAGATCCATGTCTGCGGTCCGGGCTGGCCGGCACGTCTTGGTCGAAGCGGTAGAAGCCGGCCCGGCTGACGCCGGCGCCAGCTCGCACATCCGTCGATCGTCAGGCCTCGTCCGGCGTTCACTTCTTCTTCGATCTTGCTGGTAGACGCGCGGATTTCCAGTCAATGCCTGCAGCATCCGCTGTTCTTCGATGCGCTGCAAGCACCCCTTTAAAAAATCGATCTCCAGGGTCTGCTGGCCGACCTTACGCTCCAGTTCGGCGACTTGGCTTTCCGCCCAGCGCTCGCTTGCCCGTGCCGGGAAACGCGTTGCCCGGCGCCTTCGCGGAACTCCCGCCGCCAGCGGTGCAACACGTTGGGATTTACTTCAAAGGCCCGGGCGACCTCGGCCATCGAGGCGCCCTGCTCCAGCCGCCGCACGGCCGCCAGTTTGAATTCCTTGGTGAACTTCCTTCGTGACAAACCCATGACTCAATTCTCCATTCAATGAATTTTGAGTCTTAACCGTTTGTCTCAATTTTGGGGGCAAGTCCAGATGTGGTACTCGGGCGCAGCCAGCTGGCGCTCGAAAACTATCTCAGCAAACTCAAAGGCAGGCACAGGGTCCGCATCGTTTGCATGGGACCTGTCGTCGACCTGTCGGGGCGTTGGTTCGAAAGTTTTTTCCCCAATCCTCTATCGTCGCCGATCGATTCCACATGATTCGCCTGATCCAGCAGCAGTTCTTCGCTGTCTGGCGGTTGCTCGATCCGGCAGGCCTGAAGAACCGCGGCCTGGTCTCGCTGCTGCGGCGGCATGCCAAAAACCTCAGCCCTGAACAGAGCCAGCACCTCGCACAGTATTTCGAGCAACAGCCCGCAGCCGGCAGTTTGTACGAAATGCGGGGGCGCCTCTGTCACCTCCTGCTCCTTGAACGATCGCAACGCCCAAGCCAGCCGGCCTCTTGCACGGCAGTTGCTCGGCCACATCGAAAGCTTGCGTCAGTGCCCATTCGCCCACTCCAGTCGCTCGGTGAGACACTCCATCAATGGCGAGCCGAAATCCGCAGAATGTGGCGCTTTCGCCGAAGCAACGGCATCACAGAAGGATTCCACACCCAAATGGAGGTCTTACAGCGACAGGCTTACGGATTTCGAAACTTCAGAAACTATCGCTTGAGGGTTGTTGTAATGTGTTCTTGAAGCCAACTCGGGAGCACGGCTGCCCCCATCTTTGGCGTAGAGCCAGGATCGGGAACCGATTGAGAGAACGAACGGTGCGGAGTGGTGGGCGGTTAGGGACTCGAACCCCAGACTTCCTGCTTGTAAGGAATTCGAGTGATCTCTAATCGTTCCATTCGTTACGTCCCGTTTGCTGTCTTTCCAACAAGTTAGGGAATCTGCTTTCGCTCAGCAGTCGATCCCGCTTGCCCTCAGATACGTACGGTTTTGGCACAGTTCTGACACACTTCCCTCCTACCGTCGTTCAATCGAAGAACTGTGCACGACCGTTCTCCAGGCTGAAGCACACGAAAAAGAATCGCAGGTCCTGCGGTGCTGACCCGGGCTCGGAACGTGTAATGGCCGCCCTGTCTGGAACCCGACGCATACTCGTGGACGGCAGCTGAGAACGCGCTGCTCCCAGTGTCGCTGGTTCCGTCGACAACAGCACAGAGATCGAGAACGTGACGACGAGGACTGCCGCGGTAAGTTTTGAGACTGTGAATCGGACTGTCACCGGGGTGCGGTTCTTTAGACGTGAAAGAATGATGCGATGCAAATGGGACCAAATTGCCTTCCCGCAGCCCGTCACCTGACTGCTACAGCATGTCCCGCATGCGGGCCCGAAAAGCCCTGCCATCATTACGCCGCTCCGGGAGGTGGTGTTCTCGGCATACAGCAACATGGAACAACAGCAATTCGCTCGCGTCTGCATTGCTGGGCTGCGCTGGTCTTCATTTTGCTGCTCGCAGTTGATCGCCTGTTTGGGCAGGCGAACTTCGGGCGCATCTCAGGAACTGTTCTGGACAGTTCGGGCGCGGCAGTCGCCGGTGCTCAAATCTCCGTCGTCAATGAAGCGACCAAAGCACAGCGCGTCGTCAACGCGGGTACAGACGGCAGCTATGCTGTCACCAACCTGCCGATCGGCAACTACACCGCTCGCGTCGATCGCGAAGGTTTTCAGCCGAGTGCCCGAACCGGACTGGTCCTGGTGGCGGATGGCCGGCTGACGGTCGATTTTCGGTTGAACGTGAAGAGTTCCTCTGAATCGGTGACGGTGGTCGCAGCCGTCGGCGAGATGGTAAATACGATGTCGGGGGAACTGGCTCGGGTCGTGGATACGCAGCAGGTGCAGAACCTTGCCCTGAATGGTCGAAACTACCTGCAACTCGCGTCGCTGGTTCCGGGCTCGGCACTGCTGGATGAAGATCAGCTGGCCATGACCACCAGCCTGAACACGAATCAGCAGTCCCTGAATGGCAATCGCGGAAACACGAACAACCTGATGGTGGACGGCGGATACAACGTCGATTCGGGATCCGCATCGAGTCAAATCAACAATGTTGGTGTCGACTTCATTCGGGAGGTCAACCTGAAGACCTCCAACTTCTCCGCCGAGTACGGACGAAACTCCGGCGCGGCAATCAACGTGATGACGCGGTCGGGAGGCAACGATTTTCACGGCGGCGTGCTCGAGTTTCTGAGAAACGACGCGCTTGATGCGAGAACGTTTTTCGCGCCAAGAAAGGGCAAGCTGCGGTTCAACGACTTCGGGTGGAACCTCGGCGGAGCAATCATCCGGAACAAGCTGTTCTTCTTCGGGGGAGAGGAGTGGAAAAAAATTCGTCAGGATGCCGCGCCGATGTTGGCGACCATGCCGACTCGTGCGGAGCGGCGCGGCGACTTCTCAGGACGATCCGGCACTTTGTTCCTGCCCGGGACAACAACACCGGTTCCGGGCCGAAATATACAGAGCATGATTACTCCCGACGGCAAGGCCATCGCCGCCGTTTTCGACCGCATGGAGCAGGTGGCCAGCTCATACACCGACACTCCCACCGGTAACAACACGATCTTCCAGTTTGCGAACCCGTTCAACTGGCGCGAGGATTTACTGCGCGTCGATTACAACATCAATGAGCGCCACTCGCTCTATGTGCGCTATGTCCATGATCAGTTCGATTTGATCGATCCATTTCCCGTGGCAGGCCTGCCGACGACTCCGATCAACCGCGTTCGTCCGGGTACAAGCTGGCAGGCGTCCTACACGTGGACAATCAGCCCGACGGTGATCAATGAGGCTCGCGGAACGGGAGCCTGGAGTGGACAGCGTCGCAACGCGACAGGAGAAAACTGGAAGCGAGAGACGTACGGCTTCGCCTATCCTCAGTTGTTCAATGGTGGTCCGCTGGAGAACGGAATTCCTCAGGTGACGGTGCCAGGGTTTACCTCGTTCTCCGGACCGGCGTTTCTGTTCCTGTCGCCGGTCACCGATATCTCATTCCTCGACAACATCACGTTCCTTCGCGGCAGTCACCAGATCAAGGCCGGTGCAATCATCATCCGAAACCGGAAGAATCAGAACGGCCGCGCTCCGCACTCGGGAGTTGTCGACTTTACGACGAACGGAAATCCAGCTACGACGGGCAATGGCTTTGCGGATGCACTGCTCGGGAATTTCCGCACGTATTCGGAGGCTAATGACGACCCAGTCGGATTCTTCCGTTTTACGCAGTTCGACGCATTCGTCCAGGACAGCTGGAAAGTGACCCGGAAATTGAGCGTGGAATACGGCGTCCGGTATCAGTACGGAGTTCCGCTTTACACTCAGGCCAACAATGCCAGCAACTTCGATCCGGCGTATTACGACCCCTCACAGGCGGTGACCGTGACGACCGCAGGTCTCATCGTCCCGGGGTCCGGCAACGCGTATAACGGACTTATTCGTGCCGGCAACGGAGTTCCTGCCGAGGAGGTGGGACGTGTTCCGGGCGCAACTGATCCCACTGTGGCCCTGGTCCCTGCGGGGGCACCGAGAGGGTTCTACAATGCGCCGTCACGGTGGGCTCCGCGATTCAGCTTTGCCTGGGCGCCGGGGGACAACAAGACTTCGATTCGTGGGGGATTCGGGCTTTTTTATGACCGGCCTTCGGGAAACACCTTCTTCTCAATGGTGAACAACCCCCCATATCTGCGCACCGTTCAGTTTGAAAATGGAAACTTGTCGAATCCATCGAGCGGCCGCCCTGCAGCACAGGCGCCGTTCGCGGGAGTGTTTGCAATCGACCCGCAACTGGCGACACCGTACACAATGAACTACAGCTTCAGCATTCAACGGGAACTGCCGCGCGGCTTTCTGGTAGAGGGAGCATACGTCGGCAATGCCGGCCGTCATCTGCTTCGACAGCCGGATATAAATCAGGCAACGTTTGAAAGTCTGACTCTAAACGCGGCGTTGCCAGCGGCGCAGAGGGCGTCTGTCAATGCGTTGAGGCCGTACAAGGGATACTCGACCATACGTATGCTGCTTTCGGATTCGACCTCGAACTATCACGCGCTGCAACTCTATGCCACGAAGCGCACGGGAGCGCTGGTGCTGACTGCATCCTACACATGGTCGAAGGCGCTGACGGATGCCAGCTCCGAGGGTGAGAACCCGGAGGACCCGTTCAACCGGAAATTTAACTATGGGCCCGCGACTTTCGACCGCAGGCACGTGTTCGTGAGCAGCTATACGTACATCATCCCGGTTGCACGAACGTGGAATCCGATCGCCCGCGGCATCCTGGGTGACTGGCAGCTGAGCGGGATTACCCGTTACCAGACCGGGCCCTACTTTACCGTCAATGGCAATACCTCTATCGGCTCGCGCCGGGCCGATTATCTCGGCGGAGATGTGCAACTCGACAACTGGACGGTTCAGCGCTACTTCAACACAGCTGCGTTCGCGCCAGCGGCCACAACGCTTAGGGGCAATTCGGGCGTGGGCATCGTCCAGGGACCACCACTTCAGCTCTGGGACGTCTCTCTGAGAAAAGAGTTCAAGCCACGCGAGCGGGTTACGGTGAGGCTCCAGTCGGACTTCTTCAACGTGTTCAATAAGGCCAATCTGCGGGCACCGAATACGGACGCATCGAGCCTGAGCTTTGGCTCGATCTCGTCGGCAGGACCGGGCAGAAATATTCAGCTCGGCGCGAAGGTGACCTTCTAGCATGCGCTGCTTTGGATTGCTGCTGCTGACTGCTGCGTTTTGCTTTGCGCAGCTACCGGACGGATTCCACCTTACCGCACGGCCATGGAAATCTGCTGATGTTCCAGCAGAACGTTATCTCGAGGTGATCGAAGGCGAAGCACGCTTCGCCTCGCGCCTTCAGGATGCCCACGGCGCCATCATCGATCCGTTTCTGCACATCGAACATCAGTATGCGACTCCATACTTCGCTTATGCAGTGGGTACCCTGATTCACGAAGGCCGGGCGAAGGATCTGCTGCCCTTCGGTGCACGGGCGATGGAACATGCGACGGACTGCTTCGGCAAGGGCGTCAACGCGATTCCGGAGCAGCACGGCGAATTTTTTATCGCGGTCTTAACAGGCGCCCTGCCTCTCTACAAGGGTGCTGTTCCACAGGAACAGTGGCTGCGCTGGCAGGAGCGGATGAAGACTCCGTCAGCCAAAGTTGTACGAGGTTCGACGAACAACTGGGAAACGTATGTCATGAAGGGAGACTGGCTTCGCTTTAAGGCCGGGCTGATCTCAAGAAACGCTGCCGTTGACGGTATTGAGCGTGCCTGGACCGAACGGCAGTCGAAGCGAATCGCTGCCCCTCCGTGGTTCCTCTATCATGACCGCACCAGTGATCCTGACACTTTGAGTGTTGAGGCCGTGGGTCGCGGAAACTTGCTGGCGCTGGCCGCAAGCGGTTATGACGGACCAAGTGCCGCCGATATCCGCCGCATTGCCGAAACCTCCACCCGTAACACCATGTGGCTTCAGGATCCGACGGGTCAGGTGCCTGCGAATGGGCGCACCGACGATCACGTATGGGTGGAAATTGGTTATCAGCTCGGGTTCGATGTGATGGCTGAAACGGAGTGGGCGCGGGGCGATCGAGAGAGGGCCGGACAGTATCGCCGAGCGGCCACGTTGGCGTTTCAGAGTGCGCAGCGCTGGCGTCGCTCCGATGGGGAATGGGCCGGATCCTTCTACGTGACGAAAAACTTCTTCGATCCTGCGCTGCGCGTCGGGTATCAGCCTGCCAGCCAGTACACCAATTACAACGGGTCTCTTATGTTTCATCTGTCGGAGGCATTTCACGCGCGCAGGAGTGCCATTCCGCAGCGGCCCACCCCATCAGAGATCGGCGGGTATGCGTTCGAACTTGATCCTGAGTTTTCGACGGCTTTCGCGAACGCCGGTGGAATGTTCCTGCAGGCAAACCTTCGTGGACAGGAGAAAGAAACGCACGCGAATTACTGGACTCCGCTGGGTATTGTTCGATTTGCGCGGCCCGGATGGGAGACTCGTCTCGGACCTTCCGACGGAGCTTTTGACGGCAAACGGGGAGTCAGCTTCGCGCCTGCATTCGAGGAAAATGGCAAGTGGTTACGAATCGCGGATCTGCCCGATCGATATCGCGGAAAGTGGACGACTACTTTTGTTCATCCGATGCTGATCCGCTGTTCGATTACATATGAACCCAAAGACGGAGGTCCTGGGCCAATATTCAGGAATGACGTGGTCATCACACCGGATGGCGTGCTTTCCGAGGTCTCCCGGACCGGGGGCCCAAATGTTCGCTGGGGTGTAGTGTGGCCCGTGCTGGAATCTGATGGCAGGGCTCTGCGGTTTCGCTACGACGACCGCATCGCGTCAGTCAGCTACGGGTCAGGCGGTGATGAGCAGGCCTTCATCTCACTCAACAATGATGCAAAGCTGATGACGAAAGACGCCGTTGTGCGCAGTACATTTGGCGATCTTCGGCCAGTGATCATGATCACAGATGCGCAAGTCAGCCGGACATTCGTATATCCGCGTTCGTCCGCGGATCCGACGCCGGAGGAAGTTCGGAAGAGCTGGAAATTCAGCGAGGCTGGTTTTTCTTCAGTGCTGGGAACTGCTGGTAACACCATCTACACAGGGCGGACCGCGGCGGGCGGCCGTGGCACTGGTCTCGAAGGCATAACATTCGGCGATGCGTGTGATTTTGTCGCGCAGATACAAGGCGGACACGTGGTGGCGGTGGAATCGAATCGCTCGGTGACAGCGCGTATAGGGGGCCGGACGATTGAGCTGCAGCCATTTACCCCGGCATACTTAAAGAAAGCGGCGACGCAAGAATGACCTCACGACGCAATTTCCTCGCTGGAGCTGCCGTTGCAATGGCTGGAACGCGCTGCATTGGTAACGATGCACCGATTCGTGCGATTACTCGCGGTCCGCGATTCCACTGGTTCGGCTACTATGACAAGCTCCAGTTCGATCCTGGTTCCCGATACGCACTCGGATGCGAGGCCACGATCGAGCATCGCCTCAACAACGAAAACGACATGCTGCGCATCGGCATGGTCGATACGAAAGATGACGATAGATGGATCGAGCTTGGTGATACTCGCGCGTGGAGCTGGCATCAGACATGCATGCTTCAGTGGCTGCCGGGCTCGAGGGAGGAGATCATCTGGAATGACCGTCAGGACGGCCAGTTCGTCAGCCATATCATGAACGTTCGGACGCGCAAGCGTCGGACTTTGGCGTCAGCAATCTATGCGCTGAGTCCCGACGGAACGTGGGCTGTCGTCGCGGATTTTCGGAGAACTCGGTATCTGCGGCCGGAGACAGGGTATGCAGGGCTGGAAGATCCAAATCGTGAAGTTCTGGCGCCGGAGACATCGGGGATATGGCGAGTCGACCTGAAAACGGGTAAGACCGATCTTATTCTTCCGATCTCCGAGACATTGCGTGTACCGCTTCAACAGGGCGAGTGGACAGGATGTCATCACTACTTCGATCATCTTCTGATCGCACCAGACGGGAAACGCATAGTCTTCCTGCAGCGCTGGTCAAAGCCGGGCGTGCCAGGTTTCAGTACACGAATGTTTACGGTCAACCCGGACGGATCGCAACTTCACTTGCTGGATCCGTATGGGAAGACATCGCACTTCAACTGGAGGGATTCTTCGCATCTGCTGGCCTGGACATGGCAGCCTCATCTGGGAAACCATTTCTATCTGTTCGAGGATAAGACGGACAAAGTGACAGTGGTTGCGCCCGACATTCTGAAAGAGAATGGCCACATCAGTTACCTGCCAGGCAATCGCTTTCTGCTGACTGACACGGCTCCGGACAAGGAGCGCAAGCAGAAGCCGGCGCTCTATGATTTCAGAACGAACGGGCTGCATGTTTTGGCTGCGCTGTATTCGGCTCCGGAATACACGGGCGTTTGGCGATGTGACACGACGCCGAGGTTCAGTCCTGACGGGCGGAGTGTGATTGTGGATTCACCGCACGGCGGGAACGGTCGCCAGATGTACCTTGTCGATGTCCGTGGCATAACCGAAGTGGCTTAGATCGCGGCTTAGATCAATCTTCCCGAGAGGCCGCCCTATCGAAGATGGTTCTGGTGCAAAGTCGGCACATTCGGCTGCACTGGCATAATGGCGTGGAATGAGGCGAGCTGACGCGGACCTGTTTAAAAGGGCGGCATTTCGACCAGCAGGTCATCATCCTGTGTGTCAGGTGGTATCTGGGCTACAAGCTGAGTTCACGCGACCTGGTGGAGATGATGGGCGAGCGTGGCATCGAACTGGCACACACAACGATTCTGCGGTGGGTGCAGCGGTACGTCCCAGAATTTGAGAAGTGCTGGAGCCGGTACGCACGAGCGGTTGGCGGGTCGTGGCGTTGTGACGAGACCTATATAAAGGTGAACGGCCGCTGGGCGTACCTGTATCGGGCAGTCGACAAGCAGGGTCGAACGGTGGATTTCCGGCTCAGCGAACGACGCGACGTTGCTGCGGCGAAAGCATTCTTCCGGAAGGCCATGAAGCACAACGGAACGCCTCGCGTCATCACACTTGACGCCTATGCGGCCTCGCATCGGGCGGTTCGTGAACTGAAGGCGGACGGAAAGATGCCGAAGCGGGTTCGCGTCCGTTCCAGCAAGTTTCTTAACAACGGGGTGGAGCAAGTACCACCGCCACGTAAAGCAACGGATCCGACCGATGCTAGGTTTCAAGCGCTTCGATACAGCGGCGGTCACGATCAGCGGAATTGAGCTCGCAGCGAAAATCAGGAAGCAGCAATTCAAGGTCGGCAAGCTGCCCGGCCGACCACAGACGATTCCGGCAATCTGGGCAGCCGCGGTCGCAGCATAATTACCAACCGGCGATCGTTGACGCAACTCGCGGCCTTTGTACATTTTGCACCAGAACCGTTTTAAGCTCCTTGCGTTGGCAGCAGCCGAATCGTTCCAGTTGGGAATATCTGTTAAAGCCAGCCTCGTTTCACCAGATATCAGGTCGGCAGCATTGATAAATGCGCGTGCCTTCAGTATCGCGAGTCCCCAAAAATCCGGGCCCCCCGGCGGCAACGTATCCCTGGCTGCTGCCTCGCTCGTCGGGACTTACCCAGAACGCGAAGAGGCGGGCGTTGCGCAAAACAAAGCGAAACCGAACCGGTTGCCCTGCGAGTGTGGCCAAGTCCGCGCCTCCACGCCACCGGACTGCCGCAAGCGTATTATCCGACTGAAGCGGGACCGAATCGGCAGCCGAGAAGCCGGGCAGAACTTTGCCGCCGGCGTCAAGAACTTCAACCTTTGCTTCGCCGGCGCCGGCATCCAGATTCACAAACAGCCGCTTGCCACTGAACCGGACCTGTCGCGTCGTCAGTGAGCGGGTCTCCGAGTCGGCATCCATCGAAACGAAGCCATCGCGCCGCAGAGTTGCCAACCCTGTGAAAGTATCGCCGGATGCCCGTCGGCCCGGAACTCCCGAACGACCGCTTACATAGAAATAGAGACGGTCCCCAACCACCAGACAAACGCCACCAGCGGACTGGACGTTGGCGTAATTCCAATCCCCGATCTTGCCCGAGGGCGCGATGAAGGGCCGCCGATCGGGACGGGACCAGTGAAACCCGTCGCGGCTGAAGCCCACGGTCACATAGTTAGGTTTTTCGCTGTCGACAGGCTGGCCCTCCCAGATCGTGAATAGTCCGAGCAGGAGGCTCTCGTACGCAACTGCATCCAGGTTGTAAAGTTGCGCCTTAACGTTGAAGGTAATGCTCCGGGGGTCGAGTCGGTCGGCCATCTGCCACAAGACGGGTTGGTCCACTTTCCACCCGCCGCCTTCGACAAAGTCAGAATTCTCCCAATATTTACGGAGCCTGCCGATATATCCCGGCTTTTCGGGAACTGTTTTAGGCGTCCAGTCGTGGTCGCGAAGACTGAAAACCCAGACACCACGAAACGGATTTCTGAAGAATGTAATACGGTCACTTGCGGGAATGCTTTTGGCTACCGGATCACCCCAGTGAATGCCGTCGGCCGACACGTGAAGCACAAAGGGCTTCATGTGACCCAGCGAATAACCAAGCTTGTAACGCGAGGCCGGATTTTTCTCATCCAGATCCAGCCACACCGTGCTCGAGTCCTGCTTGCCTGCACGAACAACGTTCGTACCAGGCTTCACATCGAACACCGGCTTCTCCCAGTGAACTCCATCGCGCGAGGTGGCGAGCAGCGTGGAGTTCGGACCGTGATACCAGAGTTTGAATACCTGACCCTGCGGATCGTAAAACACGCCATCGCTGAAGGGCATCGCGCTGCCGACCCCGTTTTCCGATTCCCACGGCCGGTCGGGACGAAGGACCGGGTTTTCTTTGTAAAGTGTGGCGCGGTGGTAAGTCCGATGCAGATCGGTCTTCTCGATGAGAAAATCGTCGACAAACAGCTGTCGGCCGACATCGACAGGGATGACCGCGGGACGCTCCAGCAGATAAGGCGGATCCGGCTGAGGCTCGTCGCTCAGGACCACGTTACGGGGCGGCCATGGAGACGGCAGGTGTATGCCGTTATAAAGCGTGGATTGCGCGCAGACTACGAGACACGCCACGACACAGACGGAGCCGAGTTTCAGCATTTCAGAACCTCACGTGCAGCGCCAGCCGGAACGCCCGCTCATCGATGCCTTCGCGCGATGCGGCAATCGGACTCAGCGTTGTGATGCTCATGAACCCGCCGAGATTGCGGACAGAGCCGTCAGGATTGAGTTGCAGGTTCGAAACATTCGCGGCAGGATTGCCGAGATGTGGAGTATTACTCACGTTGAATGCCTCTGCGCGGAACTGCACGTCAAAACGCTCCCGGATGCGGAACGTCCGGGAGATACCCCCGTCGACATTCACGTACCCGGGGCCGCGGAGCGAATTATACCCGGCTGTTCCAAAGGTGGCGGTGGTAACGGGAGCAAAGGCGAGTGGATCGTAGTATGCCTGCCCGGGTCCTTTTCCACCCACCTTCTCTACATCCGCCTTAACCTGATTTGCGCGCTGCGTATTGCCGGGTGCATTCAGCGATGTGCCGGCCGCGCTGACACTGAACGGGAGACCGCTGTAGCCGGAGAACAGCGCAGTCAATTGCCATCCACCCAGCACTCTGGATACGAATCCGCCGTCGGACAACATCGGCTTGCCCTTTCCGAAAGGCAGTTCATACACGCTTGTAAACGTGAATGCGTGAGTTCGGTCGAAATTGGAAACAGAGCGGTTCAGGGTATAGTATTGCGGCAACTGGATCCCGGGAGAGCCGTCGCTGTCCGCGTTGCAGCATAGTCCCATCGACTTGCTCCACACATAGCTCGCCTGCATCTGCAGACCACGGCTGAAACGATGTTGCAAACGCGCCTGCAGCGAATCGTACCGGCTGCCGCCGATTGGCGTGGTCAGCAGCACAGATGCGGTACGGCCGAAACGCACATTGAACGGCTGGCTGGCGGTTCCGCCACCTGGAGTGCCAACGTTTAGATCGACGTTCCCCAGTTGCCGTACCTGACGCGTCGCGACATAACCAATCTGCGCAGACAGGTCTCTTGTCAGCTGCTTTTGCAGGGTGAAGTTCCACGATTGTATATAACCGCGCGGGAAAGAGTCGGAAAGGGTATCGACGACGTAGTTACCGGGGACGGCGATCACTCCGTTGCCCAGGTCCGGAGTAACGATCGGCGGTATCCCCGTCGCAAGTGAACCGGCGGCAGTAAACGTGTTCGCGCCCGAAATCGCAAGCGCCTGCATAATGGGGTAGTTCGCACGCAGCGGACGAGCGAGGCTGTATGGATCGTAGGTGATCCCGTATCCTGCTCGGACTACAAATGTATCGGTCACACGATACGCGATGCCCGCCCGCGGCGCAAACAGGGTCTTGCTGTTTTCCACACCGCAGTCACGAGGTACGATACCCACGCCGCAGACTCTCATCTGATTCGTCGCAACATCATAACGCTCCAGACCTCGGTCGCCACGGGTCGGCATAGGATAGTACTCCCAACGCACGCCATAGGTCAGAGTCAGCTTTCGACTTACCTGCCACTGGTCCTGAGCATACAGTCCTTGCGCCCATGCACGGGTAGGAATTGTATCCGGCTGCTGCATTTTTTGAATTGTTGACGGAAGACCCAGCAGGAAGTCCGAAAAGCTGTTGAACTGGTTCGGTGACGCACCGCCTCTCAGGGTAGTCACTCCGCCCGGGAAACTGAAAAGTCCTGCACCGCCGCCGCTCGCTCCTGTCATGGTGTACTCCGCGTGATTCATGTGCTGCTGCGCAGTTTCCGTTCCAAATCGAAAATTATGCTGTCCTTTGTTCCAGTTCACGTTGAGCGCATAGCGAAACTGCGGGTCGAAATAAATGATCGGCCAGTTGGTGAACGGAAGTCCCAGCGTCGCGTAGTTGGCGATGGAGAAACTGGGCCAGCCTCCGGCTATCTTCTGTCCGTGGTTGTTAGTTCCCGGAATGCCGAGATAAGAACTGCCAAGGTCCTCATTCAGTCGAATTTGTTCGGCATCGGTGTCTAAAATAGAAAGCCCAAACGTGCCATCGATGATCAGCGATGGCTTCACGATATAAGTTCCGCCAACGCTGCCGCTCCATGTCTTGCCAACCGATGTTCCGGCGAACCCGGAGGTTGTCTGGACAAACGTTCCTCCCAGCTGTCCGAACGCAGGGGGATTCTCCATGCTGTACTTCATCAGGCCAAAGCGCGCATACATGGTGAACTTGTCGGTGGCGATGTAGTTCACCTTCGCATCGATGGTGTTCCGATCGAACTTATAGGCGCCTGTCGCATAGTAGTTGCTGGTCAGTCCCGGAAGATTCGGCGCAGGCAGCAACGCGATCAGTTTCAGCGCCGCCGCGCTTTGGCGGTCCATCGGAATAATGTTGCCGGGAAACGCGGTGCGTCCGCTGCCATCTGGATTGCCGGTCAGTGGATCGTAGATCGGTGTGGGGGATGCACTCATGTTTCCGGCTCGGATGTCGGCTGTGGCTACCGTAAGCAGGTTGGCGCCCGTCTCGCGGTCGAATGTGCCTTCATAGCTGCCGAAGAAAAACAGCTTGTTGCGGACAATCGGTCCGCCCAGAGTGCCGCCAAACTGATTGAAGATGTACTTCGGCTTCCCCTGCCCCGCAGGAAGGAAGAACGGCTTCGCTTTCAGGGCATTGTCGTTGTGGAATTCGAAAGCCGACCCGTGAAAGCTGTTTGTACCGCTCTTGATGATCGCGTTGATGGCCGCTCCTCCCGCAAGTCCCTGTTCCGCGGTAAAGCTGTTGGTGACCACGTTTACGTTGTCAATCGCCTCAATAGCCGGAACATACATCACCAGATACGGCAAATACACCTGGTTCATCGTGGCTCCGTCGATGCGAATATTGTTGCCGTAGCGGCTGGTGCCATTAACGTTGAACGACAATGCTCTCGCGGGATTGGCGCCAACGCTGTTGGTCTGACCGGGTGGTGTGAAACCTGGGACGGTTCCCAGCAACTGCTGGAAATTTCGGCTCGGCGGAACAGGCAGGTTCTCCAGTTGCGAAGTCTCGAAATCCGTATGCACGTCTGCGCGCTCCGTCTGAAGGAGAGGTGCCGCGGAGCTCACCACAATCTGTTCCGTGACCGACCCGATCTGCATCTGCACATCTGTACGGATCACACTGTTGATTACTACCGCCAGGTTCTCGCGCACAAACCGGGAGAACCCGGCATGGTTCAGGGTAAGCGTGTAGCGGCCTGGCGGTACCGTCGGGAAATTGAAGAATCCAGCAGAGTCTGTGTCCGCCCGAAGATCCTGCCCGGTTTGCAGATTGCTGAGTGTAGCCGTTGCCAGGAGGACAGGCGCGCCCGATGGGTCAGTGACCGTACCCACAACAGATCCGTACAGGACCTGAGCATCGGCCGTTTGAATCAGCATGGAAAGCAGCAGCGAGACAAGGAGCGTTCTCATTTTGCGCGTGTCTCTCAGAAGCATTAGAGTTAGTCCTTTATCCCTGTGTACGCACACTCAGCCGCCGCGTCAAGGATTGTTCCGGACCGCAGAACAGCAATGCTTTCGACAAGCGGGCGATGGTAAACCGAAATCTGTATGATCGTCGCACTCCACCGGACCAGGCTGCGCCCACTGGACGTTATTCGACGGCATCTGACCGCTGGATGGGACGCTCAATTCGGCGGCCTTTTCCGCAGCATCGACGTAGTCATTTTGATCCTGCAGGCAGTCGGCCATCAACCGTCGTCGTAATCAGATTTGGTTATGCAGATGAAGATAGGTCCAATTAATGCAGCAACGCCGACCCCGCTCATGAGTGACGGGGCATTTGATGCCAGCTCGGCAAAGAAGCTTTGCCGTCGGTGGATAGATGTCGGCCTGGACGGAGTCCTTCTTCTGGGAAGTATGGGGGAAGGAATGCTTTTGGACGAATCCATACGAACGTCGTTCGTGGAAACTGCCCTCGCGGACGCAGGCGGGCAACTCTCAATATTCGTCAGCGTAGCCGACCATACGGCGGAGCAGATGCGCGAGCGAGCGATCCGGTATGCCGGAATGGGCGCATCCTGCCTCGTTCTCGCGGCTCCGGTCGGCATATCGGCGGCGGAGGCAGTCAAGCAGGTTTTAGATCTTTGTGACACGTCCACAATTCCATGCGCCTACTACGAGGTTCCGGCTGTCACCGGCGTTTCCCTCACGTTCGCGCAGATTTCGGAAATCCTTAGTCATCCAAACATTGTTGCGGTGAAGGACTCCAGCAATAATCCCGTTCTGGCTCAGGCCCTCACAGCACGGCGAAAGCTCGGCCATCCCGTCAGGATCCTGGATGGCGTGGAATATCGGGCGTGCTATTCCGCCGCGCTCGGTTACGATGGCGTCATTCACGGAGGTGGCGTGCTGACGGCTCGCCGGGTTCGCCGGATATGGAATCAGGCGCTCAGCGGCAAAATTGATGAGGCCCTCACGCTGGACTCCCAAAACAGTCTCTGTCTCGCCCGGCTATACAACCGCCTGAGCGGACCCGTCCAGAACATTGCCGGACAAAAGTTCGCACTGAAACTCCTTGGGCTTTTAGACCACGCGTACGTAATGGTGGATCAACCCCTCGGCGAACTCGACCGCCAGCGCATCGGCCAGGTGCTCGACGAGAATCGTGAGTGGCTCGCCTGAAAAGGTTGTCTGAAAAGGTACAGACACAGCGAGCGCCGTTGTTCGGTATATGATACGCCGAATGGGGTGTCATGACCACAGGTCCGCGCGTGGATAAGCGTCACGAAGTCCAGTCCGTTTCGAAAGCGCTGGAAGTGCTTTGCTGTTTTTCCGTGGACAAATCGGAATGGGGGATTACCGAGCTGGCCGCCTATCTGGGTATCTGCAAGAGTGCCGCCCATCGGATTCTGATCACTTGTGAGCGCTACCAGTTCGTGGTTCGGACGGATGACCATCGATATCGGCTGGGCCCACGAGCTCTGGAACTGGGCAACACCTATCGATTCGACCGGCGGCTGCTTTGGAAGGCTGAGCCGATTCTGCGCAGGCTTGCTGATGAGACGGGATCCATCGCACATCTTGGAGAACTGGATGGCCGCGAGGTCCGCGAACTGACCCGGAGCGCAGGCCCGGGGGCGATCCTGTTTACTCCCCGGCCGCAGTTTCGCAGCCTTGCACACACCTCCGGGATGGGGAAGGTTCTTCTGGCCTTTGGCGGAGAAGAGTTGATCCGCAGTTTCATAGGGCCGCGCACCACACTAACCCGCCTGACTCGTCAGACAATCGTCAAGCCGGAACATTTGCGCACGGAGCTCCAGAAGGTCAGGGAGCAGGGATACGCAATCTCAGATCAGGAATCGGTGCTCAGCTGCCGATGTGTCGCCGTGCCGGTGCGTCTGCGAACGCAGGCTCCTGTAGCGGCATTGAGCATCTCGAGTACGCAGGAAAAGGTGAACGATAGTACAATTCCGGTACTGCTCGACAGGCTTCGTTTCGCATCGAGAGCGATCGGACTCGAGATGACGGAGTAAGCCAGGCGCGAAAGCCACACGACATTGGAACGCCATTATGCCCGCGTTACCGATGCCACCCGATACGTCAGAAACGGCGCAACGCAGGGGTTTCCGATCGCGATGCGCATCTCGAGAGCATTGAGATCTGCAACAAACGCTGCGTTGGTCAGGTTAGGGTCCTTTAGGGAAGGATGACGGCAAATAGATAAGGGATAGTCGCGATGGTCGCGCAGCGCTGCTTCGAGAGATCCCGTGGTAATATGCCCGGTCTGTGCGCCCAGAATGCGATCGATACTCGCCTGCCGTAATGGTGAACTGGGTGATCCCAGCGCTCGCTGATATTCCTGCAAGTCGTCGGTGAGGATGTTGTTTGCGTGCCCGAAAGCCTGGCCGGAGACGTCCCGAATGTGAGTCCGGCCGGCGATGAACTCAAGACAGACGACGTGGCCGGAACGATCGCCAATCATAATACAGGCATTTTCAAAGATCATCCCGCGAACCGAGTCGAGCACTTCCTGTGTGGAGCGCTTTTCCATAATCAGACGTTTCAGCAGACTGCCGGGAACCGTAGGTCTGTCAGGAGGGGCAGCGTAAAGTGAATTTCCGGTCGTGGCAACGCCGTCCGAGGTCAGGCACAGATTTGCAATCCACCCGGCATAATTCAGCACCATCATGCTTCGCCCGGATGCATAACTGATATGCATCAGTCGAAATCGATCGAGAGGAGCTTCAGTATCCTTTGTCTGCCCGATAAGAACGTGACCGTTCGTCGTGGTGCGTCCGCTGCACGCGACAGCCGTGCACGCGCCCTCCCGGGTGAAATCGCGGGTTGCCGCGAAGAACGCAAACGGATAGGACAGCTCAGCGCCGTCCGATAAACCATGGATTTCCTCGAGAGCGTTCGGCAGATGTTCTCGCCAATACGGCTCATTTCGCGCCAGAAATGCTTCCGGTCCGCCTTTCAATCGGTCCGCGGCAGCCTGAGCTTCGGTGCGAATTTCCTGTTTCAGGGCCTTCCCGTGCTGCAATCCGACGTCGTACGGCGTTCCGTTGAACCGGTAAACATGATGCTTCCCGCTTCGCTCATTTGCCAGCAGCACTAAACTTGTCGGCACAGCGAGGAACTCACGTCGCAACAGCATTTTTGGCCGCCTCCGCTGGAAGTGGGTGATCGACGGGTTCCGGCATGTTCCAGTGCGTCAGGCCTCTGATCTTCGACTCAGCCGGAGGCGGAAACAGAAGGCTCACGCCGTACCCCAACACGCATGTCAGAACAGATGCCACGAAGCCGTAGTAGAAATTCGAAATGCTGAGCAGCGTGTGCAGCCATGGCGGTTGCACAGACTCCGGTACGACGAATCGGGCCAGAGGGATCCCGGCGGTACACGCGATTGCCACAATCGCTCCTGTGAAAACCCCTCGTGCGTTTGCGCGATGCGACAGGATGCCGAGAAGAAAAACACCCAGCAATACACCGGAAAACGGATACATAACAATATTAAGGATCTGAATAATACTGTTCTGCTGTCCCAGCTGTCGAATGAAGCACGCTAAAGCGACAGTGCAGACGCCGGCCGCGAGAAGCAGCACCCGCGCCAGTCTCACGGACTCGCCGTCGGAGAGAGGTCGGTCTATCCACCGCCGGACAAAGTTGACCTGTACTGCGGCCGAAACTGCAGCCAGGCCGGACTGCACGCTGGTCAATACTGCGGCGATGATTGCGACGGTCATCAGCCCCCTCGCGCCTGTTGGCAGGACATTCATGATGAACACCGGCAGAGCATCGTCCGGGATGCGCATCAGTCTCGCGACCTCCGGAGCGTTCCGGTAATAGACAAACATAACCAGACCCAGAAACGGGTAAATGAAACTCATCGGCTTCAGAAAAAACCCGTTGCGCCAGAGAGACGCCTTCGCCTCGCGCTCGCTGTTTGCTGTCAGGTATTGCTGCAGGACCACCTGATCGGCTCCTGCGCTCGACAGCATTCCCGCAAAGCCGAGAAGCAGCCCTCCTGCAATGCTCAGATCGGCTGTAAGGCTGAACGCTGGAGGCATTCTAAAGCGATCGAAATCAATCCCGGTCCGGACGATATGACTCAGTCCTCCGCTGCGCTGTACGCCGATCACCATCATGGTGATCAACCCCGAAAGCAGGACGAAAAACTGCATCACGTCCGTCCAGATTACGGCGTGCATCCCTCCCATCAGCGCAAATGTGGCAGCCAGCGCGCCGATTCCGCAAATGGCCCACAACTGTCCGGTTTCGTTCGCAGTTTCGTTGAATCCCAGCATGGTGGAGACGACGAGCGAAGCCGAATAGACAATCGTTGACATCCACATCAGCCGTGCCAGCAGAAAAAACAGCGTCGCTATCGTACGAACAGAACCATCGTACCTGCGTTCCAGATATTCATAAGCGGACGTGATCCCCAGCCGGTAAAACAAGGCAGGGTAAAGCCAGACGACCAGCGGAACGGCCAGAATGATGCCGACGCTCTGCAGTGCAATCCAGACGGTTCCGTTAGGTCGGTTGACCCAACCCGTTATACCAAGGAAGGAATTCGTGCTGAAAAGCGCCATATACATGCTAATGGCGATCGGCCACCGGCTCATCGAACGGCCGGCGAGAAAAACGTCATCCTGACGCTTCAATTTCCGCGCATGATACGCGGAGATTCCAAACAGAAGCGCCGAATATAACCCGATGCAAACCCAGTCTGCAAAGTGCACGTGCGATTTCCAGCTCGGTAAAGAGTATCATGCGCAAAACCGGACGACTGTGTGTTCCTCGTTCCGCATGTCAGAACAGTGCGCGTTACTGTATTTGCGCACTCGGTTTGAAATCAACCTTGGGCAACCTCTGACTTCGGCCATTCCGTTCAGCAGACAGCAGAGACAATCGCGTGACATGCTTTTCAGACACGCGGCGTGACAAGGGCTTCGTTGCGAAGTTTCTCCGGACACTGGCGGCGGTCATAACCGGGTTGTTGTGATCCAATATTGGCCTATGCTGCGATGCCGAACAGCCCGGCAATGCGTTGGAGGGTACCGAAGCGATTCAACAGGTCCGGAAAGAAAGAGTGAGATGGCTGAGCAAAGGAGATGCGCCTCGGCCAGGCCTTCTTTTTACTTAGGCTGGCCGGAGGACATCAGCTTTTGAGGCTATGGGCAAACTGTACTCTTCTCAGAGTGTCAGACCTATTCTGGAACACGTAGCACCTAACTGACCATCTCGCCTGAGTCTTGCATCTGCAGGTCGTCAGGGTTCCAGCATGCCTCAATGCTTGAGCGGAGTTCTGACACAGTACCGCCGAAAGGCCCTGAAAAGCAGGTGCTCATTTTGACACAGCATTCTGTTTGCGGCACCAATTGAGAGCCGTAAATAATTGAAGAGGAAATGGTGGGCGGTGAGGGACTCGAACCCGTATGGACCGGAAACCAGATCTTATTGACTATGCGGTTCTGGGCCGGGATCTGAGAGGACGCGGATACTGAAGTGACGAGATGCCGATCGTTCTGGATCCATTCCGGTTTGTCCTGATCGCTGTTGCCGGATGGATGAATCAACGCCAACTTCAGATGATCGAATACTTGCGCGAGGAGAACCGTGTTCTTCGCGAACAACTCGGCGAGCGGCGCTTGCGGCTCACCGATGACCAGCGACGTCGGTTGGCCGTCAAGGCGAAAGGACTGGGGCGGAAGCTTCTGGCCGAGTTGGCAACGATCGTGACGCCGGAGACGCTGTTGCGCTGGCACCAGCGGTTGATCGCACAAAATATGATGGCAGTGGCCATCGCCGTCCCGGCCGGCCTCGCACGGCTGCCGCAGTCGAGAACCTCGTCGTTCAAATGGCGGAACAGAACCGCGACTGGGGATACCGCCGCATTCAGGGTGCATTATCCAATCTGGGACACAAACTCGCTCGCAGCACAATCGCTGACATTCTGCAGCGACACGGGATCGAACCGGCACCGGAGCGCACTCGTAAGACTACCTGGAAGGAATTTCTGAGGCAACACTGGGATCTGATCGTGGCGGCTGACTTCTTCACTATTGAGGTCTGGACCACCAAAGGACTGCAGCGATTCATCGTGCTGTTCTTTATCGAACTATCTACCAGGCGAGTGGAGATCGCCGGGATCTCAGCAACCGCAAACGGTCTGTGGATGAGTCAGATTGCCCGGAATCTGACCGACTCAGTCGATGGCCTGCTCATTGGCAAGCGTTACCTGATCCATGATCGGGACCCGCTGTTCACGGAAGAATTTCTGTGCACGCTGAAGGATGCCGGTGTGAAATCCGTCAAACTGCCACCGCGAAGTCCAAATCTGAACGCCCACGCCGAGCGCTTCGTGCGCAGCATCAAGGAGTCCTGCCTCGACCGGCTGATCTTGTTCGGGGAAAGTTCGTTGCGAACAGCCGTTCAGAACTTCATACGCTCACTATCACAGCGAGCGAAATCACCAGGGCTTGAGCAACCGGCTGATTGAGCCCGGACCCAGACCACCTCGTATAGCCGTGAAAATCCGACCTGGGGAGCTCCACGCATTCAAGGGGAACTGCTGAAGCTCGGATTCCAGATTGCCGAAAGCAGTGTCAGTAATACCTCGTTCGCCCGCGACGACCACCGTCTCAATCGTGGCGATCGTTTCTTGAGAACCACATCGGCAATATGGTGTCAGTTGATTTCTTTACTGTCCCGACAATCCGATTTCATGTCCTCTATGTCTTTCTCGTGCTCGCGCATGACCGCCGCCGCGTGATTCACTTCGCGGTGACTGCATATCCCACCGCCGAATGGACGGCCCAGCAACTACGAGAAGCTTTCCCGTGGGACAGCGCTCCTTGCTATCTACTTCGAGACCGGGATCGCATCTTCGGTCGTGAGTTGGTACACCAGGTGAAAGCAATGGGGATCAAGCAGGTACTGTCGGCACCCCGCGCTCCGTGGCAGCGAGCATACGTGGAGCGTGTCATTGGAACCATTCGACGGGAATGCCTCGACCACGTGATCGTATTCGGTGAGCGAGATCTGCGCTGCTGGCTCAAGTTGTTCCTGGCGTACTACCACCAGACCGAACACATCTGTCACTGGATAAAGATGCGCCGGAACCACGGCCAGTTCAGGATCGTGGACTGGGGCGTGTAATCTCGATACCCGAAGTAGGTGGACTGCATCATCGCTACGAGCGGCGCGCCGCCTAATTCCCCGAAAACGTCTGAGTCTGACCGTTGGACTGAGCGCCCCATCGGCACGGCTCTCGTCCGGCTGATCTGCGCGAGTCTGCATGCGGACCATTCTGCGTCGGTCGCGTTCACAAACTGCTCAGAACAGCGCGCAGAACCTCATACTATTTGAATCTATACCGGACTCCATCAGCTTACAGCTTAGTCGAGACTCGCCAGGCGAAGTTTACGGGAGGCACAATCTCGCACAAAGCGGAAATTCCAGGAGCGACTGGACTCGCGATCGACGCCACCGGCAATCTCTACATCCTGGAAACGGTTCTGGTGCAAATGCAGAAAGATCGCGGGTATGGTCATCCTGTGAGTGCCGGCTTCCGTGCTCAGGCCGCCGTGAATACTTCCTGGAGCTTTTTAGTCACAATCTGATGTTCACCAGGACGCATCATCCAGACGGAAACGTGGAGAAGACGCTCGCCTCTGCCGGAGATTGCGATGGGTGGGTCGCCCTCCATCAACTTGTGGACCACGTCTGCCGCTCTGAATTTGAAAGCATCCTCGGTCCACGTCAGACGCAGATGTGGGACGTGATTTGCGATGGGAGGCAGATGACGATCGGCGGTTAGACCAGGGATGCTTCCCAGGCTTTCGATCATGTAGTGCACACGAGCATCGAGCTCCCGGAACTCAGCATCATGGTCAACCTTTAGATACCGTTCGACCGCTGCTAACAGGCCCACGATTTCTTCCTTGCCGACTTTCATACCGCGTCCAATACTGGCATAGGGGTTGGTGCCGGGAAGGGCGCCCTCGATCAGGTCTTTTCGGCCGAGCAGGAGTCCGGAACATTGCGGACCGCGGAGAGCTTTTCCGCCTGAAAAAGCGACCAGATCGAAACCTTCCCGAGTGTATTGGGACAGGCGTTCGGGAGGAGGAGTATCCGAGGCAGCGTCGTTGAAGGTCGGGACGTTTCGCGCCTTCCCAACCTTGATCCACTCGTCCCGTTTGATCTGACCCTCAGGCTCCATTTCGTTATAGAAGAACATCATTGCCGTACGGTCGTTGATGGCACGGTCCAGTTCTTCACGAGTTTCAACCCAGACGATTTTCGTCCCAACCAGCCGCATCTGCTGTTCGTACCCGCCGCGATGCGCCTTCTGTTGAACAATCTCGTTTTTCATCCCCGTGGTATCCGGCAGCGCCCGCAGCTTTTCGGCATCGCCCCTCGCCACGCACGCGACAGTACCCATCGTGATCGCCGAAGCGCAGCCGCCCGTCACCATGGCTGCAGGAGCTCCGAGGAGTTCCGCGATTCGCGCTCCGACTTTTCGTTGGAGTTCGGTAAGGGGTACGAAGTGTTTCGCTGCCTGCTCCATCGCTGCAACCACCTCTGGCGGCATCAGCGATCCCCCAAGGTGTGTGACGACACCCACGCCGTTGATCAGAGGACGGATGCCCAAACGTGTATAGACTTCGGCGTCGGAACTCAAAGATGATGAAGCCTGGGCGCCGAGTGCACTCGCGGCGGTAGCGGTAGCGGAGGTCGCAAGGAAGGTTCTTCGGCTCGTGGTAGTCGACATCAGTCGGATAGTACACCAAACGAGACGAACCAGCAGATAAGATAGTCGCTCCGGTATGCGCATCCAAATCATGTTCTGTTTGCTCGCGAACACCTTATTCGGCCCAGCCTGCGTACGACCTCCTGCTGAAGGGCGGCCATGTAATCGATCCGAAGAACAAGATCGACGGTGTCCGTGATGTTGCGATTCGCAATGGCCTGATCGCGGCCGTTGCACCAGCGATCGAGCCAGGCCGAGCTCGGAAAACGGTCAATGTTTCGGGACTTTACGTTACCCCAGGGCTGATCGATCTGCATGCGCATGTTTTCGCCGGTTCGGATGGGCAGGGTCTGGCCGGAGGACACACGAGCATCTTTCCCGATGACTTCGCCTTACGCGTGGGGGCGACCACGCTCGTGGATGCGGGTTCCTCGGGTCGCCGGAACTTCGCCCAGTTCAAACGTACGGTCATCGACCGCGCGCGGACGCGGGTTCTGGCCTTCCTGAACATTGGCGGGGTCGGGATGCCGGGCGATGACCACGAACAGAACTTAACCGACATGGACGCCAAAGGTGCTGCTGACCTGGCCATCGCGAATCGTGACACGATTGTTGGAATCAAGGTCGCGCACTACCGCGGGCCGGACTGGACTCCCGTCGAGCGAGGCGTTGAGGCCGGCACTTTGGCGAACATCCCGGTGATGGTGGATTTCGGCGAGTTCCGTCCGGAGCGCCCATTTCAGGATCTTGTCTTAAAAAAGCTGCGCCCCGGTGACATTTACACCCACGCCTATTACGCCCCGGTTCCCATGCTCGATGATTCCGGGCACCTGCTCCCCTATCTGTTTGAGGCACGCAAGCGCGGCATCCTGTTCGACGTCGGTCACGGCGGAGCAGCGTTCGAATTCCGGCAGGCTGTCCCGGCTTTGAAGCAGGGTTTTCCTCCGGACTCTATATCCACTGATGTTCACGCCGGAAGTCTGAATTCCGGTATGAAGGATCAGCTGAACGTCATGTCGAAATTCCTGAACATGGGCATGCCGCTGGCCGATGTGATATTTCGTTCGACATGGAACCCCGCTCGAATCATCCATCGCGAACAACTCGGTCACCTGTCTGAGGGCGCGATCGCGGACATCGCTGTCTTGCGCCTGCAGAATGGAAAATTCGGCTTTGTCGACTCCTGGGGAGCAGGCATGGAGGGAAACCAGTTGCTTACATGTGAGCTTACGGTGGCTTCAGGCCGGGTTGTCTATGATCTGAACGGAATCACACGTGACAGCTGGGATCGGCTTGGTAAATACAAGCCGCAGAGCGATCCTTCGTGGGATGGAACGCGAGGAGGAGCCCGTCCGCGCCCGCTTGCACCATTACGAGTGAGTCAGTAGCCTCGAGAACTTCAAGCTGTTTTGTGAAAATGTCGGCCAGCTTTTCCGATCCATCCGTAAGCGTGCTTCGTATGGACTGTCTCGACAATGCGGACCTGCCGTTCTGGGAATTGCCTCGGTGACAAACAGAGGCTCAGTTGAGAGTCTGCGGTTCATGCACATCAGCGTCAGATTGGGGGGGCGACCTGGGGAAGCGGGTGGTGTTCAGTGGTTGGCTAACGAGCCACTCTCCTCTTCTCCTCGGATGGCCTCTTCGTAAACGCAAACGCTATGAAAACTCCGCTGGCTAAGGCCACAACGGCGCCTGTGCGCAGGAGCGCGGTTCCCTGCGTCGCTTCCCATTCCCATGATGGCTCGCGCGCGTTCGATTCCGAAGACCGTGCCTCCCGTAAATTCCGAAATGGCTGAGATGATGAGACTTGCTTAATCCTGCTGATCTCTTCAGAAGTCTTGTGTGCTGGCTGATGGGAGATTGTCAGAACCGAGGACTCGGGCGAGATGACGCCAGCAGGTCCGGTATCCTGAGGTGCCACCCCGCGCCGTCCATGGTCTGCCCTCACTGCCAGTCTCCCCAACTCCGGAAGCTGAACCGCCGCACCGAACTCGGTTACGCGGTATTCCGCTGTCAGGGGTGTCGGCGTAAATCTAACGAGCGCACGGGCACTCCCTTCAACTATCTCGAGTTGCCGACGGATATCGTCTTCGAGATCGTGCTCTGCCGACTGCGGTACAAGCTGAGCCTGCGGAATCTGGCGGAGATGTTTCTGCTGCGAGGATTCGAGTTCACCCATGAAGCCGTACGGGACTGGGAGGAGCGGTTTGCTCCGCTGCTGGCCGAGCACATCCGCCGCAAACGGAAGGGCAAGGTGGGCCGGCGCTGGTATGTCGATGAAACCTACGTGAAGGTCAAAGGAAAATGGTGTTATCTGTATCGCGCCATTGACCGGGAAGGCAATCTGGTCGACTCGATGCTCAGCGCGACCCGGGACATGGATGCAGCCCAGCGTTTCTTCCGCAGCGCTCAGTCCATGGTGAACTCAGTGCCGAAGCAGGTCACCACCGATGGCCACGATTCGTATCCGCGGGCGATCCGGGAAACGCTCGGTCCGAAGGTGAAGCATCGCTGCAGCGCGTACATGAACCGGCGAATCGAGCGAGATCACCGGGGCGTGAAGCAGCGATACTATCCGATGCTGGGCTTTGGCGCATTGCCCTCAGCCCAGCGGTTCTGGCGAGCGTTCGAGGAAGTTCGGCAGTACTTTCGACCGCGCCGCAAACAGAACGAAGTGATCTCACTCTCCAACGCCAGACGACAGTTTCTGTTCCGAGCACTCGAACTGGAAGCGCTCTTCGTCGCAGCATAACCAGCTACATCCGCAAATCTGAAGCCGGAGGCATACTTCACTTGCTTGGTGCCCCCAGTTCTGACAGTCTCCGAACGAACTGCTCGCACCGAATGCAGATCCCCATCTCTCGTATCTGTTTATCAACCAAATCGCGGAGGCAGACCTAGTTTGCTTCAGCAAATCTGATTTGTACAGTGAGTTCCCGGAGTTGCCGGGCGTATTTGCTTTACGAATCAGTGTGCAAACCGGCGAAGGTGTTTCTGAGTGGATGCATGAAGTTCTGGCGGGAACGGGTGTCAGCGGAGGCCGGATTCTACAAGTGGATTATCAGCGTTATGCCGAGGCAGAGGCAGCGCTCGCCTGGCTGAACTGGCAGGCAACGCTCGAGTTATCTCAGCCGGTGAGCCCGGCGCAAGTGGTCGGGCCATTTCTGGATGATCTCGATGCGAGGCTCTCAGAGGTCGGTGTGCAGATTGCTCATCTAAAGGTGTTCGACCAGGCTGAGTCCGGCTATATCAAAGCGAGTATCTGCCGAAACGGCAGAGGAACCGTCGATTCAGGGAAACCTCGATGCGTCTCCTGCCTTCCAGCATGAATTGCTGCTGAATCTGCGAGCGTGCGCATCTCCGGAATTACTGAATACCGTGCTGGAACAGGCCTCCGCAAGCCTTCCGGGCACTCCCGCGGTTATACACTTCGAGTCGTTTCGTCCGGCTCCGCCGAAGCCTGAGCACAGGCTGGCCTCGGCTTAGAGTATTTCCGGAAAACTGCAATTCTGGCTGATCGATTCGAGTCAGTAAGAATTTTCAAATGGCTGTGCGTCCGAGATCCACGATGAGAGACGCTGTATTGTCAGATATTCGATCTGTCGCAAGACATAGAAGCTGAATTGAAACATCTTGGCTATTCGTTCGTGTTGCGCGGCGTACAGGTTCGCAATGTTATGCGCCGTTTGGAATTTCCAGAAGCAATCCTGAATATGCGGCTCTGGGTTCGGATCTCAGATCGTGGAATGCTGAAGTGCCTTCAGATGACCGAAAGCTTGCCGAGGACAAACCGGGTACTGCGTGAGCAACTCGCCGAGCAGCGCTCGCGGCTCACCGACTATCAGCGACGCCGTCCAGTTGCCATGTTCAGAGTAAGATCGTTGGTGGTGGCAGCAGGAGTTAAAGCATTCATCATGGCGGGAAGCCTGATCCTTCCTGCCATGGCTCAGGTTCCGTCCGGCATAAAGATCATGCTGGGGAAAAAGTGTCTGGGTTGCCATTCCGGAGTTTCGCCGAAAGGCGGACTGAATCTCGACGTCTTAAGTTTTGACCTGAGCAATCGCATCACACGCGAACGCTGGGTACAAGTTCACGACCGCATCGAAAAGGGTGAGATGCCACCCAAAGTCGTTGAGTTTGGTGCGTCCGAGCGAGCCGAGTTGCTCGCGCAACTTGCGCCATTGATTCTTAAGGCCGATCGCGCCGACGTGACGAAGAACGGCCGCGGACCGATGCGGCGGCTAAATCGTGACGAGTACGAGCAGGAACTGCGAGACATCCTGCAGATGCCGGACCTCGACATTCGCGACATGCTTCCCGAGGATCGAGAGGCTCATCACTTTAACAAGGTCGCGGAAACGCTCGATATGTCGCGGGTGCAGCTTACTGCATACCTGGATGCTTCCGAAGCTGCCCTTCGAGCCGCCATGGCCACCGGTCCGGAGCCACCAGCAGTAACAACCTTCCGGGCATCGGGCACAAATCTGTTTCCCGGCTTTCGCAGCACCGGCACGATTCGCTCGATGTACTTCATCAGGGATAACAAAGGGATCAACGTTGAGCACGAGCGGTGGACGCCCCTGTCGAAGGAAGTGATGGAAGACCCTGCGCTCGAAATGGGACTCTTCCGTTCTCCCGGCTGGCCGTACGGCGCTTTTCCAAGAGGCTTTGCTGCGCGTAATACCGGCAAATACCGCCTTCGCTTCTCGGCGCGGGCAGTGCTCCAGCATCCCAATTATGATGTGTCGGACGCGAAGCATCCGATACCGATGACGTTCCGATCGCGCCGCCCCACAAACCATGACATCGCGGAGGACGTGAAGTCGGTTGGCGGCATTATCGAGATCGGACCTGGATCGAGGGTTTACGAAACGGTGGTTCCACTCGTGGCGGGCCAAACTGTCGAATACGGTTTGCTCGGGTTGCCGGTCCCGCAAGTGGACGCTGAAGGAAAGACAGGATCGTATCGGTATCCACCTATGCCACCCGAAGGTGCGCCGGGGGTGGCGTTCCAGTGGCTCGAGATCACAGGGCCGATCCCTCCCGCAACGTGGCCGCCTGCCAGTCACCGGGTTCTTTTCGACAATCTCGGAGTATTGCCTGCGCCCGCCGAGCCCAGGCAGGAAGCCAGCCGTCTGATCCGCCGTTTTCTGAAGCTTGCAGCGCGCGGCCCGGTACCGGACGAGGCAGTTCGAAAGTTCGAGCAGTTGATTTTTGCCCGGCTGGACCGTAACGAGCCTTTTTCCGAGGCGATGATTGCTGGTTATCAGGCGGTCCTGTGCTCGGATCTGTTCCTGTACCTGCGGCAGCCGAATGACAACTTCACCATTGCCGACCGGCTTTCGCATTTCCTGATGAATTCAAGGCCGGACGCGACACTGCTGAGCGCTCGCCTGAAAGATCCAGGAACGTTGACGCGGGAGACGGATCGCCTGATCGCCGGCCCCGGCTTCGAGCGGTTCGTAAAGAACTTCGCTGACTACTGGCTCGATCTTCGTCAACTACGCCGCGACGATCCGGACAAGCGGCTATACCCGGAATACCAGCTGGATGAGTATCTCGTCGATTCGCTGGAGCGCGAGACACTGGCCTTCCTTACAGCTATGGTGCGCGAAAATCTTCCCATCCGGAATCTGGTGGAGGCTGACTTTGCTTATGTCAATGAACGCCTCGCAAAACACTATGATCTGGAGCCCGTTGCCGGAGCCGCCATTCGGCGGGTTGCGCTGCCGGATGGTAGCCCGCGTGGTGGTCTGCTGACTGAGGGCGCAATTCTAAAGGTCACCGCTCATGGCCTCTCTACTTCTCCGGTCCTGCGTGGCGCCTGGATCATGGACCGCATACTGGGTGAACCACCGCCGCCTCCGCCGCCTGGAGTTCCGGCTGTGGAACCGGATATACGAGGCGCCAAGACGATCCGTGACGTGCTGGCGATGCACACTAAATCGAGTACCTGTGCTTCCTGTCATGCGAAATTCGATCCGGCAGGACTCGCACTCGAGAGCTTCGACGTCGCAGGCCGCTGGCGCACTCACTACCGCGGAACTGCAGACGGCGAGCGTGTCACCGGTATCGACCGTACCGGGCACGATTTTGCATATACCGTGGCCGGCGCGGTGGATGCGAGCGGAGCCTTAATCGACGGACGGCGTTTTAACGATGTCCGCGATCTCAAGGCGATTCTAGCGAAAAATCCGCGGAAACTGGCGCGCAATCTGCTGCAGCAGTTGACGGTCTATGCCACCGGAACGCCGGTGCGTTTTTCGGATCGGCCGGAGATCGAGAGCATGCTGGATTCCTGCGCCTCCGATGGTTATCGCACGCGCGACCTGATCCACGCACTGGTCCGCAGCAGGGTCTTCCTGGAGAACTGATGTGAGTAAAGCACCCCATATCGCGGTCCGTCCACTGCCGCGCCGTTCGTTTCTGCGTGGCGCCGGCGTTTGCCTCGCCCTGCCGATGCTCGACTGTATGGCGCCGCTGTTTGGGCAGGAGAAGTCCGCGCAGGCATCGACGTCGCCGCGCCGGATGCTGATCATTGCTAACAACCTGGGCGTGCTGCCGAAATATTTCTTTCCGCAGACGGCTGGAAGAGATTACGAACTATCGCCGTACCTGTCTGCTCTGGCAGAATTCCGTAGCGACTTCACTGTCTTCAGCGGCTTATCGCACCCCGGCGTCACCGGCGGACACAGCGCCGATAACTGCCTTCTGACCGCTGCACGTGGCGCGTTCAAGAGCGGGTTTCGCAATTCGATTTCATTCGATCAGTTCGTCGCGGAGAAGCTGGGACCGGTGACGCGATCCGCCTCATTGAACCTCGGCGTCAACATCGACAAAGGAAACCGAAGTCTTTCGTGGACGCGAGACGGTGTATTGTTGCCGGCCGAAGACAGCGCTGCTAAGTTGTATCAAACGCTGTTCGTGCAGGGAGACAAGGACGCCGTGGCCCAGCAGATGAACCGGCTGGAAAGGCGCGGCAGCATTCTCGACGTACTGCTCGACGAAACCCAACGCTTCAACCGTCAGTTAGGGCCGGACGACAAGGCTCGCCTTGATCAATACGTCACGTCGGTGCGCGAGGTGGAGCAGCGCCTGCAAAGCACACGAGCGTGGGAAACAAAGCCAAAGCCGGTGGCAGCGGAGCCATGTCCAGCCGACATACCGGACAAAAAGCTCTTCTTCGAGAAGTTCGATCTCATGTTGTCGATGGCGCAACTGGCTCTGGAATCGGACTCGACGCGCATCGTGACGTTGATGGCCGATGCATTCGTGACGCCGGCGCTCAGGATTAACGGGACAACGGTTTCCACGGAGAGCTATCACGGTCTCAGTCATCATGGCCAAGCTCCGGAGAAGGTGCGACAGTTGCAGGAGATCGACCGCAGCCAGATGGCTGTGCTCAACAGGATGCTGGCACGGCTGGCCGGCAGGAAAGAGAATGGGAAGCGATTACTGGATCAGACCATGGTGCTCTTCGGCAGCAACATGGGTGACGCCAATATTCATGACAACACCAATCTGCCCATTCTGCTGGCCGGCGGCGGATTTAAACACGGGCAGCATATTGCGTTTAAACGCGAGAATAATGCTCCGCTTTGCAACTTATTCGTGAGCATGATGCAGCACATGGGCGTCGAGGCGGAAGCATTCGCCAGCAGCAGCGGACGTGTGACCGAGCTGGAATCGGTTTAAGCACCGAGGCTTTGGCGACTTGAATGCCAACGCTCTTCGCGAAGGGTTCGACCGCATGGAGCGAATCTAAAGCGGATTGGCGATCGCGAGGAACACACCCTCAAAATCACAGCATTCCGTCCTGTGTCGCAATTTGTCATGCACAGGATGCTGAAGTCGCGGCTCCTGCCGCTTACATCGGAGACGGATCCTGATATAAGAGTTTAGTTACAGACAAGGTTTTGGTGGAGTTGACTGTGCGACATCTTCTCGTAAGTTTAATGTGTTCCGGGCTCCTGTGCGCCGGCTCTGACTGGGTGCTCCTTCGCACCACGGAAGAAATCCAGATGGAGGCGCAGGCCGACATTTCCGCGCTTCGAATGAACGGCGCTATTCTGTCCTTCCATAACGGGGCGGCACCTTCCGACAAAGAGAAGGAACGTATACAATCCGGCATCGCAGCGATCCAGGGCGCTGACCGCGCTGCACGTGATGCCGCGGTAGAGGAGCTAACCTCCATTGGTCTGCCAGTAATTACTCCGCTGCTGGCAGCGCTGAAAGATACCGACCAGCATGAGCCCCGGCCCCTGTACCGACTTTTTGAGCGCGTCATTCCCAGTGATGCTGACGGAATTGATCGTACGCTTAGTCTTCTCCGGCTTGAGACTGGTAAGTCTGTCCGAGTGGCCACTCCCAGCGGCTCGCTCGAAGTACGAAAGCATGACGGCAGCAAGACCGTCCTGCCCTGGTCGTCAGTGCGATCATTAGCCGTCCGAAAGAAGCTTATTCGACGCCAAATGGAAGTTCATTCTCTTCGACATTGCACGCAGATAGAGTATCTGGATACCGGTGTTGCAATTACCGCGGCCTCAAAGGTCGATCTTACTGCAGACGGCTTCGTCCGTCTGTCGTGGAATGAGGATGGATGGGCAACGGACGCAAACGGATTGACGAAACCGGGTTCACCAGCATATAAAACCAACCTTGTAGCAGGTCATCCGTTCGGTGCGCTTGTTGGTCGGATAGGAGCCGGCGGAGAAGTGTTCTTCGTCGGCAAGAAAGCCACGAAAACCGGCTTGCCGGCTGGACGCCTCACGCTGGCAGTAAACGACAACGCGCACTGGCAGAACAACCTTGGCACTTACCGGGTGACAATGACCTCGACCGACTCTTATGATCTCGAACGGGCGCAGTAGATCCCGAGCTTCTGTTGCGAAGCTTCCTGACAGCAGCGGCGGAAGGGCGCGGGCGACGGACCAGCTTCATGGAATGCAGCGTGGCCGTTCGCAGTCCAATTGGCCCGCCATAGGGACGAGGCACGCGACTGTTCACGGGCGCAGAATATTACGAGACGGCAGGGCTGAATGCGGTTCGCGTAATTGCGGCGCGTTAGGCGGTTACAGTCGCAACGCGCGGTCTCGAACTGCTCTTTAAGCCATTCCGCTACGTTTACTGTTTTTCCAGGAACTTAGGGAATCTGCTTTCGCTGAGCAGAGCATCCCGAACTTGTCAGTTACCTCTGGTTCTGCAGTCCTATCACACGGCCCAAGCGAAACGATGTTTGCCCTTCGGAATAGTAACTTCATGCGAGTACCTGGCGCACAAGCGCCCGTGTGGGCCAGCCGCGAAGAACATGGATCCTGCTCGTCCGAATGGCATTGGCCCTCAACGCGCAAAGCCAACCAGCAACGGCAATGGAGGGCAACAGAGTTGATTCTTCGTCCCGAGGGTGACGGAATGGCTGAAAGATTACTCGGTCAGGGGAACGTAGTCGTGACTTTCAGCTGCGAGGAGCCTAAGAGCTAACGCTCACGAGCAACAGCCGGTTGACCAGGCGAACTCCGTCACGCTTAAGGCCGTTCTCTATAGTGCACGCCGTGGCTACGAATCGCAGTGATCAAGTCCAGAACCGGCAGGGAAGGGCAGCTGCTCAGTCGTAATTTTCAGATGAGACGATATCTGCACTCGTCGGCGGCGCAGGACGCGCTGTTTACGAGTCCCGAAGGACGTAACGTCTCACGATCTCGCACTCGAACTGACCTCCGCACTGCCACAGCGATGCATACAACTACGATCTCAAGGCTTACGACAATTTCGGACACGGGCAAGCGCGCCTTTGAGGATCCGCGGCAATTCGCGCCGGATGCCGGCGACATAACTGGCGGCGCGTACGCCAAGCCTTGGCTTGAACATCCGGCACTGAACCGCACACTGCGAAGCTCTGCGGTATGTTGCTAGTGATGAGATCCGATGCTGTTCTGCGCCGGGCCTTTCTTGCGCGCACGGGCCAATTCTTTGCGCTGCTGACTGTTTCGCCTTCGTTTTCGATCGCACAGTACAACTTCAGCCGCGACCCTTTTACGCTCGGTGTCGCCTCTGGTGACCCTTCGCCCGATGGCATGGTCCTGTGGACTCGGCTCGCTCTGGATCCGCTTAACAGCGGTGGACTGTCCGCGGGCGATATCGAGGTCGAGTGGGCTGTTTCCACTGATGAACAGATGGCAAGGATCGTGAAACGCGGGAAGACGGTTGCGACGGCGCATCTGGCCCACTCTGTCCATGCGGAGGTTCGAGGCCTGGACCCTGATCGCTGGTATTGGTATCGGTTTCAGGCGGGATCGTTTCGCAGCCGGATCGGCCGCACTCGGACCCTTCCTGATCCTCGAGCGAAACTCGACAAATTAGCGTTTGCGTTTGCCTCGTGTCAGCACTACGAGACCGGGTACTTTACCGCATACCGGCACATGGCGGAAGAAGACATTCAGGTTATCGTGCACCTGGGCGATTACATTTACGAGGGAGCGCCGGTCGCTGGTCGGCCGCGCCGGCACAACAGCCCCGAGATAAAGTCCCTGACGGATTACCGTAACCGGTACGCGTTATACCGGCTCGATGCTGATCTGCAGAACGCTCATGCGCTTTTTCCCTGGATCGTCACATGGGATGACCATGAGGTCGATAACAACTACGCGAATGACAAGTCTGAGGATGGCGCTCCCCGGGATGAATTTCTCGAACGCAGATCAAATGCCTATCAGGCGTATTACGAACACATGCCTTTACGGCGTACGTCAATGCCACACGGATCCAGCCTTCTGCTGTACAGGCGTCTGACCTATGGCGACCTGGCCGAGTTTTCCGTCCTCGATACGCGTCAGTACCGCAGCGATCAGCCGTGCGGCGACGGAAACAAACCACAGTGTGCTGAGGCCTTGTCTCCCGGGCAAACGATGCTTGGAGCAGAGCAGGAAAAATGGTTTGTGAATGGCCTCGACCGCAGCAAGGCGCGCTGGAACGTGATTACGCAGCAAGTGATGATGGCGAAAGTGGACCGAATGGCGGGACCGGAACAGCGGTACGCCATGGACCAGTGGAGCGGGTACGAGGAAGCACGGAATCGGATTCTCCGATACCTGAATCGGCGACGCCCGTCGAACCCGATTGTCATCTCGGGTGACATCCATTCCAACTGGGTCGCTGACCTGAAACTGGACTGGTCCGATTCCCACTCACCCACGGTGGGGACAGAGTTCGTCGGAACCTCGATCACCTCAGGTGGTGACGGTTCGGACAGTATGGCCGCCGTGCAGGCGTATTTGCCGGAGAATCCGCACGTGCTTTTCTACAACAATCAGCGTGGTTATGTGCGCTGCATCCTGACGCCTCAGACCTGGCGCGCCGATTACCGCGTGCTGCCATACGTAAGTAAGCCTGGCGCTTCGGTGCAGACACGTGCGACTTTTACCGTCGAGAACGGCAGACCGGGCGCCCAGAAAGCATAAGCGGCCCAGGTGCTCAACAGCACATACGATGTGCCTGTACTGGTAACCGCGCCCCGGTCCGGATGGTAAAATTACTTACAATTCCGTAGAGTCTCGGGGGATTTCATGTCAATTAAATCTATGTGGCGCTTCGTGTGTGCCGCCATTCTTTTGGCCGCTGGTACTGCGTCTGCGCAGGATATCACCGGCAATGTCCAGGGAACCGTTCTGGATGCGACCGGGGCACGGGTGTCCGGCGCCCAAGTGGAGTTAGTCAATGAAGGTACACAAATCCGATTGACTCGCACCGCCAACGAACAGGGCGAGTACCAGTTCAACCTGGTGCCTCCCGGAGTGTACACGTTATCCGGATCGGCGACAGGATTCAAAACGGTGTCGGTCAAGGGCGTTGACGTTGGGGTCAATAAATCCACCCGCGTAGACCTGACGATGCAGGTTGGCACGGTAGCGGAATCGGTTGAGGTGTCGGCGTCCGCGGTGCGAATCGATACGTCGTCCGCGCAGGTCTCGACCACGGTCAATACGAAGATGATCATCGACCTGCCTTCGGGCAGCCGCAACGCGCTGTCTTATGCCGAAATGGCGCCCGGCGTAAATATTGTCAACGGTGCCTCGCAGGTGCAGGACATTACCGGCACCTCGGCAAGAGTTAACGGAAACCGGCAGGCGCGGAATGTGTACTACCTGGATGGAAGCGACAACACCGGCCCTTTCCGGAATACGGCGCTGCAGTTTCCGAACCCTGAAGCGGTGCAGGAAGTTAACGTATCAACCTCGAATACTTCGGCGGAGTTCGGCAAACAGCCCGGTGGTGTGTTCAATGTGATCACCCGTTCCGGCACAAACCAGTTTCATGGGTCGGCGTTCGGATTTCTGCATAACGAAGCGCTTAACGCGAATACGTATGCGCGCAATATCAGCGGCCAGCCGCGAGCGGTAGACCGTCTGCGACAGTTCGGCGGAACGGTCGGCGGCCCCGTGATCCATAACAAAACGTTCTTCTTCGCTTCATACATGCGGTATCGCGATCAGGCGTCCGGTTTCCAGAACACGATCAAGTTCCCGACCCAGGCCATGGTGAACGGCAACTTTTCTCAATTTCCGCAACAACTCTACGATCCGGACACGAACCTGCCGCTGCCAGGCAACATCATTCCGGCGCGCCTTGATCGACCCGGTAGCACAGAAGCTGCTCACGCTTATCCCGACGGTGGCTAATTACGGTGACCGCTACATCTGGAGCTATACCGACCCGCAGATTAACAATGAAGTGCTGGGAAAGCTCGATCACACATTCAACTCGTCGCACTCGATTCAGGCCAGCTACTTCCGAACGTTTGGCAACCAGATCATTTCACCGACGTCAGCGGCCAGCAATGTGCCCGCCTGGGGTCCGCAGGTGAACACTAATCAGCAGCACACCGGGATTGCGCGTCACACGTGGGTGATCCGACCGAACCTGCTGATGGAATCCAAGTTCGCCGTGAGTCGGCTCGACGCCGACCGCGGCAACGCAAACACGGGACGCAGCCTGGCCGATTTTGGCGCCGTGTACCCCACAGTTCAGGAAGGGGCCCGCAAGTATCTGCCGATTATTCGCATCAGTGATGGCCTGCAGACCATGCAGGGATTCCTCAGCCAGTTCAATCAGGGCAACATGCGTTTTGCCACGACGCTGGCCTGGATCCATAACAACCACAATTTCAAGTTCGGCTACGAATCGCAGCGCGATGGTGTCCAGCAGATCAACGATCAGGATAGCCTTAACATGCTGTTCGACGGGCGCGCCTCCTCGACGGATCCGACCGGTAAACAGCTCGGTGTTGGGCGTATTCGGGTATTCGTTTGCTGACTTCCTGATGGGTCGCGTGGGCACATTTACTTTGTCCGGCATCCTGAATTACGACATACATACGTGGTCACATTTCTTCTTCGCCCAGGATGAGTGGAAGATCACGCCGCGCCTGACGCTAACCCCTGGTCTGCGGTATGAGTTTTATCAGCCGGCAACCGAAGCGAACAATCGCGCGGTAGCGTTCCGCAACGGCTATCAATCCACGCTGTACCCGAACGCGCCGGTGGGTCTGGCGTTTGCCGGTGACCCGGGCATTCAGGGTGGCTTCGTTAATAACGATTACAACAACTTCGCACCGCGCCTGGGCGTTGCGTATGATGTCAATGGCGACGGCAAGCAGGTCTTCCGCGGTGGTGCCGGCCTGTACTACTCGTACAACCCTCTCCAGGTGCGACTGTGGAGTGTCGAAGCCGCGCCGTGGCGGCCCAACGCCAGTGGCGGGAACACAACGGGGCTGACCGATATCTTTGGGACGAGCCGGTCAACCGTGTTCACGAAATCCCCCACGCCGTTCACCAGCGACGTTACGAATTTTCAGTACCCGCCACGAACCAACAATCTGATCGGGTTTGACAACAAGTTCGTGACGCCCTACAGCATTCAGTGGAACGCTACCTGGGAACGCGAACTGACACATTACATTACAGCATCGGCGGGTTACGTGGGGAACCGAGGGTTCCACCAGCTGCAGATCCTGCCAGGCAATCTCCCTCTTCCTTCCCCAACGGCAACGCTGAACAACATCGATGCCCGCCGGCCATTGCAGAACTTCAGCAACGTCGGAATCGTGTACTCGCGCGCACGAAGCTGGTACGACTCGCTGCAGTTGACGGCGGACGTACGGCAGTACAAGGGCCTCACACTCCGCTTGACTTATGTTTATGGCAAGTTGTTCGATATCGTGAGTGAAGACCCGACCGGTAACAGCAACCTCCAGACCGCGAACCCGCTCAACTGGGACGGCGAAAAGGCGCTGGACAACAACCTGCACCAGTTTCGAGCTTTCTACATCTACGATCTGCCGCAGCTTATGAATTATCGTCCACTGATTCGCACAACGCTGGGCGGCTGGCAGGTCTCAGGCACAACAACGATCACGAGCGGTGACCCACTTACAGTGACTGTAGGCAGCGATTACAACTTCGACTCGGTGCCGGGCGACAGGCCGGACTACACGAAGCCGATCACGTATACGGCGGGCTCGCGCGACCAAAGAATGACGCGCTACTTCGATACGACTGCGTTTGTGAACCCGGCGTCGCGGACCATCTTCGGCACGCTGCCACGCAACTCGCTTTGGGGTCCGGCAACGTGGGGTTCCAACCTGGCCCTGCTGAAACGCATCCGGGTCAACGAGCGAATGTTCCTGCAATTGCGTGGCGAAGCGTTTAACGTATTCAATCACTCGAATCTCAACAATCCAAACGTGACCCTCAGCTCCGGTGATTTCGGCCGCATTCTGTCGCGTTCGGGGAATCGAATAGTCCAATTGGGTTTGCGGTTCCAATTTTAAAGCTCGTATCACAGTTCCGGAATAAAAAGGGAGCGCTCACGCGCTCCCTTTTGGGTTTTTCGACAGCAAACAATTGCGGCGCTCCATACCGCTGATTGTGCTTCAGGCATGCACCGATCGTTTGAGGTCACAGTTCAGACATCGTAGTCTGTTCACCATCTGACCGTAGAGCTTTCGTTCGACGGTATCGTCGTCAGGCGGCATTGGACAATCAGGCCGGCGCGACCGACGGATCCTGCGCCGGCCCAATGTAGCCGGCGCGCCTGCAAGCCGGCGAAACCAGATGCGGCAGCGAGCGACCCCCAAGCGGTCGAGACGCCAGATCAGCACCATGCCCGATCGCGCGTCGCGGTCTACGCCGATCAGCCTCTGCCCCATTCCCGTTCGGACTGCCGGCGCCCACCCGAGTCTTTCGGCAGGTCGTCTAGGCTGCAGCATGCTTCAATGCGTCACCGGAGTTCTGACACAGTACCGGCGAAATGCCCTGAAAAGCAGGTGCTCATTTTGCCACAGCATTCTGTTTCTGCCACCAATAACGAGCCGTAAGTAATTGAGAGGAAATGGTGGGCGGTTAGGGACTCGAACCCCAGACTTCCTGCTTGTAAGGCAGGCGCTCTAACCAACTGAGCTAACCGCCCGCACGCCAGACTTCATCGTAGCAGCCGAATTGTTCGTGAGAAAGACTGAACCTGCACGGCACTGATTCCCAGGTAACACGAAATGCCCGCAGAAGATCGTAAACGCGCCATTATGTCCGCTCTCGTGCAGATGGACAAACAGTTCGGTAAAGGCTCCGTCCTTCTCCTGGGCGCCAAAAGCGCGGTTCCGGTCAGCGCTATCCCGAGTGGTTCGCTTGCTGTGGATCACGCACTCGGAGTAGGCGGGTTCCCCCGCGGTCGCGTCGTCGAGATCTACGGGCCGGAGTCTTCCGGCAAAACCACCCTGACGCTCCACATCATCGCGGAAGCTCAGAAGCTGGGAGGCTACGCAGCATTTATCGATGCCGAGCATGCGCTCGACCCGACGTACGCGCGGGCGCTCGGCGTCGACATCGATAATCTGCTCGTTTCGCAGCCCGACTGCGGCGAACAGGCGCTCGAGATTGCTTCTTCGCTCGCAGCACGAACGCTGTCGACCTGATCGTCATCGACTCCGTTGCCGCACTTGTGCCCAAGGCGGAACTCGAAGGCGAGATCGGCGACAGCTTCGTCGGCCTGCAGGCTCGCCTGATGTCGCAGGCACTGCGCAAACTGACGGGGCTCGTCTCAAGGACCAACACGTGCCTCGTCTTCATCAACCAGCTGCGCGAGAAGATCGGCGTCATGTTCGGCAATCCGGAAACCACCACCGGCGGACGAGCACTGAAGTTCTACTCTTCCATTCGTGTGGAAGTCCGGCGCGCCGCCGCGATCAAAGACGGCGAAACGATCGTCGGCAATCGCACAAAGATCAAAATCGTCAAGAACAAGGTTGCGCCGCCGTTCCGTGAGGCAGAGGTCGACCTATCCACGGACAGGGCTTCTCGAACGAATCCGATCTCATCGATCTCGGAACGGCTCATAATATCCTCGAAAAGAGCGGATCGTGGTACAGCTTTGCAGGCGAACGGATCGGTCAGGGACGCGAGAATGCACGTCAGTTCCTCCGCGAGCACCCGGAAACAGCCCGAAAGCTCGAAGAAGGAGTTCGAAAGACACTCGGGATTCCGGATGCGTCGGCAGCCCCGTTGCGCACAGCTGCAGGCGCATAAACTACGCCAAAGCCCTGAAAACAGGGCTCCGCAACGCTGTTACAAACAAATTATTGCGAAAAATGGCCACTTCTGGCCATTTTTCTCTTTACAGAGCCCTCGCCAGTGCCGTATCATGAACTTGCATTTCCGGTCGAAAATGTTTTGATGAGCATTTCGCGGCCGTTCCAGGGAGACCACATCAAATATGGCTGAAGCAACCAGAATGACTCAAACGCAGATCATCCGCGAACTGGCCGACGAGGCTCAGGTTCCAACGAAGGTCGCGAAGCAACTGATCACCAAGTTCGCCGAGATGGCCGTCCGGGAGACGAAGAAGAAGGGCGTGTTCGTGATGCCGGGGATCGGCCGCCTCGTTCGCGTCGAACGCAAGGCGCGCACTGGCCGCAACCCCGCGACTGGTGAGGCGATCAAAATTCCGGCGAAGAAGGTCGTCAAGTTCCGGATCGCAAAGTCAGTGAAGGACGCGATCGTTCCGCCGAAGGCCGCGAAGAACGCCGCCAAACCGGCATAGTTCGCTCGACCGAAGATTAAGCCTCGACCACAGAAAAGGCCCCGAACGCGATCTGTTCGGGGCCTTTTCAGTTTTTAAGGTGTCAAAACCCCGCGCTGGTGCATGCGGGGTTGTTGTCGTGTAAATACCGTTCGCAGAACAACGCCTGAAGGGCGTACGGGGCAGCGCTTACGGTTGTTTCTTTTCTTCGACAGTTGAAGCCGTTGTCGCTTTGTCTTCCGACTTCAGGGCTGTCTTGAAGTTCCTGATACCTTCGCCTAAACCCTTAGCCACCTCAGGGATCTTCTTGCCGCCGAACAGCAGCACAGCGATGCCGAGGATGACCATGAGCTCCGGTGCGCCAAGTCCTCCCATGTGTTCTCCTTAAAAACCATTGTACGGTATTCGTAGCCACCCAGGCCAACCTGATGTTTCATGGCAGGCGAACGCGAAGCGGCATATCGATCTTACTCCCATTTTTGTCGACGACGTCGAAAGTCGAGTAGGAAATCGGCGTAATCCTCATCTCCTTCCCGTCAATCTCGACGGACAGGAATTGGTTTACCGCTGCCCAACCTTCGATATTTTCTCTCGCCATGATATCCCGAACGTCACCGGGCCGAAGTTCCCCGCCGGAACCGCTGACCACATACCGAATACCACCGGACGCTGCGTTCTGAACGCTGTGCTGGTAATTGTGCTCGTGTCCGTTAAACACGACCTTGACGCCGTTCGTCTCAAACAGCTTCATCCAGTGAGCAAGGTCATTCTTACTGGCCGGGTGTCGGGGACCCGCATTGAACGGGGGGTGGTGAAAATACGGAATCTTCCACGCTGCCTGCGAATCCGACAGGTTCTGGGCCAGCCAGCGACTCTCGTCGCCGTTTGGGAGAAACGCTGGCCTCGTTGGACCGGATTCGGAGTTCGTCGTCGAATCGAGCGCGAAGAAATCCGCGAGGCCGCCATAAGAGTACCGATAATACCGAGCGGGCTGCGGGCTCGGGAAAAAGAAGTTGTCCAGATACTGAGGCAAATCGCCGCGAGATTCGGTTTCGTTTCCGTCGTGGTTTCCGAGTGTCGGATAAAAAGGAACGTGCTCAAGCAGCGGCCGGTACGGAGCAAAGAACTTCCGGTCCCACTCTATATCTTTGTCTCCAGTTTTTCCGAATCGCAGACCGAAGCTTATACTGCCGTAAATGTTGTCCCCTGTCGTAATCACGAAGCGCACCGGATTATCTCCCTGCAGCCGTTCGAATTCCTGCGCCATCGCGCGCGCGATTCTCACCTGATTTTCGTCGCCGGTACCGTAATCGCCGATGACGAAAAACCGCAGATGATCTGACTTCACCGGCCAGGTCCGGACTGTGGAGGCCGCAATACGACGCCCATTCAGGGTCACTTCGTAGTCGTATTTGGTGTCGGGCTGGAGACCTCGAATAACAGCCCAGTTGGCGTTGGAAACCGTGCTTTCCGCAGTTCCAACTCTCACGTGGGCGGTGCCATGAGCCGCGGAACTCCGGCCGATGGTGTTATCGCCTGTCGTCGTTCCCCAGGCTATCGTGACGTGATCCGGGCCGAGTTCGCCAATGTAAACACGGTAGTTCTGTGCATCAACGGAACAGCTGGCCGTTATCAGCAGCCATGGAAGAAGGCGCAGCGACATCAGCGGAGTTGTGAGACGAGAGCTTGCTTCGGCCACGTGCGTTCGACTCCTACGATACGGCTTTCCGTTTCCCGGCGGCGCAGGTAGACGGTGACAATCATATCCGGCCTCTGCCTGCGCTGATCACAACAGCCAGATAATTACGGCGGGTGACAGGCACAGACGGGCCGTTCTTACCGGTTAGCGGAGTCAGCTTCTCGCGTCGTTTGGCGAAATCCGACTACGCAGTGCTGTACTGTCTCGGCGGCAGCAGGCCAAAGGCAGCACGTTTGCGAACGGCGGGCTGTAGTTATTGGAATGGAACTTTTCAGGCTCGAATACCGTGATTCGAGCCGTTCGGACGGCCTGACGTATTGGTACTCCACCAGTTCCCAGGATTGAGGGACAAGTCCAAAAGTCAAAAAGTTGTGTGCAGAATGCTTCCAGTCGAACAGGTATACGTACCCACTACGAGGGCTTACGTCAGTGTGGCTGATCCACGAGCAAACATATATGAGGCTCTCAGAACGCGCATGTGTTCGTGGGGGTAAACGTCGTTCGGGTCATCGAGGCGAACGCCGTGATATTGGAATGGCCCCAGAGGTTTGCCCGGAACATACGAACTTCCACCGCACGGAATCGCCGGTGCGCATCTCTGGGAACATCACGCATGATGTCCGATATCTTCGACCAGAAGCTCGCGTTCGTGTCCGCGACTGTCCTGGAATTTCGTACCCGGCGCAACCTCAGCTTCTCCAGCGAAACATGGACGATGTAGTTTTCCGGAGTCCAGTACCCGAAAGCCCAGACGGGTCAGAGGGTGTGAAGTGCTCACCTGCTTGCGGAACGTGGTTTTAAAGAAGTCGAGTCTATCGCTGGTTCTCCGTCGGTGCCCATCCTTAACCGGAAGCGGCTTGGCGACCCTCAGCGGATCATCGTCATATAACTTTCGCGCGTCAACCGGAAATGGGCTCAGCAACGCAAGGGTCGCAACTGCCGCCCCGAAGCTCAGAACACGTTGTTGAACTTCATCCATAGTTGAAATCCTTTGCGGCGTCGCCGAAATCGCCGTCTCCAGTCCGGCAAGATCTCGTAACGGTATTCCGCCTGGAATAGCAGCGAGTTGTCGTCGTAAAACCGGAACGGGCGAAAGCCGCGCAAATCGTCTGAACCGCGCAAGATCGGCTGCATGTAGAACGGAACCACCTGACGCGGGTTCTTATACGTCAGTTCCGAATGCGCCCGCAATGCTATCACCCGCCTGCGATTCCAAAACGAAAGGTACTGCTGTGCCTCGAAATTGAGCCGTTTATGACGTATCTCGTTCTTTGTCGATGTCTTGTTGTAAAGATACTCGCCTTACAGCAACGTTCCGGTTCTGGGTCCGCCTGGATCGTCGCGAGTATCAAATGCTGCGAAGATCCCGCCGTGAAGGAAGTCCGTCTGCTCGCAGGATACCCGGCGTCTGAGCTTCCGTATATTGCTGATCTGTCGAGATGACGCCCGGATACTTGCCCGCGCGGATGTTGACCACAAGAGGCCCGTACTCCGAAGCCGATTGGGCAAAGTGGTGCGAACCCGATGCTGAAACTCTGCCCTGGTGTCCTCAAGACGGTAATCGCTCCGACCCGTCTTTTTCGGTCAGGCCCCGGACCGTAGTACATCATCCGGGAGTAATCGCAATAATTCGCATCGAAGTTTACGAAGACGTGATCATTGGCCAGCCTACTGGGCTCCAACGGAATAACAACAAAAGAGCACCGCAGCGGTCAGTAACCGCTGCTTTGTTTTCGTCATCCGCGATCTCTGCCTCGCTTGCTTGAGCAGACTACGGAACACTGACCGCGGGTGTCTTTCGCGGTATTCCGGTTAAAACTGAATCCTCTCCCTTCGTGCGTATTTCGCTCTCGAAAAACTTCACGATCAGATCACGTCTGGCGAGAACTGCATCGATCTCTTCAGCGCGAAGCCATGGACCTGCACTGCTCTGAATGGAGGCAGCTGTCAAATTGCGCAACGCCTGCAGTGTACTCTGGCTTACCCGTTTGAGAGGCTCCACCTTCATTAGAGTGGGATATGTTCGAAACGCTCTCGTATGGTCGATCATCCAGATCTTCCATTCCGGAGTGATCAGGAGATTGCCCTGATTGCGATCTGTGTTGTAAATTAGCTGGTCGAAAACTCGGACCTCATTCAGTTGGTTCACCCACGCGTCGGTTTCCGGCGGTTTGATTCCTTTGTCCCGCCGCTGCGCTTCATCCATCCAGATGTTGTCGACCCACCAGGTAGCACCGCACAGCTTGCCCTCAAATTCACGTTCCACAGACATGGGAATGTTTTGGATGCCGATCAGCCGTCCCAACCGGTAAGCCGCCACATTGAACTTCCAGCTATCCCGGAAGTTTTTCTCGACCGTTCCTTCCGCACCGTGCCAGATCGGCTTATAGACATCGATGCACTGAATCTGGGCGTCGTGAGTTAGCTGACCGTCATTCAGGGTCACGCGAAGTGAACCCGTCGTTCCCTCGCCGGACGATTTGCGGTTCGTGATACGGGCTGTCCTGAGAAACCGCTCCATCTGCTCGTCGTTGAGCTGAGGGACGGGCTTCATCGCTGGCGGCTCAGTGGGAGCGGCTTTCGTGGGCGGAGTCGCAGAACCCCTCTCCACGTTCAGCTTGGTGCTTGATTGCGTCTGAGCAAGCGCTGGTGAAAGCGCGCAGCATGCCGCTAAGGAAGCGGCGATTAGCGAAGGGATCTGGATAGACAGAAAACGGCGCATGCGCGGGAACTCCTCGTTGGAGACGCGTGCATGCGCCGTACTGTTACGATTGCCTTCTACTTGTGCTGAGTAATACCGTTCTCACGAGCCAGCCGAACTCTGGCGCCTTCCAGCTTCTTCTGGACTTTTGCCACTTCCGCAGCATCCATCTCTGAGGACGCAGTATTCTGCCACTCCTGCAGCGACAGCTGCCACTGCGTAATAGCATCCTTTACCCGGCCCTTGCTGAAGTACACATCACCCATGTGATCATGCACAGTTGGATCTTTGGAGAACTTTTCAATCGCACGCTGAAGATTACTCTCCGCGTTGTCCAGATCATTTAACCGGTAATACACCCAGCCCAGGCTGTCCAGGTACGCTCCGTTGTCCGGTTCCATTTCAACAGCTTTTCGAAGCAGTTGCAGAGCTTCCTGGAGATGCACGTTGCGGTCGGCGAACATGTATCCCAGGTAGTTCATCGCAGAAGTATTCTTTGGGTTTGTTTCCAGCACCTTGCGAAACTCGCGCTCGGCCCCCTCGTAATTCTTCTGCTTCTCGTACATAGCACCGCGCATAAACGCGATGTTCTCTTTATCCTCACGGTCGGTCGAAAGCTTGTCGGCCTCGTCGATGGCCTTCGCCATATCGGCGTAGTTATGAGTCTTGTCGTAGATCTGAGCGGCCGTGATCCATGCTTCGCGGTCGGGCTTGCCCTCTACCAGCTTCTTTGCTTCTGCAACGGCTTCGGCGTTGTTTCCTGTGTCGGCGAGAATAGACGCGCGGACGCTCCGGACGATGCGATCGTCAGGAAACTTCTTTGCTGCAGCGTTTGCCGCTTCCAAAGCTTTGCCAAACTGCTTTCCCGCCCGATATGAATCCGCAATCTGCGCTTCGACGCGGCCGGCGGCCGCGGGTTCGAGTTCCGGTATTTGTCGGTACGTCTCGACGGCTTTGTCGTACTGCTCGGCCGAGCGGTACATCGAGGCCAGCCTCTCGAGCAGCACAATCCTGTTGCTCTTCTCACCGGCGCTGTACGTCTTCTTGGCTGTCGTTGAAACCAACTGGCTCATAGAGGCAAGAGCGTCCTGAGTCTTGCCCTGTGCGTCCAGCAACCCGATCTGGTTGTAGCGAACCTCGAGGTTGTTCGGCTCGATATCCATCGCTTTTTGCGCGGCATCGGCAGCCTTCGCGAAATCGCGCTTCTGCCGGTAGATCTGTGAAACCCTCAGCCACGACTGCCAGTCCTTCTTGTCCTCTGCCGTGATCTGCTGGTACTGCTTCAGAGCGTCTTCAAGCTGCTCAGAAAGCAGGAGATCCTGTGCGTAGGCTCGCCGAACTTCGGCGTTATCGGGTGCAACGTCGAGAGTACGACGCAGCGTTTCCGCCGCGAGACCGTACTCTTTCATTTGCTCGTACTGGCCCGCGAGTGCAGTCAGCGTGCGAAGCGAGGGACTCTTATCCGCCACTCGCCGCAGAAGGTCCGATGCCTCCTTACTATTGCCCAGGTCCGCATAGACAATTGCCAGGCCCGTCAGCGCGTCCTCGTTATTGGGATCGACCTCGAGCACCTTCTTGTAAGCTTTCTCCGCTTCAACAGAGTTCTGCGCAACCTTCTGCAACCGGCCAAGCAGGAGCAGAGTGTCGATATCCTTCGGGTCGACCTGGACGATCTGCGTGTATTGCTCGATCGCCTTCCGCAGCATGTTCTCGTCGACTTTCCCCTGCTGGGAATCGCCAATCATGCGCGTGTAAATGCGGCCCAGAATGCGTCGTGAATTCAGATCGTTGGGGTTACGCTTGAGCGCTTCTTCTGCCTCGTTTACGGCCTCGCGTAAACGTCCCGACTGAATGTACAGGTCGGACAGTTCCTCTGCCAGGAAACTCGCGTCCGGATCCTCCTTCATCGCCAGGCGAAAGTTCTCGATGGCCTTGTTAAGATAATCGCCGTTCCGGCCGAAATTCCCCGCCTGCTCCGAGTACATGTGCCCAAGAGCGAAGTGATAATAGGCCGCGGCTTTATCGGCGGTTTTTTCAGACTTGGCGTCTGCCGCGTTTTTCGGCGACGATGCCGGCGTTTGCGCCCCTGCTGCGACAACGCCAAACGGTATTAATACCAGCGGGAGAAATGTTCGGTATTTCATGGGGGAGACAGAAGGGCGAGTGGCCGCTGATGACCTCTATAAAAGTATAGTTTAAGGCCCCGACGCCGCTCGCGGACCAGCCTCACTGATAGGACGAACGCGATGCTTTGGCGTTACAGGAATCCGTTAGCGGATCTTAATCAATCTCGACGTCCCGTCCTGCTTCGACTTTTCCATTCGGAATGTAGACTTCTCAAAGGCTCAGCGGCCCAATTCCGCGGGGCCGTCACCGCCGATAACCGTAAGCTGCATAACCGTTAATGGAACCCCGTTGCGAAGCATGCTCGCGAAGCGTTTCCCTGGCACAGGTCTGCTAAAACAAAGAAGTCCATGCGCGTTTACTACACCGTCGACACGGAGTTCTGGCCCGCGAATTACAGCGCCCCGGACTGGTCGATGGTGGAACAGGACTTTGCGCGTGATGTTCTTGGCCAAACGAAAACGGGCGAATTCGGAATCGGCTACCAAATGGACCTGCTCGAGTCCGAGGGCCTGAAAGGCGTGTTCTTTATCGAGGCACTGCATGCGCTTCATTTGGGTTCCGACTATCTGAGAAGAATGGTCGGGGAGGTGAGTGCGCGCGGCCACGAAGCCGCTCTGCACATCCACACCGAGTGGCTCAAGTGGGTCAACGATCGGCCGATCGGGGGCCGGACCGGGAGAGACCTGAAGGACTTCTCCGGCGCAGATCAGGAGTGGATCGTCGAGAACGCCGTTCGACTGCTCAGGGACAGTGGTGTCGCAAATGTCGCATCCTTTCGGGCCGGCAACTATGGCGCGAACCGAAACACCCTTCGCGCTCTCGCCCGGGCAGGCGTGGCCTTTGATTCCAGCTACAACTTCATTTACCTTGGCACTCAGTGCGGGATCGATTCGCCGTACCCGATGATCAGGCCTGAGCCTATGGAGGGTCTGATCGAAGTCCCAATCACATTCATCGAAGACTACCCGGGTCATCACCGGCACATGCAGATCATGGCGGCGTCATTCGAAGAGATGCGAGCTGCCCTCGATCAGGCGCACCAGCGGCAATCGCCTTCGTTCGTTTTCGTCTCCCACGGATTCGAGTTGATCCGGCGCAATCGCGTGGAGAAAGGTGCCGCCCAGGCGGACGGAGTGGTACGTCGGCGTTTTGAACGTCTGGTTCGCTATCTGGGACGCAACAAAGATCGGTTTCACGTCAGCACATTTACCGAAACATCACCTTCCGAATTCTCAAACGGCTCCGGCCTTAGTTCGCCAATTAAGGGGTCTCCACTACGCATGTTTATGCGACAGGGAGAGCAGTTGATTCGCAGACTTCCGATATAATTAAGGCTTGCAGAGCCCCACGCTTGAGCAGCCGAGTCGGACGAAACCGCTGTTCCACTCCAAACGCGTTCGTCTGAGCTTCTCATTCGGTGAGTTTTCTCTGTTCCGCGTGCCTTTCCAGATGTGGGTTTGGACGCCCCACTTCACACGCGCTTCCGATGCAGGCAAACCCCATCCGGCAGACAATTTACAGCCCTGGATCTCAGGCGAAATGACGGAAGGCGGCCGCCTGAAACTTGACGGCCTTTTCTTCGGTTCCTATCCCACCGAACAAGAACTTCCGAAGCTGGCATTTCAAACTGGTTACCTGCGTTTTGTTCGCTCTGCATATCGCCGTTTTGTCGTGGACCTCCACGGGTCTTTCGAGGATTACGAAAAGAAATTCTCGTCGAAAACGCGCTCAACTTTGCGCAAAAAAGTCAGAAAATTTGCGGAAATTTCGGGTGGCACTAACGACTGGAAAGTCTATCGCACAGTAGCTGAAATAGAGGAGTTTTTCAGCCTCGCCCTGCCGCTCTCCGCCCGAACGTACCAGGACAAGCTGCTGGATGCCGGGTTGCCCGCCTCGGCCGAGTTCCGGTCACATGCGCGAGAACTCGCAGAAGCCGACCAGGCGAGGGCGTATCTGCTCTTTCATGAGGGGAAACCCGTAGCTTACGTCTTCTGTCCGATTGTCGACCGCGCACTTATCTACGAGTACGTCGGCTATGACCCCGAGTACCGTGAGTCCTCGCCAGGTACGGTGCTGCAGTACTTGCTGCTTGAAAGCCTGTTTCAGGAACAGAAGTTCGATATTTTCGACTTCACCGAAGGCGAAGGCCCGCATAAGGAACTGTTTGCCACGGGCTCGATTCGATGTGCGGACATCTTCTACTTCAAGCCCACTCTCCGGAACCGCCTCCTCGTAACATCGCAGGCTGGGCTCTCATCGCTGTCGCGGAGCACGGTTAACGTGCTCAGGAAGGCCGGTATTGACAAGCGAATCAAGCAAATGATCCGCGGTCGGGCATGAAGGAATGGGTTAAGCGCGCACTATCGACGTGTTTCGAAGAGCACGAACTCTACAGAATCTACCAAAGCCCGCCCCTCGACACAGACGGTTGCGCCGGCCCGGACGAAACCATCGTTGAATTAACGAAAGATTCGTTTGAGAGTGCGCCACCATTCCTCCGAAGCTTACAGCATTATCTCGGTGCCGAAAGCATCGCAGCAGGCATATACGTCGGCGACAATCTCGCGAGCGCGGCGGTTTTCCTCTGGGGCGATACCTACCATCGAACTGACGGCTTTATCCCGATAGGGCGCGGGACAGGCGAAGCTGGAGCAGATTAACACCGACGAGCGGTATCGAGGTCGCGGGCTGGCGACAAAGGTCATTCAGGGTTCCTGCCGCATCATGCGCGCGAAAGGATTCCGTCGTCTGTACGCGCGCGTTTGGCACAACAACAAAAGCTCGGTCCGCGCCTTCGAAAAAGCGGGTTGGACCGAAATCGGATTCGTCGCCGGAGTAAGAACACGGTCGCGGTCCTGGCGCATCAGCTACCCCCTGAGTCTGCTCCGCTCGCTGCCTGGGTGAAGGTCCTATATCCCCGCAAACCCCTGCAAAACAAGCACTCAGCGGCCACGCCCGTGCTAAATTGGGGGGCGAGGATTCATTGTCACGTATTGCGCTCGCGTTTCGGAGCTTTTTTGCGATTCTCTTTGGAAACGGCCTGCCTCCTGATATTGCTCACGCATTCGGGTTCCTGAAGCCGGAGGAAGCTCGGCCAGCTAAGGCGACATCAAGTCAGGCGAAGCCCGCTGCCACGGCCGAAGCCAAAACCAGCGACGGGGCACTGCAGATGCTGGCGATCCTTCAGCGTGATGCGAGGCTGATTGACTTTTTGATGGAGGACATCTCCGCTTACTCTGATGATCAGGTCGGAGCCGCCGTGCGCAGCTTACACGACCAGAGCCGAACGGCACTCTCGCGCTACGTGACGCTCGCTCCCGTGATCGACGGTGTGGAACACACGCCCACGCGCGTTGATTCGCGCGACCCGAACAGCATCAAATTGCTTGGCAATGTACCGGCGGACGGAAAGGTCACCCAGGGTATTCTTCGCCACAAGGGCTGGCGCGTGGAACGCGTGGAACTCCCCAGAATCGCTGCCGGCACCAGCGTCCAGATTCTGGCGCCCGCAGAAGTGGAAGTCGAGTAGAGCGCCTTGCCTTACATCATCGGCATTGATCTTGGCACAACGAATTGTGCCGTCTCGTCCGTGGACGCAACGGTCGAAGAAGCACAGGTAGCGCAGTTTCAGATTCCGCAGCTGACGAACCCAGGCGAGCTTCGGGCTGAGTCGCTGCTCCCGTCGTTCCTGTACATTCCGGGCCCGTCGGAATTTCCGCAAGGATCACTGGCTCTTCCCTGGAACGAAACGCCTGTCGCGATTGCAGGACAACTCGCTCAGAAACGCGGCGCAGAAAACGCCGGGCGGCTTGTTTCATCGGCCAAATCATGGCTGTCGTATGGCGGTGTCGATCGTACGGCCGCACTGCTTCCGCTAACCGCACCCGACGGTGTCGGCAAGATCTCCCCCGTCGCAGCATCGAAAGCCTTCCTCGACCATCTGCGGGAAGCGTGGGACCAGGAACACCCCGAAGATAAGCTGGAAAGTCAAACGATCCTGGTCACGGTTCCGGCCTCATTCGATGCTGTGGCACGTGAACTCACGTCGCATGCGGCGGAGCAGGCCGGATACAAGAACCTGGTTCTTCTCGAAGAGCCACAGGCAGCGTTCTACTCGTGGATCGAAGCCAATCCGAACTGGCGCGAGCAGGTCACGGTCGGGGATCTCATCCTCGTTGTCGATATCGGTGGCGGCACAACCGACTTCACGCTGATCGCCGTCAAAGAGCAGAACGGCGAGCTGACACTCGACCGTCTCGCCGTTGGGGAACACATCCTGCTCGGCGGCGACAACATGGACCTTGCGCTCGCTCGCGTGGTCGAGACGCAGCTGCAAAGCAAAGGCACGAAGCTCGACGCGATGCAGCTGAACGCGCTGTGGCAGCAGTGCCGGATCGCCAAAGAGCGGCTGCTCGATCCGACCAGCGAAGCCACTGAGCATGGCGTGACGATACTAGGCCGCGGCACTGGTCTGGTTGGCGGGACGATTAAGTCGCGGGTCACCAAAGACGACCTCCAGACGACACTTCTGGACGGCTTTTTCCCAGTAGTGAATCGCACGGATATGCCGCAGGCCCGGCGGCGTGTCGGACTGGCTGAGATCGGCCTGCCCTACGCTGCCGACGCAGCCATTACCAGACATCTCGCCAGATTCCTGAGTACGCAGCAAACCGGATTCGCACAACCGACTCACATTCTCTTCAATGGAGGCGTTCTCCGGGCGGGACTGATCCGCGATCGCCTGCTGATGGTTCTCAACTCCTGGCTCGACAAGACTGTCCGTGTGCTCTCCGGAGAGGACCTGATGCACGCCGTCTCACGCGGGGCGGCGTATTACGGCCTTGCGCGCGAGGGCAAGGGCGTTCGCATCCGGGGCGGTGTGCCTCGGACTTATTACGTTGGCATTGAAACCTCTATGCCCGCCGTTCCCGGCATGCCCGCACCGTTGAAGGCGATGACAGTGGCACCATTCGGTATGGAAGAAGGCACTTCCGCGGCGTTTCCCGATCGTGAATTTGCTCTCGTCGTCGGCGAACCTGCCGAATTCCGCTTCTTTACTTCTGCAACCCGCAAGAAGGATGAAGCAGGCGCCATGCTCGAGCAGGTCACCGATGAGCTCGAGGAGCTTGCGCCCGTTGAGGTTAATCTTGCGACGGAAGACGGCGCTTCCGGAGCATTTGTGCCCGTTACTCTTGAGACGGTGGTGACCGAGACCGGAGTTCTTCAGCTCTGGTGCGTCGCTAAAGACGGCCGCCGCTGGAAACTCGAGTTCAACGTTCGCGAGCGCGTACACCAGCCATGAACGTAGGTATCGATCTCGGGACCACCAACTCCGCAGTCGCGTGGATTGACCCGGCCGAAGCGGATGGCGCCGACTTTCCTCCGATCCACATTCTCGATATCCCGCAGCATGTTCGACAGAACGTTATCGAGGCCCAGCGTACGCTTCCGTCTTTTCTGTTTATCGGCGATGACGGCTCGATCTACACCGGGATCTATGCGCGCGAGCAAGGCGCACTCGTCCCCACCCGGTCAGTACACTCGGCCAAATCGTGGCTGTCGAACCCGGATGTAGATCGGACAGCCAAGATTCTGCCGTGGGATGCGCAGGAAAGCGGCCGCATTTTTTCGCCGGTTGAGGTTTCGGCGCGCTATGTCCAGCACATGCGCGAAGCATTCGAGAAAGCCAGAACGGCGGAGTTCGCCACCCAGAATGTTGTACTCACCGTGCCCGCCTCGTTCGATGAAGAAGCGCGGGAACTGACCGTCGAGGCCGCGAAGCAGGCAGGTATCGAGAACCTCACCCTGCTCGAGGAGCCCGCTGCGGCATTCTACTCATGGATCGCGAATCACCTCTCGCAATCTCAGAAGCTATTGTTTGACGGGCAAATCGTGCTGGTTTGTGACGTTGGCGGCGGCACCAGCGACTTCACACTCGTCCGTGTGAATCGCGAGGGAGATCGTGTCGAGTTCACTCGTACCGCCGTTGGCAGGCATCTCCTGCTCGGCGGGGACAACCTCGACCTGACGCTCACATGGCTGGTCGAATCGAAACTGAACGCAGCGCTGTCGCTTCGTCAGCGAAGTGCACTAAGACGCCAGTGTGCGGCCGCGAAAGAACGTCTGCTCGCGACACCGACGCTCGATAAAGTTGAGATTACAGTCCTCGGCGCTGGAACAGGATTGGTCGGCGGAACGCTGCGCACGGAAATCACGCGAGCCGAGGTACTCGAACTCACGCTGGAAGGCTTCCTTCCGTTTTCCAGTCTCGACGACAAACCGAAAGAGGAAAAGAAGAGCGTCTTTCGGGAACTCGGGCTCCCTTACGTCTCTGACCCGGCGGTCACGCGACACCTTGCATCCTTTCTTTCGGGTGCGGGCGCACAGCCGGACGCTATTCTCTTCAACGGCGGATTCTTCATCCCGGACATCTGTCGTGACCGCGTCGTCGGTGTTATGGAGCGCTGGTATGGCAAGCGCCCCCTCGTCTTCGAGAATCGCGATCTCGATCTGGCGGTAGCGGTTGGTGCGGCGTACTATTCCTACGTTCGGTCGACCGGTGCCGGTCTGCTGGTGCGTGGCGGCCTGCCTCGCGCTTACTTCATCGGAATCGGCGGTACGCCCGAGAAGATCAAAGCTGTCTGTTTATTGCCACGCGGCACTGAAGAAGGATCCATGGTCGAAGTCGATCGTGATGAACTGCAGCTGCTCGCAAACCGCCCCGTGTCCTTCCGTCTCTACTCGTCGCTGCTGCGAACTGAAGATCAAGTCGGCGATGTTGTTGAGTTCAATCGCAATGACGCGGATCTGCACATGCACGCTCCGCTCGAAGCGGTCATTCGATTTGGGAAAAAGACCGAGGAGCGCGCCGTGCCGGTACGGCTCGGCGCCCGATTGACAGAAGTTGGGACTCTCGAGATCTGGGCTGACTCGCGAAGCACGGATCACAAATGGCGTCTGCAGTTCGAACTTCGAAAAGGTGCGACGAGAAGTGATGCCGTCGCTGCAGCCCCCGCTCGTCCGGCAGCGGTAATCAGCGAATCGGCAATGTTGGCAGCGCGTGATCTGATCGCCGGGACGTTCGGATCGCCGCATTCGCTCACACCCGAAGAACTGCCCTCCAGGCTTGAGGCGGCGCTCGGTCTCGGGCGTAACTCCTGGCCGCTGCAGACTTTGCGTCAACTTGCTGACTGGCTTCTGGAGTTTGCCGACGGCCGGAGCGTCCGACCGTCTGTCGAAGTTCGCTGGCTTAACCTCACGGGGTTTTGCCTCCGGCCCGGATTCGGGGCACCTGGAGACAATCTCCGGATTGAACAGGCACGCCGAATTTACGCCGGCGGTCTGAAATTCCCCAACTCTGTCGAAAATGAGATCCAGTGGTGGATTTTCTGGGGCCGTGTTGCCGGCGGCCTGAATCGCAATCAGCAGACGGACATCTTCCAGCGCTTGTCGCAGACCGTTATCCCGCGGGCCGGTAAGAAACCTGCGCGTGTGAATGCAAGCCTGCTCCGCGAGATATGGCGGGCAGCCAGCAGCCTTGAACTGCTGCCTGTCGGGACAAAGACAGATCTGGGCGAAACATTGGTCAAACGTGTCAAGGCTAAAGATGCAGGGGCGAGCGAGTACTGGTGTTTGTCGCGTCTCGGCGCACGACACCTTTTCTACGGTCCAAACAATCTGGTGGTTCCCCCCGGGACCGCATCCCGCTGGGTCGATGCGCTCGTCGGAATCAAAGGTGCCGAAGAGGCGATTGCTGCAATCGCGCAACACACTGGTGAAGTCTCGCGGGACCTTCCAGCAGCGACGCTCAACCTCGCAAGGAAAGCCCTCGCAGACAAGCCGGAATTACTTGCAATCGTCGACGGCGATGCGGAGCGTGATCTGGGTTCTCTGGGTCGAGTTTTCGGTGAGGAACTACCAGAGGGTCTCCTGTTCGTCCCCGCGTCTGTCTCGTGAACGAACTCGAGCGAATTGAGCAACTCCGCCGACTGTTTTGGCACCGGATGTCGTGGTCTGGTGCGGGCATTGGGGGATACTGCGGAGTCTTGCAATGGCGCACTCGCGCGAACGCGGAGCCACATAGGGCCATCGCAGCCGCGCCGCGATTCTGTCGATTACACTGGCGATCCCTCGAGAGTTCAACCTCGGCGAGTTCTACGCTGACTCTTGCATAGCTTCCCTCAACCGCCAGGACGCTACGACCACTCAGCATAAAATAGCCGTCGATGAGGATAACCCGCCGAGCGGCATCCGGACTGCTACTCGCAACAACAATGACGATGAGTTTGTCTGCAGCGGTACGCATTGAAAAGACGGCATGGGGTGGATGGCCCAATTGCTATCGAATAACGAACGGCGAGGTAGAGCTGATCGTCACCACCGACGTCGGCCCTCGCGTAATGCGCTACGCCTTCGTGGGAGGTCAGAATCTCTTTAAAGAGTTCACCGCGCAGTTAGGCAAGAGCGGTGAGAAGGAATGGACGCCGCGAGGTGGTCACAGAATCTGGATGGGCCCTGAAGACGTGAAACTGACGTACGCGCTCGACAACGGCCCGCTAAAGATCGATGTAAAGGGCTCGGTAGTAACCCTGACACAACCAGTTGAGCCGGAAACTGGCCTCGAGAAACAGATCACCGTTCAACTTGCCGAAAGAGGCACCGCCGTCGAAGTAAGACATCGGATCCGGAATGCAGGCAAACAGTCGCGCCGGCTTGCCCCGTGGGCTTTGACAATGATGGCGCAAGGCGGGCATGGAATCACTGGCTTTCCGCCGAGAGGTACGCACCCCAGGGATCTGGCTCCCTCGAACCCTCTGGTGATGTGGCCGTTCACGGACCTCAGTGACAAACGCTGGACGTTCACGAAGAAATACCTGATTCTCACGCAGGATCCACATAACACGGGGCAACCAAACAAGCTTGGGCACTTCAACCCGAACACCTGGGGAGCGTACCTGCTGGGCTCAGACTTGTTTGTCAAACGGTACACTGCAGATCCCTCGAAAGCGTATCCGGATTTCCAGTCTTCCTATGAGACATTCACGAGTGCGGATTTCCTTGAGCTGGAGACTCTCGGTCCTTTGACAACGCTCGAGCCGGGGCAGTCGCTCGAGCACGCCGAACACTGGACCTTGCATCGCAACGTCATGATAAATGAGTGGAGCGACGCCGAACTGGACCGAGCAGTGCTGCCACTTGTCCAGCAAGGGCGCTGATCCATTCGGGCTCTACTCCGTTCTTGATTTGGGGGGCAGTCGATATGCGCGGAACGCATCGGTCGCAACAGTTCGTCGAGCTACCGCAAATGCCGCGCCGAAGGTGAGTGCCAGTGCATAATCTGCTCCGGGTTCGAAAACCTAAACCCAAATGATGCATATAGGTTGACGATCGCGGTGTTCGGAGCGGAGATTCTGGTGGTATATCGCTTCGCTCCCATCCCCTGCAAAGCAAGTAACGTCTCAGAATACAAGGCGGCACCCAGCCCAACCGCCATTTTCGGATCGCCGGCAGCCAGCCGCAGGTCGGCAACACCATCGCGCAGGACGGCGTGATAAAAGCCAAGGACCTGCGATTCGGAGCCGAGCACAAACAGGTGATCCTCGGGAGTGCCTCGATATAAAGCATTCTCCACCCACAATTGATAGCGTTTGTCCGCCAGCTCGCGGGGGAAAACGGGATCCGTGTGGTACCGGCCGAACTGAAACGCGTTACGAGCGATGCTCAGTATCGCGGAGGTATCTTGCTCGGTGGCTTTCCTGATTCCGAACCGCGGCTTAGGCATCAGCTCCGGTCGAAGCCGGGCAGACGATGCCTCCAGCGACAGGTCGACCGGGATGAAGGCAGCGGCCGAAAACACTCGAACCAGCGCATGGTCGACAGGATCGAAACGAACAGATATAAGTTCTGCACCGGTCCGCTGGCAAAAGTCCTGGAGAGCGTTCTGAAATTCGGTGACCTCAGCCATTGACGGTCCGATTGTCGCCGGCAGCTTCAAGTCAGCGACAGCAAATCCGAAGATCTCTTCATCCCACGGCAGAGTTGCTATTTCACCCCACTCAGCACGCGCGTGCGAAAGAGGCGCATAATCCGCCCGAAAGGAAGTCATCAGCTCCAGTGTCGCTGACGCTTTGAGCAAACTTAATGGGATTACGAGCAAACTCCGAGCCGCACCAGGGCATCATAGAGGTAGATGACTCGACGACTTGCACTCGCTATGTTCCTTGCGGTTGCTGCTTCTTTCGGACATACAGCCGAGCCCGCAGGCGCGCCGCCGTCCACACTCGACCCTGCCATCGCTGCGCTGCTGCAAAAGGACGGAATACGAATCAAAGATGGCAGTAAGGTTGTCATGGAACTGTGGTTCCGGACCGCAGTCCCGCCGGGTCCGCCAAACAATGCGCCGAACGTAACCTGGCAGGAGGTACCGCATGGTGCTCTGCTCGGCGTCGTCAACTTTCCGGCAAAAGGCAGCGATCGCAGGGGCCAGGGAATTAAGCCCGGTGTATATACGATGCGCTTCAGCTACTACCCGGAAAACGGCGATCACCAGGGCGCTGCCCCGCAGCGTGATTTCCTTCTGCTGTCACCCGCGGCCGACGACAAAGACCCGAACGCGCTACCCGCTTTTGACGCCCTGGTGGCCATGAGTCGCAAAGCTTCGGGAACGCCGCATCCGCTCGTCCTCAGCATGTACAAACAGGACGCGTCCGCGTTCAAGGCTGGAGTTTCGCAGGAAGGCGAAGATCAGGTCCTTCAAACGAAGATCGGCAACACTCCGATTGCAGTGATTGTCGCCGGAACGGCAGGCCACTAACTCTGACGGTACAAAGCGATGCTGGTGTCGGTCTCCCAGACCTTCACCTGTGAGATACGAACCGGCGGATCGCTGTGCGTCAGATCCAGGGCTGTCGTCACCTCGTCATACAGATACTTCGCAATATTTTCTGCGGACGGATTCACGGTCGTGAACGGCTCGAGATCATTAATGAACTGATGGTCGAGCCGTTCACAGACTGCCCGCACGTTTCTTTTCAAATCTACGAAATCGACTAACAAACCAATTCGGTTCAGCCGTTCGCCTTCAACTGTCACCTGAACGCGATAGTTGTGGCCGTGAACGTTCTCGCACTTTCCTTTGTATTCGCGCAGGGAGTGCCCCGCAGCAAACGTGTGCTCTACAGTAACTTCAAACATTCTGAGTCGTAAAAAAGCGCCGAACGTCCTCGATCCGAGTGGTAAACGCGTAATCGGGCAGGCTATCGAAGAACACCTGGCCATATCGCTGGCGCGTAATCCTATTATCGAGGATCGACAACACTCCGCGGTCAGTTCGGCTGCGGATGAGGCGACCAAAGCCTTGCTTCAGGGCGAGAGCCGCCTGTGGAATCTGATACTGATAGAACGGCTGCCCGCCTGCCTCTCGCAAAGCATTTACACGGGCGTTAACAACCGGGTCGCTCGGAACGGCAAATGGGAGTTTGTCTATGATGACGCAGCTCAGCTGATCGCCCTGCACATCAACTCCCTGCCAGAACGAAGACGTGGCGAACAGAACGCTGTTTGGCGTCGAGCGGAACTCTTCCAGCAAGGCGGAACGCGGACCCGTACCCTGCAGCAGAGTCGGATACTCGATCTCAAATGAGACACGGTCGTAAACCTGCCGCATTTGACTATAGCTGGTGAACAGAACGAATGCCCGGCCTTCACTGGCTTTTAGTAATTCAACGATATGCGCACTCGCTGCCTCCACGAACCGTGGCTCGCGAGGGTCCGGAAGATGCTGCGGGACATAGAGCAGCGACTGTTCCTGGTAATCGAACGGGCTGTCCACAACGAGAGTTCGCGCGGCGCGCAGACCCAGCCGTTCCTCAGTAAAATCAAAGGTCCCGGCGACCGCCAGCGTCGCCGATGTCAACACGACGGTACTGACCCGATCGAAAAGACTCGATTCCAGGATGGGACCAACATCGATCGGCGTGGCCTGAAGGTACGTGCCACGTCCGCGCTTCTCGACCCAGTAAACAAACTGAGGTCCGGGTGTCTCAAACCAAAACGTCAGACGGTCAAGAAAGTCCTTAGCGCGCCGCAGCAGCGGAATCACCTCTTCCGGAGCATTGTGGATCAAATTCAGCTGAACGTGAATCAGCTCAACTGCACTGCGAAGATCCATGTACTCTTCACCATGTTGTTGCAGAAAGCCGTCGTGACCACCGAAAGGTATGCGCCCCTCCGACCCAGTCCCAAACAGACCGAAGAAGCGTTCCGAAGCCTCCCAGGCGGACATCAGGATGCGATCGAGTTCTGCCGAGCCGAACTCCTGCGCACGAGCGGCAGTCAGGATGTCCTTCCGAAGTTCATCGACCTGAAGGTTACTGACGGAAACTCCGAAATACTGGCCAACCACATCTTCGATCTCGTGTGCTTCATCGAAAATGACGGCATCATACTCCGGAATGATCTGACCGTATCCTTCGTCCTTCAGAGCAAGATCGGCAAAGAACAGATGGTGATTAACGATGATCAGGTCGCTCGCCGCGGCGCGCTGCATCATCTGCGTGATGAAGCACCGCTCGAATTGCTGGCACTTCGTTCCGATACACGTGTCCCGGCGTGCATCGACTTTATGCCACGCTGAACTGCTTTCCGGAAGCGCACGGATTTCGGCGCGATCACCTGTTTCTGTGGTCTGCTCCCACTCGCGAATGATCTGAAAATCGGCAACTTCTTCGAGTCCCGTCAGGAATGCATTCCGCTCGTTCTCGTAGACCTTCTTGCGGCACAGGTAATTGTTCCGTCCCTTCATGTAGCAAACTGCGATCGGTATCTCGAAGTGCTGTTGCAGGAACGGAATGTCTTTGTAAAACAGCTGCTCCTGAAGGTTCTTTGTTCCGGTCGAGATGACGACGCGCTTGCCGGAAAGAATCGCGGGAACAAGATACGCCAGCGTTTTTCCAGTTCCGGTACCTGCTTCAACAATCAGGTGACGCCGGTCGGCGAGCGCTGCTTCAACGGCCTCCGCCATTTCGAGTTGTCCCTGCCTGAACTCATAACGAGGATGCCATTGTGAGAGCACGCCCTTGCGTCCGAAGAAGCTTCGTGCGTTCTGGGGTCGGCTCGCGGGGGAGGTCATTCGGGAAATACTACTGCTGAAAACAGCGTTCCCTTTCAGCTTATCGGATACGATCGGTCTCGCCGCCGATATTGGGAATATGCCGTCAGGACAGGTTTCTCTGAATACGACAAATCGACGCGGTCAGGGTACTTCCCGCGACGATAAGTCAGCTGGCGGACGCCGACACATGGTCGGCCGGAGTTGGTATTGCTACCTTCGTCAGGGCTTCAGCTGCAATTGCAGCCGGTACACGCTCGTGTAGAAGCAGTTCGGTGGCCTGAACGCCTGGTTCTGCGTGAAAGTATCCCTGGAACCGATCATTAAACAACAGATTGTCAACCGCAAGCAGACTCATACCCTGGTGGTGAGCCATCCACGAGCGCACGATGGCAGGTTCCTGCCCGGTTTTTCGCTTTACCATCTGCGCTTCTCGCACGTCATCCGGTAATCGGCGGCTTCATAGAATCCGTATCGGCCAAACCAGCCCAGCTTCTTCATCCGGCGAAGGTTATGAAGTGACGCGCGAGGATCGACAGAGAGTGCCAGAAAGGTTGAGTAGGGCGAGATGACGGCATAATCGGACTCTCCCGATGCCTTCATCGCCAGTTCGGGAATACCAAATGCATGATACCCGTAGTCGTTCGTACCCTGTTCGGAAATACAGGCTGATTCTGAGATGCCCCAGGGAACTCGCCAGCGGCGAACGGCGTGTTGCTGGACGCGAACAGCTGCCTCCACACTTCGGTGAAGGATCGTCTCACGATAATGCTTCATCCAGAGCCGCGGCATCAGATACTCGAACGTCGTGCCTGTCCATGAAACGAGTACGCGATTGCCTCGGTAGAGCGTCAGGCTTCTCCCGAGATGAAACCAGGACTCCTGAGGAATTTCGCCCTTCGCGATAGCGACGAAGCTCGCCATCCGCGACTCCGACGCGAGCAGGTCGTAAACCGATGGATCGGACAACCCCGTTTCGACATCGCAGCCGATCGACAATACTTTGCGGCGGCGATTCCAAAGGAAACCGAAGTCCATGGCATTCACAATGCGATCGCATTCATCGGCGATCTCGTGAAGGGCGTTCTTCAGGTCCGTCGCTGCCGTAACCGACTGGTCCAGCCATGTCTCCATCCTTCGGCGCCGCTCGGCCAGTTCGTTCGTCCAGAACGTTTCCGTCCCTGTTCGCTGCTCCTCCTCCGCTTCCGCTTTGATGTCTTCGATGCCGGCGTGGAGACTGTCTTCAGAAGGAGGTTTGGCAGCAAGTGCGAGTGCGCCCTGTTTCAGCGTCCACAGAGAGACCGCAAGATTACCGCTGTCGACGGTGGAGACGAAACGCGGCTCCAGGCACCGGACTGTCTCGGTGCAGTACCAGTTAAGAACGTGACCGCGATATCTCGCGAGCTTTTGAACGACCCTGAGAGTTGCGGAAGTTTGCTCAATAAACTCGGGCACGGTCAGGTAGCCGAAGTGAACTGCTGATAAGCGGGCGTTCAGCAGCAAACCGAGATTGGTGGGGGATAAACGAGAAGCGATCTCACCCGTTTCCCGAACATTGTCCGGTATGAGCCAGTTTGTATTTTCACCCGAATGCTCCCGGAAGAACCTCCACGTACGAACAGCGGCCGCCCGCAGGAATCGAACATCTTCGCCGCGAAGCTCTCGATTGTACTCACTGGGAGCCCGGTTTAACCACGCGGACAGATATCGCGCAATAAACCACAACAAGAGGATTGGCGCTGCGACAGGCAGTGCTTCGGGGCGGAGCAGGTATAGCAGCCCGCCAATTGCCGCAGCAATCAACGGCGACCATGCAAGATACAAATCGACTGTTGCCGTTGGGCGTTGCGCGTTCTCGGCTTCAGCAGCGGTTTCCCACTCAAGCAGGCGCTTTCTGAATACAAACACCCGCAGGACAGATCGTCCGATCGCATCGATCGACAACATTGCCTGGTGCAGCAAAAAGACGATCTGAAGCAGAGCAACAACGTGAGCCTGCAGGAATGTACGTAGCGTTTCTTTGAACCATGGTCTGAAGAGTCGCAGGCGCCTCGGCGCACCCGGGATAGCGAAAAGAAGGCCTGCGTAAGCGGGCATCAGGAGCATGGCTATCGTCGTCAGCGTCCAGAACCAGGGTTGACTTGGAAGCACGAACCACCCTGCAAGGAACAGCGCGAGAGTTGCTGGTTCAAAGAGACTTCGCCGGAGGTTGTCGATTATCTTCCAGCGTGAGATCAGGCTAAGAGGATTTGCGATGATCCTGCCGTGGTAGTCGGGCACCCGGGGCAGGACCCAGCGCATAATTTGCCAGTCACCTCGAACCCAGCGATGTTTGCGTCGGCTGTACGCGCTGAAATGCGACGGGTAGTCATCGATCAGTTCGACGTCGGTAACAAGTCCTGCCCGCGCGTAGGCGCCTTCGATTAGATCATGACTGAGCAGCGCATTTTCAGGAAACCGCTCGTCGAGTGACTCATCTAAGGCATCGATGTCGTAGATTCCCTTCCCGGTAAAGATACCCTCGCCAAACAGGTCCTGATAAACGTCAGAAACTGCCCGTGTGTAAATATCAAACCCGGTCTGCCCGGAATAGATGTTCGCGAGGCGACTGCTCGATGCCGAATCAATGCTGATCGCGATTCGGGGCTGCAGGATTCCATAGCCGGCAACGACCATTTTTGTGGCGGGGTCGACAACCGCCCGGTGGAGCGGATGCGCGATAGTACCAACCAGCCGTCGTGCAGCGTCCCGGGGCAACTGAGTGTCCGAATCGAGTGTGATGATATAGCGGATTCGCTGGAGTACCGTGAGGTCTCCGACCTTGATCGGGAAGCTGTCATATCCGCCCCGCATCAGGTGGTTCAGGTCCAGCAGCTTACCGCGCTTCCGCTCCCAGCCCATCCAGCGTCCTTCAGACGGATTGAAGATACGGTGGCGGTGGAAGAGATAAAACGGACCTGAAGTGGACGAATTACCTGGGTTATTCTCTTCCCGACGTTGAAATGCATATCGGCGATTCAGATCGTCGATGAGCCCTATGCAGACATCGACCAGGTGATCGCGCTGATCTGTGCGCGTGAGAGAGTCCGGGCCGTCCGTCACCAATGCGAATCGCAGGTTCGGATCCCGGTTTGCCAAATATCGAACTTCGAGATCGTATACAAGCTGCCGTACCTGCTTTTCATTTAGAAGCAGTGTCGGGACGGCTACGAGCGTGGTGAATTCCGCGGGAATTCCGTCGGAAAAGTCGAGCTTCGGAAGAATTCGCGGACGAACAAGCCACGTCGTCAGGTGATTCATGAAATCAACGGCGGCCTGAGTTACGGGAATAAGAACCAGCGCGAGCGCAAGGAGTGTAGGCGTAAGCGTGCCGCGCTCCTCGAGAATGCTGAACGCGACGATCAGGGTGAGGAGTTCGATGCCAATCAGATAGAACGATTGCGGCCATGCGAGCACCAGTTCCCTGATCCGCTGTCGAGTGCTTGCCCGGTAGCCGATTGCCGATTTGAGCGTTGGCAAGCCCCGGTCAAGCAGCCAGTACCCAACGTGGCTGCTGCGGACCGAACTGGCTTCGGCGGCAAGCTGAACCGTCTTTTCCGCCACTTGCTGCTCGCTGCCGTTGCTGTGCTTCGCCAATTCCGCGATGGTGTTCCGATACAGATCACGGCTCTCGTAATCCATCTGTCGGAAATAGCCGGACGGATCGCCGCAAAGCACCGCGTTGGTTATGCTGGCGGCTTCGAAGAGATCCTTCCAGTTCGCTTCGCCGACATACCGGAGGCTGGTAATCAATGCAGGCAGGGCCGAACATACTCCCTCGAGTTCCTCGGCGATCCGCTCAACTATGACCAGTTCCAGCGCTGGCTTGATCGCCCACAATTCGCCCATTTCGAGAGGGCAGATCTCCTGAAAACCTCCGATGAACGACTCGAGGCCCTCCGGAGAGAACAAGTCCAGTGCTGCGCGGAGATAAGCTCGTGCAACCGCACTCGCAGCTGGTTCTGGAGGTGCCGCACTTTCCGGGGCGACAACCCGGGATTCTGAGAGCGAACCCGGCAACTCGGTCGCATCCTTCATCGCCGTGAGAATCAGGCGGTGATTCTCGAACAACCATTGCGCATCTGGAATGTCGGGCGACTTTCGTTTAAATTGGCGTTCAATGATTCGAGCCGCCCGTCGAATTCGTTGCTTTAGTTCTTCACATGCGCCGCGGCGGGGAGGCAACAGGACAAACGATTTGGCCGCTTGCTTCCCGGCGCTGCGCAGGCGAAGAAGGTCTGCATCCTGATGCGGTGGTTGAACGCTGTGATGAGTCGTCGAGAGGTGATCCTGAAGCATCAGCGGTAGCTCGCGGCCTGTAATTCGAACATCTCGGCGTATCGCGAATCGAACGCCATCAGTTGTGAGTGAGTGCCTTGTTCGGCAATGCGTCCATTTTCGAGCACAATGATTCTGTCAGCCATCCGGACCGTAGAGAACCGGTGCGAAATAAGCAGCGCCATCTTTCCTTCTGTCAGCTCAGCGAATCGCTGGAACACCTCGTATTCCGAGCGCGCATCGAGAGCAGCCGTTGGTTCATCGAGGATCAGCAGTTGCGCATCGCGAAGGTATGCACGCGCAAGTGCAAGCTTCTGCCATTCGCCCCCTGAAAGATCCACACCACCTTCGAAGCGTCTCCCGAGCAGTTGTTCATATCCCTGCGGCAGACGCTCAATGACGGAATGAGCAAGGCTCTTTTGCGCCGCGGTCTGAATGTCGTCTTGAGAGCTGTCCTCAATCCGCCCGACCTGAATGTTGCGGCGAGCACTCATCTCATAACGCATGAAGTCCTGAAAAATGACTCCGATCTCAGCGTTCAGGTCTTCAACACTGTACTCACGAAGATCGATACCATCGAGCAGAATGCGGCCGGCCGTCGGGTCATAGAGGCGTGTGATCAGTTTGACCAGAGTGGTTTTGCCCTGGCCGTTTTCTCCAATGAGAGCGATCCGTTCCCCGGGCTCGATACGAAGGTCGAGGTTATCGAGAACCCGGCGTGTTTGCCCAGGATACGAAAATGACACGCGCTCAAACAGAAAGCCGCTTCGGATCGCACGCGGTGCAGGCAGCGCATTTGGTTTCGAACTGATCGTGGGCTGTACGTTGAAGAATTCAACCAGGTCGGTGAGGAAAAGCGACTGATCTGCGATCGACGAGAACGTCGAGAAGATTGCCTGGATATTGCTGCTGGCGCCTCCGATCGCTCCGGCAAGGAACTGGAGTGTGCCCCAGCTGAGGTCCCCGGAAACAGTACGATAGATGACCCAGATGTAGGCAGCGTAATATCCAGCGGTGCTCAGGAGGGACAGGAATGCCCCAGCCCAGAGTCGGCGACGTGCCAAGGCAACATTCTGATCGAAGAGCCCGTTAGAAATGCGTGCGTATTCTCCGGTGACGAATTCGCTCAGACCGAAAAGCTTAAGTTCCTTTGCAGATTCTTTGCTCGCGCCCAGAACACGCAAGGTAATCAAGCTGCCTTCGGGCCGGTGTTTGGCGAATATTGAGTGAATAGCCGAGAAAAGCGAAGTGGCTCTCACCCAGAAACGCGGGGACAACCGCGACGATCAGAAGCAAAAGCAGCCACGGTGAGAACCAGAAGATGCTGATCGACAAACTCGCGGCCGTGATGAACTGCTGCATCAGCGTACCCAGAGCATGTATCATCGCGATGCGATCCGTCGCCTGAACGCGGGCTCGTTCCAGCTTGTCGTAAAACACCGGATCCTCGTAGGACGCGAGGTCGAGACGCGAGGCATGTCCCATCACTCGGACGCTCACGTGTCGCGTAAAGCGGTCCGCGAGCAGCGCGTCAAAGTAGCCCGCCGTACGACCCAGGACAGCGGAGACCGCAGCGAGCCCCGCCTCGCCGGCCACCAGCCACCAGAAAAATTCGGGTAGCGGGCGTCCGCTGAACCGAACCTGCACTGCATCCAGGATTTGCTTTGAAACCCAGAGCATCAGGATCGGCATCAGAGCTCCGGCAACCCTGCACACCAGACCGCCCATGACCACAGAAGGCCCGGAGTTCCAGACGATAGCAACCAAAGGCGGGATATTGCGCAATGCCCGGATGCGCTCTTGCCATCCGGCCCAGAATGTTGCCTTTTCTGAATTCATTTGCACTGCGTCACTTACTCTTTTTGCTGCGGACAAGACGGCCGAAGAATCAAAAGAGAGAGACCCTTTGTTGACACGGACAAGGTCTAAGGTGTTTCTCTTACGTCTACAATGTTAAGCCATCTTACAATGGGGGATGTGGCGGATGTAGCGAAAAGCCGCAAGTCCGTAACTCGCAGGGACCTGCTGGTTGCGGGGGCCGTTCTGGCGGGTGCCACGCGACTTGCCCGCGCTGAGGAAACGAAGCGCACCGCGCTCCTTGACGAGTTGGAGCGCAGAGCCTGTTTGTACTTCTACGAACAGGGGCACCCCGGGACAGGTTTGGTGCTGGACCGAGTCCGGGTTGACGGCGTGGACGAGCGCCGCGTCGCGAGTATAGCCGCGACCGGTTTCGGACTGAGCGCGCTGTGCATTGCGCACCAGCGCGGATTTCTGACGCGAGAGGTGGCTGAGCAGCGTGTCGAAAGAACGCTCGGCTTTCTGGCTCGGAGCGTTTTCCATCAAAACGGTTTCTACTTTCATTTTCTCGACTGCGTCACTGGGCAGCGCGCATTCAAGTGTGAGCTGTCTTCCATCGACACGGCGTGGTTGTTGTGTGGAGTAATTCACGCCCGCGAACATTTCGACAAGAGTCGAATTCACAGGCTGGCTAACGAAATCGTGAGGCGAGTGAACTGGCGATGGATGCTCGCTGACGGCGAGACGCTCTCGCACGGCTGGACACCTGAGGGTGGTTTTCTCCCGTATCGCTGGGAAAAATATGCGGAACTGCTGGCCATGTATCTCCTCGCCATGGGATCGAGTACCTTCCCCGTTCCGCCGTCAGCCTGGGATGCCTGGGTCCGCCCACGCCACGTGCTCGAAGAAGGGATGTACATCCAGTCGGCTGCTCCGCTGTTTGTGCATCAGTTCTCGCACGCATGGTTCGATTTTCGCCGTAAGGACGATGGCTGGACCAACTACTTCGAGAACTCCCGTCAGGCGACGATTCTTCACCGTTCTTTCTGTCTTAGTTTGCGGGACCGCTTCCCCTGGATCGGCGAGAACATGTGGGGCATCACTGCTTCCGATTCGAGGTACGGTTATCTCGACTGGGGTGGCCCGGACACCGCGGCAAACTCGCGAATCGACGGTACGTTAGTGCCCTGCGCCAGCGGAGGGTCAATCGTATTTCTTCCCGATGAGTGCGGACTGGTACTTCAGACAATGGTCGACCGGTACGGCTCGAAAGTGTGGACTCGATACGGATTCGTAGATGCTTTCCAGCCAGAGGCGGGATGGTACGACCCGGATGTGATTGGGATCGATCTGGGCATCATGCTGCTGATGGCCGAAAATCTTCGTACGGGTTCAGTGTGGTCATGCATGATGCGAACGCCGGAAGTTCGGGATGGCTTCCGGGCCGCAGCGTTTCGCGACACGGCAGCAGACTAGACGGAAAGCCTACGACAACAGGAAAACGTCCATGTTGACCAGACGAAAATTTGCGAGTTGCGCAGCTGGTTTCGCAGCGACGGGCATCCTCTCCGCCGACACGCCTCATTCCACTCCCATCGGCGTTCAGTTGTTCTCATTACGACGGCAGTGCGAGGAAGATCTCCCGGCTACGCTGGCATGGGTTCGGGAGATCGGTTTTAGCGGAGTAGAGTTCGCCGGGTACTACGGACGAAGCGCTTCTGAACTGCGTTCACTCCTCGAGGGTAATGGTCTGCGCTGTTGCGGCGCCCACACACCACTCTCCGAGTTCACTGCAGCGTCGTTCAGCAAAACGATCGACTTCCAGCACGCAATCGGTAACACCTGCGTGATCGTTCCGGGATTGCCGGCAGAGTATGAAAGGTCGGCGGACGGGTGGCGGCGCGCCGCTGGGATTCTGAATGAACTATCGGAGCGGCTTGCACGAGAACAGATGCGAGTCGGCTATCACAACCACTCAGTCGAATTCCAGTTGATCGATGGAGTGTTACCGTGGACGCTTCTCGTGCAGCAGACGCGACCTGAGGTAGTGCTTCAGGTTGACACGGGAAACGCACGGATCGGTGGGGCCGATCCTACCGTTCTCATTGAGCAGGCTGCGCCCAAGGCGCGAACCGTACATGTGAAAGACTATCTGCCAGGCCGAAATGATCCGGTAATCGGGAGCAGCACATTCGGCTGGCCAGCTTTCATCCGTGCGGCTCGGTCTGCGGGAACAGAGTGGTTCATCATCGAGCACGACAGCCCCGATCGGGAAGAGGTCAGGACCTGTCTTGAGAGGTTCCGTAGCTTTGTTCTCGGACAGACCGGGTCTCTCCATAGGCCAAGGCCAGCGTACCAATGCTCCTTCAATGGCCCAGATCAGGCATCATAAAGAACATCAGAGCAATGATCGAATAGACAGTTACGAGTTGTACGCCCTTGTACCAGTTCGACTGTCCATCTCCGCAGACCAGCGCTCCGAGTATCACACCGAGAAAAAGAGACCCAACTTCAGCACGGCCGAACGCGAGATCCAGCGGTTGTGGCGCGATGAAGTGGCTTGCGATTACAAGGAGCGGCGCGACGAATAGGGCAATCTGAATCGAACTTCCCAGCGCAATGCTAACGGACAAATCCAGACGGTTTCGTCTTGCCATGGTGAGCGCAGATCCGCTTTCGGCGGCGCCTCCGACGATGGCAAGAAGCACAATACCGATGAAAGTGTCTGACATGCCAAGCGCCCGCCCGGTACCCTCCGCTGCGCCTACAAGCGCCTCACTCATCCACGCGGCCAACAAGGAAGCGGCAACCAGGGTGATGATTGCGCGGGCCGCACTCCACTGTCCGCCTTCGTGGCCGACCTCACCCGCTCCTTCGACACTGGCGAACACGCCGGGATGCGTTCGAAGGGAGAACACCAGATAGAGCCCGTACGCGAGAAGCAACAACACGGCAATCCCAATGTTGAGCAAGCCTTCTTCGCGTATCGTCCCCTCGGGGGCGAAATACCGACTGAAACTGCTCGGCACGCCCATGCTCACGGCCGCCAGCAACATCATAGTGCTGTACGTGCGCGCGGCCGACGCATTGAACCGCTGGTCATGAAATCTCAGCCCACCCAGCAAAAACGACATCCCCAGCGCAAGCAGCAGGTTAGCGAGAATCGCCCCGATCAGCGACGCGCGCACCATGTCGAGATAACCGGCTCGCAAGGCCACCAGAGCGATGATCAGTTCTGGCGCGTTTCCAAAAGTTGCGTTGAGCAGCCCGCCGATTGCATCACCTGTCCTGGTAGCGATCTGCTCTGTAGCTCGGACAATTGTTGCCGCAATCGGCACAATCGCAAACGCCGCAGAGGCGAACTGCACGGGTGGTGGAAAACCAGAGTGCTCGACGAGAACGGTAATCGGGAGGAACACAAACAGCCAGTTAACCGAGGGCTGCAGGAATCGATTCTGACGTTTGTGTTCAGGTCCCAGAGTTGGAGCGTGTGCGGCCAATGATCCCTCGCAGTCTTAAGCTCAGGCGAGATGTGGTGTTCAAATTGCGCGATTCAATTTTCTTAAAGGCGTCTATGGTTGCCCCTCAAGTAGCCGTACTCTCCCCGTGTCAAGCTCGTAGTCAGCTGCGACCACCTTCAATCGCTCGCCCGCAATAGCCGGTTTTAAGATCGGGTCGGATTCGCGGATCTGCCGCGCTGCGTGAAGTGCGTTCTCGACTACGCAGTTATGAACCTGATCCCCCGGACTATGGGCGGTTGCGAGTACCGACGGCTTGATAGCAGATATCAGACTCCCGATGTGTCCGACAGCGCTCTCGCCGGAGACTGCGACGGAGACAGCTCCGCATTTCTCATGCCCAAGAACGACGATCAGTTTCGTTCCAAGGTGCTCGACGGCATACTCAATGCTCGCGAGAACGTCATCATCAACTACGTTGCCTGCGACGCGAATCACGAATAAGTCGCCCAGTCCCTCGTCGAACAACAGCTCTGGCGGAACACGAGAATCGGCGCAGCCGAGAATCACCGCGAACGGATGCTGCTCCTGAGCCAGCTGCTTTCGTCGAGCTGGTGATTCATCCGGATGCTGTTCCTTATGAGCTACAAACCGGGCGTTTCCGGCGATTAATCTTTCCAGCGCTTTATTCGGGGTAAGCGCATGATCCTCTGCCTGCCCCCGCGCTCCTGCTGAGAACAACAAAATCAGCCCGAGCAGAGCGTGAATCTTTGTACAGCCAATTAGTCGCATACTGAACCCAACTCACAGCAAGTCCTCTGCCTGGGGAAGGGCATGCTTTCCGCCAGTGATGCATGCGGGGCGGAAGCCGGTCCAGTATTTTGTTTTAGGTCGGAGCCGGCGAACTGCCGAACTATAATCGTGAGTTCATGAACGTGGACTGGTTTCCGCTGCTGTTAAGCCTGCGCGTAGCTGCCGTGTCCACACTTGCTTCACTGATTTTCGGTCTTGCAGCCGCTTACTGTCTGGCAAATTATCGTTTCCGCGGGAGAGACCTGATCGACGCTGCGATAACGCTGCCGATTGTGCTGCCGCCGACAGTGCTCGGCTGGTATCTCCTTGTCCTGATCGGGCGGGACACGATGTTCGGTCGTTTATATGAAGCAGGTTTCGGAGCACCCCTCGTGTTCACGTGGCACGCGGCAACGCTCGCCGCATTCTTTCACTCCGCACCCTGGCTGGTGAAGTCCGCACGCGCTGCGCTGGAGAGCGTAGACCACACCTACGAGCGGGCAGCCCGGTCACTCGGCGCTTCCGAAGTGAGATTGTTCGTCCGAGTGACCTTGCCGCTTGCCTGGCGGTCGGTCCTCGCCGCAACCGCGCTCTGCTTCGCTCGGGCGATGGGCGACTTCGGGGCAACCCTTATGGTCGCCGGCAACATTCCAGGCCGAACGCAAACAGTGGCGTTGGCGATTTACGACGCTGTCGAATCCGGCAATGGCCAGCTTGCGCGCATTCTCGTTCTCGCTGTCTCCATGTTGGTTTTTATTATCCTTGCGGCGGCCAATCGCATCGGCGATGCCTGGGCTGGTTCTTCTTCGCGTCACCAGGGCGCGCAATGATTGAGGCGCGAATTGAGAAGACCTTCCCTGCCCGCGCCGACTCCGTTCATTTCCATCTCTCGATTGATTTCGAAGCCGGACCCGGCATCACGGTTGTCTTCGGGCCGAGCGGTTCAGGAAAGAGCCTTACGCTCGATTGCGTGGCGGGCTTCGCAAAGCCGGACAGCGGCCGGATACTCATCGACGACGCGATAGTCTTTGACTCCGGAGCTCGTGTCAGTCTCCGTCCACAGGACAGGCAGTGCGGGTACGTCTTCCAGAAGAACGCACTGTTCCCCCACATGACCGTTCGGGATAACCTCCTCTTCGGGATACCACGCCTGCCGAGTCTCGAGCGGACCCGCCGAGTCTCAGATATGCTCGCAAAGTTCGAGTTGGACGGCGTCGGCGGCCGACGTCCGCATGAAATCAGCGGCGGTCAGAAGCAGCGATGCTCGATCGCTCGCGCACTCATTGCGCAGCCCCGAGTGCTTCTGCTTGACGAACCCGCTCAAGGCCTCGATGCACCGCTGCGAAGCAATTTCTATGAAGTCTTGCGGCAGGTCCGCAGCGATTTCCAGACCCCCATTGTTCTGGTTACTCACAGCCTCGAAGAGTGCCTCGAACTTGGCGATCGCATGCTCGTCCTCGAGACCGGGCGCGTGGTCCAGGCAGGCACACCATCGGAAATCCTGGCACGCCCGGCCTCGCTGGCCGTAGCCGCACTGTTCGCCAATTTCAACACGTTCGCAGCGGAGATCATCGCGCTCGACCCGTCGCGCAACACAAGCCTGCTCCGACTCGCGGACGGCTCGGAGATTCAGAGCGAGTATTACCCCGGGCATCTCAAAGGCGATCACGTCCGATTGCTCGCGACGCGTCGCCAGCTCGATGCATTCCCGGCAAGGAACAGTCAACCGGCACTGAATCGATTACCGGCGCGTCTTCTGCGCATTGTTGACCTTGCCGACGCGATCCGGCTTGAATTCCAAGGTGACCTCACAGTTGAAATCCCCCGAGGCGATATCGACCGTAATAATGAAGACTGGCTGATCGAGTTTCCGAAACGCGGTCTGCGAGTCATATGAAAAGCTTCGATGAGTATGTCGAACTGGCGCGCATTGCTCACGGACATCTCTGCGCCGGCCAGATCCTTGGCGTGCGAATGGCCATGTACGGAGTAAATCTTCTGGGCCTTGAAGACCCCGCCGGAGCTGACCGCAAGCGTCTCGTTACTTTCGTCGAGATCGACCGGTGCGCCACCGATGCCATCGGCGTGGTGACCGGCTGCCGCCTGGGCAAGCGCGCACTGAAGTTTCGTGACTGGGGCAAAATGGCGGCGACCTTCTGCGATCTCCCGAACGAACGGGCAGCCCGCGTAGTCGCACTCGAAAGCTCCAAAGATCGCGCCCGGGAACTCTATCCCGAGATCGCCAGCAAGAACGAACAGCAGATGAAGGCGTACCGCGAACTGCCTGACTCCGACCTGTTCTCTCATCAGTGGGTTCGGGTCAAACTTGGTCCGGAAGAAATGCCGGGCTATAAGGCCCCGAGAATTCATTGTGCGACATGCGGTGAGGGCATCAATTTCAGCCGAGAGGTCATTCGTGACGGTGTGACCCTCTGCAAAGCGTGCGCCGGCGAGCGCTACTGGGAACCACTCGAACGGTGATTCGGTGCTACATCACAGACCGGCTGGACAACGTTGCACGGGTTACCTCTCAGGGCGTTGAACTCATTCAGATCCGAAATAAACAGATCGAAACGCGAGCACTGCTGGAACTCACACGCGCTGCAGTGGCCCTCACCAGATCCGCTCGAACCAAAATTGTCGTCAACAGCCGGGCAGACATTGCGCTGGCTGCGGCAGCGCACGGCGTGCACCTGCCTTCACACCCGATCGCGCCGGCAGAGTGGAAGCGCAGCTGGCCCCACCTCACCGTCGGAGTCTCGTGCCACTCCATTGACGATCTGAAAAACGCAGAGTGCGCGGATTACGCCTTCTTCAGCCCCATCTTCGAGACGCCCGGAAAGGGTCCGCCAAAAGGTACTGCGAAGCTAGAGGAAGCCATAAAACAGTCGCCCGTTCCCGTACTGGCTCTAGGCGGGGTCACTTGGCAGAACGCGGAGGAGTGCGTCCGGGTTGGTGCCGTCGGCGTCGCCGGTATCCGTCTCTTCGAGACCGGCTGAAGCGTCAAGGTGCGACCTCACCTTCCGGGCGCCGGCCACCCCGATCACTTTTGCAAGCTCTGCCTCCGAAGCCTGCCGGACGCGCTCCAGACTACCAAAGCCCTGCAGCAGCTTCTTGACCGTCCTGTCGCCAACACCCCGGATCTGCTCCAGCTCCGACGTCAGTCGAGCGGAATTGCGGCGACTTCGATGGAAGGTAACAGCAAACCGGTGAGCCTCGTCGCGAATCTGCTGCACAATATGCAGCACCGGCGAGAATTTTTCGAGGACTACGGGCTCCTGTTCTTGCCCGTAAATATAGATCCACTCCTCGCGCTTCGCAATGGAAGCGAGAGGCTGGTTAACTACACCGATGGAATCCAGCGCGCCCGCCGCAGCATGAAGCTGGCCAAGACCACCGTCGACCAAAACGACACTGGGCATAGGAGCATTTTCATCGAGCAGCTTCGAATACCGCCGTGTGATGACCTCGCGCATTGAGGCGAAGTCATCATTGCCCTCAACAGTGCGGATGATGAACTTGCGGTAATCCGACTTCTTCATCTTGCCGTCTTCCCACACCACCATGCTCGCGACCTTATCGGTGCCCTGAATATGAGAGATGTCGAAGCATTCGATTCGCTTCGGCAGGTCTGGTGTGCTGAACACGTCCTGCAAAGCCTCAGCGAGCTGGTTTGTAGTCGGCCGCATTGTGCGAAATCGCGCGTCGAAGGAATGCTTCGCGTTTGTCTCGACGAGCGAAACCATCGCCTTCTTCTGACCTCGCTGGGGCGTCACTATCTCGACCTTTCGGCCCCTCTTTTCGGACAGGAACTCCTCGAGCTCGTCCAGATCTTCGAAGGCCACAGGAACATGAATTTGTCCCGGTATATACGGCTGATTGAGATAGACCTGCTTCATCAGCGCCTCTATCAGCTCGGCCGCATTAAATTCGATCTGTTCCTCCCAGAAGAACTCACGACGGTCCACGATGTGGCCGTTTCGCATGTGGAACAGATTGACAGCCACCAGCGGAGGCTCGGCATAGAACGCAAAGATGTCGGCATCATCGCCTTCCGCCGCCGCCATTTTCTGTTTCTGGTCCATCTCCTCTACGGTCGAGAGCAGATCGCGCAGATTCGCCGCTTCCTCAAACCGCGTCGCCTCCGCAGCCCCCTCCATCTGACGGCGAAGCGTCTTTCCAAGGTCGTGGTGCCTGCCTTCGAGAAACATGCGAACCTTGCGAACCGCGTCGGCGTAGGCCTCGTCAGTCACCAGTCCCTGAACACATGGCCCGAGACAACGCTTGATGTGGTACTGCAGACACGGATTTTTGTACGTCCGGCTGAAATCGACGTAACACGATGGAACGAGAAAGTGCCGGTGAATGAAATGCACCAGTCGGTGCGCAAGATTTCCGGGGAAGTATGGCCCAAAGTAGGTGCTGCCGTCCTTCTTCAGCCGGCGCGTCACATAGACCCGCGGATACTTCTCTCCGGTCAGCTTGATATACGGATAGGTCTTGTCATCTCGCAGCAGGATGTTGAACCGGGGTTTGTACTGCTTGATGAGATTGTTCTCGAGCGCCAGCGCTTCTTTGTTGTTGTCGACCTGAATAAAATCGACATCGTGCGCAACGGATATGAGCGTACCGGTTTTGCTGTCCGCAAGCCTGTCTTCGTTGAAGTAGCTGCGGACCCGGGACCGCAGGTTCTTGGCTTTACCGACATAGAGAACCTTCCCGTACTCGTCCTTGTACAGGTACACTCCGGGCAGCGTCGGCAGTTGCGAAACTTTATCCCGAAGTTGCTGTTTGCGATCCATCCTGAAACGGGGGGCCTTCTTTCATGATGCCGCCCCTGAGGACGCGGTTGCCAGAACGCTTCGGTAATGCTCCTCGTATCTGGGGATAATGCTCGATGCAGCAAACCTGTCAATAGCCGTTTTTCGGGCAGCGGCGGCCATTCTTCCGAGGAGCGCCGAGTCGGTCAAAAGCTCGATAACTCTGGCCGCCTGCCTCTCGATGTCGGCAACCGGCTCCAGGAACCCATCCACGCCGTCAGTAACCAGATCCGGAACCCCGCCCGCGTTTGTCGCAATCGGAACAACACCGCACGACATCCCTTCCAGCGCTGCAAGCCCGAACGCCTCCAGCTCGCTCGGCAAAAGCAGAACGTCCGCCTTCGGAATCAGCCTTTCGACATGATCCTGCTTGCCAAGAAAGCTCACAGCATCACGGACCCCGATCTCGCGAGCCAGCATCTCGGCGGGACTGCGATCCGGACCGTCCCCCGCCATCAGCATGGTGACATCAGGGACCGCGCGCCGAACCAGCGCCAGAATGCGAATGCAGTCGAGAACGCGCTTCACCGGACGAAAGTTCGAGATGTGAAGCAGCACGTGACCCGGCCGCTTCTCCGGCAAGGGTTTGTACAGATCCGTGTTCACGAAATTGTGAATTACGTCGATCGAATTCGCGACACCGAAGAATTCGCGAGTCCGCCGCTCCATGTACCGGCTGATCGTTGTGATCCCGTTGGACTGCTCGATCGAAAACTTCGTAATCGGGAAATAAGACCGCTCCGCGCCGACCAGTGTGATATCGGTACCGTGCAGCGTCGTTACGAACGGCAGCCGCCGTTTCGGAGCAAGCATCTGCTGCGCCAGCAAAGCTGAGATGGAGTGCGGAATCGCATAGTGTACGTGCAGCAGGTCGAGTTCGTAAATCTCAGCTACCTCAGCCATCCGCGAGGCAAGTGCGAGACAGTAAGGTGGGAAGTGGAATAGCGGGTACTGCGTTACTTCAACTTCGTGATAATGGACGCGTACCGCCTCGGGGTCGAGCCGAATCGGGTTCGCATACGAAATGAAGTGAATCTCGTGCCCGCGCTGCGCCAGTTCCAGCCCCAGCTCCGTAGCAACGATGCCGCTGCCGCCGTAAGTGGGATAGCACGTGATGCCGATTCGCATACCGTTTTAAGTCCCGCCGACACGCAGTCGCAGCAGACCATAACCAATCTGCCCGTGCAGATTTTCTGCAGGCTCCGGCCGGTCGCCGCCCCCGAACCAGACGCGCACGCCGTCAGAGGAAAGCAAGACTGAAGGATCGCACACCACGGCCGAATCCCAGGCCTGAGCCCCGGCAATCACCGGCTTCGCACTGACGCGCTCCCACCGGACGCCATCCTGAGACCGCGCCAGCCCGATACGCCGGTACTCTTTCGGATCGCGAGCCGTATATAACATCCAGTACGAGCCCTGCTCCCGCCAAACGGCCGGCTCACCGAGCCCCGTCTCATCGAACCCGCCCGGCTCACCCAGACCAAGTACAGGATTTGAGCGCAGTTTCTCCCAGTGAACCCCGTCGGCCGACCGAGCCAGGCCGATTCGCTGCTGCCGCGCCCGGTCCTGCCCAAGGTAATACATGTACATTGAGTCGCCAACGCGAATCACGTAAGGATCCGCAACACCGCGTTCGTCCCAGCTCGCACGCGGGCCCAAAGGCAGCACCGGATCGCCGTGGCGGGTCCACGTCGCTCCGCTGTCGTTCGAGACGGCAAGACCAATCCGCGGAACGCGCCCGCCCTGATACCAGTACAGGAGCCGCGATCCGTCCGCGAGAGCAGTCCCGTTGGCTGCGATATAGTCGCCTTCCCATGTCGCTGGAACCGGACTCAGAATGCGTCCTTTTCTTAGCCACTGAACACCGTCTTGGGAAACCGCGACCCCGGTATGCCAAACTCGCCCGTCGTACCCGGAGAACAGGTTGAGTAATTCGCCGGAAGCTTCGCGAACTACGGAAGGATTAAGCGTGTCCACCGCGTCAAACTCGCCCGCAGTACCGCGGCCAAGCACCGGCTGCGCATTCGGCTGCCAGGTCCACGAGACGACGCCGGCTTGAGCCGTCAGTGCCGGGAGAGTGAATTCGGCGTACCTGGCACAACCGGCGAGCAGCAGGCAGGCGCCAATCGCAACCAGGCGACCGGTCATCGGTGTACGGGAATCTGCACGTTCAAAGAAGCGCCTTCGGTGGGACGCGACTCCAGTCGCATATCACCGCCCAGTGTCCGCACCCTTCGCTGAATGCTCTTGGGTCCCATTCGCAGCAGCTCAAGCTCGTCAAGAGAATACGACCCACTGAACGGAAATCCCGACCCGTCATCATTCGCCCGAATCGCCAGGTTATCGCGCTCGGTATCTACCTCGAGCCGAATGCGGGACGCCTTCGAATGCTTGCGCGCATTGTTCAGAATCTCGCGCACGATCTGCAGTACTTCCAGCGTCATGGACTCATGCAGCCGCGACAGATCGCCGCAGAACAGTTCCGTCCGGATCCCGCTGTCTCGCTCGAAATGCTCGACTGCCTCACGAATAGCGGCGTTCAGCGTCCCCGGAGTCACCTCACCGGGTTGCATTCCTCGAACAAACGCGCGAAGCTCCGTAACCTGGGCTCTGCCAAGGTCCTGAAGCGTCACGAGTTCCCGCATTGCGTCTTCGGGATTCCGCTGCATTAACTTGCGGATGATCTCGAGTCGCATCTGGAAGCCGATAAAGCTCTGGAGAGGCCCGTCATGAAAATCAGCAGCAATACGCTGTCGTTCCTGCTCGCGTGCAAGCTCGGCCTCGGACCGGGACAACACGGACCGCCGAAGAGCATTACCAAGCCGGATCTCTATTGCTCGACGCTGCACCGCCAGCGCAATGCTTAGCGCGCCTCCAAGGGCGAACGCAGGCCAAATGCGAAACGTCGGTCGAGGGTGCACTACCCACATCACAAGGACGATTGAGACCGAGACGATGCCGACCAGGATCCAGTGATAGAGCAGGCCTGCATGGAGCATCAGGAAAAAATACGCGAAGGAGGCCATCCACACACCGGGCTCGCTGGGATGGGCCGCGATTGCCAGAAACGCTCCGGTATCTGCCGCCAGATAGAGAAGAGGAGGCTGCGTCCGGTTCGCGGTTCGCGAGACTGCGACCGTAAGTGCCCAGGCCGCGTAACAACCCAGTGCAACTGCCAGCCCCCACGAGCCTGGAAGAGTATGATCCCAGATGTAGAGCGCGCCGCCAAGCGCTCCGAGTGCAATCCGGACGTAATTCAGCCGCTCGCGCCAAACCAGCGCAAGCGATGGATTGACTTCGAGGATGCCCGAAAACGGGCCGGCATCCACTGGTGAATGGAACGTGGCGTCCATTCTCAGCGACGGTACACAAAAATCGAGTGACTTCGGCCTTCTCCGTCGTCCTCAACATGTTCAATCTTGTCTGGTGTCCAGCCCGCGAACTCGAAATCGTGAGCAACGACCCGAGCACCTTTACGAAGCTGCTTCTCAAGCAGAGGCCGAATCTTCGTGTTGGAATCCGGCAGCAGATAGACCGTCAAAACGTCCGCCGACGAGTAATCCTGGTTCGCGACATCACCGCAGATAATCCGTGCAGAGTTTTCGAGGTGCTGGCGCTTGATCTCGTTTGTGCTTTGCTTGCACAAAGCGGGGTCAATCTCGACGCCGGTCGAATTCGCGCCGAACTTCTTCGCAGCCATAATGACAATTCGCCCGTCACCGCTGCCGAGATCGAACATCTTCTCGCCTTTCTTCAGTTCAGCAAGCTGGAGCATCCGGTTGACGATCGAAGGTGGGGTCGGGAAATATGGAGCCAGCTTGTCCTGCGCGTCGGCAAGCTGACCAGACAACCCCGCAAGAACCAGAGCGATAAGTGAAATATTGCGCATCTGGTTTGTGTTACGGTTCCAGCCAGATACGTACGCGATTGCTCTGAATCCCTGCCGCTTCAATGTATAATTCCGCCGTCCCCCGGTTCACGATCGATGGCAGCTGAACCTCGATAAGATACATCCCCAGATATCCCGGCGCGAGCGTTGCCCGGGTGACCTCAAGTTCCTCGCGGTCGAGCCATGCGCGGACAGGCGAATCCACTTTGGGCGGATCCTGAAGCGGCGCAGGAACACCTGCCGGCCAAACTGGTGAGACCCGTCCAAGACCACTCGCAAGAATCTGAATTCGCAGGTTCGATCGTGCTGGTGCCGATGCGTCCAGAACCAGACCGCTGTCCGCGTTCGTGATCAGCGGTTCCCCGTCACGGTCGAGAAAAATCGAGGGCGAAGCGGGTGTCAGCGGCAAACCCAGCTGGATTCGGCCGCCATTTGCGGAAGTCATCGAAACCATTACGGAACTGCCGTTCAGATCCCATGGGAGCTGCACCTGCGACTCGTTCTCATCCGCGACCAGCACGGCTGCCGGCTGCTCACCGGCGCGAGCGTTCTGGATCCGAGCCCCGAGAACGCTCAGGACTGCGCCTGGAGCGGCGGCCCGAAGCACTCGATCACCGGCGCTGACGACCTTTGGGTCGCGCACACGGTTCGGCGCCATAGTACCCCATACACCCAGCGCTTCGAAGCCGACGAATAACTGGTTTCCGTCCGCGTCGAGCGCAACATCCCGAGCAGCCTCCTGCCTCAGACGGGTCCATGGAGTGGCCGGTCCTGCTGAAACCACATCGGTGTAGGTAACGAAGACGCCGGCGTCAGCCGCAACGTAGACAGCGCCGGTCACCCTGTCAGCGACAATTCCGTGAACCTCACCCGCGGGGAGATCGGACGAGATGTCGTCCCAGAAGCCACCGCCATTGACTGTTCGCAGCACCCGCCCGGAGCGTGAGGCGGAAGCGGTAATCGCAACCGCGAACCGGGGATCGCGGGCGTCACTGAAAATGCGCACAATCGAGCCGGCACCGGAAACGTTCTGTGACTCGCGCCACGAGACTCCACGATCGGACGAGACCATCAGCCGGCCATCTGTCGTCCCGGCATATACCGTATCCCCACTTCGAACCGCGGTGCTCACGTTCGCAAACGGGACGGAAGATCTCAAACTCTGCTCGCGGGCTGCAATCGTCTCAGGAGCGATCTCCCAGGCTCCTCGGTGTCCCGGTGTCCACACGGCCTCAGTGCCATCCCGGAGCAGTACGCTGACAGACAGCGCGCCAGCTGTCGAGGCGAACACACGATCGACAGGGAAATTAGGCAGCCCGTCGTTCAGACCTGACCAGGTCGTCCCGCCATCGACCGATCGCCACAGGCCGGCCGAACCGGCAGCAACCACCTCGTCGGGATTCCCGGGAGCGACGGCAACGTCAGCAAGCTTCGATCCGATAATCGACTTGCCGTCGAGTCCGCTCACATTCGTCCAGGTGGCGCCGCCGTCATCCGAGCGCCACGCAAAATCGTCGACGCGGTACTCTCGGCCTTTTTGAAGCGGGTGCGATACAAGGGTGGCGGGAGCAGAGGGGGGCTGCACATCCACAGGCGCAGCAGTCCACTTCTCGTCATCGGAGGTCTGCCAGGTGTTGCCGTCAGAGGTTCGCGCGTAAAGTGTCTTGCCATCGCCGGAAAACCAAACGCGTTTTACCGGGCCGCCAGCCGGTGACGCAAGGCCTCGCGCCACAGTCGCCGTTCCGATCCTGCGCCAGTTGGCGGTCTGCCCATTAAGGGCGAGACTCGCCAGCAACACGCAGGCGATCGCGTTCAACACTGTGGCAATCCGACACACAGACGAGTCCATTGTACCCCGTAAACCCATAATCACCGTCGCGGAAATGCTTGCATCAGCAGGGCTTTTCCTTAATAAACGGCTGGGCACACGGTTTGCTTTAGCAATTTTAGTGTTAGACTGGGAGTTCTAACGTGATGTTTTTTTTGGGGCAGTCTGTAGCACGCTGGCTCTGTCTCGCAGGGGTAGGCCTCGTCTGCCCGGCGCTCGCGTTAGCGCAGCAGCCTGCTGCGGCTCTTCCTGATGGCGCGGCCCGCGCAATCACGCTTTCAGGACAGGTTTCTGTACTGAAGGATTCGACACCTTGGGCGTTGGCCCAGGGAAGCATTGTTAACCCTCGTCAGATTATTGTTACAGGTCCCGACGGATTCGCCATCTTTGAGGTTTCCGATGGCAGCACCTTCGAGGTGTACCCGAACTCACGCGTCACTTTCCGGGCAAACGCAGGCAACTGGAAGGATTTGCTCGATGTTTGGCTGGGACGCGTAAAGGTTCACATCGAAAAGATTGGCGGGATGCCGAATAACAACAAGGTGCGGACTCCCACTGCAGTCATTTCGGTGCGGGGAACGACCTTCGATGTCGCCGTCGAAGACGAGGACTCCACGCTGGTTTCGGTTGACGAAGGCGTGGTCGATGTGCAGCACGCGCTTCTGCCGACAAAAGAACCGAAGCGGCTGATGCAGGGCGATTCAATTCGCGTTTACAAAGACCAGCCGCTGGCCCGCACGACGGTAAACAAAGACCTTCTCGTCCAGCACACGCTGCGAGCCGTTCAGGAAGCGCTCTACCGTATTGTCTTCCGTTCACCGGGCAGCACCGGCGGCGTTCCGGGTGGCACCGGCGGACAGCCACTGCCTGGTGACAAAGGCGGTGGCGGTGGCACGACATCAGGCAATGGTGGCGGAAGCACCGCTCCTGCGCCGGCACCTGCACCCGCACCTCCGCCTCCCCCTCCTCCAGGAGCATAACCTGCGCAGCCGTGCGAAACTGGCGGTGTGATCCGCCGGCTTGCGATGGTTGTCAGTTTGTTCGTGCCAGCTGTGTTTGGGCAGGCCTCCGGCACAGGGGTGACGGCCGCGTGGGATGTGCGCGGCCAGATCAGGACACAAGTCGCGCACATTAAAGAACTGGAAGCCCTGCTGCGCAACGCCGAACCGAATATGTGGGCAGAAAACGGCGCCCCCGACGCCTATGTTTCGCAGCTCCGTTCCGCCAAAACCAGCATGGAACAACTGGTGGTTGCAGCAGACACCCTGGCCCGGGACCCGGAAAAGCTCCAGCCGGCACTGGAAACGTACTTCCAGATGGAACACGTTGAGTTCCTGCTGGGATCCCTTCGTGAGGCGATTCGCAAATACCAGAGCCCCGAGCTCGCCGATCGCCTGACCCAATTGCTCGGCCAGAGTACGGTTGATCGGAACCGGCTCCGACAGCAGATCCGGGATGTCGCCGCAGAGCATGAGCAGGAGTTCCAAATTGTCAATGAGGAGGCCCAGCGATGCAGGGCGACTTTAACCAAAGAGACACCAGCACCGGTATCGAAGAAACGAGCACCGAGCCCGGCGGAATCGTCGACGACGAAATCGAAGTAGACGACCAGCTCGAGGACAACGACGATCTCGACGACGATGAGGAAGATGATCCGGACGATGACGAGGATGACGACCTCGGCGACGAGTTGGAAATGGGCGATGCAGTCGCCGCACAGTCGCTACTGGAGCCCGCGCAAGCAACGGTTCCGGCTCCGGTAGTCTCTCCCTGGAACTGCAGCATCTGCGCGGAGCCCTCACGCGGTATCTGTCTGTATTGCACCAAAGACACCTGCGACAACCATTTATGTCCTCGCTGCGGACGTTGCAGCGACTGCTGCGCCTGCGATGTTTCGAGAGTGGTCTGATCGTTACTTCGAGCGCTCGTTCCAGTAAATCCGAAGGTTCCCCGTCGCGCGGCCGCCGGCAATCACGTCAGGACGGCCATCGCCGTTCAGGTCAGCGATTGTCAGATCTTCGACAGCGACTCCGTCGTCAACAGGTGTCTTCACCCAGCTACCGGATGGGGAGCGTTGAAACATCGCCATTCCCCAGGGCTTGTTGCGCCAGCCGACGAGAAGTTCGTCGTTACCGTCGTGGTCAAAATCTGCCCAACCAAGCGCATGCGCCTGATTCAGCGCCGTCTCAATGACGGTCCGCTTCCATGGACCCGACGGGGTCTCCTGATATACCACGACACTATTTCCATGCCATGGCTCGACCGTAGCAAGATGCCTTATCCCGCCGATGTGGCCAACCTTGATCTCACCGGGATGCCCTTCCGCAACCAGACTGTTTGACCATTTTCCGTCGGTGCTTCGATGCAGTGCGTAGACGCCTTCGGCACTCGCGACCCAAATATCACGTCCGACCGGAATGAAGTTGTGAACAATGTGCAGTGTGTCCCCGGCCACCTCGACTGGCCAGGGCTCCTTCGAGGGGTCCTTCGGAACGTGAAAGACCAGAATTCTCGATCCAGGCCCATCATTCCACGACGGGGCTTTTGTTCCTCGCCCATGCAGCGGAACCACAATCAGTTCTGGTTTGCCATCGCCATCGACGTCCGCCCACCGAATGCGATGAATCGTTGGTTCTGTCGTGATCGGTGTCACCTTGCCGCTGGATGAAACCCAGTGCAATGACCCGCCCCCGGTGGTGTTGGTTGGCTGCCAGTCGCCGCCGAGCGCAAAATCCAGCTTGCCATCGCCATCGATGTCGAGAGGTGCAAGCGCCACGTTGTCCTTCTCCGTGACTTTCTCCACGACAACATGTTTGGTCCACGACGGATTCTCGAACCACAACAATTGCGTGTTATTGATCAGGACGATGTCCAGCTTGCCGTCGCCGTTGACGTCCGCCGTAGTCACCGCGTAAACCACATCAAGGCCAGTCGCAACTTCCTGGATCCGGAATGCTGGAGCTTGCGCGCAAAGAATCGCAGGCAGGAGGGGCAGAAGCACAGGATATCCGGCAGACATGCGACGAAGGTATCACTACTCCACGCAATCGTGCGAATCCTGTGACTCTGACGACTTGCGATAAGTGCAATTACAGGGCCCGTTCCGGTCCTGCCAGTGACTTGTGAATCTGGATTGCGGCCATCGCACCTTCGGCAGCAGCTACGATTGCGAGTTGTGAGTTGGGAGTCAGATCACCAGCTGCGTAAACGCCTGGAACGCTTGTTTCCTGATGTGTGTCGACGCAGACCAGTCCCGTGTCGCTGTCGACTTCACATCCCAATTGCTGATGGAGGTCGCTTGCCGGTTCTGTTCCCAGCGTAAAGAACAGGGCGTCGCACTCAAGCACATCGTTGTTTGAGAACCGAACTCGCTGAAGTTGCGGTCCAGATCCTTCCAGTGCCGCGACCGATTCCGTTTTCACAGGAATGGCGAACCGGTCAAGATGCGACTGGAATTCGGGTGGAAGTCCGTCCGGCACCCCGTTTGTCAAAACGGTTAGCCGATTTGTCCATGTCAGCAGATTCAGCGCAAACCCGACTACACGCTTGCCGCTCCCCATAACGGCAATGTGTTTATCGCGCACCTCAAACGCATCACAGTCTGGACAGTGAAAGACGCTGTGGCCATAAAATTCGCGAAACCCCGGACAGGTCGGTGTCAGATCGCGCAAACCAGTCGCAAGCACCAGTCGGCGAGCCTCGAAAGACTGTTCGACCGTAGCCTCACCCCCGGTTGTCACCCGGAAATGTCCATCACCGACTCGGGCTGCCGCTTTCACATAGCCTTCAATGATAAGTCCGCCGTGCAGACATACTTCTTCCCGGCCCCGCTTCAGCAGGTCGACGGGAAGAATCCCGTGATGACCGAGGAAGCCATGAACTCCGTGGGAATAAATATTTCTTGGACTATTGTGATGGAACGTAAGGACGGTGTGACGATACCGAACCAGGAACAACGCGGCCGACAGTCCGGCCGGGCCGGCGCCCACGACGATGCAGTCGAGCAGATCCGTAGTCATATATGCCTGCTCTTACAGATGAAGATCTTCTCTGGCTTCCTGCCTGATGTAATGATCGGGATGATCGTCGAATGCTCGCTTGCATTCCGCTGAGCAGAAGAAGTACTGATTGTTGCCGTAGTCAGTAAAGAAGCGAGTGTCTTCGCTGTTTATTTCCTGCTTACAAACCAGGTCAAGAGCCATGCTGTCGTTCGACGTCGAGAGCATCATGCCTGTGTCGTTTTCGTTTATTGCCTTCGGGTGATTCCAGATCTCTGGTTTGATGCGCATTCCAAAACCAGGCAATTCAGGCGCTTCGATCTTCCCACCGCTCAGAATCAGAGGATTTCGAGCATGGCGTTCCAGTCATGCTCGTAGAACCGCTGACAACTTTCCTGGATGAACAGTTTGGCATTGCGGTGGAGAGATAGGCGCTGGCGCAAAACAGCAGCGGTCCACCTGCGGTATTCGGTGCGAAAGGAAGGTCGTATGTATCGGCCATTCGTGTCAGGTTCCTCGCGTCGGTTACCCTGCCGCACCAGCAAACATCGCGAATTTCTGAACGCGTGCCTCGAGTAGCTGCTCGAACGCACGCCGGCCAGCCATACGCTCACCGATGGTTAAGGTCAGTGAAGTTGCCTCGGCCAGTTGTCGGCACTGCTGCGGATTGCCAGGAAGCAGCATGTCCTCCAGCCACATGGGTCGGTACGGCTGCAGCGACCGGGCGATGCGAATTGCCGCTCGCAGATTCGAGTTTGAGTGAAATTCGATAGCGATCTCAACATCGTTGCCAAATTTATCCCGCAGGATCTTCACAGGCTTCAGCGCCGCCTCAATCTCAGGCACGGTGATGAATCGCGTTACGGTTCTTCTGAGCCGCACCGTCGAACGGCCAGATCTTGATCGCGCGGATGGTATACCTCGATACCAGCTCGGCCATGATCTTGTCCGGCTCAACGTTGAAGTTGTATTTGTGCGGGAAGCACGTGTTGTACAACCGCACGCGGCGATTTGAACGTCCGCCGATTCAAATGCTCGGTACACATCAGCCCCGGCGAGGCTGCGACGGCGAACGCCGGGACTGCGGTGAGAAGCTGGCGACGTTCAGCATCAACGATATTTCATCACTGGATTCATGCGCCGTTAGATAGACTCATATCTGGTCGCGCATCATCGAAAATGTTCTGGACAACAACAGCCCGCCTATCCGTGGCCCTGCTCAGCTCAGTGTTTGGGTTGTTCGCAGCAGAGGCGTATCCGACGCCCAGGTTCACAGACCCGGAGCGTTCCGCCAAACTTACTGCTGCGATGCCTCAAATCGATGACGGGTTCCGGAAGTATGCCGAAGCACTGGGAGTGCCCGGAATGGTTTGGGGCGTTGTCATAGACGACAAACTGGTGCACGTCCAGTCAGCCGGTGTCAGCAATCGGACGACAAACGAACCGGTCACTCCCGAGACTGTATTCCGAATTGCGAGCATGACGAAGAGCTTCACGACACTGGCGGTTCTGAAATTGCGCGACGCAGGCAAGCTTTCCCTGGAGGATCCGGTTTCGAAGTGGATTCCCGAGTTCGCGCGAATGCCGATGCCCACATCAGATACGGGCCCTATTCGCGTGAAGCATCTGCTGATGCACTGGGCTGGCTTTCCCGAAGACAATCCGTGGGGTGACCAGCAGCTTTCGGCCAGCGACGCCGAGATGACTGCCTGGCTGAAGAAAGGAATTCCCTTCTCGACTGTTCCTGGCAGCGGCTATGAATACTCGAACTACGGTTTCGGTCTGCTTGGGCGGATCGTCACCGCAGCCTCCGGTGTGCCGTATCGAACATATCTGGAACGCGAAATTCTCGCTCCCCTGGGAATGAAATCATCCACGCTCGAAGTTGCCAGCGTCCCAAAAAATAAACTTGCTCGTGGGTATCGCCACAAGCCGGATGGCACTTATGAGGAAGAAAAGCCGCTTCCCCACGGAGCGTTCGGATCCATGGGCGGTCTGCTGACGACCGCGGAGGACCTCGGTCGGTACGTGGCATTTCAGCTTTCAGCATGGCCTCCGCGAAGTGAGCCCGAATCCGGTCCGGTGCTTCGATCCTCGGTTCGCGAAATGAACCATCTCTGGAATCCTGCCACACTCTCCGCGGGTGGTAAGCCATATGCGCAGGTTGCAGGGTATGGCTACGGCCTGCGTATTTCGATGGACTGCCACTTTAAGCACATCGTCGGACACGGTGGAGGATTACCCGGCTACGGCTCTTACATGGCGTGGCTGCCGGAGTACGGTGTCGGAATCTTTGCAATGGCGAACCTGACCTACGCTGGTCCGGCAGCACCGATCAGTCGCGCCTGGGATATCTTACGCGGAACAGGTGCCCTGCTTCCACGGCAACTCCCCGAATCGCCTCAGTTGAAATCCATGCGGGAATCGATTTTGAAAGTATTTCGCGACGACAACATGGCCGAGCTTCACCGGGTGGCGGCGATGAATCTGTTTCTGGACGTGCCCGAAGCACAGCGGCGCGACGAACTGGCGAAATTGCGATCGCAACTCGGGACTTGTCCCACAGCGACGGACACCATTCCGGAAAATTGGCTGCGCGGAACCTTCGACCTCTCCTGCGAACGGGGTACGGCACGCGTGCAATTCACCCTCGCACCCACTCAGCCGCCAGCTTTACAGCAACTCAGGTTTCTAACGCCTGCACCTCCGGCCCCACCGTCAGATTCTGTCTGCACGCAGTGACGCGTTAAGACTGCAGCCGGTGAGCGACCAGCATGGCCATCTCCAGAGCCTGCTCGTAATTCAGTCGCGGATCGACCTCGGACTTGTACGCGCGCCCGAGATCTGCCTCCTCAACCCCGGACGACCCGCCGACGCATTCGGTCACGTTCTCGCCCGACATCTCGAAGTGAACACCGCCGAGCTGATTTCCGTTGTCCGCGTGAATATCAAACGCCTGCTGCAATTCTGACAGAATGTCCCCAAAAGACCTCGTCTTGATTCCGCTGGAGGTTGAGCGCGTGTTTCCGTGCATGGGGTCGCAGCACCACAAAACGGTCCGACCCGCGTCCCGAACCGCCCGAATCAGCGGAGGCAGATGGGAGGCGATCTTGTCGTGGCCGAATCGGTGAATCAGCGTGACCCTCCCGGGTTCGTTGGCCGGATCCAGCGTCTGCAGTAGTTGCAGTAGGTTGGCCGGGGTTACGGCAGCGCTGATCTTGATGCCGATCGGATTCGCGATCCCGCGAAAGTATTCGACGTGTGCCCCGTCGAGTTGCAGGGTACGTGCACCAATCCACGGCAAATGGGTAGAAAAGTTGTACCAGCGTCCGCCGGATTCGCGAGTCTGCGCGTGCTCATACGGAAGCAGCAGACCCTCATGACTCGTGAAGAATTCCACCGTCTCCATGGAGTCAGCGTGCACTTTCAGCACATTCTCCATGAATCGCAGTGCCCGCGAAACGTTTCGGAGGATTTCGCCATACTCATGCGCCAGCGATGATTTCGAAACGAACCCAATTTCCCAGTTCTCCGGGTGGTGCAAATCAGCGAAAGCCCCGCGGGCGAGTGCGCGAACGTAGTTCAGAGTGAGTGCCGCACGCTCGTACCCCCGGAGCATCCGGCGCGGATCCGGAAGCCGCGACGAAGCCTCGAACGCCGATCCGTTGACGATATCGCCCCGGTAAGCGGGCAGGCTAACACCGTCCCGCACTTCATCGGGCGCTGAACGTGGCTTGGCATACTGCCCGGCGATTCGCCCGACTCGGATCACCGGTTTCTCGATTCCATGCACGAGAACGAGGCTCATTTGCAACAGAATCTTCATTTTGTTGACAATCGAGTTCCCGTCGCACTCGGCGAAGCTTTCAGCGCAGTCACCGCCCTGGAGAAGAAACCGCTTACCGGCCGCCGCTTCCGCCAAATGCCGCTTGAGGTACTCGATTTCCCACACGGTCACGAGCGGAGGATAGTTAGACAACTCGCGAATCACCTGCTCGAGGTCCGAAGCAGACGGGTACTCAGGCTGTTGAGCCGCAGGGAGTTGGCGCCACGAATCGGATGCCCACTCCGTAATGACCGGGGCGAAACTACGACTCAAGCCGACCTCTCAATGCCAGCGCTGTTCATCACGAATGTCCGATACAGTATTGTCGCGCGGCGGAATTCCGGAATGTAACTCGATCTGTCACGGAAAGGTACTTCGGTAATTCACTTTGACGAATGCTGCACCGGACGAAGGTTTCAATCCGGCAAAACCTCATGCTGACAACCAGAAGCGAACATGTTGTATTCTTTCGGTCAGTGTGTACCGCCGCCTGGGGTCCGTTTTGGTCCTGCAACAAGGGTGGTGAACAGCTATTGACTCCCGCCGCAGGTCGGATAAAATTGGGTGGCGACTATCCCCCGAGAACGGAATCCGCCTCTAATGTTCAAAACAAAAAAGACCCGTCCTGAACCACTAACTCCGGAACAATGCTTTACAAGCAGTGATGTAGCAAAGATCGCAGAGGTCAGCCTCAGGCAGTTGCAGTGGTGGGACGAGCGGAAGGTCGTGTCGCCGCGTCATGAGGGCCACAAGCGTGTTTACAACCCGGAAGAAGTTGTCGAGGTCACAGTCATCGCTGAGTTGCGCCGCAAGGGCTTTTCACTGCAGAAAATCCGGCGCGTTCTGAAATTTTTGCAGAAGGAAATGGGCAAGCGGCTGCAAGATGTTCTGGCGGGTGATTCTGATGTCCATCTCGTGACTGATGGAAAGACGGTAATGCTCGAAGACAATTCGGACCGCATCATCGACATCCTGAAAAACGCAAGACAGCCAATGTTTCTGGTCTGCGTCAGCGATCAGGTCCGCCGGCTTAGTGGTACGGCTCCGGCCGGCCCGGCCGTCAGAAAGCCCGCCCGGGCAGAGACCGGGCAGCCTCTGAAGAAAGCACGTGCGATCTAAGCTGTCAAAACTTAGACCGCCGTCAACTCACGCTGTATCGCAAAGCGCACCAGACCCGCAACATCGTGTATGTCGAGTTTGCGCATCAGGCTGGCCCGATAGGTGTCCACCGTCTTCGGGCTGAGTCCCAGGCGCATAGCGATGTCCTTGGGTCTTGAGCCATCGATAAGCAGCTGAAAAACCTGATACTCGCGTGAGCTGAGGTGTTCCATCGGGTCACGGCCAGGCATATCGCGCCCGGCGCGCGTAAATACCTTCTCGAAATCGAGACCCGGGGAGACATAGACATTCCCCTGGTGAACTCGCTCGAGTGCCTCCACCAGATCGGTCCCGGACAAAGTCTTAAGAAAGAACCCGTTGGCGCCGCTCCGGAGTGTCTCGAGCGCCAGCTTTCGATCTCCGCGAGCCGCCATCAGCACAATCCGGACATTTGGGAAACCGGCCCGAAGCTGCCGGACCAGTTCCAGACTGAACATTCGCGGAATCTGGAAGTCTATGAGTGCGAGGCCGGGAGATTCCGCGGCAACCGCGTCAATAACCGTTGGACCATCGGCACAACTAAGAATTCGGCGGGACCACGGAGCGCCGGCGCAAAGCTTTGCTATTCCGTCGCGGACAAGGCCGAGTTCATCGGCGATTAGGAGAGACGATTCCGATTCCATAACGCACCTGTAAAGGCGGCACTGAAAGTCGCCGCCTATACTACAGTTGCGTCAGAGTGACTGATTTCTCAGTAGTTTTTCGGTACACTCCCGGAAATTGCACGAGATCTCAGGAGAAACTCCGGACCGCGGCAGCTTCGTCATCGAAAACCTCGAAAACGGTGTAGAGCTTCGTGATCTGCAGCAAGTCTTTCACTCGCTTGTTCAGGTGCAGCAGTTTCAGCTCGCCGCCCTGATTAGTGACACTCGTAAACCCTGAAACCATCTCGCCGATCCCGGAGCTGTCTATATAGGAGACATCGCCGAGATTGAGAAGCAACTTCTTGTTTCCGCGTGCTGTCAGATCCTTGATCGTGTCCCGAAACGTACTCGAACCCTCACCGAGCGTAATGCGGCCATTCGCATCAATGACCGTCACGTCGCCCACCTGTCGAGTTGTCAATTTAACGCTCACTCTGTCCTTCCTCCTGCTTCCGCCTGATTTGTCCTGTTTAAAACCAGCTTTACTTCAGTGCCGAATGGCGGTCCAGCCTTTCGCATGCTGAATTCGTCCACGAACGCCTGAATCAGCAGCAAACCGCGCCCGGATTGCCGCAACAAGTTCTCTTCGGCAAGCGGGTCCGGCAGATCTTGTAACTCGAAACCTTCGCCCTCATCCAGGATCGTGATCTTCAGAGAACGTTCATAGCTATCGACCTTCAGGTGAACTTTCTTCTTTAAGTTGTAGCGATTCCCGTGCACGACAGCGTTCACCATCGCCTCGCGGACCGCCATCCCAAGCTTATGGAGGTCGTCCTCTTCGAAGCCGGATTCCTCGGCGATTTTCAGGATCGAAGTTTCCGCGACATCGACGCTGTCGAGAGTGGATTCAAGCTGAACATCCAGTTTAGTTGCGGCGCCGTTCTGGTTCTCAGCCATAGATTCGAGGTCAGTCCGAGGTTACGGCCATATTGAATGCTTTCCGTAGCATATCTTAACCGCCTGACTCGCTGAAATTAAAGGATTCATTCTCGCTTGCGTGCGACGCCCCTGGACGGAAGCAAACCTGGTGTTGTCGCCAGAAGATCGATCTCGCGCCCGCGGATAACGCCGCTCCACATTACCGCGCTCGACCCCGAGCGAAACCTTAGCCGCCCCTCCGTTATCAGTCCATCCCGAATCGGCTCGGAATCAACAGAGCCCGTAAGCTTTTGACCGTCGATTTGGAATACAAACCTGACCATAGATGGCGGCGCACCCGGCCTGATCATCCGGGCCGTCCACTCTCCGTCGAGAGCGCGGTCCGTGTGGGCTTTCCAAAGGAAGCCTATGGTCCCGATAATGGCAATGACGAAGCCAGTTCCGATGATCCCGCCGATAAGTTTTTTCATGCAGCCCGAATGCCGGGCACATCGAAGTAGCGCTGCCCGGTCGCAGCCGGAGCCTCTACAGCGTTTGCGAGTGCCCGAACCATTTCATGATGCCGCACGCGTCCGAGCCGCAGTGCTCCAGCGCGCGTCGCCGGAAACCGCTCGGCAATCGAATAGATCGGAGTCAGAACCAAAGGCCACCAGCGGCGCGGCCCAAGGATGTACCAGGGCCGAAGAATTGTAGCGTTCAGTCCGGCTTTGATAATCAGTTCCTCACACTGCGCACGTACTTCCTGATATATGGGGTGCGCCACTCCGACGAGGTGTACATATACGTCGGACTCCGGCACGGCTCCAATGAAACTGGATCCGTCAAGAGCGTTCCCTTCAAGCCGGTCACAGCCGGCCGGCAGCCGCGACTCCGAACCTGCACGGAATACGAGCAGACGTGATGTCCACGCCTCAGCAGTTCCCCCGTTAACGCCGAACGTACGTAACCAGTTGCACCAGCAATGAAAACTCGCTTCACGCTCGATGTACGAGAGCGAGTGAGCCGCTGGATTCGTTACGCAAAAAGAGCGGTACGAACTCTTGGCGTCCGCACCGCTTAAGCTCACACCCGGAACTTAAAAATTACGAGCAGCCGGAAGTCCCGCCGCAGTTCCCACACTTGTAGCAGGATCCGTTGCGCGTCATAATCGACCCGCACTCGGCACACATTGGAGCATCCGCCACAGAAGGCTCAAAAGGCAGTGCCTGTTGAGGATCCGGTTCTGTCGGCTTCAGGACGGAAGCGTCGCCTGCCTCTCCGACAGCATACTCCGGTCCAAGGAACTTCCCTCCGAGCCACCGGAATATGTAATCCATGATGGACTTCGCGTAAGGCACGTGCGGGTTGCCAGTCCAGCCGCTCGGCTCGAAGCGCACGTGGCTGAACTTATCGACAAAAAACTTCAGGGGCACACCATACTGCAGAGAATAGCTGACCGTAGTGGCGAAGCTGTCCATCAGACCCGAGATGGTCGAGCCCTCCTTCGCCATCGTGATGAAGATCTCTCCCGGCGTCCCGTCGTCGAACAAGCCTACCGTGATATACCCTTCATGGCCGCCGATGGAGAACTTGTGCGTGATGGATTGCCGCTCATCCGGAAGTTTGCGGCGCAATGGCCGGTAAACGATCTTTTCAACCGTCTGCACCTGAGCCGGAGCAATCGCAGTTGCGGCAGCAGCGACACCAGCCTTCTTTTCCGATTTGCCAGAACCCGAGCTCAGCGGCTGTACTTTCTTTGAGTTGTCTCGATAGATCGCAACCGCCTTAAGTCCCAGTCGCCATGACTCGATATAAGCATCGGTTATGTCGTCAACCGTACTCTCTTCCGGCATGTTGATTGTCTTCGAGATCGCACCCGAGATGAACGGCTGAACCGCCGCCATCATCTTCACGTGACCCATGTAGTGGATCGAGCGAGTCCCGTTTTGCGGCCGGAAGGAGCAGTCGAAGACGGCAAGGTGTTCATCCTTCAGATGCGGCGCTCCCTCGATCGTGCCAGTAGCATCGATGTGGCTGACAATCGCCTCAACCTGCTCAGCCGTGTAGCCGATCTTAATCAGCGCCTGCGGGACCGTCTGGTTCACGATCTTGATGACACCGCCGCCAACCAGTTTCTTGTATTTGACGAGAGCGAGATCGGGCTCCACGCCCGTCGTGTCGCAGTCCATCATGAAGCCAATGGTCCCGGTCGGTGCGAGAACGGTCGTCTGCGCGTTCCGGTATCCGCTGATCTTGCCTTTGCTGTAGGCGTCATTCCAGCACTGCAGCGCCGCTTCGAACAAAGCCGGCGGAACGCGGTGAGAATCAATGTTCCGGACTGATTCGCGATGCATCCGCACTACTTCGAGGAACGAATGCTCATTCTTGCTGTAGCCGGGGAACGGCCCGGTGCCTTCAGCAATTCGAGCACTCGTCAAATACGACTGTCCGCACATCACGGCAGTAATTGCACCGCTGAAGTCCCGCCCTTCCGGACTGTCATAAGGCACACCCATTGACATCAGCAGCGCGCCGAGATTGGCATAGCCCAGCCCAAGCGGCCGATAGTCGTGTGAGTTTCGGGCTACCGGCTCGGTTGGATAACTGGCGTTGTCGACGATGATCTCCTGCGCAATTGTGACCGTATCTACCGCATGCCGGAATGCCTCAACGTCAAACTGACCGTCGGCTCCGACAAATCGCATAAGATTCAAAGAAGCTAGGTTGCAGGCCGAATCGTCAAGGAACATGTACTCCGAGCAGGGATTCGACGCATTGATTCGTGCGGTTCCCTTGCACGTGTGCCAGCGATTGACAGTCGAATCGATACTGCATTCCGGGATCGCCGCACTGCCAGGTAGCGTCGGACACCTGACGCAGCAGGTCGCGAGCCTTGAATCGGCTGACCTTCTCCCCGTTCACCCGCGACCGAGTCCACCAGTCAAGGTCCTCCACAACTGCATGCATGAACTCGTCGCTGACGCGGACCGAGTTGTTAGCGTTCTGGAAGAAGATCGAACTGTAAGCCTCTCCGTCGATCGAAGAATCGTAGCCAGCCTCGATCAGAGTGTGTGCTTTCTTCTCTTCCTTCGCCTTGCACCAGATGAACTTGTCGATATCGGGATGGTCGATGTCGAGGATGACCATTTTTGCGGCCCGCCGGGTCTTTCCGCCCGACTTGATGACGCCGGCAAACGCATCGAAGCCCTTCATGAAGCTCAGCGGACCGGAAGCGCGGCCGCCGCCCGAAAGAATCGCATCCTCTTCACGCAGCGAGGAAAGATTCGAGCCCGTCCCGGAGCCCCACTTGAACAGCATTCCTTCCGTCTTCGCCAGGTCCAGAATTGACTCGAGCGAATCCTTAACCGAAACGATGAAACACGCCGAGCATTGCGGCCGGGTCTGACCAGCCTGCAGCTTGGTTATGGAATCCGTCGCTTCGTCCCAGTACCAGCCGTAGCCTCGGCCCTCTTTCACTCCAACGTTGAACCAGACCGGGGAGTTGAAGCACGCCTTCTGCGTCAGCATCAGGTGAGCGAGTTCGTTCCGGAAATTCTCCCCGTCCTGGTCGGTCCGGAAGTACTTGCCCTTCTTGCCCCAGTCCGCAATCGTGTCGACGACTCGGTGTACGAGGTCGGCTACGCTGCGCTCGCGATCTGGCGCCCCCAGTTTTCCATGGAAGTACTTACTCGCGACGATATTGGTGGCCGTCTGCGACCAGTCCGCCGGGATTTCGACGTCCCGCTGTTCGAAGATGACCGCGCCTTTGTCATTTCCGATCGTCGCAGTCCGCAACTCCCAGGCGATATCGTCGTACGGGGTCTTCCCCGGCTCGAGCTTTGCCGTGAAGTATTTCGGGAACTCAATCCCGGTTCTCTGCTGCACGGGCAGCGAAGTTTTTGACTCGTCTCTTGCGCTCAGGTTTACGGTTAGCAGCCCCACTCTCTCCTCCACTTCCCGTCTTATTTTTATTCTACTCAACCACTACATCTTGTGGTGGCTTCAATCGTAAGCCTAATATCCAGCACTACGCAAGACCTAAATCACCTTACTTAAGCCCCATCACAGGGAAAATCCGGGCTCTCCAGGGAAAGAACCTCACTTTAATTCAAACAACTGTAAAGTGGGTGTATGAGCGCCAGCCTCATCTCCCAGTTCCAGATGCTCGGCAGGTATAACGGCATCGTCAATGAACGTCTTTACGAGGTCTGCGCGGAGCTGTCGGAGGAGCAATACCGGAAGGAGGGTCCCGGCTCATTTGGAAGTATCCACCGTACCCTGAACCACCTCCTGCTGGGCGATCAAATCTGGATCAATCGCTTCACCAGCCCCGAGGTAACCTCCACACCTCCGCTGGGCACGATCCTTCACGAAAACTTCCCGGTCTTACGAGAAGCGCGGGTGATTGAGGACGCCAGGATCGAGGCGTTTCTCGCAGGGTTGACGGACAGCTTCCTTCGTGCTCCGGTCTGCTACTACAACAGCGCCGGAAAGTACTTCGAAGACCCGTTGACTCTCGTCCTGCAGCATATGTTCAACCACGCGACCCACCATCGCGGGCAGGTTCATGTAATGCTGAGCCAGTTCGGCAAGACCGTAAACCTGGACATGCACCGGGCGATTAATCCCATCGAGCTGGCCCGCGCAGCCGACCAGCGGTAACACACGCTGCTGATTCAAGTTAATCCGAAACGAAGGCGCACGACCTATAATCAAAATTGGTAGCGCGTACGTGATTAAAATGCCTGAATTTTGTAAAGCAGTGGTATGACAGGGTCGATTCTCAGTTTTTCGCTGCTTCTGGCCAGTGGGCTGGAGCAGGCGATCGACTCGTTCTTCGATCCCACCTTTGCAGGCATTCACGAATTGGCGTGGTTCGACTGGGCGCTGCTGATTCCGTACTTCTCGGTGCTGATCGTGCTCTCCGTTTACGGACTTCACAGGTATGAGATGATTCGCGGGTTCCTGAAGCATCGCAAGAAGCTGAACGAAGGACCCCAAAAGCGATGGGACAGAGCTGCCCAGGGTCACCATTCAGCTTCCGCTGTACAACGAAAAATATGTAGTCGAGCGGCTGCTGGAAGAGACCCTGAAGATGGACTATCCCAGGGACAAGTTCCAGGTACAGGTCCTCGATGATTCGACCGATGAAACCCACCCGTTTACCGAAGCACTCGTCGAACGCTGGGCAGCACTCGGACATCCCGTCGAGTATAAGCACCGAACAAACCGGCACGGATACAAGGCGGGCGCCCTGCAGGAAGGACTTGAAACAGCAACCGGCGAGTTCGTCGCGGTTTTTGATGCGGACTTCCTCCCCCCAACGGATTTCCTGCGCCGAACCGTAGATTACTTCACAGATCCCGGAAGTCGGGGTTGTTCAGACGCGCTGGACTTACCTCAATCGTCATTACAACCTGCTTACAGAAGTTGAGGCGATGCTGCTCGACGGTCACTTCGTGCTGGAGCACGGAGCACGTTTCGGCGGCGGCCTTTTCTTCAACTTCAACGGAACTGCCGGCATTCTGCGCAAGTCAATGATCGATGATGCAGGCGGATGGCAGCACGATACCCTCACCGAAGACTCCGATCTGAGCTACCGGGCGCAGATGAAGGGATGGAAGTTTGTTTATGTCCCCGGTGTCGAGTGCCCGTCCGAGTTGCCGGTCGAGATGCACGGTTTCCAGATACAGCAGTCGCGCTGGTCAAAGGGACTGACGCAGGTAGCGATCAAGCTGCTCCCATCGATACTTCGCTCGAAGCTGCCGAAACGGGTCAAGGCGGAGGCGATCATGCATCTGACACCGAACATCTCGTACCCGCTGATGATCGTCGTCTCCGCGCTGATGCTTCCGGTAATGATCGTGCGCTTCTACATGGGCTGGATGCAGATGCTTTTCATCGATATGCCGCTGATCGCTGCGTCGTTTTGGTCGATAACGGCGTTCTATATATACGCGCACCGGGAACTCTACCCAAAAACCTGGATGCGCGGTATTTGGTTCATACCCGCCCTCATGGCCGCCGGTGTGGCGCTCACCATCAGCAACACCAGGGCAGTACTCGAAGCCATCTTCGGAGTGCAGACCGCGTTCGCACGCACCCCTAAATACGCGATTGTCCAGTCGAACAGGGTAAAGGTTGCGAATGACAAATACCGCAGCCGGAGCGGCTGGCTGCCGTGGATCGAACTCGCAATCGGCGGCTACTTCCTGTACATGATTGACTTCGCGATTGAGTCGTTCAACTTTATCGCGATTCCATTTCTGCTAATCTTTGTGGCTGGTTACTTCTGGGCGGGCTTCGGAGCCCTCTGGCAGGATTATCAGGGCCGGCTCAAATGGCAACGTGCGCGCGAGCTGGAGCTGCAACAGGCCTCAGCGGGACGCGGGTAGAAAACCAGCGCCCCGCAGCAAACCCTGTTACTGATTGACGGCGGAATTGGCGTGATTACCGCCAAAGCTCTGCCGATGCTGCAGCCAGGCCTGGGCCCGATTCTGCCGTTGCTGATGCAACTCATCGGCCTTGGCCTTCTGGTCGGGCGTCAGCTGAGCGTAGAAAGCCGCCATGCCTTTGGCCCGGATCTCGGCAAGCTGTCCGGCTAGTTGGCCCTGACGAGCGGCGAGCGTCGCAATCTGGGCGGTGTCATTCGCCTTGACTGCAGCTTCCATATCCGTCCGCACCTGCTTCACCTGATCCATGACCGGCTGCGCCTGCTGGCGGCCGTCGGCAAAGATCTGCTTCGCCGTCGCCTTCTGCGCGTCCGTCAGGTTCAGCGCGGCACCCATGTGTGCCAGCATGCCGCGACGCCCGTGGTGTTGAACGGTGCCGTTGGCGACGCCAGTTTGCTGCGCGATTACCGGCACGATGCCGAGTCCTGCAGCAACAACTGCGCTGGCAAGAACTGTTTTCATTCGAGTCATTTGGTTTTTCACAACCTCCTGAGACCATACTGGGCAGGTACTGTAAAGTCCGTTTGTAGCTCGCGTAAAACTTCGTAAATGGAGGAGCAATCCCGGTGCGCATCCTGGTCATAGACGACGACGTGGAACTGACAGACCTTTTACGTGAATTCCTGAGCAAGGAAGGCTACGACATCGCCGTTGCTCATGACGGTCCGAACGGCGTTCAAGCTGCCCTTTCAGGCTCCGCAGATCTGGTCGTCCTGGACGTGATGCTTCCGGGAATGGACGGCTTCGAGGTGCTTCGGCGGCTGCGCTCCTCCACGCGTCTTCCGATCATCATGCTGACGGCGCGCGGAGAAGATGTGGATCGCATCGTCGGGCTTGAGCTAGGCGCTGACGACTATATGCCGAAGCCGTTTAACCCGCGCGAACTGCTCGCACGTATCCGCGCCATCCTGCGGCGCATAGCGCCTCGGGACAATGACGGCAAACTTCAGGTCGGCGCGGTGAGCCTTGATCCGGCATCCCGGGAAGTGATCTGCGGAGGTCAGCTGCTGGAGTTGACGACGATCGAGTTTGACATTCTCGAACTGTTGATGCGAGCAGCGGGTCGCGTACTTTCGCGAGACCAGATTATGGAAGCGCTCTACAACCGCAAGGCGTCCCCATTCGACCGTGCAATAGACATGCATATCAGCCACCTTCGCAAGAAGCTGTCCTGCGACGGAGGCGACCGCATTAAAACGATCCGCGGAGTGGGCTACCAGTTCGCCCGGTCGGGCAATGAGCAGACCGAATGAACACGTTGTTCGCACGCACCCTTCTTTGGTTTGTCGCGACAGTTGTACTCACGTTCCTCGCTTTGATGATCGCGACGGCACTCGACGTCGAGCCTGGTGAACGCAGAAGGGCTCCTTTCGGAACACTGCTGTCTCTGCAGCTGACCGAAGCCAGATATGCGTTCGAGACGGGAGGTCGGGACGGACTGCGAGCAGCGCTGGAACGATTTCGCCGGGTTACCGACACCGATGCAGTTCTCACAGATTCGGACGGACGGGATCTGCTCACAGGAGAGATACGTACCGACCTGAGGGACGCCGTTCGGCACCGGCGCCGGTTTCCCTTTGTCGCTCGGCGAGGTACGGTGGTGATGCGTCAGAGCCCCGACGGCCAGTACACGTTCTTTCTCATCCTTCATCAGAACGGTGTAGTGCGCTGGTTCCTTCAGCCCGAAGTGCACCTCGCGATTCTGAGCGTGTTGACAGTCCTGAGTTTTGCGTATGCTCGTTACCTGACCAAACCCGTGCGGCAGTTGCAGGGAGCCGTGGAGTGCTTTGGGCGCGGCGATTTTCACGCAAGGGTTCGGTCAAACCGCCGTGATGAACTCGGTCAGCTTGCACGAACTTTCGACCAAATGGCCGACCGGATTGAAACCCTGCTTGAGGCAGAGCGGCGTCTCTTGCTCGACGTCTCGCACGAACTTCGTTCGCCGCTCGCGCGCATGGGTCTCGCGATTGAACTCGCAAGATCTGACGGAGAGGACCTTCCACGTCATCTCGATCGCATCGAGAAGGAAGCGGGAAAACTGAACTCGCTGGTCGGTGAACTCCTTCAGGTGACCCGCGCCGAGGGCGATCGCTCCAGAATGGTGATGCATCCCGTCGCGATAGACGAACTCATTCAACAAGTAGTCGATGAGAGCCGGATCGAAGCCAACGAGCGGCCATGTCAACTGTCGATCTCGTCAGCTGAGGCTGTGCAGATCGAGGGCGACCCGGACCTGCTCCACCGTGCGCTCGAGAACATTCTGCGGAACGCGATTCGCTATACTCCCCCGAACTCCGAGGTCAACCTCACCGCAGGCTGGGAGAAAGGCGAAGCAGTGATCACGATCCGGGATCATGGCCCGGGTGCACCCGAAGCGAGCCTGCCCCGGCTGTTCGATCCGTTCTATCGCGTAGAACCCGACCGAGACCGCGCGAGCGGTGGTGTTGGGCTCGGCCTGGCTATCGCGCGGCGGGCTGTTCAACTACACGGGGGCCGCGTTCGCGCGGAGAACGCCAGCCCTGGTTTACGAGTCATCATTCATTTGCCCGCTGCTACGCTGAGGACAACTTGAGCAAATACAGAGTGAAACCGGCCTCGCTGGACGGCCTGCAGATGATCTCGCTGCATGAGCGGGGAGGCAAGGTCCAGATCCGTGATTTCGCGAGGCCGTACACCCATAGCGGTGGGATTTCAGGACTCATCGCGTCGTTGCCGCATCTGCTCGCTGCCGACGATTTTCGGTTTTTGGTCGACCGCGTACGAAACGCCCGCGATTCAGGCAAGCCGGTACTTTGGGGACTCGGCGGACATGTCATTAAGTGCGGGCTTGCCCCAGTCCTGATCGAACTCATGCACCGCGGTTTCGCGACTGGGTTCCTGTTTAATGGATCCACTTCCATTCACGATTTCGAGATCGGACTTGCAGGACACACCAGCGAGGATGTTGAGTCAGTCCTTCCGGGAGGTCGGTTCGGCGTGGCCAACGAGACCGGACTGGAGATGAATCGCGCCATTGCCGAAGGTGTGAGTAACGACCTTGGCATTGGTGAAGCGCTCGGGAAAGCACCTCATCCAAATTGGGAACGTCGGCGTTCCTCCCGTACACTTTGCTCGCGCAGGCGTACCAGTCTGGTGTCCCTGTTACCGTTCACGTCGCCATCGGCACTGATACACCGCACATGCATCCCGCAGTAAACGCTTCCGCACTCGGGGCCGCAACCCACCACGATTTTCGTCTCGCCTGCGCTATGGTCGCCGAACTGAACGAAGGAGGCGTCTATATTAATGCCGGGTCCGCCGTCATCTTACCTGAGGTCTTTCTTAAAGCCGTCTCGCTGGTTCGCAATTTGGGCAATCCACTGCTCAACTTCACAACCGCCAGCCTCGATTTCCTCCAGCATTATCGGCCTCGAGTGAACGTCGTCCAGCGCCCCCATACACAAGCGGGAGGCCGCGGATTATCGCTGACAGGCCACCACGAGATCCTCATCCCGCTGCTCGCCGCAGCGCTTATTGAGTCTGATCAAGCTGCCTGACGATCTCACAAGGCGTTGCCACCGCTGTCCCCAGCTTTCCAACTACGACACCTGCCGCAGCGTTCGCGATTTCCACGGCCGTGTTGATCGGGATATCAGCAGCAAGAGCGGCTGCGAGCACAGCAGCCACCGTGTCGCCCGCGCCAGTTACGTCATAAACCTCGCGCGCCAGAGAGGAAAAGCTGCGGGGCTCGATATCAGGCTGCACAAGAAGCATGCCGTCCGGACCTCGTGTAATCAGTACGTACTGCGCGGCCGTTTGCTCCAGAAGCGATCGTGATGCCTCCACCTGTTGCCGCTCAGTATCGACGGGCATGGCTGTCGCGGTCGCGAGTTCTTTCAGGTTCGGCTTAATTAAAGTCGCACCCCGGTATCGGCCAAAATGAAATCCTTTAGGATCCACGATTAATGGGCAGCCCGCTGCACGAACCGGTCGAATCAGTTCGCTGGCACGCGACCCGTCGAGCACGCCTTTTCCGTAGTCACAGAACAGCACCGCTCGCGCTTCCCGCACTGCGCCCTCAAAAGCCGCTCGCAATGCCGCGAAGATGCCGTCGTCAACGCGCGTCGTCGTTTCCGCGTCCGCCCTAAGCAGTTGTTGACCATGCGCGATGAAGCGAGTTTTTGTGGAAGTCGTCCGCCCTGGGTCGCGAACCAGCGTCAAGCGCAGCCCGTCGAGCTTACCGCAAAGCGTTTCTACCTGTTCCGCGGCTTGGTCATCGCCGACTACGGACAAGAACTGAACTTCAGCGCCGAGTGCGACAAGATTCCGGACTGCATTGCCGGCACCCCCCAGCATCGACTCCCGGCGCCTGGTGTGCAGCACCGGAATCGGCGCCTCCGGCGAGATGCGAGTGACGTCGCCGTACACGAACTCATCGAGCATCACATCCCCGACGCATAGTACACGGGAGCCGCTTAATCGTCCAACCTGCTGTGCCCTGGAGTCCATCTCTGATAATAGTCAGAGTTCTTTGGCCTCATGCGAATAACCAAGGGTGTAATCACAGCCGCTGGCGCGGCGCAACGCCGGCTGCCTGTCCAGACGCTTGTCGACACCGACGGCGTCACGCGAACCGTACTCGCGATGCTTGTGAATGAGATCGTGTCCGCGGGCGTCGAGGAGATCTGCGTCGTTGTCGCGCCGGGTGACGAAGCCGAATATGCGAGGGCCGTCCCCGACCACGCAGCGCGAATTCGCTTTATGCCTCAGGCGGGGGCTCCCGGGTACGCACAGGCGCTGCTTTGCGCTCAGTCTTTCACAAAGGACGACCCGTTCCTGCATCTCGTGAGCGATCACGTGTATGTCAACGCAAACGGAAGCTCCTGTGCGTCGACTCTCGTCCAAATCGCCTCTGAGGCCAACTGTTCGGTTTCGGCAGTTCAGGCGACGCACGAGAGCCTCATTTCCCGGTTCGGTGTTGTCATGGGTCAGGCGACGGGCGATCGCGGATCCGTTTACGCAGTGGAGCGCGTAGCGGAAAAGCCAACACCAACCGAGGCCGAAGAAAACCTCGTCGTTTCCGGCCTGCGTTCTGCGTACTACCTGGCGTTTTTCGGCATGCACGTATTCACGCCGACTCTGCTCGACATCATCAGTCAACAAGGCGGAAGCGTGTCGGCCGCACTCAACAGTCTTCTCTCGCATGAGAGATATCTGGCTGTACGAGTGACGGGCGATCGTTATGATCTCGGTCCACGTTACGGTCTGCTGACTGCACAACTCGCGCTGACTTTCGCTGGCAAAGACCGGGAAGAAGTGCTGACTTCGCTCGTAGGTCTGCTGGCTTCACGCTCTTTGCGCGGAGGTTCGGGTGAGTAGGCTGGTCGAAATCATCACCTCAAACGATCCGGCCATTCGCGATCAACCACTCGAAAGTGTTTGCAGCGGAGCCACTCTCGACCAACTTCTGTCTGAAAGTGCGGCGCTCAACCACTTCCGGCAGGAGAGCGCAAACCTGTATGAGCGCGTGCGAGCGCTTTTCTTTCTTTCAGCGATATATCGCTACTACCTGCCGCCGCTGCTTGCGCCCGATATAACCGCACGTCTCCCATTCCATGCGTATGAACACCTCCTGCAACGGCGGTTCGAGGAAGCGATTCGTGAGTTCCTGAGCGTCACTGCTGCAGACGGACCATCTGAAACGCTCGCCAGTGGTCTGGCTGCTGCTTACAGAGGACTGGGGTTTCAAACGCTGGCTGATCAGGTTCGTCGCAGCGTCCGGTCCGTTCGCGGCAATCGATGGATGTTTCGGGTCGGACATCCTCTCGATCATCCGCTTTACATCCACGACGATCTGGTTCAGGACGAAAACGGACTCTTTCCAGTGCTGGCTGAAACAACGCCCGTCCGCATGGATCTGAGCCACAGCGCATGGAGCGACATCTTTTTCCTCGGAATGGACTACCCCGAAGGCGCACGCGTCCTGAATATCTCAGTGGACCTTTCCGTTCGCGGCCGCGGCAACAGCGCGCCGAAGCCGCCCATCGAAGCATTCTTTCGCGTCATCGACGAACCGGTCCTTCGACTGGTGAGCGTAGACCTGAAAGCACAAACGGATATCACCACGGTCGACGAGGTCTTCGACTTTGCTCGCGACTATCTCGGCCTGCTCAAAGCGGCGGTGATTGCCGCCGGCGTAGTTCCTCCGGGCCTCGAAGGTTCGCGGCAGCCGATCGCTCCCCTCCTCGCCCGTCTTATCGGAAGACCCGCCCATGGCATCGAGATCGTCAGCCACGTCAACGATATTCCCAAGGGCTCGCGGTTGGCGGTGTCGACGAACCTGCTCGCGAGCCTGATCACGGTCTGCATGCGTGCCACGCGTCAAATCCAGACGCTTGACCGGCTCGCTCACGGAAACCGAGCGGCGGCAGGTTGCCGCACGAGCGATCCTCGGCGAGTGGCTCGGAGGCTCGGGAGGGGGATGGCAGGATTCGGGTGGCGTCTGGCCGGGCATGAAACTGATCAGCGGTGTTCCCGCACAGCCCGGCGATCCGGAGTTCGGCATCAGCCGCGGCCGGCTCCTGCCGAACCATCGCATTCTGACGAATCAGGACGCTAGTCCGGCTGCCCGCGAGGAACTTCAGAACAGCCTCGTGCTCGTTCACGGCGGTATGGCTCAGGACGTCGGGCCGATCCTCGAGATGGTCACCGAGCGGTACCTCCTTCGTCTCCGTAAGGAATGGGATGCGCGCCAGGACGCACAAGGCATACTCGATCGGGTTCTGGAAGCACTGAAAGCCGGCGATCTCCGATCGGTCGGAGCCTGCACGGATGCAAACTACAAGGGCCCGATTCAGACGATCATCCCGTGGGCAGGCAACTTCTATACCGACACGTTGATCGTTCGTACGCGAGAAACCTTCGGAGAAAAATTCCGCGGCTTCTGGATGCTCGGTGGAATGGCCGGCGGCGGCATGGGATTCATGTTTGACCCCGAAGTCAGGGAGAAAGCGCAGGAATGGCTCGGTCGAACCATGCTGGAGTGCAAGAGGCAGCTGGAATCCGCAGTTCCGTTCGGCATGGATCCTGTTGTTTACGATTTCGCCATCAACGAACGCGGCACCTGGGCAGAACTGCTTCCAGCGACGGAAGTCAACTTCCCCGGAGCTTACTACGGGCTGCGTGTGCCACAGCTAGTCCGCCAGGAACTCCGGCAATTGCCACCGGGTCGGCGCGCCGAGTTGCAAATCTTGGGCGAGGCATCTCGAACCAAACCGGAGATGGCCGGCGTTACCGGACTGCTGATCGACCATCTGCTTCCACGGGAAAGCTTCGGCGCCGACCAGAACTCGCTCGGACTGGACGCACTCCTTCAAAAATACGGATTCGATCGTGTCCAGCACGAGGCCATCCGCGGGGACCTCAAGGCTGGCTTGGTCGGTCTCGCCCAGAACCTAATTCCGAAAACCGTTCGGATCGAAGATGTACGACGCGAAGACGTCCTCGACACTCGTGCGGGTTTGCCGGCAGATCTGGAACGCCAAGGCGCCGAGGCGCTTCATCGAGGCGAGGTGGCGATAGTGACGTTAGCGGGCGGCGCGGGGAGCCGGTGGACGGGAGGCGCCGGAGTTGTCAAAGCAATTCATCCGTTCACAAAGCTCGGGGGACAATACCGAACATTTCTGGAATTGCACCTGGCGAAGTCACAGCGAGCCATGGAGCAGTTCGGCGGCACCGTCCCGCACGTCTTTACAACCAGCTATCTCACGCACGACCCGATAGCAGAACATCTTAAAGCCGAAGACAACTACGGGTACCGGGCTCCGCTGTGGCTCTCACAGGGCCGCAGCGTCGGACTGCGGATGATTCCGATGGCGCGCGATCTGCGATTTCTTTGGGAACAGACGCCGCAGCAAACACTGGACGCACAGAAGCAAAAGGTTCGCGACAGCCTGCGTGCCGCCCTCATCGGCTGGGCAGAAAAGGCAGGCGAGGGTTCCGATTATCGCGACAACGTTCCGTCTCAGTGCCTGCACCCGGTCGGTCACTGGTACGAGTTCCCGAACATGCTCCTCAATGGCGTACTGCGCTCAGTGCTGGAGGCGAATCCCGGCCGTGAAGCACCTTCTGCTGCATAACGTGGATACGCTTGGTGCCCAGCTCGACCCAGGTCTACTGCAGACGCATATCGATTCAGGAGCGGCGATGAGCGTCGAAGTAATCACTCGCGCAGTTGACGACCGCGGCGGCGGGCTCGCGCGTGTTGACGGCCGCCCGCGTCTGGTGGAAGGACTCTCGTTACCGGATGAGAAGCTCGAGTTCGAGATGTCGTACTACAACACCGGCACGATGTGGATTGCGGTCGACAAAATCCTCGCGGTGTTCGGTCTCACTCGCGACCAGCTTGGTGACGCGACAGCTGTGCTCGATGCGGTCCGTCGTGTTGCTGGTCGCGTTCCCACCTACATCACCATCAAGGATGTGAAAAAGCGGTGGGGCCGGGGACAGGAAGATGTCTACCCGGTGAGTCAGTTTGAGAAGCTCTGGGGCGATATGACCGCTCTGCCCGACATGCAATGCTCGTACTTCGTCGTGTCACGGATGCGCGGGCAGCAGCTAAAGCAGGTCGCGCAGCTGGATGGCTGGCTTCGGGATGGCTCAGCGGCATACGTTGAGCGGCTCTGCGGCTGGAACGCAAATTTCTGACTGGATGCTACGCTCATATTTCAATGAAGATCACTGCGCAATCGCCCTGCCGCGTTGACCTCGCGGGTGGGACGCTGGATATCTGGCCGCTATACCTGTTTCACGAAAATGCCGTGACGGTCAACTTTGCAGTGGATCGTTACACCTCATGTGAGCTGGTCACGCGTGAGGACAGCAAGATCGTGCTCCGATCAACGGATCAGAAAGGCGAGGAAACCTTCGATTCTCTCGACCATTTGCGCGGGACGACAAAGTACAAGCTGCCCCTGCTTGCGTACGTGGTCCGCTTCTTTCGGCCAACAACTGGCATCGAGCTTTCGACCAACTCTGAAGCACCAACGGGCGCCGGGATATCCGGGTCCTCAGCCCTCATCATTACCATCTCCAGTGCACTCAGCAAGCTAACTGGAGCCAACTACAACATCGAAAAAATCCGCGAGATTTCGCAAAACATTGAGGCGCAGATTATTAAGGTACCGACCGGGTGTCAGGATTACTATCCGGCGATGTACGGCGGCGTGAACGCGCTGGAACTGACTGAAGCCGGCATCATTCGCCGAGAGATCCCGGTCGACCTGAACGAGTTCAACAGCAGGATCGTGCTCGCCTACACTGGCAAGCCGCGAAACTCCGGTATCAACAACTGGGAAGTCACGAAGCTCCACATCGATCACGACAAAACTGTCTGGAAGAACTTTGAGCGTATCGCTGCCATCTCACATGCGCTCCGCGGTGCGCTGGAACGATCGGACTGGAACGACGTTGCGCGTCTGATTCGTGAGGAATGGTCGCACCGCCGCAAGAACGCTCCGGGAATCACGACGGAGCTCATTGACCGCCTGATTGAAGTCACTCGCAAGCCGGGAGCAAAGGCCGCGAAGGTCTGCGGCGCGGGCGGGGGTGGCTGCGTCTTTTTCATGGTCGAGCCCGGGACCAAAGAAGCTGTCTCGCGTGCGATTGAGGCCGAGGGCGCCACCGTGCTTCCCGTATCTGTTGCTCCAAAAGGCGTGCGGATTCGGACCGCGCACTAGGGTTCATGGAAGGAGTCCCCGCCGCGGTTGAACGCAGATTGGGACTCACCCTCAAGCTCGCATTCTACGTACTCACCAGCTGGATCGGCCTGATCGTTTTTTCGTTCGTCCTCGGAGTGGCCGGTTACCTCATAGCTTCAGTGGGCACTGTTTTCGGTGCGGCCATAGTCGCCAATGCCCTGTCAACTCGAGTCTTTGAGCGTCTGCCGGTCACGGCCATTGGGCTGGGCTGGCACAACTGCTCCGCGCGGAATGTCGTGATCGGCACAATTCTTGGCGTCCTCGCCGCTGGATCTGTGACGTTGTTGCCGGTAGCCGTCAGAACCGCAGATCTGATACCCGACTCGTCCAATCCCGGCAGTCTCGGCACATTCTTGTTTATCACGCTTGTCCTGGTGTTCGGGGCGATCGGTGAGGAACTCCTGTTCCGCGGCTATGGTTTTCAGACTCTCGTCCGAATCGCCGGCAATCCGGGAAGTCTCATTGTCACGGGCATTCTGTTCGGCTGCGTCCACATGCAGAACCTTCACGCGACGCCGCTGGGCATCGTCAACACCGCTGGTTTCGGTATCATTTTCGGCTACGCCTTCCTGCGCACGGGCGAACTCTGGCTTCCCATCGGAATTCATTTTGGATGGAACTGGATGTTGTCGCTCGCTGGCGCAGCCGTCAGCGGATTTAAAATGGGAGTAACAGGCTACCAACTCCGGTGGAAAGTCGCCGAAATCTGGAGCGGCGGTGAGTACGGACCGGAAGCGAGCATCCTGACCTGTGCCGTGATCATCGTGCTTCTCGTTCTGATTCATAAGTTGCCGCTCAGACGTGTTGAAGCTCCGCTGCTCACAATGCAGGACGTGGCAGAAGTTTCACCGGAGGCTTAGATGTTCCGAGCCCGCACTCTTACGACATTCCTTTGTACTGTGCTGGCAGCCCTCTCACTGAGCGCTGCCGACGAAAAGCTCAACGAAGATCAGCGAATCGTACTGATCCGTGGATTGAGCGCGGAGTTCGCTACCGCAAAAATCCTTCTGCCGCGCGCAAAAAAGGCGCTCGAGATCTCCTCAGATGGCAAGTACGACAAATCCGAATGGGATCAGGTAGCAAGAACGGCAGGACCTGCGGCTCGCGTCGGCGATCTCGTCCAAATCACGAAAGTCGACATCAGGAAAGACGAAATTCTGTTTGAAATCAACGGCGGCCAGAAAGGTGGCCGCAAATGGTATGACAACGTCCAGGTTGGCATGGGTACGCAAACCGGTCCCATTCGCGGAAACCAGACTGCCGCTCCTGGCGGCACATCCATTCTGCTGAAGTTCGACAAAGCAGTACCGGCCGTCGACCCTGCTGATATCAAAAAAATGCTCTCACCGATTCTCGACTTCGAGAAGCACACCGCAACGGAGCAATTGGTTGACACACTGCCGCCTGAAGTTCAGGCAGCAGTGAAAGAGAAGCGTGTCATCGAAGGGATGGATCGCGACCAGGTTTTGCTCGCCGTTGGCAAACCTCGAACGAAAGTCCGGGAGACGAAGGAAGGCGTAGATACCGAGGACTGGATCTACGGACAGCCTCCTGGAAAGGTGACTTTTGTGACTTTCGCAAACGGCAAAGTGACCCGCGTTCGAGAGGCCTATGCAGGTCTGGGCGGCGAAACAGTGCCCAATCAAAGGCCTGTTTTATAGGCAATTCAGGGCCGCTTGCTAAACTAGAAGCGAAAATACAACAATTCCAAAGGAGAATCCTCCCCTAATGCCAATCAAAGTGGGAATCAACGGCTTCGGCCGTATCGGGAGAAATGTGCTTCGGGCCGGCCTGGAGAACCCGGGAGTCGAGTTCGTTGCAGCCAACGACCTTACTGACACAAAGACACTGGCTCACCTTCTGAAGTACGACTCGATCCTGGGCCGGCTGCACGCCGACGTTAAGGTCGAAGGCGACACCATCAGCGTTAATGGAAAGCCACTCAAGATCTTCGCGACCAAGGATCCGGCCGCAATTGACTGGTCTTCGCTTGGTGCTCAGATCGTTGTCGAATCGACAGGTCACTTCACCGACGGCACGAAAGCCAAAGCTCACCTGCAGGGCAGCGTAAAGAAAGTTATTATTTCGGCGCCCGCGTCGAATGAGGACATCACAATCGTTCTTGGCGTAAATCAGGACAAGTACGATCCTAAGCAAGCACAACGTTGTTTCAAACGCGTCGTGCACCACGAACTGCCTGGCTCCGTTCACAAAGGTTCTGCACGAAAGCTTCGGCATCGAGAAGGGCTCGATGACGACGATCCACAGCTACACCAACGACCAGAACGTTCTCGATTTTCCGCACAAGGATCTGCGACGCGCACGTGCGGCTGCCGTCAATATGATCCCGACCTCAACTGGCGCGGCGAAAGCAATTGGTCTGGTCCTGCCTGAACTGAAGGGCAAGCTGGATGGATACGCCATGCGCGTACCGACTCCGAACGTTTCCGTTGTCGACCTCGTGGCGGTGCTCAAGAAAGAAACCACTGCTGAAGAAATCAACGGCAAGCTGAAGGAAGCAGCGCAGGGTCCGCTCAAGGGAATTCTCGACTTCACTATGGACCCGGTCGTCTCGACCGACATGCTGCACAATTCCAACAGCTCGATCATTGATGGTCAGCTCACCAAAGTGCTCGGCGGGAATCTCGCGAAGGTGGTCTCCTGGTATGACAACGAGTGGGGCTACAGCTGCCGCGTTGTCGATCTCATCACCTTTATGGGTGAAAAGGGACTCTGATCCGGCTGAAAAAATTCTGCCCAAAGGGGACACGAACAGTGTCCCCTTTTTCCTGTGTACTGACCTGGTCAACAGCCGCATCTCAAAGTGGCAATGCGTTACGCTTCGGTTTATCTTCTCCTGGCGTTTAGCAGTCTGACGTTAGCGCAAACGCGCAAGCCTCAGCTGACCTGGAGAGGCTATGTCTCCAGCAGCGCAAGCTTGTACATTCAGGGCAATACTGTCGACGCGCAGGGTCGGCAGACTGGCGCCATTGATCGGCCCGACTTCCACTTCAACGCACCTCTTCCGTCAGCCCGCGATCGTGTAGACGTCACGGTCCGACGTGGGCGCGGCCGTGTCCAGGTTGTCGAACAGCCTGCTCCAGACAACCAGTACACCGCGACCGTCCAGATCAACCCCGTCGGCGACCGTCCTGAGTACTACGTCCTGGATTTCTACTGGAAGCCGCTGGACGGACCGTCATCCGGCCGTGACACTCGAAATGAGCACAGTGCCATATCAAGCGAGATCCACTGGGCCGGTGATGTCGATCGGCAGGCGCTGGTGACGATCGTTGGAGATCAGGTTTCGTCCCGCGACACGACGGGCGGTCCGGTGCTCAACGAACACGTGGACGTAAGCTCGCCTCTTCCCGGCACCGATAACATCCACGTACGGGTGCTCGATGCAAGCGGTCGCGGTAAAGTCCTGCTGGTCGAAACCCCGAACGCGCAAAACGGATATCGAGCGGTCGTTCGCATCAACGATCCCGGACCCGGTGTCGGTTCCTACTCTTTCCGCCTCGTGTGGAACACGACCGGCAACGGAAAGTAACGCAGCACTACGAAGAGCGTCGCAGTGTCCGAAAGGTAATGGAATACCGGAGTTCCCTGACTGCCGGGATGGTGTGCTGCCACTCCGACCGCGCCTCTCCGGTCAGCAGGTATAGCGAGCGCGGAGGAAGCTCGACAGCAGCGGTCTTACGATCATGGCCTTCACCGTTCTGAAAGCGCATGCGGCAGTTACCCCCAAGGGAGATGCCGGCGATAATATCGAATGGCGGCGCATCGACATGCCAGCCGATACCGGCACCGGGCGAGTACTCGATCACGAGCATCTGGCCGAAATCTTCCGCCGCCACCTGTGCGACTTCGGCGGCTCGCGCACGAATGCCGTGATATTCCGGCGGTGCCGGTTTGGCAGGCGTAACGCGGTAGCTCTCAAACGAGTACCGCCAGCCAAACTGAATTACTCGGCGCTTCGCCGTAACACCCCGCATCTGAACGCTGCCCCACGTCATCGTTCTAAACAGAGCAATCAGATCGTCCTCTTCCCGTTGATTCAGGAAATCTGGGCTCAACTGAAACCCTTCAGGTACCGTGGGAAATAGCTCGCCTATGATCATCGCCTCATGGAACGTCAACTCGATTCGTAAGCGCCTGCCCGCGGTTCTCGACTGGCTCGAGCAGCACAAGCCGGACGTTCTCTGCATGCAGGAGACGAAGGTCAGCGATGAGGAGTTTCCGCTGATGATGTTGCGCGCGACGGATTATCACGTCACTTTCCGCGGAATCAGTGGTTTCGCGGGGGTCGCGACTCTGTCGAAAACGCAGCCATCTGAAGTGGTATATGGACTCCACGAAGCCCCTGACGCGGAGGACGATCGAGTCCTGCTGACCGTTATCAATGGTATACCCGTCGTAAACACCTACATCCCGCAGGGTTCGAAAATCGATTCGCCCAAATTCACCTACAAGCTCGCGTTTTATCGGCGACTCCGACGCTACTTCGAGCAACGGTTCGACCCCGCAAAGCCGGCCCTTTGGGTTGGCGACCTAAACGTTGCGCCGGAACCGATCGACGTCTATCATCCCGACCGTCGCGTAACCGACCCCGACTTTCACCCCGAGACGCGCGAGACTTTCAAGGAGACCGCCGCCTGGGGCTGGGTCGACTGTTTTCGCCGGCTTCATCCCGACAAAGTCCAGTACACTTACTGGGACTACTTCCGCAGTGCATACCGGAACAATTGGGGTTGGCGGATCGACCACATCATGGCGACGGAACCCCTGGCCGCCAAATGCCGGCGCGTGGAGGTAGACCTGAAACCTCGGGAAGCAGAATCACCCTCAGATCACACCCCGATCTGGGCAGAGTTCGATCTCCCGACGTAAACTCGTCGCTCCCAGGTTGCAGACCGTCAGCCTGGTCGCATATCTTGTCGAGGTGAGACCTTTTCACTTGATCCAAACGCTGCTGCTGGTCGCTGTCGCGACCTTTGCTCAGCAGCCGCCTGCTCCCCAGGGTCCGAACTGGGACATGTACTACAAGCTCGGCCCCGATTCCATGCCGCAGGAGGGCGTGCCGAAGGGCGAAATCCGCGGACCGTTTACGTTGCCGAGCAAGGCCTATCCAGGAACGCAGCACACATATTCGGTTTACGTTCCCGCTCAGTACGATCCTGCGGTCCCCACGGCATTAATGGTGCTGAACGACGGTCAGGCATTCATGTTTGCAGAGGGAGACGTTCGCGCCCAGAACGTGTTTGACAACCTGATCTACCGCCGCGAGATTCCCGTGATGATCGGCGTATTCATCAACCCGGGCCGCCGACCAGACCAACCCGAGCCCAACCCGAAGAACTGGGGCGACCGCGATACAAACAGGCCCACAGAATACAATTCGCTCGACGATAAGTATGCCAGCGTAGTTGTCGATGAGCTAATGCCAGTACTGAAGAAGGATTACAACATCTCAACGGATCCCGAACAGCACGGCATCGGTGGCGCGAGTTCGGGTGCGATCGCCGCCTTCACCGTCGCCTGGCAGCATCCTGACCAATTCCGAAAAGTCCTGAGCATCGTCGGCAGCTTCACCAATATCCGGGGCGGACACAACTACGCCGACATCGTCGCAAACAGCGAAAGAAAGCCGATTCGCATTTTTATGCAGGACGGTCGCAACGACAACCGAGGTCAACGGCGTGACAGTTACGATGAGACGTGGGACTGGTTCCTCAACAACGTTCGCCTGATGAAGGCGCTCGACTGCGAAAGGTTATGACGTGAACTACACTTGGGGAATCGGAAAACATGGTCAGAAGCAGGGCGGTGCCATCTTCCCCGACATGATGCGCTGGCTGTGGCGAGATCAGGCAGTTTCAACCGATCCCGGCGACACCGTCGAACGGTCATTCCGGGCACCCGCGAAGCGTTCAGGAACTTGATTCCGTCTCAGACGGCATCGGACTCGGCAGAGTGAAGTGAAACTCGCTTCCCTTGCCGAGTTCGGATTCAACCCAAATACGGCCACCGTAAAGGTCAATCACCCGCTTGCAGATTGCGAGGCCAATGCCGGTGCCAGGAATCTCGCGTCCGTGCAGGCGCCGGAAGACACCGAAAATGTGATCGCGATATCGACTTTCGATTCCCATTCCGTTATCGGCAACAATGAATTCCGTTTCGTGCTGCCTCTGCTTCGATGAAATGTGAATCGCAGGCCTGCTTTCACCCCGATACTTGATTGCATTGGTGATAAGGTTCTGGAAAAGCTGACTGAGGTGAACAGGGCTGATGTACACCATCGGCAGGGGATCGGCGTCGATCGTTGCCGATGAGTTCCGGATCAGAAAGTCGAGACTCCGAATAGTGTCGCGCACGATTTCGCTCGTATCGACCAGAGCTGGTGCCGTGCCTCCCTTCACTTCCGTATACAAGCGGAGATCCTGAACGAGCGCTTCCATCCGGTCGACTCCAGCCATAACGTAGCCAAGAATTTCTTCTGCACGCTTCGTCGACTAGACTGCCGCAACGCTGTACGAACAGTTGCGAATGCGCTTTGACGGTCCGAAGCGGTTCCTGAAGATCATGCGCGGCCACATATGCAAGCTGTTCCAGTTCGCCGTTGTACCGTTTGAGCGCCTGCTCAGCTTTTTTACGGTCGGTTATATCTGTCGAAATACCGCACAAAGCGTAAGCCCCGCCGGAATCGTCCGTGATCGGAAATTTAATGGACATATACGTTCTGGGCTGTCCATTTGAGAACGCGATTTCTTCAAATTGCTGGGGTGTTTTCGTCGCAAGCACGCTGTGGTCAGCCGAGACGTATCCTTCGGCCGCGCTCCTCGGAAACAAATCGAAATCGGTCTTCTGAAACACACTTTCCCGGGATTTCTGGAAAGTGCGTTCGAATTCGCGGTTAACGAACTGATAGCGGCCCTCAGCGTCTTTGACGTAAACCAGAGTTGGTGAACTGTCCAGAATCGCGCGTGTCCGTTCCTCACTCTGACGGAGTCGGCGGTTTGCTTCCTCCAGTTCAGCGGTCCTTTGCTGAACTCTGCACTCCAGATCATCGGCGAGTTTACGGACCTCTTCTTCCGCCACTTTGCGGTCTGCCACCTGCTGTGCAAGCTGCGCATTCAGCAAACGAAGCCCTTCCGGGCCTGGAAGATCGATTACCGCCGGCGCGATCCTCATAAGTGCGATCGCTGTGGGTACCGATGCGGCTGCAGTGATCAGCTTAACGATGCCGTCAAGGCGGTACCACGGTTGCCATACGGTCAACACATTCATGAAGTGAGTTGTGCCGCAAGCAAGGATAAACAAACCGAACAGCCAGAACATCCAGGGATAGACCATGTCCCCGCGACGCCGGACAATATAGATCAGCCCGAAGGGAATAAAGTAATACGCAAGCGCAATGAGCAGATCCGAACCGACATGCAGGAAAACAATGGAGGGATCCCAGCGATAGCACCAGCCGTGTGGAAGGAAATCAGCACGCAATAATCCTGTCGCGAACGCCAACATAAAAGCATCTTACGCGATTTTCCTGGAAATAAGTACGAAATTAGGGTTGTTTTACAACTTCGCCCTTGCGCCGCAGAGTGGGAGCTTTTCGTTTTGTTTCGGTCTCTTTTTTGACTTCTTCTTTTTTCTCTTCGACTTCTTCCGGCCGCATCGAGGCCTGACGCTCTTTCTGCTCTTTCTCGGCTTTAGTAATCTCTTCCGCGGACCGTTTTGAGAGATCCTCCGAGGCTAACTCCGCGCTGTCGCGTGTCGCATCGATTGCCTGATCCAGCGCGAACCCATATCGAGACAGATCCTTCGGACTGGAGTCGCGGACCTTCTCGAGTTGTGCGGACAGCGCCTTATTTGTCTCTGCAATCTCTTTGGTGCCAACCGTAATATCGGCTTTCCGTCGAAGTGCGTCGTTTGAAACCGTATCGATTGCCTCGATGATTTTCGTATAATCTTCGAGCAAATCGTGGATAAAGCGCGACGATCCAGGCTTCGCCTGTGCAACCGCCTGCTCGATTTGAGCTGCCCTCGATTTCGCAAATGTCAGGTAGAGCGCTATACGCTCATTCGGATCCTGAGCCAGCCGAACCTGGTCTACCTCGGCGGCCGTGAGAAAGTCCCGAGTCTGTGCCTGGACGGCAAGTGCGATCAGAAGTAGGCCAATCAAAAACCTGGAGAACATCGTGCACCTATTTTTTCGACATTATTTCCTGAAGCAGCTGGTCATGAACATCGCGAACTTTCGTCAGCACCGGCTCGACAAAGGGCCGATCATCGACAGTGACGTCTCTGTGAAGCGCATCGACCCTCCGCCGGAGGTACAAAAGCCGCTGTTCCGCACGCTTGAACCATTTCGGACTTCGGCGCGCATTTTTGCCGGTCTCCTCGAGTGACTCATAGCTCAGGTCGATCAACTCGACGGTCTGATGCAACTCACTCTTAAACTGCTCGATCTGGCCTCCCTCATAGCTTTTTCTCGCGGCGGTAAGCATGGAGTCCGCTTCGTCGAGGGCAAGCGCGGACCGCCGCTCCAGATTCGGCTCGGCCTTGACCCTGGCAGCATCGGCGGAGACTGTCGCGGTGCTGAAGAGCACAAGCAGCGTCACAGCGCCGACGTAAGTATGCATTGGTTTACCTTTTTCCCGTCTCTTTACGCAGAATGCGCACTCGCTGGCGTGCCTTGAACTCCTCATCCGGATTCTGCCCATTGCTCAACGCCAGAAACTTCTCGTAGCTCTCCAGAGCCTGATCATAGACGTGATTTTTGTCCAAAACAATCGCGCGGAAATACAGATGCGCAGGCTTCTCGCCGCCAAGTGCCCGAACTCGGTCGAGGGCTGCGATAGCCTGAGGGTAGTTTTCCAGCAGAATCAGCATTCCGGCGAGGTCGCTCCAGGTTTCAACCGAGTCGGGTTTAGCATTGACTACTTTGGCGAACTCCTGTGCCGCGGGCGCAAACTTTCGCTGCTGTCGCAGAACACGCGCGTAATTTAGACGAAGCTGGAGGTTATTCGGTTCAGCCGCCAGTGCCGCGGCCAGGAGTGGTTCAGCCTTGTCGTACTGCTTGTTGAGGGTATACGCGCTCGCAAGAGCGAAGCGATTTGCCGGCGTAGGCGAGTTTTGCACCGCTGCTTCGAGTTGTACGATGGCTTGCTCGGCCTTTCCTGATTCGAGGAGCAATTCACCTGCGCGTTCCTGAGCCGCAGGGTTGTCCGGAACCTGCAGATACAGCCCAACGGCCTCCGAAGTTTTTCCGGCGGCCTCATACAGCGAAGCCAGTTCCAGCAGTTCGCCCGATTGCCGGAAAAGCGGATCAGCTTCCGTCAGTTTCCCATCTTTGGCAAGCGCGCGAGCGAGTCCAGTCATTGCGTCCTTCGACTTGGGATCAATCTCCACAGCTTTGCGGAACAGCGGAATCGAGTCGGCAGGCTTGCCTCCTGCCAATAGTGCTTCCGCCGCGTACCAGTTTGGCCTGAACTGGTCAGGTTTCTGCCGAACAGCGTCCTGCAGCAGCGGGATCGCCTCGCCTGCCTGCTTTTGACCAAGCAGGAGGATTCCGAGGTTCAGCTCCGCCTCGTACAGGCCCGGTTTCTGCTCGAGAGTCGTCTTATATTCATGAATCGCTTCTGCGGTCCGGCCTGCCATGGACAACCCGAACCCAAGATTGAAATGGAGCGCGAAGTTCTTTGAGTCAGAGGCGACGGCCTTCGTCAGGCTTGCGACCGCGGCGTCCCAGCGCTGTTCTTCCAGAGCCTTGAGCCCGTCCGCTGCATCCTTCGATGCAGCACCCTGAAACAACAACAACAAGGCGAGCGCCGGAGACGCAAAACACTGCATATATCTCCAGTTTACGGAACATCAGAGCGAGTCGCCTGAGAGCTCACATGGTACCCTGAACACGTGCCAGTGTCACTGTATGACCTCGATCCTGGTCCGGATTGTCCGGAACTGGTTCGGGTGATCGTGGAGATCCCGAAAAACTCAACGAATAAGTATGAGTACGACGGGAAGCTCGGCGTTTTCCGGCTGGATCGGTCATTGTATTCGCCAATGCATTATCCCGGTGATTACGGGTTTATCCCGGGCACTCTGGCCGAAGACAACGATCCTATGGACGTGCTGGTCACCGTACAGGAGCCGAGCTTTACCGGTTGCCTGATCGAAGTTCGTCCCGTCGGTGTCCTGAATATGGTCGATTCCGAAGAAGGGGATCAAAAAATTCTCGCCGTGCCGACACGGAATCCCCGGTATGACCAGGTCCATACGCTCGATCAGATCTTTCCGCACGTGCGGCGTGAAATCGAACACTTTTTCACGATCTACAAAGAGCTTCAGGGTGCACTCACTCGCATGGAAGGCTGGGGCGGACCTCGCGAAGCTCGCCAGGCGATAGTAGCGAGCCGCGACCGGTATCTTCGGATCAAAGCAGCGGAAACCGCTGACGCCGGACCCGTACCGACCCTGTCCGAATAAACATTCCGTCAAGAACCTGCACAGCCTCGACTGAGCTACAACTTAGAGGATGACTCCAGTCGACCTGTGGAAGCGTTACCAGCAATATCTCTGCACGGCGCCCTCGCTGGGCCTCTCTCTCGACATCAGCCGGGTGAACTTTGACGAGCGCTTCCTCGAATCGCTGGAACCGAGACTGCAGTCCGCATACAACGAGATGCAGGAACTCGAGCATGGAGCGATCGCGAACGCCGACGAAAATCGCATGGTCGGGCATTACTGGCTGCGCGCTCCGGAACTGGCACCGCGGCCAGAGTTTCAGAAGGAAATCCGCGATAGTCTGTCGGCAATACACAGCTTCGTAGATAAGGTCCACTCTGAAGGCCGCTTCACAGATATCTTGTGCATTGGAATCGGTGGGTCAGCACTTGGTCCGATGTTCGTCGCCGACGCTCTTGGCCAGCCGGGCAGCGATCGAATGAAGCCTCACTTCATCGACAACACTGATCCTGACGGAATGGCCCGCCTGTTGGCGCAGTTCTCGGATCAGCTCGACCACACGTTGTGTATTGTCACAAGCAAGAGCGGTGGGACACCCGAGACTCGCAACGGGATGATTTTGGTTGCGAACGCCTACGCGCGCAAAGGTCTGGAATTTGCAAAGCATGCGGTCGCAATCACCATGCACGGGTCAAAGCTGGACAAGCAGGCGGAGGCTGAGGGCTGGCTCGAGCGATTCGCGATGCTCGACTGGGTCGGCGGTAGAACCAGTGAGTTATCCGCCGTAGGTTTGCTGCCCGCCGCGTTACAGGGCATCGACATAGACGCAATGCTTGCGGGGGCTGCCGCCTGTGACGTCGTGACACGTACCCGTGAGACTCGCACAAACCCGGCTGCGCTGCTTGCGGCGATGTGGCTGTGTGCGACGGGAGGACGCGGCGAGAAGGACATGGTCGTCCTCCCATACAAAGATCGGTTGTTGCTCTTCAGCCGCTACTTGCAGCAACTGGTTATGGAGTCGCTGGGAAAAGAACGCGACCGTGATGGAAAGCGTGTCGAACAGGGGATCGCTGTATACGGCAACAAGGGGTCAACAGATCAGCATGCCTACGTCCAGCAGCTTCGTGAAGGAGTCAACAACTTTTTCGTTACGTTTATTCACGTGCTGGAGGCAGGTTCCGACTCTGTTCAGGTCGAACCAGGGGTAACGGCCGGTGATTACCTGAACGGCCTACTTCTTGGCACCCGCGAAGCCCTTTTCGCGAACGGACGTGAGTCGATAACGATCACGATCCCGCGGGTGGACGCGTTCCGTGTTGGTGTGCTGATCGCGCTGTTCGAGCGCGCCGTCGGCTTCTACGCCTCACTCATCAACATCAACGCCTACCACCAGCCCGGCGTGGAAGCAGGGAAGAAGGCAGCAGCATCCGTACTCGAGCTGCAGAGCAAAGTTGTCCACGCGCTTGGATCAAAGCCCGCCGGCGCCGAACAGATCGCGTCCCAGATCGGTGCAGCAGACCAGGTCGAGGCGGTGCAGCATCTGCTCGAGCACCTGGCGGCAAACGGCCGTGCGGCGCAATCCGACAGCGGGTTCAGCCTGTAAGAGCGCCCGGTCGAACGCAGCGAATGCGGTGCTGCCATTTTCAGTTGTAAAAGTTTAGTCTCACCGAGTCTGACATCCGGCGAAATGATAGACTTGCGCCCAACAAGCAGTACCCATTTCTCGGGAGGACAACTCAATCATGTGCACCGCAAATACGCTTGCGAAAAGCGCCCTTGCAGTTGCGACTGTCCTGGTGGTACTCACAACCTGCTCAACGTGGGGGCAGGTATTGTACGGAACGATAATCGGAAACGTACGCGACGCCAGTGGCGCGGCGATTCCGGGAGCTTCCGTAACGATAACCAACAAGGACACGAATCAAGTACGTACAACTGTCACAAATGACGAAGGCGGCTACAGTGTTCCAACGGTCCAAAGCGGAACCTATGAAGTCAAGGTCACTAAGGAAGGGTTCCGTCCAACACTTGAGGGCAGCGTCGTAGTCACCATCAACAGCGTCTCTCGTGCGGACTTCTCACTTCAGGTGGGCAGCATCTCGGAGACCGTCGAAGTTTCTGCGCAGGCTCAGACCTTGCAAACGGATCGCGCCGAAGTCCGCGCGGAAATTACGACCAAGACACTGACCGACATTCCGGTCCCTGGTCAGCGCAATTACCAGGCTCTGTTCGTTACCGTTCCAGGAATTACGCCTCCGGCCACACCGCACTCAGTCGGCTCCAACCCTTCAAGGTCAATGTCGTGGAACACCAACGGCGTGAATCGCGCCTCGAACAACACACGCATAGATGGCGCCAGCGCCACGAACGTCTGGCTGCCGCATATCGCATCGTACGTTCCGGCTCTCGAATCGATCGAGACCGTGAACATTGTTACGAACAGTTTTGACGCCGAGCAGGGCCTCGCTGGCGGCGCCGCGGTGAATGTTCAGATTCGCTCCGGTTCCAACGACATCCACGGTGCGGGTTTTTGGTACCACATGGGGAGTTGGAGCCAGTCCAGACCGTTTTTCCAGCCGGCCAATCAGGACACACCAAAGTTCGTTTACAACCAGAACGGCGGTCGTCTGGGTGGTCCCATCAAAAAGGACAAAATTTTCTACTTCGTCAGTTATGAAGGCAGCACGGACCGTCGTTTCGCTTCTCGCCTCAATACCGTTCCTACAGCGGCAATGCGTCGCGGAGACCTCAGCGCGTCTAATACGACTGTCTACGATCCCGCTACAGGCAATCCCGACGGAACCGGTCGACTCCCGTTTGCGGGAAACATAATTCCTCCGAACCGGATCGACCCGCTCGCAAAGCGACTGTTGGACGATATGGTCCCGTTGCCTAATGTGAACACCGGTCTTCTCACCAATAACTACTACGCAGGTGCGCCGTTCCTCTTCGACCGCCGAACTGTCGACAGCAAAGTCAATTTCAATATGTCGGAAAAATGGACAGCGTTCGCTCGCCTCAGCTGGCTCAAATTTGACGTTAGCGACCCTACGATCTTCGGAGATGTCGGCGGCGGACGTGCTGTCACTGACACGGCAAATGCAGGCATCGGATACGGGGGTACCTGGAGCGGCACCATTGCCAGTACCTATGTGGTCAAACCCACGTTCATGATAGATGCTTACTTCGGCTATACGCTGATGGATGCAAACGTCGAACAGCCTGGCCTCGGCCCCAATCACGCACGAGACTACTATGGCATTCCGGGCACAAACGGGACCCGGCGGTTTGAATCTGGTGATGCAGGGTTTGCGATCAGCGGATTCCAGGAATTCGGAAACCAGGACACCGTTCTGCCTTACTTCCGGCATGATCCCCAGTTTCAGTACGTAACCAACTTCAACTGGACCAAGGGCACGCATAACATCCGGTTCGGCTTCGACATTTATCGTCTGGCACTGAATCATACACAGCCCGAGTTCCCGAATAACACCAGCAACGCAACTGCGGCCGGCCGGTTCAACTTCGGTCAGGGCCCGACGCAGTTGTCGAGTGTCAATGCCGCCGGGCAGGTTGTCACCTCACCTGGAAGTCAGTTCAACGCCATGGGCGCGTACTTGCTCGGACTTGCGACTGATGGCGGAAAACTGCTGCTTCTTCCGGATGAGTACTCAACTCGGACGGGCATGTACAGCTTCTACATAAGGGATCAGTGGCAGGCCTCGCGGAAACTGACGTTGAACTTCGGCACCCGATACGAATACTTCCCTATGCCGTCCCGTACTGATCGCGGCGTTGAGCGATACAACTTCGACACCAATCAAATGCTGATCTGTGGAATCGGCAACGTTCCAGAGAATTGCGGCACCAAAGTCGGAAGAGCCTACTTTTCTCCCCGACTCGGCGTCGCTTATCGGGCAAACGAAAGGACCGTCGTAAGAAGCGGGTTTGGCATCAACTGGGACCCGTGGAATTTGGCGCGTCCTCTCCGCACAAACTACCCGATCCTTTCGGCAGCGGCACTGGTTCCTCCGACATCTCTCGGCTGGGCAACCACACTGCCGCAGGGGCTTCCGCCGGTCCCGGTGCCATCTCTCGGCAACGGAATCATCCCTATTCCCGGGAACTATGCTTTGAACACGACCGATGACAGCTACACTCGCGGCTACATTCTGAACTGGAACTTCACCATCGAGCGTCAGCTGCCTGGAAACTTCACCGCGCAGGCGGGATACGTCGCAAATCGCGCTGTTCACACCTCAAGCGTTCTCGATCTGAACGTCGGACAAGTTCCGGGGCTCGATCGTGCCGGCCAGCCTTTCTTTGCAAAATTCGGACGCACGGCGGCCACCAACCTTGTGGACGGAATCGGTTACTCTACTTATCACTCATTACAAACGCAGCTGAACAGGAGGTTCAGCCGCGGCTTCCAGCTGGTAACGGCGTACACCTGGTCCAAAGTAATCGGATTCTGCTGCGAAGAAGAGAACAACGCAGGTCCACGTATCAAAGCGCTGAATTACCTCAGCCTCAATCGCGCTCCTCTGAACTCGGACCGGACTCATAACTTTCAGCTGAGCGCGATGTATGAGTTGCCGTTCGGGGCGGGCCGCAGATGGAATCCGAACAATGGAGTCGTTCGGGCAATCGTCAGCGGCTGGCAGATCAACACGCTGACGAGCATATTCAGTGGGACGCCGTTTAGTGTCACATCCGATGCAGGTTCTCTGCGCATGCCCGGTAATGATCAGCGTGCAGATCAGGTTAAGCCCGAAGTCACAAAGCTGGGAGGCATTGGTCCAGGCCAGCCATATTACGACTGGACCGCCTTCGCCCGTGTGACAGAAGCTCGCTTTGGCACTGCTGGTTTCAATAGCCTGCGTGGACCCGGTGCATTTAACTCCGACCTCAGCCTGTTTCGCCGATTCGCCATGACCGAACGAGTCAATATGGAATTCCGCGCCGAAGCGTTCAACTGGACAAATACGCCCAAGTTCAACAACCCAAGCAGCGGAATCAACAGCCTTCAGCTCAACTCCGACGGAAGCTTCCGAACTGGCGTTTTCGAGGTGACAGGAACAAATTCGTACGGCAGGGACGTAGCCGAACGAATCATCCGTCTCGGCCTCCGGCTGTCGTTCTAGCGGTAAAGTCAGGTACGCTGCGGACCGGGCCGGCCAGCCTCGGTCCGCAGATTATTTCAGTTCTTTCAGCTTTATATTCCGAAACCAAACCTCATCTCCATGATGCTGCAGCGCGATCGAGCCCGTTGGCTTCGCGTTAATCAACAGGTCCCTGACAGCCGGCGCGGACGCCCAGCGCTTCTCGGCGCCTTCGCGCACACGGGGATCCTTCAGCGACCCTTCCAGCACCTTGACACCGTTTAGCCAGTGCTCAAAGTGATCGCCGCGAAGTACCAGCCGGCTCGTGTTCCAATCGCCAATCGCCTTCTCGGCTTGCTTATCTGCCGGTATAAACGAGTACAGCGCACCAGTCCGATGGCTGGCATCACGGCGTCCATCAGGATGGTGCTCATCATCCAGGAGTTGGAACTCGAATCCGACAGTGTACAGTTGCGCGGGGCCGCTCGTATATTTGGTCCGGTCAGACAGGTGCTCACTTGTCTCGCGTCCCATCTTCTGTTCAAAGCTGCCGGGACCGGCTTTGCTCTCGTCGAGGAAGACTTCCTGCTGAATGCGATACTTCAATCCGGTATTTGCGCCGGGTGACAACTTCCAGTCAAACAGCAATTCGTAATCATCGTACTGCCTGGTCGTGATTAAATCCTCGCTGAACTTCTTGCCCTGAACGATCGTTTTCAGAGTTCCGTTCTCGATTACCCACGCGTTGTTCGGGACGTTTTTCTTCGCCGGATCCTTCCAGCCGTCGAATGTTTTCCCGTCCCAAAGCAGCTTGTAACCTTCCTTCTTTTCTTCAGGCGTTAGCGTATTCTCCGCAGCCGTGATCGTCAGGCAAAACAGGGAAAGGAGCAGGAGTGTAATTCGCATGATTAGTACCGTAACAGGGAAATAGTCATTGTATAGTCCGGAACGCGGTGCTATGCTGTGGGTGAAAACGTGGAGTGATTTAGGGTCTGGTACACGCCTGATCCGGCTACTTGCAACCACGTAAAAAAATTGCTAAAGGCGAGTCGGTCTCCGAGAACTTACTTGACCCTGTGATCGTCTCGGTCCAGGGTCATTTTCATTCCCAGACCCCGAATCGCCATGGAGGTGCTTTCATGAGCGTCTGGCATGGCAACAGTCCCGCGCCGGTTCTTTGCGGATCAGATGGCGAACTAGTCTCGGTCCAGGTAAGTGTTAACCCACGAGAACTCGAGGATCTCCTCGAGTGCCTCGCGTCTCTGTCCTTCCCCGTTAACCCGGAAATTCATCACGGCGTTCCTACGACTGTGTCGTTTCCTGCGTGGGGTTCCCAGTTGGGAGAGGTTAGTCGGACCGTGACCGCGTCCGGCTTCGACCCACACGCGCTGGTGGTGCGTGCGATGCTCGAACAGATTGCTTTCTAGGCGGGCAGAGGCGGGTGGCCACGTCATTACTGAAAGCAACTGCCGCCCACTTCGTTGCCCGGCTGTTTCTCAACAGCCCGCAACGGACCGAATGGCGGCCCGCACGATACACGTCAGCAATCCGGAAGTTCGAGACTACAGCGGGTGCCGGGAAGGTGTGGCTGTGGATGGAAAGCGCCAGCGCAATTGCGGGCGCCGCGCCATCCGAAATGCAGCGATGATGATCTCGACAACAGCGGGCCGCGTTTGCGAGCACTCCGCAAGGGCTCTTCGTGTCCCCGTCCTGATTGGTGTGGAAAACCCGCTGGTCCCACTTCACCCATCCGCGGCCGTGGTGCGGACAATCGGCAGGGACCTCTCGGGTTTCCCGTCGCACCCGCCAGCCCAGCGGTTCTCGATAAGCCGGCATCTCCAGAATGGAACTATACCGGCACGGACATGCCCGTTACTTTCGACTGCGTGTAAAACCATCCAAAACGTCTCACGACTCCTTCGCGCCTTCGACATGGAGATCTCGTCGTGGCGACGACTCAATCCAGAACGGATGATTGAAAACCACCAGTGTGTCTGGTACGCTCCGGAAGTTCAGACACTAGTTCAGGAAGAGAAGAGAGAACGGCCGTTGTCTCCACGCCCGAAGGATTCTGAGAGTCTCATGCATCCCCGGCGCGGCAGATTATGGAGGCCGAGATGGAAGAAATGTCTCACGAAACGGCACGGTCCCTTTGAAAGAAATCCGAATGAACCGGCACTCATCCAGAGGTGAGAGTGCCAATCCCGCATGCATTTCATCGTGATCCGTTATCGACACTATTGGTGCCAGTCCCAGTGAAACAAGTTGATTCGCTTCGACTGCGTACGCGTCATGCGCGGCCAGCGGCGGTGTCCAGTGAACGGCGTTGAGGTGCAGGGCAGCACCGGTCCTGCTGTCAGCGTGCGCGGATTGTATAAGAGTACGACCGCAAAAACGTAAATTACTGATTACGTTTTTTGAACAGTCTGCTTCCTGCTTTGATTCGAGATCTTGGCTTCGGTCCGAAACGGGAACTGAAACGGATCAACAGCATCGTGTGGTCCGTAGATTCCGAAATGAAGGTGAGGCGGAGTCGTCCTCGCATTACCTGTATTTCCGACATACCCGAGCACATCACCGGCATCGATAACATCTCCCACTTTCAGGTCTTGACGGTAACGATCCAGGTGTGCGTAGTAGTAGACTCTGCCGCCTCGTCCCGCGACCCAGACGGCGTTCCCGCCGAGTTTCCCGCCCCCGAACCGGACCACTACACCGTCCGTAGCCGCCAGCACAGGCGTGCCGCGAGGGGCGAAAATGTCCTCCCCCTCGTGTTTCCGGCCACCGGATCGGGGAGCGTGCCAGGTATTAGCAACAGTTCTGGCAGCAACGCCCTGAACTGGCATGAGCAGCACTTGATCCGCTGGCTCCGTGTAGAGCCGGGCGAGCCTATACGGAATCAACACCCGCTGCCACTGAATCTTTTCTCGGATAATACCCATCGTGACTGCAATGACGAGAAGCTTAATTGCAGCTCTCACGATACTTGGATGAGTCGAGCTCTCCTTCCGATCGGAAGCCCCGAGGCATTGACGCTAACGTATACTGAAAGCGGAGCGAAATTGGACGCTCACTGGCCCCACGCCGGCCGCCGCGTGGGAACGGAATCTCTGTTCTTCCACGTCGTTAAGAGGAGGAACACTGTTCACTGCTGAACTTCTGCCTGCGAACCCAAATATCCTCTCTTTTCAACGACATATGGGTTCGTTTTGCATAAGCGTACCGCTTCTTAAGCTCGCCGCCGTCTCGGGTTCGTTTCGTAAACCGGCCGCGTACGGCACAACCGGAACTGTCACTCGCGCGTCCAAATCGTTGTCTACACTGGAAAAACTGGAGGGAACACGCTCATGAGTCGTCCGACTCTCGTCGCGTTCAGCGCTGCGATAACGATTCTGCTGACCGGAATCGCACCGGGTCAGGATCTTGCCGCTCTTGAAAAGCGCGTCACGGAATTTACCCTGCCTAACGGCATGCATTTCATCGTTTTTGAGCGGCATGACGCACCCGTCGTCTCGTTCAATGCCTACGTCAACGCCGGTTCAGCCAACGATCCTGCCGGCAAGACCTCGATCGCGCACATGTTTGAGCACATGATCGGCAAGGGTATCCGGACGGTCGGCTCCAAAGACTGGCAGGACGAGCAGAAGGCTCTTGAGAACGTCGAAAAAGTCTACGACAAACTCGATGCCGCCGAGAAGAGCAATCAGAAGGCGGACGTTGACAAAGTCGAGGCAGAACTGAAGAAAGCAATTGACGACGCAAACCAGTACGTCGATCCAAACGCCTATCCGCGGACGATCGAGGAAGAGGGTGGCGTCGGCTTCAATGCCGGAACGGGATTCGACTATACGGTTTACTTCTATTCGCTGCCTTCGAACAAAATTGAACTCTGGTTCCTGATGAGCTCAGAGTTCTTCAAGCACCCTGTGTTCCGCGAGTTCTACAAAGAGCGTGATGTCATTCAGGAAGAGCGGCGCATGCGGCTCGAATCCAATCCTCAGGGCAAGTTGATCGAAGCACTACTCGAAACCGCGTTCAAGAATCATCCCTATCACTACTACATCGGACCGTCGAAAGACATCGACGCACTCCGGGTGAGCGACGCCCAGGCATTCTTTAAGAAATACTATGTGCCGTCGAACGTCACGGTCGCGATAGTGGGAGACGTCAACCCCGCACAGGCGAAAGCGCTGGCAACCAAATACTTCGGAGACATCCCGAAGTCGCCCGCGCCGCCTCCGCTTTCGATCACCGAGCCGGAACAGAAAGCGGAGCGGCGGGAACACTTCACCGCTGAATCGCAGCCTATGATCGCCCTTGGCTACAAACGGCCGGATCAGCGCGATCCTGCCGACCCGGTTCTCGATGTAATTGATGGAATTCTTTCGAGCGGGCGAACTGGCATGCTCTATAAAGATCTGGTCGAGAAGCGAAAAATCGCGCTGGCCGTCCAGGCTGGGTCCTCGTTTCCCTCCGGTAAGTACACAAACCTGTTTCTCTTCTTCGGTTTGCCCAATTCAGGGCATACGGTTCAGGAGGTGGAAAGAGGAATATACGACAACCTGGAGAAGCTCAAAAATGAGAAGGTCGACGAGGAAACGCTTAAGCGCGTAAAGACGAAGATCCGTGCGGGGCAAATTCGGCAGCTTGACAGCAATGCCGGCCTCGCGCAGCAGCTTCCTTCTTATTACGTGAATTACGGCGATTGGCGCTACATGATCAAGGGACTTGCGGATATTGAGAAAGTCACTGCTGACGACGTTCAGAGAGTCGCCCGGCAGATTTTCGTTCCGCAGCACGAGTCCGTGGTCTGGACCGAGCAACCAGCCGCCAAAGCAACCTCTGGAGGTGCGAAGTGAAAAGAACTCTGCTGCTTCTTGCGGTCATGACAGCGCTGTCCGCCTCGGGTGCAGATACTCTGCCGAGGATTCAGGAGCTCAAGTTCCCCACGCTGCGGGAAGTCAAGATTCCGGAGGTCACAACATTCCGCCTGCCGAACGGGATGCGCGTCTATATGCTCGAGAACCACGAGCTGCCCCTTGTAAGCGGCACAGCTTTGGTACGAACCGGCAACCTGTTCGATCCACCCGATAAGGTCGGTCTCGCAGGTATAACTGGCAGTGTTCTCCGAACCGGCGGAACTAAGGCGCACACAGGCGACCAGCTTGATAACACGCTGGAGTCTATGGCCGCCAGCGTGGAAGCCAGCATTGGCGAGACCAGCGGCTCCGTGTCGTTCAGTGCGCTGAAAGAAAACACAGACCAGGTTCTTACCATTTTCAAAGAGGTTCTCACCACTCCCGAGTTTCGCCAGGATCGCCTGGATCTTGCCAAAACGCAGACGAAAAGTGGAATCTCTCGTCGAAACGATGATGCAGACGGCATCTCCGACCGCGAGTTCCAGTCGATTGTCTATGGCAGGAACAATCCCTATGGCTGGGAGATGCAATACGAGCACGTCGACAACATCAAGCGTGAGGATCTGCAGTCGTTTTATAACCGGTACTTCTTTCCGGAAAACGTCATGCTGGCCATCTCAGGCGATTTCAATACTGCTGATATGCGCCAGAAGCTCGAGAAACTCTTCGCAGACTGGACGATCAAAGGTCAGCCCGTCCCGCCGTTCCCGCAAGTGCAGCGTCAAACAAGTGCGAACGGAGTTTACGAAGGCACCAAGAGCGACGTCACTCAGACTTTTTTCAACATAGGACATCTCGGCGGTGTTTTCCGCGACAAAGATTACCCTGCACTGTCGGTCATGTCTGACATTCTTGGCGGAGGCTTTTCCAGCCGGTTGTTCCTGAATGTTCGCACTCGGAAGGGGCTCGCGTACAACATCGGCGGAGGTTGGCACGCGAGCTACGACCATCCCGGGGTGCTCCGGCTCGGGGGCAGCACCAAGTCTCAGTCAACCGTCGACGCGATCAAAGCCGTTAGGGAGGAAGTCGATAAGATTCGCGCTGCCGAGGTGACTGATCAGGAGCTTCAGACCGCCAAGAGCGCCGTTCTGAATAGCTTTGTGTTCAATTTCGATCAGCCGCGGAAAGTCCTCACGCGGTACGTCACGTATGAGTACTTTGGCTATCCGAAAGACTTCATATTCCAGTACCAGAAAGGCGTCGAGGCGACAACGAAGGCTGATGTCCTTCGGGTTGCAAAGGAATACATCAAGCCGGAACAATTTACGATCGTTGCGGTGGGGAATCCAAAGGAGTTCGGGACCCCGCTCAGCGCTCTGGGTAAAGTGAATGAGCTCGATCTGACCATTCCGGAGCCAGGCGCAGGCAGGACGACACAGGCGGACCCTGCAGCTCAGGCAAAAGGCAAAGCGCTCTTCGCCAAAGCCCAGCAAGCTCTTGGGGGCGCTGACAAGATCAGGGCGGTTAAAGATGTTTCTTCGGAAGGTACGCTGACCATCTCCCAGGGTGGAGGAAACATCAAAGTGCAGCAGGCAACGGAGTTTGTCCTTCCCGACACCATTCGAGCGGTTCAGACTCTTCCGTTCGGAAAGATCACCTCGGTGTGGAACGGCAAGGAAGGGTGGATGGTAACGCCCCAGGGAACCATGCCGATGCCACCGCCTGTAATCAAACAGGTGCAAGGTTCGGTTTTCCGTAACTTGACGATGCTTTACCAGTCAGATACAAACCCGGATATTACGATCTCCGCTGTTTCGGACAATACGATTCAGGTTCGCAACAAAGCCGGAGAGTCGGTCACGATTCAGTTCGATACGGCGACCGGACTACCCGCACGACAGACCTACCATTCCGTCGGCCAGCAGGGTCCGGTTGACGTGACGGAGATCTTTAGTGACTGGCGGAACGTCGAGGGCGGACTCAAGGCGCCTTTTCATACGACCATTGAGCAGGCTGGTAAGAAGTTTGCCGATATGGAGTCGACGAGCATCAAGCTCAACTCAGGGCTAAAAGCGGAAGACGTCGGAAAGAAACCATGAAGCATGTGGTGGCCGCAATCTGCTTGCTGTCAGCTTCGGCGGGTCTCCTGCCCGCCGAAACAGCAGCCGAGCGCGGCAAAAGAGTTATCAGCGAAGCATTGGAGGCACTGGGCGGCGAGAAGTTCCTCGCAATGCAGGATCGAATCGAGGAAGGCCGCGCCTACTCGTTTTACCGTTCGCGGTTGACGGGGTTATCGCGTGCAAAAATCTACACGCGCTATCTCCAGTCGGCAATAAACAATGAGATTGGCCAGCGCGAACGACAGGTATTCGGCAAGGACGACAGTTATTATCTTCTGTTCCTCGAGGACAAAGCATACTCGGTCACGTTTCGAGGCGCCGCCCCACTGCCCGAGGAACGTTTCCGCAAATACGCGACTTCCACCCGGAACAATATCCTCTACCTGCTGCATACGAGGCTGAAAGAGCCGGGTCTGATTTTCGAATCGCGGGGTGCCGATGTCTGGCAGAATACACCGGTCGAGGTGGTTGATATTACAGACGCAAACAATAATGTTCTGAGGGTATATTTCCACCACACGAGCAAGCTCCCCGTGCGCGAGACCTGGTCAGTTCGCGACCCGAAAACGAAAGAAAAAGACGATTATGCGACCGTATTTACGAAATTCCGCGATGTTGGAGAGGGCGTCATGTGGCCGTTCAATATTCTGACGGAACGAAACGGCGAGAAGGTTTTTGAGATGTTCTCCGAGTCGTGCGTCATCAACAAAGGCCTCGATGACGAGATGTTCACGCTGAACGAGAAAACGAAGATTCTCGACGAAGAAAAATAGCGCTCAGTGCCGCTCGACCCAGTCGAGAATCACTCGATCAACCCAGAAATGCGGCTCGCTGCCGGAGATAAATCCCAGATGGCCCCCGTGCTCGACGGCATGCAGGCCGATCAGTGGATTTCCGGTTAGCCGCTGGTCGCCAAAAACCTCAAACGGGATCATTGGGTCGTCCTTCGCCTGAATAATCAGTGTAGGCACCTGAATTTTCGGCAAATAGCCGATGGACGACTGCGTGGCGTAGTAGTTATCCGCAGTACCGAACCCGAAAAATGGAGCAACGTAGGTGTCGTCGAACTGATAAACGGAGCGGACCCCGCGTAGTTTGGCAGAAGCTGCCGCACCTTCACGCCGACGGATCCGCTCACGTAGCGCTCGGAGGAAGCGCCACTCGTAAATACGGTTCTCACTCGTTGACAGTTTCCTGACGCAAGCAGCTAAATCTATGGGTGTGGACACGGCGACAACTCCGCGAAGCAGCGATGGACCGTCCGCAGCCAGTTCACCGGCGAGTTTGAGCGCAACATTGCCGCCAAGCGAGAATCCGACGAGGTAGACAGCTTCTCCCAATCGCCGCATTATGGCGAGAGTGTCGGAGGTCAAACCAGCGTGATACATAGTACTGCAGCGTTCGTCAGTACCACCGCATGATCGCATGTTCGTGCGATGGGTTGCGTACCCGTGTTCGAGCGCGAGTTGTGCCAGGCTGCGAAGATATCCGGCGTTACTGGATCCTTCCAGACCATGAACCATTACGACATGGGCTTTGGGCTTAGCGGCCGGAGCCTGGGAGAGCACAAGAATCTGCACCCCCGGCTCCGTCTCGATAAATTCCTCCTGCACTGGGAAGCGCTTCGTATCCAGCCTTCGTTTTACGAAGTTACTGGCTATGGTCAGCAGGTGCGGGTTGCGGACCAGCGGACGGAATGGTGGCAAATCACCATCGTACGATCAATCCTCGTCTACACGGCCGGCAATTGCGGATTCTGTCTTGCGGCTGAGATCCTCGGCGAGGATAATGGCCTCTGCGAGGTCGCGCATTGGCCGGCGCAGTCGGCGGCTTTCATTGCGAAGCCTCAGATACGCTTCTTCTTCGGTCAGCTTGTACTTGAACTGGAGAATGCCCTTGGCGCGCTCCACCAGCTTGCGCGTTTCAAGCTGACGCTTCATTTCCTGTGTTTCTTCGAGCAACCGTGCATTCTGCTCAGAAAGGAGCCCACGAGTGATCGCCCCGCCCATCTGCTCGCCGATGAAGGTCAGCAGCCCGATCTCTTCAGGCGTGTGGTTGTGCGCCTCGCGATGATGCACGTTGACGACACCGACCATATCGCCGCCGGTGATCAGAGGAACGGAAAGAAACGCTTCGTAAGTATCTTCGACCAGGGCCGGAAATCGTTTGAACCGGTTGTCCTGAATGGCGTTAGCTGGAAGTGCAACCACAGCCTTGTGCTCCACCACCCAGCCGGTAATACCCTCGCCCATCGCCATTCGGAGATTCCCCAGGTCAGCCGCGTGCGGCACCTGTGATGCCCTGAGGACAATGTCACCCGTCTCCTTCTCGATCAGGTACACGAGACAAGCATCACAATCGGTAACTTGCACCGTCAAACCTATGATTTCGCCGAGCATTTCGTCGAGAGAACGCTCGGAACTGACAATATTACTGACGCGATGAAGAAGTGTAACCTGGGGCTCCATAACCAGACTCGTCATAACCCACACTACCGGGGGTGCTCGGTCCGGAATCCAATCGAAAATTTGGATCACGGTCATGGCGTTGGCGCTGTCCCAGGCATTACTTGCTGATTCCACGTGGCTTCGTCTCACGGCCGACGGGTTGGAAGTTCTTTCCGGAGCTGGCACGGCAACGGGTCGCGAGGTCTTGCAGCGAATCGGCCAGATCCGTCACGTAATTGAAACCCGGGCTGGCAGCCGGAACCTGACTCCGCTCCCGGTGAGAGTTGTTGTCTTTCCGTCTGAGCGGGCGTTCGCTCCCTTTCGAATCGGGGACAGCGCCGCTGGCTATTACGCCAGCGGCAGTGACCGCGACTATATCGTCATCCGTGCCGACGCGCCGGACCTGTACCGCGTTGTCTTCCACGAGTACGTTCACCTTGTGCTGCACCGCGCCGGAGTGGAAGCGCCAACGTGGTTTAACGAGGGGACGGCAGAAGTTTACTCGACGACCGATTTGGGGTCCAGGGACGTTCGGATAGGTCAACCGATTCCGGCGCACATCGCGATCCTAAAAGATTCGCGATTACTGCCATTAACCGACCTGTTCCGCGTTAATCACACCTCGCTGGAGTACAACGAGCGAAATAAGAGCGGATTGTTCTACGCAGAGAGCTGGGCGTTGGTGCACATGCTGAATTTTGCGCCGGCGTACCGTCCAGAGATGCCGAAGTTCGTGGACCTCCTGCTTACGGGAACAACGGCAGAAGAGGCGCTCCAGGCGAGCTTTCACAAGTCCCCAAAGAAAGTTTTTTCCGATCTGACGGACTACATCGATCGCGGTCAGTTCGCCGGCGTGTCCTTTCCCACGCGGCGTTTCCAAGCAGCCGGAAAAGCGACACCTGAACGGCTGGGCGAAGCCGACTCGGACCTCGCGCTTGCGGACCTGTTGATCGCGATACATCGTCCTGATCCGGCGGAACAACTGCTCCGGAAGGCTGCGGCGAAGCATTTGAATAACCCTGTGTACGAAACAGCTCTGGGCGATGTGGCTCTTGCCCGAAAAGAGGATCAACTGGCGCGTAAGCACTACGAATGTGCGATGAAGCTGGGCAGTACGAGCGCGCGGCTTCGCCTGGATTACGCCCTGATTCTGCGCGAGCTGGGCTCGCCGGATTCGGAGGTAGTGGCCGCTTTAAAGGAGGCGCTCCGGCTCGACCCTGGCCTGACGCAAGCTCGGGAAGTGCTGGAGACGACGGAATTGCAAATGAGCGCGGGACGTTTGAAGATCGCGCCGAAACATCCTTACGACGAAGGCAGTCCCGTTTCGGTCGAGAAGCTCTCAGGGACACTGACCCAGGTGGATTGTCTCGGCAACAAGGCCAGGCTGCACATCACACCGCATCTGTTCTTGCTGCTGACCGAAACATCCAGAGGCGCCGGGCTTCCCCAGGAGCTTGCCTGCGGACCCTTTGACCGACCCGTCGAAATCGAATATCGGCCCGTTGCGAATCAGACCTACGGCACGTCGGGAGAGGTCACGAAGATAGAATTCCACTAGCCTCGGAGCTTATCGAAGGCCTGCTCTATCTCGTGCTTCGCTTCCGGCGAGGGCGGGACCAGCGGCAATCGTGGTGGACCGCCATAATAGCCCATCAGATCCATCGCGTACTTCAGGCCCGAGACGCCGTACTTCGTCGTGACGAGTTGTGCCGCTCGTGAGATCCGCGCCTGCCAGTCGGCGGCGGCTTCCGTCTCACGACTGCGATGTGCTTCCCAAATCGTGATTGTGGCGTAAGGCGCGGCATTCGCGAACGCCAGAACAGCGCCAACCGCTCCTGCTGCCAATGACGGCGCGAGTGTCGGTGCCGATCCGACAAGGATCTGAAAGCCGGCCTTGACCTCGCGGATCATCTGCATGACCTTCTCGAGGTTACCTGAGCTTTCCTTGATCGCAAGGATATTAGGATGCTCGCTGAGTGCGGCGACAGCCTCGGGAGAAATGTCGACACCCGTGGCCTGAGGCCAGTTATAAATCATCAGCGGAATTTTCGCCTGATCGGCAACGGCACGGAAGAACAGGCACTGCGCATCGTTCCGATTTACGAGATTCTTGTAATAATGCGGCGTTCGAACCATCGCCGCCTTATAGCCCATCTCAGCCGCCTTGTTGGTCAGGGCTACAGTTTCACGGACGCTCTCGACACCCTGTCCCAGCCATGAGCAGTTTGCCGGGCGCGGCCGCATCAGCGACGATCTCCCAGCACAGATACTTCTCTTCAGGAGTGAGCATGACACTCTCCCCTGTCGAGCCGCAAACTACATACCCTGACAGCGCAGTCTGATTCCACTTCTCGACGTTGTGCCGCAGTTTGATCTTGTAAATCTCGCCCTCGGCGTTGAACGGTGTAGTAATTGGTGGATAGATTCCGGCGAATTTGATAGACATAAAACGGAAAAAGGGCCGCCCTCTTCGGGCGGCCCCTCAGTTTGTTTCGGATCAGCCCTTCGCAAAGATAATAACGAGGGTATACAGCGCGAGCGATTCGATCAGCACCAGACCGAGCAGCAGAGCGCCTCGGATGGCGTCAGCGGCCCCAGGATTACGCGCGATCGCTTCAGCGGCTGAAGCAACTGCACGGCCCTGACCGAGTCCGCAAAGACCGCTGGCGATTGCCATGGCGATACCACCGGTGATCGTGACTGCCGGAACAGCATTGCCGTTTCCGGTCCCCTGAGCGAATACTGGGCTGGCGAGGAGGACCAGCGCCAGCAGAAGCAGAAACATCTTCCCCTTCATCATTTTCTCCTTGTAAGTAAATTCGGCGAGTCAGGAGGTGGTTCGACACCGTGCGTTGGGACGCCGGGCGCTCACACTGCCGCCGCACTGCGAAAACTCTAGTGCCTGTGCGTACCGTCCGCGTCGGGTTCGATGCCGTGGTGACTGTCGTGAGAGTGTTCGGCGTTCGCACCGCCGACGTACATCATCGTCAGCACTACAAAGACGTATGCCTGCAGGAAGGACACGAAGACGTGCAGTCCCATAAACAGAGCTGGTGCAACCAGGTACGTCAGGCCAATGAAGACCAGAGTGACCTTTTCACCGGCAAGCATGTTGGCGTAAAGACGAATCGTCAGTGAAAGCGGGCGAGCGAGCGTACTGACCATTTCGATAGGTACCATCAGCAGCGATAACGGAAACTTCTGCCCGCCCGTGAAGTGCGCCAGATAGCCTCCGACGCCTTGTGCCTGAACGCCCACCCAGTTGAAAAACACGAATGTCACCATCGCGCAGCCGAGCGTCACTGCCGGGAACATAGTCGGCGCTTCGAAACCTGGAATAATCCCGATCAGGTTGCAGAACAGGATGAAGAAGAAAAGAGTGGCGAAAAAGGGAATGTGCCTGAAGCTGCGCTGTCCTGCTGCCTCTTCGGTCTGTCCCCGGAGAAAGTCGTAGATCACCTCAATGAGGTGCTGAAGTTTGCCTGGCCGGTCCATCGATAGTGAACCACGAAGTATCGTGAAAAACACGATAACGATGACCGCAACCAGAATCTCCATCGTCATGTAGTTCGGCCACGGCCGTGGAGATGTCGGTTGTCCCGCGAGGCTCAGGATACTGTTCGCGACGCCCGGAAGGTAGTCATTGAACAGGCGTGTGAGCCAGAGTTCATGTTCCATAGATGAGTTCGAGCAGGACTTCGAGGACTACGGCAGTAACCGCGACGAAGCAGCCCGCAAGGGCAGCCAGAACGTTCGCCTCAAAGTACTTGAGTATAGCATAACCGAGTAGTACGAAAACGATGTAGCGCATTCCAACCATTGCGGTTAGGGGCGATTTTGGACCTCCGACGCGCCTCACCGTCCCGTGCCACAGCCGGAAGTTCAGAGCGGAGAATGCCGACCCAAGAGCGAAACCCAATCCCGCCGCTCCGCCCCAGCGCAGGAGGGCGACAACGGTCCCGAGCAGAGCAAGGGTCCCAATAAAGCGGTACGTTCGCAGGGCGAACGGCTCCAGCTCAACTCTTGCCACGCGATTGTACGAAGCGAACTACCTGGATCAGACCGGCAACGCTGCCAAGCACAAGGAAAACGAGCCAGAGGAAGGTCGTACCCAACCACTTGTCGAGAAGCCAGCCAATCAGGTAGCCGACAAACGTACCTGCCGGAAGCGCAATCGCAAGTTGCGAATACTCGGCGTACTTCATCATGAAACTGCGTTCGTCGTCAGGATCTGGCCGGGGCATATTCAGCAGCCTCCTTCACGAGAATTCCAAGTTTGGGATGCGAAGGCTCCATCGCCGGTTCGATGCCGAACTCACGCAAGGTATTGGATGTGTCCGGCCCGATCGAAGCGACTGTCGTGTTCTTCAGAGCTGCATGAACAGCGGCCTCAATACCGAGATCGCGAGCGACTTGCATCAAATGGACGATTTGGTGCGAACTCGTCAGGAGCACGAAATCAAAATGACCAGCGGACAGTTTCATTGCTGCCTGCTTCAGCGGTTCCGTATCATCGGGCAGCGCCCAGGTGTAGATCGGAACGGGAGTCACCGTCCTGCCGTTTGTCTGCAACGATTCAAGCAACTCTTTCGGATACGCTCCGTACAGCTGGACAGCGAGGTTGCGTTCGGGCCGTTCCTGCATCACGGCGACTATCTCGCGCCAGGTATTGGGTTCGGGAACAGTCACTTGTACCGGGACATTCAATTCCCGGAGAGCAGCGATGGGTTTGGGTCCGCGGGCAACGACCGTGATCTTCCTTAGTGCGGACGGAAACGCGTCAGGGCCGTGACGTAACGCGACAAGCGTCGCGAGGTAGCGAGTTCCGACGCCGGTGAGAAAGATCATGCAGTCGAACGTACCCGAAAAGAGACGTTCGGCGAAGAGTAAGGCGTCGTTATTCGTCTCCAACGGAACTTCGCGCATTGACGGCGCCACGACCGGCTCGCCTCCGTTGCGTCGAATCAGTTCCGCTGTTTCCGTTGCGCGACGGCTTTCGAGGGCAAGCACGCGTTTGCCCGCGAAGGACATGACTTCAGTGTACAAGGATAGAGATATGCGAGCACTCGAAATACGCGAGTTCGGACTGGACAAACTGGCTGTCGTTGAACGAGAGACGCCGTCGCCTGGCAAGGGCGAAGTACTCGTCCGAGTTCACGCCTGGTCACTCAACTACAGGGATGTCATGGTCGTTCGTGGTCTCTACAATCCGAAGATGAAGCTGCCTGCCACGCCGTTTTCTGACGGTGCCGGCGAGGTCCTGAAGGTTGGTGAAGGTGTGACGCGACTCAGCCCCGGCGATCGCGTCATGAGCGTATTCATGCCGAAATGGATCTCGGGCCAGCCAACGGAAGAAGCGCATCGTTCGGCACTCGGAGCCGGTGGCGTGGGCGTCGCTGCGGAGGAACTCGTCATCGAGGAGGATGCAATCGTCAAGGTTCCCGATTACCTCAGCTTCGATGAGGCCGCAACGCTTCCCTGCGCGGGTGTAACCGCATGGCACGCACTCATCAGTGAGGGACATTTGCGCCCGGAGGAGACTGTCCTGATTCAGGGCAGCGGCGGTGTCTCGGTATTCGCACTGCAGTTCGCAAAGCTGATGAAATCGCGCGTGATCGCGATGTCGAGTAAGCCAGAGAAGATGGAAAGGCTGAAGGCGATGGGCGCCGAGGAGGTCCTCAACTACGTCGAGGAACCGGATTGGCAGAAGCTGGTACGCGGAGTGGACCACATCGTCGAGGTCGGCGGAAAAGATACCCTTCCGAAATCGCTGCGAGCTGTTCGACCAGGCGGAATCGTTCACCTCATAGGAGTTCTGAGCGGGCGTGGAGAGATCGACTTTACGCCGATCTTCATGCGGAACATCCGACTTCAGGGCATTTTTGTCGGATCGCGGGAAATGGCGGAAGACATGTTGCGCGCGATGGAGGCGCATCAGGTCCGTCCTGTGATCGATCGAGTATTTGATTTCGGGGAGGCTTCAGAAGCGCTCCGCTATATGGAGAGCGGAGCGCATTTTGGAAAGATTGTGCTGCGCAGCTCGTAAGACTACCGGCCAGAGTTAGTTGCCTCTGCTCTGAGAAGAGGCAAACGTGACAGATCCTGCAGAGTAACCGGGGGAACGTAACTGCCGAGTTGTGTGCGACTCCACCAATTGCCAGTCTTGTCGCGCGTTGTCCGGTCTGTGAACTTGTACTCGAAGACCGTCGCGCGGACGAGGACAGGACGGGCATTGCCGAACGGACTTCGCGCCAGTTGTGCGAGCACAACTGGCTCAGCCTGAAGCAGACGTGCCAGCAGGTTGAGAAACCACACGTTCTCCTGATAGCTTCCAAGCGCTGCAAACCACATTTGCCAGTCGAGCCGTGGTTGATGCGGTGCGACCCATGGCGGTCGCCGATCCAACTGTCCGGGTTTGTATTTGAATTCGTAAGGCTGCCACGTAACCCCGTCTGTGGAGCCTTCGATAATTATCTCCGGCCGGGTTGTGGTCATGGTCGCGAACAGACCATAGCTGCTGGTAATGCCAAACGGCGCAGCCGTCGAAATCAGCGATCGGGCGGCCGACGGCAGCCACTGCGCGCGGACGGTTTGAATAAAGAACAACGTGCTGAGGCCGACGATAATGATTGAGAACGCGCCGACGATGGCTCTACGGAGTCGTTCCGGCAGAAAGCTTCGGTGTATGCCGGTAAACCAGTTCGACCACGGAATATGCAACCAGCGCTCCAGTTGCGCATCGTCGAAAAGGAACAGGCAGAGTGCAAGCGAAAGCCAGTTGAAAAAGGCGTAGTTGCCTGTAAGTATGATCAGCACCTGCAGCCCGATCACTCCGAGCGCTGCGATCAGGCGAACCCGTCGCGGACCAAAGACGAAGAAGGGAAGGACCAGTTCAATCACGAACACCAGAGCACATGACAGCTGCAGAAACCAATGTGGGAGCTGATTGGCATACCACGCGAGGGGTGTAGGTATGGGTTGTGTCTGAAAGTGCACCATCAGCGCACTCAGGCCGTGCCAGGCAGGATCACCACTGAGCAGCTTCACTGCGCCTGAAAGGAACATCAGCCGGAACAGCAGCCATCGGAACAACCAGACCACCACTCTGGAATACCCAAGGAACAGCGCCAGGAACCCAGCTTCTAACAGCAGAATGTCCCACTGATACCCAAGGAATTCCTCCGAGCCATTGAGCAACGACAGATAACAGAGGAAGCAGACGAGAAGGGCGGGCCGCCACAGAATACCGGTCATGGCGACGACAGCGCAGAAGGCGCCGACCAGCCAGATTCCCTGAATGAACTGGTCAGTCTGGTTCAGCCAAAGAAGGGAAGGAGCTGCCAGCCATGACCCGGTGCCAATGACCTGGTGAACACGGCGGAAATAGAGAGCAACAGGCAGGACTCCGCGGGAGCCGATGAGTGCCATGGCCTGAACGCCGAACGACACGAAAGCAATCAGGTAGATAGCCGCGAGGGCTGTTCGGAAGATGCTTTGGACAGCATCGAACCTGAGAGGCTCGACACGTCTTCCCCACAGCAGCACTGTCACCCAATAGGAGAGATTGCGGTGACCAGCGATGAACCGGTACATCACTTCGCTCAGCCATGCAAAGCCCGGCGAACGATGATACAGATCAAGCAGGCGATGCCTGGAGGGATTGGTAGCGAGTGTCTCATAAACTGCCCGTGCAGCCGTCGCAACTTCGCCGGACGGATACACCAGCTGAACCGACCTGCCGAATTCCGCCGGTGGTATTTGAGGATACTGGCTTCCCGCCTGCTGCGATGATTCGTACGCGACTGCGTCACCGGTCAGCTTTTTGCCGTAGTCGATCCAGATTTTGCAGAAGCCGCAGTTTCCGTCGTAAATAAGAACGGGCTTGTCGTTGGAAGGCAAGGTCTACTGTGACGCGAGATGTCGGTCTCGTTCGGCACGCTTCGCCATCGCGAACATGCCTGCTGCGATCAGCGCGACTCCGGCAGCGTAAAGCGGCATCGGGTCGTAAGGTTTCGGCGGCGTATAGTAAGTGCCCTGGGCGTCGGCAAGTGCTGGCGTGTTGAGGTATCGACCTTGTTTGGGTGCCCGTTCCCAGAAATTCTGAAGCAGGCGGATGAGACCTCTGGTTGCGTCCTCACCGGAGATCGGCAGACCGTGTCCGGTTGCAACTACGTCCGGACGGAGATCAGCCAGCGTCTGTACGCTCCCATACGCCTGTTTCCAGTCTGGTGTGAAGTATCTCGGAGGTGGGTAGAACTCACGAATCTGAGAAACCAGTTTGACTGGGTTCTGCTGATCGATCGTGATCACCGCGTCGCCCGCGATCAGAACGCGGTCTTCGTCACGAAAGAGCGAAATGTGGCCCGGAGAGTGACCTGGCGTGTGAAGAAAACGCCAGCCGGACGAACTCGGCACGGAGTGGTCGATGGGCAGAGATCGGAGCCTGTCTTTAACGTTGATGCCTCCCCGTGGAAACAGCCTCGACATTTGAGCCATCATCCCGCCAACCGTCGGATCAGGCGGCGGATAATCATCGCGGCCATCAAGGTAAGGCCACTCGAGCCCGTGTGCGTAAATCGGCACGTTCCATGCATCGGCGAGCTCCTTAAGGGCGCCAACATGGTCGAAATGGCCGTGCGTCAGGACAATGGCTTCGGGTTTGCGATCGCCGTAGATATACTGCGCTGCGGCGTGAAACCAGGCTGCCGTGCCGGGGACTCCAGCGTCGACCAGCACCCAGGGCCCATTCCGTTCTCCGATGAAATAGGCGTTCGCCATCAGCGCGGGAATGTACCAGACGTCACGGGCGATTTCAGACACCATACCGCGGACCATCTCGTTTGGGTCGATCATCGTCATGCCCATTGGACACGTTTTCATTTCGCTGGTTTCGTTATCGGCTACGATGATTCGGGTGAGCCGAATTGTCCGTTACACACTCGACCCGACTGTGGCGTCCAGCACGCCTGATAGCCACGGCGAAATCCATTATGGTGATCTCGACCGCGGCGATCTGCCCGAGAACGCGCGAATCCTACCGCCATGTTCACCTTCGAAGATCGTGTGTGTCGGTCGCAATTATGTTGAACACGCAAAGGAGCTCGGAAACGAAGTTCCAACTTCGCCGCTGCTATTCCTGAAGCCACCGTCATCGCTGATTGGCTCAGGGGATGCGATTGTTTACCCCAGGCAGTCGCAAAACGTGCACTTTGAAGGCGAGCTTGGCGTCGTCATAGGCAAGACAGCGCGGCATGTCTCCCGGGAGTCGGCGTTTGATTTTGTTCGCGGCTTCACGTGTTTGAACGATGTGACAGCTCGGGACATTCAACGCCAGGACGTCCAGTTTACGCGCGGCAAGGGATTTGATACGTTCTGCGCGGTTGGGCCGTGGATGGTGCCGGTGGAAGCCGTCAATTTGGCTACTGCCAGGGTACAAACGCGCCTAAACGGTGAGGTAAAGCAGGACGGTCCTTTCACGGACATGATTTTCGGTGTGGATGCTATCATCGCCTATGTCGCCGCACATATGACGTTGTGGCCTGGTGATCTGATTGCCACCGGAACTCCTTCGGGCGTGGGTCCGATGCTCCCCCGGTCAGTTGTAGAAATCGAAATCACCGGAATCGGCACCCTCCGTAATCCGGTCGTCGCTGAGGAATAACTCGCCATGAAAATCTTCCTGGATACTGCGAATCTCGACGAACTGCGCAAGGCTGCTGATTGGGGCATCGTCGATGGCGTCACTACAAACCCGACTTTAATCGCGAAAGAGGGAAACCCTATCGAGAAGCAGATTGCCGCGATCTGCGACATCGTCGACGGCGACATCAGCGCCGAGGTTGTCTCGACGGTTTCCAGGGAAATGGTAGAAGAAGGCCGCCGGCTGGCAGGCATTCACGAAAATGTCGTGGTGAAGTTGCCGCTGACGCGCGATGGCATCAAATCTTGTTCTATCCTGTCCCGGGAACAGATCCGCGTCAACGTGACGTTGTGCTTTTCGGCCGCACAGGCCCTCCTTGCCGCAAAGGCGGGCGCTTACATAATCAGTCCATTCATTGGTCGTCTGGATGACATCGGAATCAATGGTATGGACTTGATTCAGCAGATTGTCCAGATTTACGAGAATTACGGGTACCAGACTCAGGTTCTTGCTGCCTCGATCCGTTCCGTCAATCACGTTATTGAGGCGTCAATGGCTGGTGCTCAGATTGGCACGATGCCATTTAAGGTACTGGACTCACTTTTCAATCACCCGCTGACCGACAAGGGTCTGGATCAATTCCTGAAGGACTACGCGAAGGTCTTCGAGCACCAGGAAGTCGGCCGGTAGCAGAGTTAACTAACAATTTACGATTCCTCCGGATACCTGTGTCACTCTAAGTACGTAAGCAAGCTTATGCAGGTAACTGGGCGGACTGCGCTCGCGGTCCTTGTATTCTGTGTGTGTTCGTCAGGGCAGGTCGTGCCCGGGCGATACATTATTGAACTGACGACGCCTCCTGTGGCCGGTGAGGTGGATTCGGCAGGCGTCCGACTTTCGCCTCGTAGTGCGGCGGCGGCGACACACCGTGCGCGTGTCCGGGCGGAGCAAGCCGGTGTTCGTGCCCGACTGAATCAGGCAAACATAACCGTCCTCGACAGTCTGGATACAGTCGCGAACGCGCTTGTGGTCGACGCACCGAATGCCACTCTGCTCAACTCCATTCCGGGCGTACAAAAGGTGTACCCCGTTCGGCAAAAGCAGCTTCTGCTGGACCGGGCGGTTCAGTTGCACAACGTGGTTTCGGTCTGGAACCAGTTCGGGATCGACAAAGCCGGGGCAGGCGTGAAGGTCGCCATTATCGATACCGGCGTTGACAACAACTCGCCCGGATTAAAGAATTCTTCGCTAACGCCTCCTGCAACATTTCCAAGAACGAATCAGGATTCCGATCTGGACTTTACCAATGGGAAGGTAATCGTTGCACGCAGCTACGTCCATCTTCTGTCGGCGCACGATCCGGACACCAGCGCGCGGGACCGAATGGGCCATGGTACTGCGCTGGCGATGATTATTGGCGGCGTGCGAACGGCGGCTCCTCTGGCGACGATCACCGGTATTGCCCCTCAGGCCTGGATAGGAAGCTACAAGGTTTTCGGCAGTCCGGGCGTGAATGACAATGCGAACGATGCGGCGATTCTTAAGGCTCTGGACGATGCTGTCGCCGACGGCATGGATGTTATCAATCTCAGTCTTGGCAGCCCGCTCGCGACAAGGCTCGCGGACGATCCTACGGTTGGGGCAATCGATCGAGCGGCGCTGGCCGGCGTGATCGTCGTTGCCGCTGCGGGCAATACCGGTCCGGATTCGAACACCATCGCTTCCCCTGCAACAGCTCGATCGGCGATCAGTGTTGGCGCAAGCACGAACGATCGAATGTTTTCGACTGCCGTCCAGGCTGGCGATCAGCCTTCAGCCGTATCGCTTCCAGGTGACGGCCCTAAACCCTCTGCTGACGTAACTGGTCCCGGCTTTGATGTGGGTGCGCTTACAACCGATGGGCAAGCCTGTTCCGCATTACCGGCAGACTCCCTTTCAGGTCGTATCGCCTTAATTCGAAGGGGTTCGTGCGCATTTGAAACAAAGCTGAACAATGCCCAGCAGGCGGGGGCGATTGGTGCGGTTGTTACCGCACTCGGAGATTCTCCTGCACCGGTTGGAATGGCAGTCGGTTCCGCTACGCTTCCCGGACAGATGGTTTCCTACAGCGCGGGTGAGGCACTTCGTGCGGCAATCGCGAGCGATTCCAACACTCGGGTGACGATGCACTTTGGTCTGTCGCCTGTTCCGATGACACCGAATCTGCTGCCATCCTTCTCGGCGATCGGACCTGATGTGGACCTCAGCATCAAGCCCGATCTTCTTGCCGTCGGCTCCAGCTATTACACTGCAAGCCAGACGTTCGATACAAAGGGCGAGATGTACGACCCTTCCGGGTTCGTTTCCGTAAATGGCACCAGCTTTTCGGCTCCGACCGTGGCCGGAATCGCAGCGCTGATTAAGTCTCTAAGGCCAGGACTGACCGTCGATCAATATCGCTCCCTGCTGGTAAACTCTGCTCGGGAATTGAAAACCAGCGACGGCCATACGCTCGGGATTCAGCGCGGTGGCACGGGACTCGCCGATGCGCAGGCCGCACTTAACTCCACTACTGCCGTGACGCCGGTATCTGTAAGTTTTGGTGCTGGTTCTAACTCGGGTACGGTTGGACGCCTTATTAGTGTTCAGAATCTGAGTACAGCCGATGAGACATATTCTGTTTCCGCCGAATCGCCGACCTGCACCCAACTTCCAACGCTTGCAAGTGGTGACACACTGCCCGTGCGCAGCGGCAAAACAGCTGGCGTTGCGGTGTCATTTGACGCGACTGGTCTGGCCGCGGGAGGGTGCGAAGGAACTATAACGTTCAAAAGCCTGACCTCCGGAACTGTAGTTCGCGTCCCGTGGTGGTATGCAGTCACGTCGGATATCCCGTCGGCTGTTACGCAACTGCACACAACCGATACCGGGCGGCGTGGTCGAGTGCTGTCAGATGCCGTCCTGTTCCGAATGACCGACTCCGCAGGTGTTCCTATTACGTCCGTTCAGCCCCAGGTGACTGTCGTTACGGGAGGCGGCGAGGTGTCTGCGGTCAATTCGTACGACAGCGATGTACCGGGACTATTCGGCCTTGATCTTCGGCTCGGTCCCACCGCGGGAACAAACACCTTCGAAATCCGCGCCGGCGATATCCGAAGTGTTGTAACGATCACGGGCAACTAACTCCAAATCACAAGTGCATGAGAGACTGGTCTATACCCACTGCTCATGCGCTTGTCCGTCCAGGCTGCCGCGGTATGCGTGATTGCTGGAGCTGTTGTTTCCCTGCTGGGGATGGTTGTATACAACCGCTTTCGACGACCTAAAGACCCGGAAGCCTATCGCCGTCACCTGCTGGAGAAGCAGGGGCGCCTGGTAGAAGGAATGGTCTTCGATGTGCGCGAAAGCATAGTCTTTTACAGCTGGACCTGGCGGGGCGTGCAGTATGAATCGTCACAGGACGTGACAGCAATTGCACATCTGTTACCGGAGGAAAGGAACATGCTCATAGGACCCGCTGCTGTTCGGTTTCATCCTCGGGATCCATCGAATTCGATCGTCGTCTCCGAGAACTGGAATGGCTTCGGTCTGCACAGTTCTGGAGTCTAAGTACCAGCTTTCCTATACCGTCTGCCCCGCATATGTGCATCGGACTTCCACCGCACACTTCCTTCGAAAACTGCCCAAACGGGGACTTACACAATATCCGAGAACACGGTTATTCTTGTGAAGAGTGAGGCGCGGACCAACGCCCGCGATGCTGCTTGATGTCCCGGAACACGTAGTCCGTCAGCCTCATTCTTCCGCCCGTCGGAGCCTGTCTCGGATCCCTTCCCATTCGGGTGTGCTGGGTACGGCCTCAATGCAGATCGCGCGCCAGTTCTCCCTGTCTAGGTCGTGGAGCGTTTTGTACAAAACGTTGGCGTAATCTGCTGCCGCATAGGGTAACCGGACCTGCCTTCCTGCGTTAGCATCTGAGTTTTCCCGATACAGCCACACATCGTGCCCGGTGGGCCGACCGCCAATCCTGAGAGGAGTCTTCGGGGAGTAGTGGCGAATGTGCAGTCCCGGTGAGACGTGAGGACCATCCGGGTTGATTGCGCTGAGTCGCTGAATCGGACCAATCACAGATTCCAGTTCGCCGATACTCACCATTCCAGGCCGGAGGAGAACCGGTTCCGGACCAGCCAGTGAAAGGACAGTCGACTCAATGCCAACGGTCGTCGGACCGCCGTCAAGAATAAGATCGACCGCGCTTCCGAGACTTGACCGAACATGTTGCGCGCTGGTCGGAGACAGTTGAGTGAAGCGGTTGGCGCTTGGTGCTGCTATCGGGACATTCGCAGCTTCCAGTAAACGAGCTGCAACATCATGTGCGGGAATACGAACGCCAACCGTCGGCAGTCCCGCCGTCACCTCGTCGGGAATGGTTATCCGTTTTGGGAGCACCAGCGTCAGCGGACCAGGCCAGTAGCGGTCACTGAGAGCGTGAGCCGCAGCTGGCCAGTCGGCCACAACCTCTCGTCTGGCCATATCGGCAGTGCTGACGTGAACGATCAGTGGACTGGTGCTGGGACGACCTTTGGCCTCGAAAATTCTTTTGACGGCGGTGACGTCGAGTGCGTTCGCGCCGAGGCCATAGACCGTCTCTGTCGGGAATGCGACCAGCCTGCCTGCGCGAATGAGTGCGGCCGCGCGCTCGATCTGCTCATCGCTGACCTCCACGCTAATCGAGTTCGTCTTTACCGCCTCCGTCTCCTGCAAGCCGCCCTGTCTTCTTCCATACCAGGTACGTTCGTATGAAACCCTCCAGATCTCCGTCCAGGACACGATCGACATCGCCTACCGAGTACTTGGTTCGGTGATCCTTAATCATCCGGTATGGCGCAAGGACATAACTTCGGATCTGTGACCCGAAGTTGACGTCGAGCTTCGAGTCTTCGAGAACACGCTCTTCCGCTCTCTTTTTCTCGAGTTCGTGCTCGTACAGACGGGCCTTGAGCTGCTTCATGGCTGAAGCGCGGTTCTTGTGTTGCGAGCGCTCGTTTTGACACTGCACAACTATCCCGGTGGGAAGATGGGTAAACCGGACGGCCGATTCGGTTCGGTTAACGTGTTGTCCGCCGGCTCCGCTTGCACGGAAGACGTCGATACGAAGATCGTCGGGCTTGATCTCGATATTGATCTCGTCGTCGATCATCGGATACACGAACACGGATGCGAAGGAGGTGTGGCGACGTGCGGCAGAGTCGAACGGCGAAATGCGCACGAGTCGATGGACACCAACTTCGGACTGCAACATGCCGTAAACGTTTTCGCCGTTGATCTCGAAGGTCACCGACTTGATACCGGCACCTTCGCCTTCCAGCTGGTCCGTAATCTCGGTTTTGTATTCCATCCGTTCCGCCCAGCGGAGGTACATCCGCATGCAGCATCTCGGCCCAGTCCTGGCTTTCGGTTCCGCCGGCACCGGGGTGGATCGTCACTATGGCGCTGCGATGGTCGTTCTCTCCTGCGAGCAGCATCGCCGTCTCGAGCTTCTCCAACTGCTCGCGGAAGCGGCGCATCTCGCGTCTCGATATCGTTTGAGACGTTCTCGCCTTCGCGCATCAGCTCGAACAGTGTGTCGAGGTCTTCGGTGCCTCGCTTCACGTTATCCGCGCTGCCGACCGCTTCTTCAAGGCGCTTGCGATCCTGCATTACCTTTTGGCTTTTCTCAGGGTTGCTCCAGAAATCAGGAGCAGCGATCGCGTCTTCGGTCTTAGCTAATTCAGCCTGCTTTGCAGGCGCGTCAAAGATAGCTCCGCACAGCTTCTGCTTGCTGTCGGAGCGCAACGTACTCTCTTTCTAACTCGTCAGGAGTCATTCTCATCCAGTTTAACTTGTGAAGTCACGACGAGCCTTCAAACGCGTCTTTGAAGATATGGCGAAGTCTGCGAAAAGCGAGCGCCGAGCCGCTAAGAGCGATGAAAGCTCAAGTGGCGATCGGCGCGCCGGCAGTGTTGGGGAGCGTTCCGAGCTGGCGGGCACACGAGATTCCGGCCCGCGTCGAGACGAGACTGCGGAAGAGGGACACCGTCGCGATGCTGTACAAGACTCCGTCGATGATGGTCCGGGAACCAGCGGCGATGAGTGACCTCGCCGCTGGTACGTGATTTTACTCGGCTGGCTGTGGTACTTCAGCCTCAGGTACTTGCGCCGGCGGCGCTACCTTGCGACCGTTCTCAAAGAGGAAATTCAGCACTTTTTCTGTACGGATTCGTGCAGCCATACGGCCCAGCGTTCCGTCCTTCTCGAGACGGGCTCGCATAGCCGCGATCGGCTCCCGTTCGCGTTTCGCGATGATTGCGAGTTCCCGGTCGACTTCTTCGTTCGTCGCGTGAATCGCCTCGGCGTCAGCGATGCGCTCCAGGAGCAATGAGGCGCGGACGTCTTTGCTGGCGTCGTTACGACGTGCTTCCTTTAGCTTGTTCCAGTCGATGCGCTTCGCGAGTTCTTTCGGGTCGACTCCCTGCCCTGCCATTTCGCGCAGCTGCCGGTCGATTTGAAACTCAATCTGACGATCGAGGAACGCCTCAGGAATCGGGAACGGGTGCGCCTCCGTCAACTTGTCGACGGCCGCATTCTTCGCCTGTTGCTGAGCAGTATATTCCCGCTCACTGCGAATCGAGCCACGGATAGCTTCGCGCAACTCCTTCAGATTCTGGTAATCGCCGAGATCTCGCGCGAACTCGTCGTTGAGCTCCGGCAACTCACGGCGACGCACATTCCGGACGGTGACCCGGAACCGAACGGTACGGCCTGAGAGACGTTCTTGTCCATAGTCGTCGGGATAAGTAACGTCGAACTCGCGGGACTCTTCCGGAGACACGCCGACCAGGTTCTCGTTGAACTCAGGCAAGGTTTCGGGATCGCCGATGTGTATGGACATGTCTTCGTTGGAGATTGGCTCACCTTCGACCCCGCTGACCGTCTCCAGCCGAATGACTGCGTAATCGCCGTTCTGCAGCGGCCTGGGGTCTTCGTTAACGAATTCTGCTTTCCGATTCCGGAGTTCTTCGACTCGCTTATCGACATCTTCTTCAGTGACGACCGGATCGGCGTAGGGAATCTCGAGACCGCGGTATTCGCCAAGCTCGAATTGAGGGGCCACTTCGAACTCGGCTTTAAACCGCAGGGGTTCGCCGTCGTGGAAGTGCACTTCTGTGACGTTGGGGGTACCTACGACATTCCAGTGCTCTTTATCGGCCTGAGCACGGAACGCCTTCGGGAGAACATGCTCGATTACGTCCTGCCGGATCTCGTTGCGAAACCGGCTCCGAATCAGGCTGACCGGAGCTTTACCGGGACGGAATCCCGGGATTCGGGCTTTCGACTGGATCTCCGAGACTACGTGTACGGTGGCCTGTTCGATTTCTTCGACTGGTACTGTGATTTCAGTTTCGCGTTTGCAGGTATCTGTCGGGGACATTGTTTACTGGCAGCAGAGAGGTGAATACAAAAGAACGACGGGCGGAGTACCGTAGCGGCTCCGCCCGCGGTAGAGGTTAACGTTTAACGAGCGGCAGCCGCGGCTGGAACGCCAGCCCTAAGTGCTTCCACTTTATCCAGTGCTTCCCACGTAAAGGAGCTTTCGCTACGGCCGAAATGACCGAAGGCGGCAGTCTTACGGTAGATCGGACGCCGAAGTTTGAGGTGATCGATGATGCCTTTGGGGGTGAGCGGGAAATTTGCGCGAACCATTTCGGTGAGAATGGTTTCTTCGACCTTGCCGGTTCCGAATGTGTTCACCAGAACGGACACAGGCTCGGCAACTCCGATAGCGTAGGCGAGCTGGACTTCGCATCGGTCAGCGAGACCCGCACCGACAATGTTCTTGGCGATGTAGCGCGCCATATAGCAAGCCGAACGGTCGACCTTCGTCGGGTCCTTGCCGGAGAAGGCGCCGCCACCATGACGACCCATACCGCCGTAGGTGTCGACAATGATTTTACGGCCGGTCAGGCCTGTATCGCCATGGGGACCACCGATGACGAATCGGCCGGTCGGGTTGATGTAGTAGTTGGTCTTGTCGTCGACCATTTTCTTCGGAATAACCGCGTCGATGACGACCTTGCGGACTTTGTCCCGAAGCTCTTCGGTGCTGACACTATCGTGGTGCTGCGTCGAGATGACGACTGCGTCCACCCGGACAGGCTTGTTGCCTACGTACTCAACGGAAACCTGGGACTTGCCATCGGGACGAAGGAAATCCAGTTCCCCGCTGCGACGGACGTCGCTGAGGCGGCGCGTGAGTTTGTGGGCCAGAGTGATCGGCAGCGGCATCAGCTCTTCGGTTTCGTTGCAGGCATAACCGAACATCAGACCCTGATCGCCAGCTCCGCCGGTGTCGACTCCCATCGCAATGTCCGGCGACTGCGCCTGAATCACGTTGAGAACACCGCAAGTCTTGCAGTCATAACCGTAAGCGGCATCGGTGAAGCCGATATCCTTAATAACTTCACGCGCAAGCGTCGGAACGTCGACGTACGTGTTGGTCGTAATTTCCCCGGCGACCACACAGATACCCGTGGTGACGAGTACTTCGCACGCGACTCGACCGGTCGGATCGTCCTTCAGGACGGCGTCCAGAACGGCGTCCGAGATCTGATCGGCCATTTTGTCGGGGTGACCTTCTGTCACCGACTCCGACGTAAAGATATGCCGCTGATTATCTGCCATGCATTAGCCTCTGGTCTTTAGAGTGTGATGCCGCGAAGACATCCGGCGACACCTGCGGACAGGGGCCACCTGTGGTTCTTTCGAGACCTACTTCAGGTTGAAGGTTCAGGAGAAAACCGGAACTTAAAGTTTACCAGACGCTGGGCTGATCACAGGACATTTCGGGTCACGAGCGACCAATCTTCTTCGCGCGCCGAAATGAGGACAGACCATACCAGAGGAGCATCAGACAGAAACCTCCTCCAACAAGGAGAACCATCGGATTTCCCGCTGCCTGACCGCCTGGGCGAAAGCTGCGCCAGGTGGAAAAACCTCCGAGCACAGCAAAGCTGAGGAAGAGAAAGCCTATAACTTCGTTCCAGAGAACCCGGATCGGCTTAATGACGCCGGGAAGCACGTGTGTGACAAACTTTTGGGCTGCTTTCAGCACCTTCTTTCCGCCATGATCGCACGGATATGCAACACAGCACGTTGGCCGGCATCCAATAGCAGGTGGTATAGTGAGGGCACCCGAAACCCGAACACCCAGGTGAGCGCAAGTAACAGCGCAGAAAGGGAAGGCGCGTCGTGGATGAGCGATTAAAGGAATTGATGCAGGAACTCGGCAACGCAATTAACGAGTCGCTCTCAGACTCCGAGCGGATTGCGCAAGCGATTAGTGATATCAAGCAGGCCGGTTATGACGTGTTCCTTGTCCTCGAAGCGACAATCGGGTTCAACAAACGCGAGGATGGCGAAGAAGCGGACGACACAGAATCCACTCCGACTGTGCGGCCCGAAAAGTTTGAGACTGCCGGAAAGATCAAGTGGACCTCACAGGATCACAAGTTCCTGCGTGCGTTAAAGATCTCGATCGACGAAGAAGGCCAGCAGCGTTCTCAGTAAGTCATTCGAGGCCAGGTACCAGTTCGCGGTAAACAGCCCAGGTTCTATCAGCTGCATTAGCCCAGGAAAATTCTCTGGAGCGTTCTTTCCCAAGTGCAGTAAGTCTTTCCCTGAGCGATTCGTTTTCGGACAGGGTCGTGAGTGCTGCGGCAATCTCATCGACCGACGTCGGATCGAAAAGCAGAGCCGCATTCCCGCATACTTCGGGAATTGCCGATCGATCTGATGCAATCACCGGTATGCCGTGTGCCATTGCCTCCACCACAGGCATCCCAAAGCCTTCGTCGAGCGATGGGAAGGCAAAGATCGATGAGGTCGCGTAGAGCTCCGCCAGTTCTTCCGGGCTCACGTAACCCGTGACCCTGATGCGATCCCTTGCGAAACTTTTTCCGATGGATTCCAAGGCTTCTTCCGCCCCGTATCCGTTTGGTGCACCCGCGAGTACCAGATTCCATGATTGCGGCATTGACTCGAATGCCCGCACCAGACGAACGATGTTCTTACGCTGCTGGATGGCGCCGACGTGAAGGACGATTGGCTTTCTTATACGACCGGTCTCGCGCAGCGATCGAACTCCGTGATGGACTACCCGAACCCGCTCGGTCTCGACATTCAGAAGGGAGGTCACCTGCCCGGCGGTGAATGCCGAGACAGCAACGATCAGATCCGCTCGACTCGCGGCTTCCCGTGCCTGTGCGGCGAACCGTTCCCGGAAGTCCCGCGTCGAGTAGTCCCCTGTAAGGACGAACAGATCGTGGAAGGTACAGACCGAACGACGGAATTGTACCGCCGGCATCCGCTGGTTTAGTCCGTGGAACAGATCGCACCGGATGAGCGGAAAGAAGAGCGAGTCGGTGAGTAAGGCGCGGGAAGCGTTTCGAGGTAATCGCTGCGCGAATGCTGCACGAAGTCTCTGTGAGCGATATCCCAGTCTGAACTGAGCCCCTGTATGAGAAGCTGTAAGAGCTGTCAGTAACTCGTTGGCGTAGACACCGACTCCCGAAAGTTCACGCCCGACACTGTACGTAGCATCGAACGCGATGGTCGCTCGCACCTCCCCGATTGTGACACCCCTACACCTCTACGCCGTACTCCTTAAGCTTGCGATAAAGAGTGGTGCGTCCAATCCCCAGCAGAAGCGCGGCAGCGGTTCGGTCTCCTCGCGTGTGACGGAGTGCGCGCAAAATCTCGAGACGCTCGAGTTCCGGTAAGGGAAGAATCGGCCGCGAATCGTCATCATCGAGCCCTTCATTTTTCGCGTAATTAGTTTGAGGCGCTACAGAGTTGCCTACGGCAGCAACCATACGGGCGAGAGGAGAATCCGGGATCTGCGCGCGGTTCATTACCGTCGACGGCAGATCGTGGAGCTGCAGCAGCGGACCGGAATTTACGGCCACCATATGCTGTACGCAATTCTCGAGTTCGCGGACATTGCCGGGCCAGTCGTAGGCCATCAACAGGCGAGACGCTTCAGGGGTAACACTATAATGATTGCCGTAACGAACAAGAAAGTGGCGAATGAGCTCGGGAATGTCCTCGACACGTTCGCGCAAAGCCGGAATGCGAAGGGTGATTACCTTGAGCCGGAAGAAAAGATCTCGCCGGAAGGTACCTCGCTCGACGTCGGCAGCAAGGTCACGATTCGTGGCAGCGACAATCCTGAAGTCCGACTGCCGCGGCTGAGTGGCCCCGACTGGCCGAAACTCCTTTTCCTGGAGTACGCGCAGAAGCTTCGCCTGGACGTCGAGAGGCAACTCGCCGACCTCATCGAAGAAAGCTGTGCCGCCGTTCGCTGCCTCAATTAGACCGGTTCGCGGTCCGCTCGCACCCGTATAGGCACCTTTGACGCAGCCGAAGAGTTCGCTTTCCATCAGGGTAGGCGGAATCGCCGAGCAGTCAATGACTACGAACGGGCCTCGAGTGCCTCGCTGATGAATCTGTCGTGCGACGACTTCCTTACCGGTACCGGTTTCGCCGAGGATGAGAACGGGCCAGCGCGCCCCGTCCATTTTCGCGATGGCTTCTTTGAGCTGGGCCATGCGGGCAGAGCTGCCGATTAACGGCCGTTGTTGTTGTTGCCTGGGTTCAGCCTGAAACATGGCACAGTAACTCTTCTGTGTAGTGGGTTCCCGTGCCGATTCCTCTCTGTGTCTTTCGCTTCTGTGCTCTTCGGTTCTCAGGGCTGAACGACGTCCAGGCGAACAACGAACCCAGGCGAACCTGTCGCCCGGATCCGCTCAGCGAGTGCGGTCGCCTTGTCTTCGGTGTCCTCAGCTCCGACGAGGACTCGATAGATGGTGCCATCGAGAGTACGTTCAACGATTCGAGCCTGACCATAGGCAGACTTCATCGCATCGCGGACTGACTCGGCTCGTGCACGTTCGCGAAAGGCACCGACCTGCACCGCGAAGAGTTCTGGTTCTTTTTCGATCTCTTTGACCGGAGGCGGAGCGATGATGGTGAGCGTCACCTTCGCGATCCCCGGACCGATCATGTCGATCTGCCTCGCCGCTGCCTTCGACAGGTCGATAATGCGGTCGTTGACGAACGGGCCGCGATCCTGGATTCGCACATCAACTGACTTGTTGTTCGTCAGGTTGCGAACCCGAACCCAGGTATCGAACGGAAGAGTTCGATGGGCTGCCGTCAGCTTCTCCATATCGTAAATCTCACCATTGGCTGCTCGCCGTCCGTGATACGGATACCCGTACCAACTCGCGACACCGGACTCCTTGCTGCCCATCCGCGGAGTCTTCGCGACCTTGACCTTCTTACCACCGCACGAGGAGGCGAGCAACATTGCTGCGATCACGAGAACGAATCCAAACCCTATGTTGTCGAGACCGCTCGCGCATCCGCAGCGAACCCGTTTCACGGGACGCGAAGACCGTTCCGGAGAAGAAACATTCGTGGTCGTAAACGTTTCTTTCATACAACAACCAGCAGAACACACTTTTCTCTTGACACAAGAGCCAAACAACCTTATATATGAATCACAACTGCGATCCGCGATCGCAAATCACATGATGTTAGGGAGAATCAACTGATGAAGAACGCGACCAAGAAGGCTGCAAAGAAGGCCCCGGCGAAGAAGGCCTCAGCTTCCAAGAAGAGCTCGAAGAAGTAGCGCGGACGGTCCCACACAGGGATCGCCAGTTGGAAAAATCTACGCGGCCCCGGGAAACCGGGGCCGTTTTGTTTTATATGATGGCGTCGAATGGACTCTCCTATCCTGCTTGGGTTCGACAGCTACTCCCTTCGAGCGTGGAAGTGGAAGGCGCCTAAGCTCATCGACTATGCCGCAACGCAGAAGCTCGACTCCATCCAGTTGTCCAGCATCGGTGATTACGAGAGCTTCGAACCTCCCTACCTCAGAGACGTTCGGGAACAGGCAACTCGTGCCGGAATCTCCATCGACGGGGGAATTGGTTGCATCTGTCCGACTTCGAAGAGCTGGAGCAATCGCTACGGCACGCCATCACAATACCTCGAGCTCGGCCTGCGCGTGTGCAAGGCAGTTGGTGCAAGGTCGATGCGCTGCTTCCTGGGCGCGTCGGCTGACCGACTCGCACCCGGTGGGATCGACCGCCACATCGAGGAGACAATCAAAGTTCTGAAGACGGTTCGTCAGCCGGCGCTCGATTCTGGAGTGATCATTGCAGTCGAGAATCATTCGGGCGACATGCAGGCACGGGAACTTCGAATGCTGATTGAAACGGCGGGCAAGGACTTCGTCGGTGCCTGTCTCGATACTGGTAATCCTATGTGGGTGGTAGAAAATCCTCTGGTCACGCTCGAGGTGCTGGCGCCGTATACAGTGACGACGCACATCCGTGATTCAGTTGTGTTCGAGCATCCGCGAGGAGCGGCAGCGCAGTGGGTCGCACTCGGCCAGGGCTGTGTCGACTGGCAACCTTTCATTAAGATGTACCGTGAGCGGTGTCCTGCTGCGGTGATGCAACTCGAAAACATAACGGGACGTCCGCCACAGGTGCTTCCATACCTTGAAGCAGAGTTTTGGAAGGCATTTCCTCACGCCAACGCCGGCGAGTTTGCCCGCTTTATTGCGATGGCCAAGTCTGGTCGACCGCTGATGGGGCCGATGGTCGTCGAGGATGTCACCGGCCAGCAGGTGCCGGAGTATGAAGCCGCGCTGCGCGCACAGCAGTTGCATGATCTCGAACGGGGTTTCGAGTTCGCAAGACGCGTGCTTGGCGCAGGTGTCCGGTGGCGGGCATGAGCCTGCCCGAAGCGATTCGTGTCCGCATTTCTTCGGAGGCTCCAGATCAGGTCACCACCACGCCGGCCGAATCTCGCATCATGCCGATCGACGAGATCGCGGCTGAGGTACTTGGAATCAGTGGAAAGGATGCGGAGCGCGTTAAGGAGATCTTTGCGCGCGGGTCGCTTCTTTCGGGTGCTTCACGATTTCGATGGGATCCGCTGCCGCTGGAACCCGGCGACATCGCCCGACTGCTTGGCCGTTTTCCCGATCCCGACCAGAGCCGTTTGTTTGACCCTGCGCTCTGCACAGCCATCGTCCTTTTGGGCCTGCAGCCGCCGCTCGTAATTGACCGCGAGCATGGCCAAAAGCGGAAGTTGTTTCGACGGGAAAGTTTCTGGGATCGCGTGATGGTACTCGGAACGGCATCTGCCGAGTACAAGACGTACTCGTACCGCCAACGAGCCGACGTTTACCGGACGGAACCTGGGCCGGCGGGCCTGACGATTATCGACGAGGCATCAAAGCTTCTCGCGCGGTCGAGTTATGAGGACCAAATTCGGCGGGGCACAGTGAACGCTGTCGAATTCCACGTGCCCCGGCCGGGTTCGTAGCTCTGATTCAACTAATCGCGTTTGCTGAGAATGAAGAGGAAGTTGTGGAAGTCCTGTCCGTGGCGCAGTAGATCCGGACGGCCTTTAATGCGAATCGAACGGACCTTGTCCCTTCCGCCGACACGGCGCAGACCAGAACCGTGGTCAGTCACTGGCGCATCGCTCAAGCGCAGGCCCGCTTGCTTCTTTCGGTTCGCTGGAGTCCCTTCGTCTTCGCACAGCAATTCAATATCACCCAGCCGGAAGTCCCCCTGATGATGCAGGAGATTGTTTCGAATCAGCAACAAACTTCCAATTGCCGCGGGATCAAGCCTCGCCGCGGGTGCTGAACCCGTATCGGCTCGCATCGATAACGCGACAGGCTCCAGATTCCCGTCGGCTGCCGAGCGGCACGCCTCGGTGCCGTCGATGATGATTGGCGGATATTCAGGCATTCGTATTCCTCACAATATTCCTTCAATTGAATTTATCGAGCCGAGCGATTCGGTCTCGAACGTCCGGCCTGGTCAGGTACCGACCCCACAACTCATGCCCCCACCGGTCTGCAGCTACCTTCCGTATTGCCTCGCAACGAACCGCCTGAGCACTTGCTTCGCTCCGCTCAGCAGAAAACGCTCCGAAGCTGCAGGCTCGCCACTGCGCTTCCGCCTGTCCGAGGTTTTCGAAGGCCTTCTCGGCTTCCGCAGCGTGCCTGCGAGCCGCGGATGTATCTCTCGCTGCCAGTTCCGCTTCGGCACAATTAAGACGGACGATCGCAGACATCTTCGGATCCTGACTGACATCCGTCGCCAATGCGGCGCACGTCTTGATAGCGCTCCGACCGCGGCCCAGGTGGGCGAGAGCAATCGCCTGAAGACTTCGCAGGCGCGCAGCAACGGCGGGCTCAATCTTGTTGTACTTTCGGAACGCCTGAACAATCTCCTGTTCAGCGTCCGCAAATCGCTCTTCCGCAAGATAAGCCGCGGTTCGTACCAGAGGGACTCGGCAAACGATCGTTCCTGTGGGTTCAGAAAACAGAGCCGAGTCTTCTACGATGGCGCGGGCGCCGGCAAGATCGCCCGTCGCTGCGAGAATGTCTGCCTTATTTATCGCAGCGAACGCTCGGGTGACCATGTCGGGAGCGGTACTTGCCGTATTTAGATGGGCGAGAGCTTCCGTATAGCGCTCGAGGTTCGCCAGCGAGATACCGATGCGGAGATGAATCGCGGGTACGGCACGCGTGTTTTGCGGGCTCGTGAGCTTGAGCTGCTCCTGAAAAGCGGAGAGCGCTCCTGCCGAGTCTCCCGCCTGCCCGCGGACCTGAGCGAGCAACGCAAAAATTGCGAGGCTCTCCTTTTGATACCCGGCGGATCGGAAATAGCTAAGCGCTTTTTCTGCTCCATTACGAGCATCATCGAGCCTGCCCTGAACCGATCGGATACTTGCAAGCGAGCCAACCGCCCGTGCCTCGTGGTATCTGCTGTTGAGCGCACGCGCAATCCGCAACGCGTTCGAATAATGTTTCTCGGCGTTGTCGAGTTCGAGCTTCTGAAGATACACATTGCCGAGGTCGAGCAGTCCGTCCAGCGTGTACTGCTCCATTCGATTCTCACTCGCAAGGTTGAGAGCCTCGGAGACATACCGTCCGGCTTCGGCGGACTGTTCCTGAAGCCGTGCGACTACTCCCTTCCGAAGCAGAATCCGAATTCTCTGGCTCTCGAAGCCCGTTGCCTCAGCGAGCCTGAGGGCGGAATCGAGAATACCTTTCGCCGCAGCCAGTTGTCCCTGCTGCTCCAGAACCTGGGCGCGTCGCAGGTGGACCTCAGCCAGACCTGCCAGGTTGCCCGCAGCGTTATACAGCGACTCGGCCTTTGCAAAAGCCCTCGCAGCCTCGTCGAGCTTGCCCGAACGCGCAAGCAAATACCCAAGTCGGGCCCATGAGGCGGGATAGTCGTCCTGAAGCGCAATTGCTTCGCGATATTTACCGATGGCTTCAGCCGTTTGGGAATTGCGCTCTAACGCTCGCGCATAGTCGAACAGCGTATCGGGACTTCGCTCGCGGCGCGCAATTTCCTGATAACGTTCAAGCGATCCCGGAAAGTCGCGCGCGATCATCATCTGAATCGCGAGCAGCCGCAGTTCGTCCGTTCGATTTCCGACAGGGAACTTTGCGGCAAGCGTCGCAGCCTGAAGCATCGCCTGTCGAGCACGGTCCGAATAGTCCTGTTCGGCCCAAGCCTCGGCAAGTCTGGCGTGCGCCATCGCGAAGTTCTTGTCGGCATCAACTGACATCTGCAATTGCTTAGCCGCCGAGTTGAAGTCCCCATCGTGGAGCGCCAGAAGTCCGCGGCCATACCAGGAGGCCGCTTCAGGGCGCGGCGTCCAGGCTCGTTTGCTGTTAAAGAACAGAGTTGCTGATGCCGCCGCGAGCACGGCAATTGCGATGACCACCCATGAGCTGGCGGACAGCGCTCTGCGACGACCCAGCACGGCGGCCCGAAGTTGTGATGCAGAACGAAATCGGGAGACCGGATTGGGAAGAAGACATCGAACAACGATACCGTCCCAGGCGGGCTCAATGCGGGGCGGTTGTGGCGCCGCGGTGAAGCGAGCAAGGCCGTTCTCCGTCCACGGAAGTTTGCCGGCCGTCATCTCGTACATGACTACCCCGAGCGCATAGATATCGGAGGCGACAGTCGCTTCGGCTCCCGATAATTGTTCGGGTGCCATGTATGCAGGGGTGCCGGCGACCAGACTCGCCGTTTCGACGTGATCTCTGGGAAGGTCATCGAGCGCCCGGACCACAATTTGATTTAGAGGACCCGAGGATCTTGCCAGGCCGAAGTCCGTTACGACAACCCGGGCGTCGTCAGTAATGAAGATGTTCGCGGGTTTCAGATCACGGTGTACGATCCCGGCGGCGTGCGCCGCTTCCAGTGCTCGTGTTACGTCGGCTATGATCCTCCGAGCTTCAGCGACCGGAAGCGGACCTCGTTCACGAACGACTTCCGCGAGGGTCTTCCCGCGCAGCAACTCCATCGTGTAAAAGGCGCCCGCAGCAGCATCGCTGCCGAAATCGAAAACGCGGCAAACATTTGTGTGTGCAACCGAACGCGCCAGCACGAGTTCGCGCTGAAATCGCCGCACTGAAGTTATATCCGACTCGCCCCGAATGGTCTTAAGTGCGACGGACATCCCAAGAACCGTGTCTTCGGCCTCGTAGACCTCTCCCATACCGCCGTGTCCAAGGAGTCCGGCAATACGGTATCGGTTTGCGAGAATCTGTCCCGGCTGCAATGAGCGGGAAGCAGCGAACACGGGTCTGGAGGTATTCTCGCGGGCAGACATCCGGAACCTCGGCAGAGACGAGCAGCCTATCTTATATAAAAGCGAATTATTTCCGCTCGCGGGCTCGAACCTGGAGCACAATCGGCGTTCCTTTGAACCCGAAGCGCTCACGAAGTCGGTTAATCAGGAAGCGTTCCGCCGAAAAGTGCAGTTCGCTGGTGCGATCAGTGAACAGAACGAACTTCGGAGGCCGCACACTCGGCTGAGTAATGTAATAGATCTTGATCGCAGGCTCGATTTTAAGAGTTTCCACGAACCGATTCAGTTCGCCGGTAGTGACTCGCTTCGACGCCGACTCGAAGCAGTTCTGTATGAGAACGAACAACTGCTGAACTCCCATACCCTTCTCCGCAGACATAAATGCGATCGGGGCATATTCCAGAAACTTTACCTCGTCTCGGAGGTTCTGCGCGAACGCCTTCTTGTCCTTGTTCTCTACAGCATCCCATTTATTCACGCAGAGGATGACACAGCGACCGTCTTCGTGAGCGTAGCCTGCGACCGTTGCGTCGTGTCCGACGACACCTTCTGTGGCATCGATTACCATCAGGACGACATTCGCCATTCGAATATTTCGACGTGCCATGACGACGCTGAGCTTTTCGGTCATCTCATGGGTTTTGCCCTTCCGTCGAATTCCGGCTGTGTCGACGAAGATGTACTCCACTCCGTCGCGGATCAATGTTTCGTCCACCGCATCGCGGGTGGTACCCGCGACCGGCGAAACGATGGAGCGCTCGCTCCCGGTAAGAGCGTTAAGCAGCGTCGACTTACCCACGTTGGGGCGGCCGATTATCGCTACTTTGATACGCGGAGATTTAGGTTTTTCCGGGTCATCCGGCTCCGCCTCGTCGTCCGGTTCGGGTTCGATTCCTTCGGTCACGTGCGCAAGCAGATCGCCAAAACCGAGCTTGTGTTCGGCCGAAACGGGAAACAGGTGTTCGAACCCGAGTGAGTAGAAGTCGGCGGTCAGGTTCTCGCGAGAGGGCGCGTCTATCTTGTTAACAGCGAGTGTTACCGGCTTACCCAGCTTGCGCAACATCGCCGCGAGCTCACGATCTATGCCTGTGATCTCAGTGCGGCCGTCAATCACATAAATGATGTGATGCGCCTGTTCGAGTGCGACCCTCGCCTGCCGCAGGATCTCTGATGGGATGAGGTCTTCATCATTCGGGATGATTCCGCCGGTGTCGATAATTTCGAAGTGTCGTCTGCGCCATGTAGTTTCACCGTAAATGCGATCGCGAGTGATACCAGGCTCATCGCCGACAATAGATCGACGCTGCCCGGTAATCGCATTGAAGAGGGTCGATTTCCCTACGTTAGGACGGCCTACAATGACGACAGACGGCAACGAGCCGTTCTTCGGCATGGACCTTCATCATAGCGTGCGGGACGTCTCGCACGTCTGTTCAGGCTGCCGATTTCATTACGCGCGCTTTCCAGATTGCAGCAAAGAGCCGGAAAGCTTTTGGGTGACGACGGCCAAAGAACATGCGGACTAACTCGAATCCCGCCCAGATGAGATAGGCCCAGGTTGACCAGAGTCGAACATGCTGAGACAGGAACCCCAGTCCCGTGTCGCTCGGTGCGATCGGTGACAGTGCAAACTGAATAAACCAAAGCAGGAATAACACGAACGCTTCCCACCATGCGAGTTCCATATTGGCGAGGAAGAACATAGCGACCAGCGACTGGCCCAGGGTCATCAGCAGTTCCAGCTGCTGTTGATCGTCAAAGGTAATTGCTGCCGAACCGCCTTTGCTCATCGAGTACACAATGGGCAACATTGCGGTCAACAGTGTCCACTGATTGATGTTGCTGGACACCATGTTCATCAGCGCCATAGAAGCCCGGTCTACTGTCCGGGCCCAGTAAAAGGCTGAGACCTTCTCGGGAAACTCGGACACAAACGGCGCGACCCACTGGATAAAGACGAAGTTAGGAACGCCCAAAATAGTCGCGACGGCGAGCAGGCTTCCAAGGAAAGGTTCAGCCATGAAGTAAATCAGCCCGCCGCCAGCCACAAACAGGACCAGTATCAATAGGTTCCGAACACGCGGCGACGACTGTACGACGGTCCGCGGGATGAGTCCAAGGTCTGCCATCCCTTCCTCATCTTCGGGCGGCATTTTGCTGAGAACGACCAGATAAACGATGTAGATCGCGATCAGAACAACGGCGTCAACAAGCGTCAGAGATCGCTTTGCCCAGATGAATGCAATGTAAATCAGCGGGACAAACAAGCCGATGACCTCCACGGAGTGGGAGCGTTCCAGCTTGATTCCATTGAGAGGGGTGCCGTACCTCCGCCGATGAAAATACGCGGCGGTGGCGTAGATCATCGGCCAGCCCAACCCTGTGAGCAGCCGAAGAGCGCCCGTCAGACCGGCGAGAAGAAGCGGAACCTGCTGCTTCCAGGCAAGGACCGCTTCGACCGCGAATTCCGGCAAGGTTTGCAGCCATGCGAGGATTGCCAGCGCGAATCCCTGCGCAATGAAGAACTGCGCCGACTCAGCCGCCCAGGCAATCAACATCGCAGCGAGGAGAATGGCCGGAGTCGTCCAAAGCGCAGTTAAAGGGCCGTGGTCGACGGCCGTAACGGCAGCTACTGCGAACAGGGATACCTGCGTCGCAACCAGTTGGCTTTTAAATGCTGGCTGGGTAGGTCGCGAAGGTAACCTGGTCATTATTCTTTTGCAATCGCGAATGCCTGCGGTATTCCTCTCTGGGGTAAGGGAAATCGGTTCGGTAATGCCCACCCCGACTCTCCTCACGCGCCAGTGCAGCTGTCGCGATCAGTCTCGCAACTGCATGAATGTTCCTCAGCTCGAAAGCAGACCGGTTCGATTTCACTGCTTTCTCGAGTGGCTGATCGAGTTTGCTGAGAGCCTCCCGGAGTCCATCGGCATCACGCGAGATGCCGCAGTACGAGGAGGCGATTGCACGAACTTGATCTTTGGTCAGCGCCGGAGTCAACAACGGTTCGGGCACCCGTCCGCCCATTCCGGCTTCTTTATTGCACTCGGTCATCGTTGCGCCCGCACGAGCGCCGAAGACAACGCCTTCCAGCAGTGAGTTACTGGCGAGGCGATTCGCCCCGTGAACGCCGGTGCAGGCAACTTCACCAGCCGCGTACAGCCGCCGGAGACTCGTGCGCCCGTTCAGATCGGTGGCAACCCCGCCCATGGCGTAGTGTGCGGCAGGCTGAACAGGCACAGGCGCAGCCGTTATATCGACACCATGCGCCAGACAAGTTTGCCAGACACGTGGAAATCGCGAACGCACAAAATCTGCACCGAGATGCATGAGTTCGAGACACACGGATGCGCCGGTGCGTTTCATCTCGGCAACGATAGCCCGTGATACGACATCGCGAGGAGCGAGTTCACCATTTGCGTCATAACGCTTCATGAAACGCTCACCGGCATTGTTGACGAGGTACGCTCCTTCGCCCCGAAGGGCCTCAGTCAGGAGAAACGTGGGCGCACCGGGTACCGAAAGCGCGGTCGGATGAAATTGTACGAACTCAATATCGGAAATTAGGGCGCCAGCCCGCCATGCGGCCGCAACACCATCTCCAGTTGCAACGTCGGGGTTCGTAGTTTGCCGGTAGACGTGCCCGAGGCCGCCAGTAGCCAGCAGTACGGCTTTCGCTCGAAGCTCAACCATCCGCTGTGCCTCAGCATCGCAGGCGATGGCTCCCGAAACCGTGTCTCCGTCGAGAAGCAAATCGATGACTGCCGAAAAGCTGCGGAATGAGATCGAAGAAATCGAAGCCGCTTTCTGATACAGCGTCCGCGCGATCTCGCGCCCGGTTGAATCGCCGTGCGAGTGAAGGACTCGATTGCGGCTGTGTGCTCCTTCTCTCGCAAACAGCAACTCCGTTCCTTCTCGATCGAACTCAACGCCCCAGTGTATGAGTTGCTGGATTGCACCAGGTCCTTCTTCCACCAGGACATGGACGGCTTCTTCATTGCAGAGTCCTGCACCAGCAGCCAACGTATCCTGTTCATGCAGTGCGATGTCGTCATCGTCACTGAGTGCGACTGCAATTCCGCCCTGCGCGTATTCTGATGATGATTCGCGAAGAGTGTCTTTGGCGACGACGAGGACGCTTCCAGTTGCAGCCAGTTCGATGGCAGCACGCAGTCCGGCTACACCAGCACCTACAACCAGATAGTCATGCTTAAGGATGTCTGCCAAGAGAGGTGATTCGCTAGCCTCATGTTACAACGTGGTTGTGCCTGAATACGAAGTGGCGACTAAGTTCCATCGCTACCCGTGTGCCGTCGAGCGCGGGATTGTGAGTCGTGTTCGTGAGTACGTTCCGGCTCGCGCCGGAAAAGTTTTCGTTTCGACTACGCGTGACGTCTGGGAACTTCACGGACACAAGTTGGGCATGGACGTTCCAGTGCTTTTCTTTCCTCCCGGTGAGTCGAACAAACGGTTCGAACATGTGGAAGCACTGGCGGAGCGGATGGTCGAAGCCGGAGCGGATCGCACAAGCGTGATCATTGCGATGGGCGGCGGAATCGTGAACGATACCGGAGGCTTCCTTGCATCCATTTTCATGCGCGGAATTCCGGTGATCCAGATTCCGACGACGCTGCTGGCGCAAGTCGATGCTGCGGTCGGCGGCAAGACCGGTGTGAATCTTCGAACCGGCAAAAATTTGCTGGGAACTTTTCATCAGCCCCTCGCGGTGCTGATCGATCCTGAAGTGCTTCAAACGTTGCCGGAGCGGGAATATCGTGCTGGTCTGTTCGAAGTAGTGAAACACGGGATTATCGCGAGCCCTGAGTTGTTTGAGTTCATGAACGCACACCGGGACGTTATCTTGCGTCACGAACCCGATGCAGTCGACCACATCGTTTCGGAATCCGTGCGCATCAAGGCTGCCGTTGTATCGGCTGACGAAAAGGAAGCTGACCTTCGCCGAACTCTCAATTTCGGTCATACGCTTGGCCATGCACTGGAAGCTGAGACAGAGTATCGCCGCTTCCTTCATGGCGAAGCGGTTGCATTTGGGATGAAAGCTGCCACACATCTGGCGGCAATCGCGGATGTGTTGCGGAGTTCTGATGCGCAGAAGATTCTTCATCAGGTTGACTCCTACGGTCCCGTGCACTCGATGGACGGGATTACTCCGGAGTCGCTGGTTCGGAGAACCGTAAGCGATAAAAAGACCATACAGGGCAAGGTTCACTTCGTGCTTCCCGACCGCATCGGGCACACCATCGTTCGGTCAGATATCCCGGAAGAGATGGTCGCGCGCGCAGTCGTCGCCGCGATGCAATGAGCGGCACCAGTCCGAAAGGAATTCGCGATGAGCGCGAAGCTGCGGCGTGGGTGCGCGACATGTTCGGACAGGTCGCCCCTCGCTATGACCTGCTGAACCATCTCCTGTCCGCAAACATCGATAAGGTCTGGAGGCGGCGCACCGTCGAACGGGTTAAGGCTGTGCTCGCGCGGAGGGATGCTAAGGTACTCGACCTTTGCTGTGGCACCGGGGACCTCGCGATTGCACTTCGCGAGAAGGCTCTAGCCGATGTGGTTGCCAGCGATTTCTGTCATCCGATGTTGACTGCTGCTCAGCGGAAGACGGCGGTTCCGTTGTTCGAGGCCGACGCGCTCTTCCTGCCGATCGCGGAACGATCATTCGACCTGATTACCGTCGCTTTCGGCTTCCGCAACCTGGCGAATTACGAATCAGGGCTCCGTGAATTGCGTCGCGTGCTCCGACCCGGAGGCATGTTGGCAATTCTCGAGTTCTCGACACCGCCGAATGCGATGTTCGCCGCGCTCTATAACTTCTACTCGAATCGTGTTCTGCCCAGAATCGGTGCAGCGGTCTCCGGGGCCAGCGACGCTTACACCTACCTGCCTGAATCGGTCCGTAAGTTTCCAAATGCACCCGGTCTCGCCGCAATGATGCGCGACGCCGGATACAAAGAGGTTGCGTTTGAGCGCATGACGTTCGGAATCGTCGCGCTGCATACGGGTCTGCGTTAGTTAGCCGACGGCGGCGATGCATTCGATCTCGACCTGCACATCGCGCGGGAGCCGTGCTGCCTCAACCGTGGATCTTGCAGGAGAGTTTGCACCAAAATACCGAGCGTAGACCTCGTTCATTCGCGGGAAGTCCCCCATGTTCTTCAGGAATACGGTTGTCTTCAGGACAAGGTCCAGGGATGACCCTGCGGTTTCGAGTACAGCACGAATGTTTTCGAGGACGCGCTCTGTCTGGGCAACTACATCGCCTTCGATGAGTTGTCCCGTCGCCGGATCCAACGGAATTTGGCCGCTAAGGAACACGATTCCATTCCAGATGACGGCCTGGGAGTAAGGGCCAATGGCCTTTGGGGCGTTCTCGGTAGCAATGATCTGCTTCATTGGTTATTTGAGCCGGAGCGTACCGATCAATTCGCGGACGCTGCTCAGCTTCTGCTCCTTTACGAAATTGTCCAATTCACTGGCGATTCGCGCCGTCGCGCCGGGGTCCCAGAAGCTCGCCGTCCCGACCTGTACTGCCGACGCACCTGCGACCAGAAACTCGGCCGCATCTTCTCCGGTGGCAATCCCGCCGAGACCGATAACCGGAACGTTGACGGCCTGCGCAGCTTCGTACACCATTCGGAGGGCGATTGGCTTGATTGCCGGACCTGACAAGCCACCGAAACCTGCACCGATCCGCGCTCGTCGCGTCCTTGCGTCGACTGCGAGCGACACAAATGTATTCACGAGAGAAATCGCATCCGCGCCGGAATCCTCTGACGCTTTCGCGATGGGTTCGATGCGGGCCACGTTTGGCGACAGCTTGGCGATTAACGGCCGCTTCGAGAGCTTCCGGACTGCACTGAGTAGTTCACCGAGCAGGCAAGGATCCGCTGAGAAGAACATTCCTCCATGCTTGGTGTTGGGACAGGAGACATTCAGTTCGTAAGCAGTCGGCCCTTCTACATCTTCGAGTGCCCGAACGACTTCGACATAGTCTTCAACCGAGTATCCGAATACGTTCACAAACCACGGGGTCGGGATCTGGCGAAGTGCCGGGATCTTGTCCGTTATGAAGGCCCGAACTCCGATGTTTTGAAGGCCGATCGAATTGATCATGCCCCGTTCGGCTTCCCAGATTCGCGGAGCCGGATTGCCACCCATAGGCTCGCGCGATATACCCTTTACGATGAATGCGCCGATTGCGGTGAGGTCAGCAACAGATTCAAACTCAATGCCATACGCAAACGTACCCGATGCGGCAATGATGGGGTTGCGCAGGGTCAGGCCGAAGATTTGAGTTTTCTGGCGCTCGCTCACGATGCCAGGCCTGAGGCCTCTGTCTGGATGCGTCGCCAGACGAGCTGGACATCTTCGCGAGTTGTTCTGAGATTGCCGATTGCGAGCCGAAGGACGAATCGACCGTGCAGCACGGTATGCGAAAGAAAGGCCTCGCCACTTGCGTTGATGCGATCGAGCAGGGCTCGGTTGAGGTCATCCGACCCGCGGAACCGAAAGCAAACGAGCGAAAGGGGCACAGGAGCGCAAAGCTCGAAATCACCGCTCTGCGTTATCCATTCGGCGAACTCACGGGCCATCTCAATGTGGGAACGAATGATCGCTGCCATTCGCTCTCGTCCGAAGTAGCGCATGACAAACCAGAGTTTGAGCGAGCGAAACCTGCGTCCCAGAGGCACGCCATAGTCCATCAAATTCACGGCCGTGCTGTCCTGCGCTGTTTTCAGATACTCGGGTACGAGCGAGAGGGCTCGCTTCAGAATCTCGGGTTTGCGCGTGTAGAAGACACTGCAGTCAACCGGGGTGAACATCCATTTGTGCGGATTCATCACCATTGAGTCAGCCTCAGCCACTCCGTCCATGAGCCACTGAAAATCCGGCGCGATTGCCGCGGAACCGCCGTATGCGGCATCGACATGAACCCAGGCACCGTATTCGCGGGCGAGCGGAATCACCTCGAAGACGGAATCGATGCTCGTCGTGGAAGTCGTCCCGACGGTTGGCACCACACAGCACGGCCGCTTTTCGGCCCTCCTGTCTTCAGCGAGCATTGCACCGAGGGCGTCGGGACGCATTCGAAAATCCCTGTCGACAGGGACCTTACGTACGTTGTTCTGGCCGAACCCAACGGCCATCGCACCCTTCTCCACCGAGGAGTGCGCCTGCTCCGATGTGTAGACGGTAAGATCTCCGCGCATTCCTTCAGCGCGGGTGTCCGGAGCAACAAAGTCGCGCGCAGCAATGAGGGCGTGCATCGTGGAGGTTGAAGCCGTATCGTAGATCAGGCCGAAGAAAGATTCCGGCAGACCGAGCCATTGTCGAAGCCATCCGAGTACGGTCGTCTCCAGCTCTGTAAATGCAGGCGAAGACTTCCACACCATCCCGTTTACGTTAAGCGCGGCCGTGAGCGCCTCCGCCAAGATACCGGGTGCCGACGCTGAAACGCTAAAGTATGCGTGAAACCGAGGGTGATTCCATTGCGTGTTTCCCGGAACGATGATGTTCTGAAAGTCGCGAAGAATGGTCTCAATCGGCTCGCCGCAATCGGGCGCTGAGGCGGGAAGCTGTGCGGCGATCTGGCCAGGTTCGACATTCGGAAGGACCGGCAACTCCCCGATGCTTTCGAGATAACCGGCGATCCAGTCGATCACTTCGTGTCCGGCGTGCCTGAATTCCGGCACGGGCATATCTGGACGTTGGGCAACTTCACTCATTGCAGTTCTGAGATCTCGACCGCTCCGGTGCTTAGCATTTTCACCTTCGCGTCGGATGGCAGTCTCCATTCGTTGTCGAACCGGCCTTCGACGATCACGTTGTCGATACCCCCGCGAAAAAGAATGAAGTCACCGAGGTTTTCCAGCACTCTCCAGGGAGGAGACGATACCGGCAAACCGGGACGCTTTGCCTGATCAAGCCTGGTCCACCATGGCAGCCCCGAACTCACCACTACGTATCGATTGTCGGCCGGATACACATACACCAGACCATAGTCAGCAGCGCTCGGGCTCAGGTGAATCGGAAGCTTGTCGGAAAGTGCTGCAACACGTTTGTTCGTTATCCGATTACCAAAAAGGACAAAGTTCGCGCCGACAGTCTGTGGATCTGTGGCTTCCGTGTCGGACATCGCTTTAAAGTGCACCTGAAGAGGTCGTTGCGGGGTGGACCATTCTGCAGCCTGTCTCGCAACGTCACGTCTGCGAATAAGCTCGGCAGGTGCCGGGTTGTCACGGGATCCGTATATGTAGATATGACGGGCGTTGATAGCGGCGGCAACGGGACCCTCAGCGCCTTGCCGTTTTCGGTCGTCGACGAATCTGGGACCAACAATACCTGGAATCCACCCCTTCTCCCTTCGAACGAAACGCCATACGTTCGGACGAAGTCGAACCGCGCTTCCGTCGATGATGACTGTCGAGGGACGAGTTGGCAATCGAGTGGAATCAACACTGAATCCATCCAGATTCTTTGTTTCAATTCTGAGCGCACCGTCAAGTAATTCAGCGGTTGCCGAGGCTGGTACCCCTGGGGTCAGTTGGTCGAACAACAGCCAGTAGGCGGACGAACGCGAGTAAGCGTCACTCACGAAACGAACTCGCTTCGGTTTAATCACTCGCCGGTATTGTCCGAACCAATTGAAGATCGCCCGGTCACGGTACGCGAAGTCCCATGCATTATGCCGTACATTCGGATACTCGACATAATCGACGGCAACCCCGGCGTCTTTCAAGCGCTGACTCCAGTCACGGGTCTGGACAGCGGGAACAAGCGGGTCAATCGCACCCTGATACAACGCTGTGGGAACGTTTGCGGCATTACCCGCGAGTATTTCGAGACCGGCGGGCGGTTCAGGGCAAACGGCGGCAACAGCCGCCCATATGTCCGGACGCGTCATACCGAGCCACAGCGCGCCTCCTCCCCCCATGCCGATGCCCGTCAGGTAAACGCGATCCTCGTCTACTGTAAACCGACGTTTGAGATCGGCAAGGACGTCTAACACATCGGTTCCCGGAATGCCCTGGAATCCCATGTCACCGCGAGCCATCGGGCAAGCGACCAAAAAGTCCACATCTGCGAGAACCGGGAATCTGCGTCGGGACAACATGTCCGACTCACTGAACTGGAGTCCGCGCCCAAAGATCTGCAGCAGATTTACTCGGTAGCTGGAACTTTCGCCGTGCAGACCGATGACGACCGGCCATGATCGCGCCGGCGTGTAACTTCGCGGAACGTAGAGCGCATACGGCTGATTGGAGTTGTCAATCTCGGAAAAGTAACTAACAACCTGAGGACCAGTCTCGATCGTCTGGCCGGAAGCAAATGCGGCAGCAAAGCCGGCGAGGACGGATCGCCTACGCATCACGGCACTCGGCCAGTACCCCCGGAAGCCACTCATGGAACCAGGATCGGAACATTTCGAGTCGCTGTTTTCCGTCGATGCCAAGTGGACTGGCGTTCGGACCGAGCTTGCAACCGCGGAGAGTCGCGGCCTCCCGAATACCGACGGGAACAGGAAACTGGTCGATGCCCCTGATGAATTCCTGCAGTCTCGAGTGGAGACTGGCGGCGCGCTCTTCATTCGCGTCCTGCATGGCTTGATAGAGCGCCGTCAGAAGTTCGGGAACGGCGCAGGCGCAACCGGAGATCGCTCCGCTAATGCCGTCGCGAAATGCAGTTCTCAGTGCGCCGTCGTTGCCGACCATCAGTGTGAAATCCGGGCCGTCAGAACGGGCCTCCTGTAGTCGACTCAGATACTCGGGGGAGCCGGAAGAGTCTTTGATGCCCTGGACCACACCTTCACGAATGAGCGAGACAGCGAGATTGCACGGGATGCCGTTACCGAATTGGGGCAAATGGTACAACAGCACCGGTATCGGAACACCAGCCTCGGAGACGAACCGCTCACAGAACATCCGGATGTCATCTTCCGAATAGCGGAAAAAGTACGGTGGCATTAGCAGCAGGCCGGCAGCCCCGGACGCAGTTGCTGCTTGCGCCAGCTCGACCGCGCCATCCAGCGTCGAGTGCGACACATTGATGAGGACAGGCACTCGACTGCGTTTCGGGGCGAGACCCATCATACGCATACGTTCGGAGTTGCTGAAGTGCAAAACTCACCGGTCGCCCCCATAAGGACGATTCCGCTGAACCGTTTGTCGCTGAGGAAATCAATCAGCTCCCACATCGAGCCGAGATTGATGTCCTGCACGCCCAGACGGCGGGGCGTGATAGCTGCTGCGTAAACACCGTCGGCGATGCTCTTCATTTCAAGGACGTTATGCTCCGTATTTGATAATACAATGCCGTTTCCTGGGGAGGACACATGAGCAAATTGCGTCGCGCCTGCCGATCAGTTTAGAAGATCGTTGAGGACCTGAGTTCAGCCTGCGTGAGCAGAAGTCGAACCCGGCGGTCGAGATACAACGCGACGAGGATCCAGCAGATGTTGGGGACGAAACAGGCGAGGCGACCAGCGGTACCCTGGCTCGAATTCCACTCCCAGGAAGTACCCGATTTCGCGATAGACACAATACCGGACTCTACCGTGAAGCTCGCCTTTCGGGAAGCTGATCTTGACATCGGTCTGAAGGGGTACAGGTCCATCCAGCTGGACACACGCCCCTGAGATCGAAATGTCCTCCAGATTGGCGACGCTCCGGCGAGTCCGGCCGCCCTTGTCTTTCCATTGCAAATCAACAAGATCGGCACAGAGCAGTCGCGTTTCCGCCCTGCGGTTGTACATCACCCCTTCTATCGGCCAGTCCGCATGAGATTCTTATCTTAATCACTTTTGCCGGTCTGATCAATGGTTTAGTTTCCCAGTTCGGCAATGACTTTTACTTTTGCTTCGACGCGAATCGTGCCTGATTCCACGGGCGTCGGCATGGCTTCCGAGGCGGCCTTCGCAGCCATCATCATTGGCCTGTCCATTGGATGAACTCGGGCGTTCCAACATCCTCAGCCGCAGGATGCGAACGATCTTCAGGCCGACGCCAGATGCTATTGTTTCAGCGTTTGCGCGAGCTTGCCGGGCGGCTTCCGCCAGCGCTTTTGCTTTGACGGCTTCTCATCTTTTAAACTAATTCGATTCCCCGGACGGCGTTGGCGCCTACTCTCGACGCGGCATCAATGATATTACCGGAGTTATCGACATCGTTGCTGGTCACGCGGACGACGTTAGTGGCAGTGTAACCGACGACTGTCGGCGTGCCACCTCTTTTGGATAACGATAGTTCGGAGTAATACCATAGCTGACGGTCTGAATCTCTCCCTTGATCCGATCGCCTTTTTCAGTTCACCCACTACGGACGTGAATTGCCGTGAATTTTCCGCGCTCGCCTGTTGGGCAGTTGAAGCCTGTGTCACGACACCGATGTCAATGCGAACCTGATCGGGCTTAACACTCAGAGTCGCGGAGCCAGTAGCCTCAACTGTCGGTTGCCTAAAACCGGGAAGTCCCGGTGGGGTTTGCCCCAGAAGCGCCAGCGCAGGGACAACGATCACTAACAAAGCCTTGATTAGATTTTGAACTCCTGCCCAATCTCGCGAAGAACGATCGCTTCCTGTTGGCTGAACCCGCCGCGTGCACTAATCGCTCAATCGGCTCACGAGAGGCTCACGGCTGAGCAAAAACGTCTTGCGATGAACCGGCAAGATCCGTTCCGCTCTGGCTTCCCGTCATCCGCCACGCCTGCTCCGGTGTGAATGGATCGAATCCAGGGTTGTAAGACCGATGGGCATTATCGCCAAATCTGCGCCGCCAACCTCGCGAAAATAAGAGCAATCCGCGGTGTCACCGGCGAAGACAACTCGATATCCGCCGGTGTCATGAGGTAACCGGTATAGCCACGATATGTGTCCGTCCGAGATCGCGCGCCCCAGTGGTTTACTTCGAGGCCCTGACGCGAACCGCACCCACGGACCTCCTACGCCAGCCCACTTCGTGCACCGCCCGGACTGACCCACGTGAAGAATCGCTGGTCCGCGGCGTACTCACTACCGTCGTTCTGTGGTTCTCCAGCGCACGGAGAGACGGAGTGTCGAAGTGATCCATATGGGCGTGGGACAAAAGAATGAGATCGATTTTCGGAAGCGCCTCGACGGGTAGCGCAGGCGCGGTCAGTCGCTTCACGCCGATTGTTACGAGCCCGAGGTACCCCCGCCGGACGCTGAAAACCGGATCGGCGAAATGGTGAAACCATCTATCCGAAGCAGAACCGTCTGTGGCCGAGCTACGCGGCTTGCAATCCTTTGTTGGGCCAACTGTATGCATCAGGCCTGAATTTTGCCGGCTCAACCGGTCTTTTCATCTCATTGCGATACTGACGAAACAGCCGGGGGCCGCGTGATACAGGTAGGCTCCCGCGCCGGCCAAACCCAGCCCACCTGTCGATTGAAGACTTCGCCGGCCAAGCCTGCGGTGTCCCCATAGAACTCACTCATTACCAGCCATACCTCTCTTGTTCCACGGGTCGCCGCGCATGTGGTAGCCATTGCGTTCCCAGAATCCGGCCCGATCATCTGCAAGGAACTCGATTCTCGTTGACCATTTCGCGCTCTTCCACGCATAGAGTCGGGGAATGATGAGCCGTAGAGGACCTCCGTGTTCAGCGGACAACGGTTCACCGTCGTGAAGCATCGCGAGCAGTGCATCTTCGGTAAGGAAGTCGCCTAGCGGCACGTTCGTGGTCCAGCCATGATCGAAACCATGGCAGCAGAAGCGTGCTTCGGCCTTGATCCCGCCGCATCGGGAATGATCTCGCGAGTCGAACTCCGTCCCAGATATTGCCGAGACGAGACCAGCGCGTCACGCAGTGAAAGTCTGAGAAAACTCTATTTGGGAAACGCCTTGAGTTCTTCGAGAGTAAGCGTTATCGGCTGTTCCACCAGACCATCGACGGTCAACGTCCAGTTCTCAACGGAGAATGACGGCGTCCCGGACGCATCCAAAACCGGCCACTTTTTCGTGCGCGATTGTCCGGGAGGAACTCGCAGCGCTCGCCGCGTGTCAGGACTGATGATGACGTCGGACGGAATACCCTCGGGCGCCGGGACCACATCATCCTGCAGCTCGGGGTCGCGGTGGAAAAACACGCTGTCATTTTCGCACGGAATCCACTTCGGAAGACCAGGTTAGCGGATGTGAGTTGAGAGATAATGAGAGCGATGGCGAACCGCGTGAAAGAGCTCGAAGTACGGCTCGAGGACACTGAGCAGCAGCTGCGATTATTTCAAAAGGTCAGCCGCTTCATGGTTCGCGATATGAGTTTGCCCGATGTTCTTAAAGGCATCGTGGCGCTCGTCGTGGAGTTTATGCAATGCGATTCGTGCCTGGTTTATCTGCTCGACGGAGACCGGCTGGTTCTGTGCGCATCGAACGTTCCGGATTTTCCAGGCGTTGGGCATGTGTCGCTGAAGCTGGATGAAGGTCTGACTGGCTGGGTTGCCAGGGAGCGGCGGCTTCTCGCAATTTCCCGTGAAGCCTATAGCGACCCGCGCTTCAAGTACTTCAAGGACTTGCCACAGGATACGTTCGAGGCTTTTCTTTCAGCACCGGTGCTTGCCCGAAACCGGGTTGTCGGCGTCATCAACGTCCAACACCGATCGGCGCACTCGCACAGTGGAGGCGAACTCGAGACGATCACAACTGTGGGGGAGCAGGTCGGATGCCTGCTGATGCTCGCCCGGCTCGCGGAAGCGGCAATCGACTACACGCATCAGGCAGAACTCGCATTAGCTTCGAGATGAAAGGGCTTGTTGCTTTCGCGGTTCTCGCATCGCTGGGCGGTGCAGCAGCTGTCACCAGCCGTGCGCGCTGGGAGATTCAGTACTTCTACGACGAGAACAAATCGTCGCTCACTCTCACCGACATCGTCTTTCCGTCCGCACAGCGAGGTCTCGCATCGGGCTGGATCACCGATAAGAACAACAAGCCCAAACCGATCGTCCTCGCAACTTCGGATTCAGGACAAAACTGGACACAGGTTCCGGTTGAAGAGCCCGGGGAAGCACTGTACTGCCTCGACGAAACTGCCTGCTGGATGGTGACTCCCAAGAGTCTCTGGTTCTCGTCTGAGGCCGGCCGTAACTGGAAGCGGATCCGGAAAGAAGAAGGTCTCACCGGCACGTACTTTTTTGAGCCGCGAGAAAGGCTGGATTTTCGGCGCCGGCAAGAAGATGCTCGTGACGACGGATGGCGGCAAGACATGGAACAAAGTCCCCGAAGCTGAGACGATGAAGGCTTCCGAAGAGCGTACCGTGTTTCACACGATGATCTTCTTCAACGCCAAACAGGGTGTCGCGGCAGCTCGCTCCGAGCCCGTTGCGCACCGTCGAGACCTTCCGATCTGGATGGACTCTGATCCGGAAGACCCGCAAGGAGCGGCCGACATTAACGATGCTCCTGGAAACGCAGGACGGCGGCTCCAGCTGGAAGGAGACGTCTACGTCAATGTTCGGCAGGATG
>CAWCGC010000016.1:0-137653 GCA_963794765.1 Bryobacteraceae bacterium | reverse complement strand
CGTGTCCTTTCGGCAAGCCTGCGTGACCTGAGTTGATGAGTTGATAGTGTCGGTCTGTCGGAGTTGGAGAGCAGCAACGCACGGGGCGATGCCGATGTTCCGGTTGCGATGAGGAAGGTGTACCGGCGAGCTGCAGCGCTGGCGTAGCGAACGCAAAGGGCGGGAGCGGATTCCGGAGGCGCTGTGGGCGGCAGCGGGCGAACTGGCGCGAGAGCATGGAGTCAACCAGGTCTCGCAGGTGCTCCATCTGGAGTTCAATCATCTGAAGCGTGTCGCGGAAGCAGGCGGACGCAAACGGGAGAAAGAACGCGCTACGCCGGCCTTTGTGGAACTGATCGCGCCGCAGACGATCGGCCGACGAGAATGCGTCATTGAGTTGGAGGGACGGCGCGGGAAGCTGCGGATCGAGCTGAAGGGAATGGCAGCGGCCGAACTGGCTGACATCAGCCGGTCGTTGTGGGAGATGCTCGCCTGATCCAGATCACGCCGCAGATGCGCGTGCTGGTGGCAATCGAGCCGGTCGACGGAAGAAAAGGCATCGACTCGCTGGCTCGGCTCTGCCAGGCGAAGCTCGCCGAAGATCCGTTTTCCGGATGCGTGTTTGTGTTTCGCAGCCGCAGCGGGACGGCGATTCGTCTGCTCACCTACGACGGCCAGGGGTTCTGGCTATTGCAGAAGCGGCTGTCCAAAGGGCGTTTCCAGTGGTGGCCGGAAGCGAGCGGGGCGAGTAAACCGCTGGAGGCGTATCGAAGCCCAGTTGCTGCTGGCGGCCGGCGATTCTCGCGAGTGCGATGCGGCGCCGATGTGGCGGCGGGTGAACGCTGGCAAATAAAAAAGTCGCTCCCCCCTTGCGTTCCAACGTGAACCAGCGCATACTGCTGTTCAATGGTTGTGCTCAGGTATCGAGGCCGGAATGTCAGCGAGGAAGACATCCTTTATATACGCGAGCTGATCGCCGCGCATCCGGGCGCCAGCCGCCGCACGCTGTCCACGAAGCTGTGCGAGGCCTGGCAGTGGAGACAGGCCAACGGCGCCCTGCGCGACATGGTTTGCCGTGGCCTGCTGCTGATGCTCCACCGCGCCGGCCGAATCGCATTGCCGCCGGTCGCTTATGTGCGGCACAATCCGCTGGCAGCCCGAGCCAGACCCGCGGCCGTGCTGATTGACACGACGCCGATCGAAGCCAGGCTGGGCGATCTGCGGCCGCTGCAATTTCAGCTGGTACGACGCACCGCTGATGAGCCGCTGTTCAACAGCCTGATGGAACAACATCATTATCTTGGCTATGAGCAGCCGGTGGGCGAACATCTGAAGTATCTGGTGTGGGCAAACGGGCGGCCGATTGCCTGTCTGGCGTGGTCGAGTGCACCGCGTCACCTCGCCAGCCGCGACCACTATATCGGCTGGAGCGCGGAAGCGCGCCGCCGGAACATCCGCTTGCTCGCCTACAACACGCGATTTCTGATTCTGCCGTGGGTGCGTGTGGAACACCTTGCCTCGCATATTCTGGGCCGGATGGCGGCACGCATCAGCGACGACTGGCAGCAGGCGTATGGGCATCCGATCTACTTTCTGGAGACGTTCATCGATCCGGAGCGCTTCCGCGGCACGTGCTATCGCGCAGCGAACTGGGTGGTGCTGGGCCGGACCACCGGACGAGGCAAGCAATCCAACAGCTATGTGCCGAACCGTTCCATCAAGGAAGTGCTCGGTTATCCACTGAGTCCGGAATTTCGCGACTTACTCGGGCAGTTATGAAAAAGAAAAGCTCGCGCAAGCGTGTGGATGTGAATGTGGCAGAGCTGGACCGGATCATCGATGATGCCCGCAGAGGCTCCGCTGAGCGAAGCCGACAGTCAGAAGCTCAAAACCGCCCTGCACGCGCTGGCCGAGCGACTGTGCCGCAGCCCAAAACAGAAAAGACCAGCGCTGTATTGGGTGAGTGCAGAGATGCCCGCGCTGGAAACCGCCGCCAGCCGAACTGGCTTCCGGACACGGGCGCAACGGCGTTGCTGCGTATCGTGGCGCGAAGAAGGTCCGCATCACGCATCCGAACCTCGTTCACGGCGATCGCTGTCCGGACTGCGTCCGCGGCAACGTTTACGCGCAGAAAGAACCCAAAGCGCTGGTGCGCATCGTCGGACAGGCGCCGCTGGCGGCAACGGTGTATGAACTGGAACGGCTGCGATGCAATGCCTGCGGGCAGATCTTTACGGCCGAGGAACCGGAAGGCGTGGGGCCGGAAAAATACGACGAGACCGCGTCGGCCATGATCGCGCAGCTCAAGTATGGCAGCGGCATTCCGTTCTATCGGCTGGAAAGTCTGGAAGAGCAGTTAGGCATTCCGTTGCCGGCAGCGACCCAATGGGAGATCGTCGAAGAAGCCGCAGAGGCGATCAAACCGGCGCACGAGGAACTAATTCGCCAGGCGGCACAGGGCGAAGTCCTGCACAACGACGACACCGGGATGCGGGTATTAGAATGGAGCGCGAACCGTCTGATGAGCGTACGGGTGTGTTCACCAGTGGGATCGTTGCTACCGGGCAGGGCCGGAACATCGCGCTGTACTTTACGGGTCGTCAGCATGCGGGCGAGAACATCGCCGACGTGTTGGCGCAGCGTGCGGCCGAACTGCCGCCTCCGATTCAGATGTCGGATGCATTGTCGCGTAACGTGCCGAAGCTGAGTTCCGGAGTGGAGATTCTGCTGGCCAACTGTCTGGCGCATGGCAGAAGGCAGTTTATCCAGGTGGCTGGTAACTTTCCCGGATGAGTGCCGCTACGTGCTGGAGATGCTGGGGCGCGTGTATGGCAACGATGCCGAGGCGCGCCAGCGCGGTCTGCTGCCACAACAGCGGCTCGAACTTCATCGTGAACGCAGCGCTCCGGTCATGGAGGAACTGCACAACTGGCTGGAGCGGCAACTGGCAGAGCGCAGGACGGAACCGAACTCCGGGCTGGGCAAAGCCATCATGTATATGCTGCGGCACTGGCGGCCCCTGACGTTATTTCTGCGCGAAGCTGGCGCTCCGCTTGACAACAACATCGTCGAAAGAGCGTTGAAACGGGCGGTTCTGCACCGGAAGAACGCATTGTTCTACCGCACGCTGAATGGGGCCGCAGTCGGCGATCTGTTCATGAGTCTGATCCACACCTGCCAGTTATGCGACGCGAACTCGTTCGATTATCTGATCGAGTTACAACGGCACGCCACGGAACTGGCGGCAAATCCTGTCGCCTGGATGCCGTGGAGTTACCGCGACACCCTGGCGTGCACCGCGCTACCGGCCACTTCCACTTAGCGTAGGTGTCGCGAAAGCAGAAATAGCTCGCAGGCTGGGAATCGGCCCCACACTCGGTTCGCTGCATTCTGGGCAAGCCTGCTGCGCGGAGCCGCGGACCGCCGATCTCTGAACGCGGCAAAATGATGGTGGATGTCGGTTCTCCAACCCGTTCCACTGATCGTCAAAGCCATCGAACAAACACGTATGATTCGGCTGATATATCACAGCAAAGAACGAATCCTTGAGCCACACGATCACGGCATTCTCAACGGTTCGGTCCAGTTACTGGGTTGGCAGACTGCTGGCTCCAGCAGTCGCCCTATCCCCAACTGGCTCCTGATGAAAACTGATGAAATCTCTGAGCTGATGCTGATGGATGAGACCTTTCCCGGAGGACGTCCCACTCACAAAGGCGAGCATATTCAATGGGACGTGCTTTTCATCAGAGTCAAATCTGCCGCTCAACGTCGGCGGGCTGCCGGCTGATATACGCCTCCACGAACTTTCAGCAGCTCTGATCACTCTTACGCAGATCTGCCGAAAGCTCACAATACGCGCCCGGGAAGCAAACGACAAAAACTCTCGGGCTAAAGTCCGAGATCAGCCGGAGACAGGCCGAGCTTCTGCGGGACGAGATCATCAGGCCGATCAATCTTAACCCGATGCGTTCCAAAACCGAGGATACGTTCGAGAGTTTTGTGGAAGACGTGTTTCTGCCGATGAAGCGGGAGTCTGGGGAGTGGCGGGAGAACACGGATAAGGAAAGCACCCGTGAAATTCGCCTCCACCTTATTCCTGATCTGGGCGACATCCAATTCGAAGAGTTGACGCCGGCGCTCCTTCGGGCATGCTGAAGAAGAAAGCGGAGCAGGGCTTGGGGCGGCAGACGCTGAATCACCTCCGTGGGTATCTGACGGACATCTGCAAGTGCGCCGTGGCTGAGGGCTACCTTCAGACGAACGTTAGCGAGGGGCTGAAGGCGCCGGTGAAACTGGCGAAACCATCCGATCCCAAGCTGACGGTCGGGCTCGATCAGTATGCGCAGCCTGGGACTGCTGGGTGAGCGCGAGCGACTGTGCTTCGACCTGGTCATGTTTGCTGGCATGCGGGAGTCCGAGGCTTTCGCGCTCTGGTGCGGCGACATTAAGGAGGACGGAATCCAGATCGAACGGTCCTGGTACAAGGGCCGTTACGAGCCGCCGAAAACACCGAAGAGCGAACGGACGGTAGGGGTGCCCGATGAGATCCTCGAGCGGCTGCCCGTTGGATCGCGGAACTTGCCGGCGAACGGTCCGAGAGACTGCGTTTTTCCGTCAGCGAAATTGGTAACGCCGATCTGGCCGGAGAGCGTGCTGAGGGACTACGTTCGTCCGAAGCTCCGGCCGGTGGAACTGGCTGGATCAATTTCGCGGTCCTGCGGCGGTCGCACTCCACTCTGCACAAACAGACGGAACTCCGATCTCAAGATCATCGCCGACCAGCAGGGGCATGGGATGCGGACGCACCTGGACAAATATGTCCAGAGCGGGGTCGCGGAACGGAAGGCGGAAGCGTCAAAGCTGTACGCGGATTTCAACGGGGTGCTACGCAAACAAGGTTAATCGAGGTAGACGATTTTGGCGAGGCTTGTAAGTTATTGAAAAGATGGAGCGGGAGACGGGGTTCGAACCCGCGACGTCCAGCTTGGGAAGCTGGCATTCCGATATGTTGCACGCAGAAACCGATTAATTTGAAGGCATGTCACAAACAATCCAACTACGAGACGTCGAAGTCAATTGAGCAGCTAAGGTCGTCGACTATCACCTGCAACTCGCGCGCAAAATGTGCGCGGCATTTATCGCGCAGGGACAGGGAATCTCTTTGTCTACGGCGCTCGAAAAAGTGTCGAGGATCCAATCTGGGAGATCTTTGGCTGGTGCTGTCCGATTCGCTCGGCAAGCATGCCTAGGGACTGCCGTTGCGCAGGTGACTTCGGCTCGACAAGATATCGGGAAGCTGCCCGTGATGTGAATATTCCTTGCTGCGGACCGGATTCTCGGAGGCGAAGTCGCAGATCAGAAACAACGTACCGCTCCATTCCTCAATATTGGCCGAAGACATCGGAGCGGCGACGATGGCAGCTATGAACGGATCCTTGGACGGGATCCGCCGACTCGTATAAGGAATCGGGGCGAAGACTCCAGCAAGACTTTTGGAACAGGAGCTTTGCCGTTTTCAGAAGTCTGGGAAAGGGGGATGACGCCGGTAGTCGGATTGAGAGGAAACGCATCGTCATCAACGGGAAATCGACCAACGGTGCTGTCGGGATGGCGAATCGGTACTCGGTTCGCGAGACAAGCATTCCTGCATTGCAAAGGGCTTTTTTCATCGTCTCGTCTGGCCGTTTCGCGGCACCTGTTTGATTGCTGAAAACAATTGAGGTCTAGTTATGCAAGAAGCGCAAGAAGTGAAAAGTAAATCCGAGATTATGACTCTTCGTGAGGTCGCGAGAGGTCCTACGATGCTCGAAGGCGCACGTCAGCAACGTGCTGAGCGGGCGGGTTCAAGGGCTGCCCAAGTTGACGCACTTCTCCCTTGGCCGGAGGAAACTAGTTCGGCGCGAATGGCTGGACGCTTGGATGGAAGAGAACAAGACGGGATGGTAGCATCGCCTACATGTCAGGATTTCGAACCAGGGACGCAAGAACTAGGAGATTCTATGCGTCGAAGAAGATTTCAGAAAGGCAGTGTCCGACCGAGAAAGCATGGTCGCACGAAGGTCTGGGTCGCCCAGTGGTCGGAGAACGGAGGCAATCGGTCGAAGGTGCTCGGGCGCTTTGCCGACCTAACGAAGAGTCAGGCGGAGACGATGCTCGCGCAGATCCTCCAGCCGCTCAACGAAAAAGCGGGATACCACGAGCCGAGGATCTGCACGTTCGGACAGTACGTAACGACGGCATTCTTGCCCGCGTGCCGAAACAAATGGAAGGAGTCGACGCGAAGCACCTCGGAGGCGGACATCATGCGATATCTTGTTCCTGCATTTGAGAACGCAACTGCTTAACAGCGTAACGCGTGAACAAATGCAGGAGTTCTTATCCCAGAAGGCGCGAGGGCTTTCGGAGAGCGTCGTCGCGCACCTGCGTTGGCACCTAAATGCCATCTTCAAAATGGCACAAAGCGACGGCGCGGTACAGTTCAATCCCGCGGGCGGCCCTATTCATACCGGCCTGTAGGCCGTCGCCTGCCAAACGTGTGCTCACGAGAGACGAGGTGAAGTTGGCGTTGAGCGTCCTGGATGTGCGAGAGCGTCTCGTATTCAGGATGTCGGTATTCAATGGTATGCGGCCGGGCGAGATTTTCGCGATCCAACTCGGAAAGCTCGCGCCGAAATCCGTCGTCATCGATCAACGGATTTACGGCAGCCATATGGACACGCCAAAGGGTCGCAAGGGCAGGAGAACGGAGCGGCTCGTAGGTCTCTCATCGGGCACCGTACGAGATCTTGAACTCTGGCAACGGTTTCTGGGAAATCACTCCGGAGAGGCGTTCCTGTTTCCGTCGGAGACGGGTCAAACGCCGTTGCGGCCGAACAACCATTGGAAGCGGCATATGAAACCCCGCCTTCAAAAGGTGGGTCTCGAATGGGTAAATTTCCAGGTGCTCCGTCGAACGCACGCGAGCCTGTCGAGAAAGTCGAAGATCGACGATAAGGTCGCCGCCGACCAGCGTGGGCACGGGCTGGGTGTCAGCCTCGGCGTTTACGCGATTAGCGATTTAGTCATTATGGAGCGACCGACACCTGATTCGCAGTGACGCGGGTTACGCTGTGAGTCGGAAAACCAGCGGCGCAGAGCCGCATACGAAAGGATCGGTCGCAATGTCTAAAGTACGGTTTGTTGGTCTGGATGTCCATGCCGAAACCATCGCAGTTGCAGTTGCCGATGCAAATGGAGAAGTTCACTCGCACGGGACCATTCCGAATCGACTGGAGTCTATTCGCAAGCTGATCGCAAAGTTGGGTCCGGCAAAAGACCTGAAGGTCTGTTACGAGGCCGGCCCAACCGGTTACGTTCTTTACTGGCAACTCACGCAACTCGGGGTGGAGTGTCAGGTGATCGCACCGAGTCTGGTCCCAAAGAAGGCGGGTGACCGGGTCAAAACCGATCGGCGCGATGCCGAGAAACTGGCGCGTTGCCATCGCGCCGGGGAACTGACGGCGGTGTGGGTACCAGACGCAGCGCACGAAGCGCTCCGCGATCTGGTCAGAGCGCGCGAAGCGGCAAAGAAAGATCAGCTGAAGGCACGTCATCGTCTGGGGAAGTTCCTGCTGCGACACGGCAGGCGGCCGGAAGGCATCAAAGCGTGGACGAAGAAGTATCTGGAGTGGATCAGCACTCACGTGAAGTTCGACCAGCCGGCACTCGAGGCCACGCTTCAGGATTACCTCGATGAGGTGAAACACGTGGCGGGGCGGATCGTAAAGCTGGAGAAAGCGATCGATGAAGCAGTGCAGAAGGCCCCGCCTGAAATCCGCGCCGTTATCGAGGCACTGCAGGCTTTACGCGGTGTGGCTCAGACCACTGCGGCCACGATCGTTTCCGAGCTCGGCCAGCTGTCGCGGTTCGAGAGCCCGCGGCAGCTGATGGGGTACAGCGGTTTGGTGGCACGCGAATACTCCAGCGGCAATCGCATTCAGCGCGGGTCGATAACAAAGACGGGCAACGCGCACCTCAGACGGGTGATCGTCGAAGCGGCGTGGGCCTACCAGCATCGGCCAAACGTGACGGGCTTTCTGCTTCGCCGGCAGAAGTCATTGGCCATCAGTGATGAGGTGAAACAAGTGGCATGGAAGGCGCAGTACCGATTGAACAAGCGGTATAAAGCAATGTCAGCGAGGGGGAAGAATAAGAACCAGATCGTAACGGCGGTCGGGCGGGAACTACTCGGATTCATATGGGCGATTGCAGTGAAAGTCGAGCGCGAACAACAAGGAGAGGTAGCAAAGGCAGCCTGAGTCGCGGTGAATTCCCGGACAGCAGAGCCGATGACAGCGCAGGGCATACGAAAAGGAGAACCCTCCCCATGTTTTATGCGGAACGGGCTCCGGCCCCAACCCGCGCGTTTAGTCCGAGGCAGCTCCCGACGGATCATGGCCATGCGGTAAAACCCGCGAATATCAGAGTGATCAATCGTCGCGAAAGCTCCTCCGCTGTCACCGGCCCGGCTGTCCGGGAAGGCTCTGAGCTCACCAGCGGGAACGTGTTCCCGCTACGCCGCCCGTCGACAGTCGTGTGAATGCCAGAACGGTGCTCGCTGGCAAGGGTTCGCTTCGCCGCGCAAACAACGGCGCGCCCTTGCCCCCTGCGCGCCGTTCCGGCCAGACCACCTTGCGACGGGCGGCTCCGGCGGGAACACTCCCCGGAGGCTCACCAAAAAGGAACGGCCGATTGCCTCTCATTGCGGAGTGCAACCGGCCTGAAATTAGTAATTTATGTCAGCAACCCGTGAAAGGTATTGACAGGTCGCTCCATATCAGAACAGAAGATCGATGCTGTTACGAAACTCGAATCCGATGTATTCGCGGATTCGGAGATGATTTAAGCGATGAAAGCGGTGACTGTGGGGCGAGTGCAGCGTCCTGCCGGATAGTCCCCGACGTTCCGACGGACGAAAAGCCAGTAAAAGCAGTAACGGCGATGTTTCTCAGATCGTCTAAGTTGTTGAAAAGATGGAGCGGGAGACGAGAATCGAACTCGCAACCAACAGCTTGGAAGGCTGTGACTCTACCATTGAGTTACTCCCGCTTGCGGGCGACATACACATTGTAGCTCAGAACTCGTTAAAATAGAGCCATATGGGTAATACTTTGGCAGAGGCCCGGCTCCAGCCCGGACAGTTTGCTGTCCCTGCGTGGAAGTCGGTTCTCAGCCTCGGTTCCGCGGTTCTCGTTGCGCTGCTTTTCCTGGTGGCCGGGTTATGGAAGCTGACCGAGCCGTACGAGGCGGCAACGAAGATGATGCAGGCAAAAGTGCCTGGTCAGCTCTCTCTTTTCACTGCTATCTTTATGGGCGTCGCCGAGACATTTGGCGCGGCCCTGCTGCTGGTTCCCCGATTTCGACGCTGGGGTGCCCTGGTAACGGGGGGACTGCTGATCGCTTTCATGATCTACACCGGCTATCACTACAACGCGCTCCGGGGCGAGGAGTGTTCGTGCTTTCCATGGATCAAGCGCGCTGTCGGCCCGGGGTTCTTCATCGGCGATGCGGTAATGCTGCTGCTTGCCGCGACAGCCGGATGGTGGGCGCGGAAATCTGAGAACCTTCGCGGTGCTCTGATGATTCTGGGTGCGATCGGGGTGTTTGCCCTGGCTTCGTTTGGGATGACATACGCCCGCCAGACCGGAGCGAAGGCGCCGGACACGATCACGGTCGATGGTGCGCCTTATTCTCTGGCGAACGGGCGCGTTTACGTCTACTTCTACGATCCCGAGTGCTCGCACTGCCTCGATGCCGCCAAGAAGATGAACCAGTACAAGTGGCCTTCAGATGTCGTGATTATCGGGCAGCCGGTCGTGAACCCGAAGTTTGCGAAATTTTTCCTCGAGGACTCCGGACTGAAGGGCAAGATGAAGACTGCCAGCGATCTCGACAAACTTAAAGCGGCTTTTCCGTTCACGAACGCCCCGTTCGCGGTGGCACTCGAGCATGGCCGCGAGAAGGAATCGTTCCGCCAGTTCGACGGGAATGAACCTGAGAACGAACTGCGGAAGATCGGCTTTATTCAATGAGTTTGTTGACTGTTGTCGCGTTGCTGAAGGCGAAGCCCGGCAAAGAAGGAGAGTTGCGGCAGGCGCTGCTGGATCTGGTCGACCCGAGCCGGGGGGAATCCGGCTGCGTACAGTACGATCTGCACATCTCAACCGACAAGCCCGGTGAGTTTCTCTTCTTCGAGAAGTGGGTGGACCGTGCGGCGCTCAATGCTCATGGCCAGAGGCCACATATGCAAGCGCTGGGAAGCCGTCGTGAGGAGTTGCTTGCCGAGGCTCCGGATATCCGGACCTATTCGCGCCTTACCTGATTCGCCTTCAGCTCCTGCATCACGTCGGCAATTAGTTCCTTCGCGTCATTCAGTCCCTTGACGATGATCTGAATGTCCATTGCCGGTTTTCCGGGCTGGCGTGCGCTCTGGCAGTAAACTCCGTGCTGTCCGACGAGTATCAGTGAGTCGGTGAGCACATCGAGAGCCATTGCAAGCCGTCCTCGCGGAACTCCCATTTGTGTCTGTAGCCGCTCAAGTTCTTCGCTGCGTTCGTTGTAGATGGACATGGGTCAATCGAGCAAAGACATCTGCTGGTGCTCCGCGCCGGGAGCGGAGACTTTGGGCTTTTCTTCCCGCGTGCCAAACTGCCGCAGCAGAGAGACAAGCTTCTGATGCTGCGTATAGATCTCCCAAAGCAAGGAGCAACGCTGGCAGCCGCCCCGGACTCCGCCAGCGCCATCGGTCTGGGGGTCGTATCCCGGATGCCGGGCGCACTTGCCTTTCCACCGAACTGAGCCAACTCGCAGCATTGGGTGTCGTCAGCTGAGAAGATTACGACGGGCCAGGAACTCGAAGATCTGCGGCCACACGGAGTTGAACTTCTCGACCGGGCGGCCGTGCTCCCCGTCAGAAACGCTGATCATCTCCGCATCAGCACCGGCGTCGCGCAGAGCCTTCGTAAGCCGGACGCCGTGTTCGTAGGGAACGGTCGGGTCCGCTGTGCCGTGGATGGTCAGAACCGGCGGTGCGCCCTTTCTCACATAGGAGAGAGGTGAGACGCGCCGGGCGAGTTCCATCCTACCTTTCGTGTCGGGCGGGACCCACGTCACGGCATATTTCCTCATGTTTTCGCCACCAAGCTGATCCTCCACGTCGGTTATGCCATAGAAGTTCACCACGGCGGCGATGTTCGCGGGCGGGCCGAAGCCGGCGGATTTGGGGGTCAGAGCAGTCATTAATGCGAGGTGTCCCCCGGCGGAGTCGCCGGTGGCAATGATTTTCTTGTCGTCCACACCCAGGCGTTTGGCGTTCTTATGGAACCAGTGCGCTGCCTGGAGCACGTCTTCCACTGCCGCGGGCGCGGGGGCAACTGCCGCGAGCCGGTACTCGACATTTACAACGACGCAGCCTTTCGCGAGCCATGGCATGACGAAGCGCGCCACAGTACTCTCCTTCTTACCGCCCGTCCAGCCACCGCCGTGGATGTTCAGAACGCCGCAACGCTTCGCACCTGCGGCGGAGCCTTGAGGCATGAAGACGTCGAGCACCGTTTGCGGGTACTCGCTGTACTGGACATTTTTTTCGACAGGCTGTGCGGCAGGTTTTTCAGAGGGTTCTACGACAGGCTTTTCAGAAGGTTCTACGGCAGGGGTCTGTGCGCTGCACAGCAGCGACACAAATACCACGAGCAGGAAGGGGCGGAAGCGCATCCCCTCCACCATATCAAGCGGCTACGTTCGATCCTTCTATTCGTAACGAAGGGCACGAATGGGATCGAGCGAGGCGGCTCGACGGGCAGGCAGGAGGCCGGCCAGTATCGCGACTGTGAGCATCGCGATCACTGCAATTACCATTGTCAGAGGGTCGGCGGCTGTCATTCCATACACCTGCGCCTGCACGTAGCGACTGAAGAACAGGGCAGCGGGAATACCTGTGCACAAACCAATTGCCGCCATAACTGCCACCTCTTTCAGTACGAGCCAAAGAACGTAACCGCGCTCGGCACCGAGAGCCATGCGAATGCCAATCTCTTTCGTCCGACGCGTGACCGTGTAGGACATGACGCCGTAGAGTCCAATCGCAGCGAGCGCTGCGGCAAGCGCACCGAAGAAGACGGACATTGTCGAGATGGCGCGTTCGACGCTAAGAATAAGATCGATCTGCGAGTCCATCCAGCGAAGGTGGTAGATGGCTATCGTCGGCGAGATTCGGGTGATCTCGCGACGAATGGAAGCCGGCAGCACTGACGGCCCACTTCCATCGGCGCGGACGTAATACGTATAGGCTCCAGGGTTGTCGTCCTGGAGGAACGGAAAGTAATAGACCGGATAGTCGGTGGTCTTCATGTCACGCTGACGCTGGTCCGCGACGACGCCGATTATGACGTGCGGCACCATCTCGCCAGCTCTCGATATTCGGCGGCCGAGCGGGTTTTCGTTCCGAAACCATTTGTTCGCGAAGCTCGAGTTGATGATGGCAACGGGCTGACCGCCGGCTACATCCCGCTCGTCGAAGTCGCGTCCGGCAAGAAGCCGGGTTCCCATTGCGGTGAAGTAACCCGGACCAACGTCCGCATATTCGGGATTGAGCGCCTGGTTGTCTTTGGGGTGATAGCCCTCGATTTTGACGGTAGCGATGGATTGATTGTCGGCCAGCACGGCATTGTCTGTCATTGCTACGGCACGAACTCCGGGCAAACCACCGATGGACTTTCTCCCTTCCTCGAGAACATTGCGCGCCCGGACGCCCTTATACCCGCTGAGGGAGGGATCGATGGTGAACGTCAGCAGGCTGGCGGCGTTGAATCCCGGATCGAGGCTGCGCAGGTTCGCGAGACTGCGGGAGAAGAGTGCGGCACCGAACAGCAGCAGAAGAGAGAGACCCAACTGCGCTACGACGAGGCCTTTCCGGAGCTGAACGTCGCCCGCGACGGAAGCGACTGAACCTGCCTGATCCTTGAGTGTCGTTGCGACAGTCGTGCGTGAGGCCTTCCAGGCGGGCATCAAGCCGAACAGAATGGCCGTCAAGAGTGCGATCGCAAAGTTGAAGGCAAGCACGCGACTGTCCGGACTGGTCCAGTCCGGAGCAGCCGACCCCGGGTTGAAGGTGTACCGAGCTAGGACGTCCCCAGCCCAAACTGCAATGAGAACTGCCAGTGTTCCACCGGCAAGGGCGATAAGGGCGCTTTCGGTGAACAATTGGCGGACGAGGTCGAAACGGGATGCCCCGAGCGAAAGCCGTATTGCGACCTCTTTCTGCCTTGAGGCAGCGCGGGCGATAAGGAGGTTCGCCAGATTGGCGCACGCGATCAGCAGAACGAGTCCTACCATCGACATCAGCACGAGAAGGGGCTTCTCCACTTGCGCACGGAGTTCCGAACGTCCCTGGTACCCTGGAAGCAACTTGAGTTTTTTGGCCAGCATGCGGTCGATCGAAAACTGCGAAACATTGGCCGGCAATGTGCCGACATCCTCATGCATGATTCGCGCGTACATCGGCTCAAGCCGGGCCTGGGCCTGCTCGCGAGTAATTCCCGGCTTGAGGCGTCCAAAGACGTTGAGAAAGTATGTCCGAAAATCGGTTAGACCTTTCGCCCAGGTTGGAGTCATCTCGGCCTTCATCGATACTGGAACGAAGACTTCAGTCTGCTGACCTACCAGCACGCCGTCGAACTTTGCCGGTCCTACGCCGATGATCTCGAATGGCTGTCCATTAAGCAGGATTTTCTGACCTATGACTCGGGAATCTCCACCGAATTTGCGCTTCCAGTAGCCGAAGCTCAGGACCGCTACGCGGCCTTCGCCCGCGACGCGGTCGTCATTGGGACCGATCAGCCGTCCGGAGTGCGGCACAAGACCGAGGACGTCGAAGTAGTTGCCGCTCACCATCTCGCCATTGGCGAGTTCGGTGACATCCTTCCAGCTCACGCTGACATTGAATGGAGCGCGTGCCAGCACACCAGAAAAAACGTCGTTGTTATCACGGATGAGTTTATAGGTGGGGTAAGAAAACGTCTGGTTGCCTTCGCGACGGCCAATTGACGATCCCGGGCTGTCGAGGAGCGTCAGCAGTTCCGGATCCTGCACGGGGAGTGACCTCAGCAGCAGCCGATCCGTAAAGCTGAACAACGCCGTGTTGACTCCGATCCCGAGGGCCAGGGAGAGCACCGCGACGATCGTGAATATGGGGCTTTTGCTGAGGGAACGGAACGCAAACCGGACGTCCTGACCAAAGGTGCTCATCTGCCTATGCATCATGCAACGGCAACGCCAGAGGCGGAAAACGCAGAATCAATCACTTACGGTCCGTTACGTGTTTCTTATTCGCGAAGACCTGTTCGGATTCGAACAGCAACTTTTTGTAACACAGCTATCGCGAACGCCGATAAACAAATTACCGCATCCCGCAAGACGATGACGCTGCGAGCTGCGGGCAGGAGAATCACGTATGTGTTTTTGGAAAGGTATCGGCGGGATCGCGGCGATAGCGGCGTTCAGCATCTCAGCCGCAGGCAAAGACAGCGGAAAAATATCCCCCGATTTGCGGAATAAGACCGGTGTGCAGAACGTAATTATCCAGTTCAAGGGTGAGATGGCACCGGAGAAACATCAGAAAGTTATTCAGAAGGGCGGCTCTCTCAAACAGGAGCTGGGGATTATTAAAGCCGGTGCGTATAGCTTGCCGGCATCGGCCATTGAGTCATTGGCGCTGGACCCCGAGGTCGATTACATTGCCCCCGACCGTCCTGTGAACATGACGCTGGAGTTTGCCACTCCCGCTGTCGGAGGTGCAATGGCTCGTTCTTATGGATGGACCGGAGCCGGGATAGGCATTGCGATTATTGACAGCGGGATCTCAGACAGCAACGATACCTTCACTTCCGGAAAGAGCCGAGTGGTTTACAAACAAGGCTTTGGTACCGGAGGCAAGACTGTAGACGTGTATGGTCACGGAGCCGCAGTCGCGGGTGCTGCCGCGGGTAACGGATCCGATTCTTCGGGGAAATACACCGGCGTCGCGCCGCAGGCAAACCTCATTAATCTGCGAGTGCTGTCAGACACTGGTTCCGGGAGTGACAGCCAGGTTATCGCAGCTATCGACAGAGCTGTTCAACTGAAATCGACTTACAACATTCGAGTGATGAACCTGTCGCTCGGACGCCCCGTTTACGAGAGCTACAAAATCGATCCTCTCTGTCAGGCTGTTGAGCGGGCGTGGAAGGCCGGGATTGTGGTTGTAGTCGCAGCCGGCAATGAAGGCCGCAATAACAGCGCCGGCAATCAGGGCTATGGCACGATCAACAGCCCGGCGAATGATCCCTTCGTGATAACCGTGGGCGCCTTACGAGACATGGGAACGGCTACTCGTGCGGATGATGTCATCGCAAGCTATTCCAGTAAGGGTCCCACGCTGTTTGATCACATCGTGAAGCCCGACATCGTTGCACCCGGAAACAAGATCGTGTCGAATCAGGGGAAGGGCGGCCACATACTGGCGCAGAACTATCCTGAAAACACAGTGGTTGGCTCATACTTCCGGCTAAGTGGCACGAGCCTTTCGGCACCTCTGGTCAGCGGTGCTGCCGCTCTGCTGCTCCAGAAAACGCCGACATTGACTCCCGATCAGGTGAAGGCTCGTTTGATGAGGACAGCAACAAAGTCTTTTCCGTTAATCAGCACGGCTGTTGACAGTGCGACGGGAGCCGTTTACACCAGCCGGCACGACGTCTTTACCGTCGGTGCGGGATATCTCGATGTCTGGGCCGCATTAAACGATACGACCCTGATCCCGGACAGTACCTCTGCTGCTTCTCCTGCGGCCGTCTTTGACGCGGCTTCTCAAACGGTGTCCCTCGTCAACTCCACCAGCGCCATCTGGGGCAATAGCGCCATCTGGGGAATAGCGCCATCTGGGGGATAACATTATTTGGGGCAGCAACATCATCTGGGGCAACTCCGGTACGGCAGGTTTCAGCGCGATCTGGGGCAACAGCGCAATCTGGGGCAACAGTGATACAAACGCGACCGAGACTACGACGATCACCATCAAGGGAGACAAGTGAAGCATGGCGGGACCGGCTGGTTCGGTCCGCGAGTCTACTGGAGCAACGCCAGGACGATACGGTCAACAACTTCGCGGATCTCAGAGGCCGGCCTGTTGAAGTTGTTGACCAGGACAGAGAAGATTCTGGCGTGTTCGGCGTCAATCTGCGCATAGCCGGAGAGTGCGGCGACATGGCTGAGACTTCCGGTTTTCGCGTGAATGCGGGTTCCATTTGGCTGGCCTTCGAATCGGTTCTTCAATGTGCCGTCCACGCCGCCGATCGGAAGGCTGGCGATCCACACTTCTCGTTCCGGGGTCGCGTACATCGTTTTCAGAAGTGTCGAGACTGTGGCTGGCGTAACCAGCGTGAGTCGCGATAACCCGGAAGCGTCTTCGAAATTGTACTGGCCAGGCTCGACGCCGATCTCAGTCAGCCACTCAGCGATCTCCTGCAAACCCTTTCGACGACTTCCCACTCCAGTTTTCTCGTGAGCAACCTGCTGCAGCAGTATTTCGGTGTGGAGATTCTGACTGACCTTGTTGATGACCTGGAGTACCTGTGAGAGAGGTGGAGAGTCGTGCTGAGCGATGTCGGTGCCTTCCCATGCCGGAAGTTCCTCGCCTTCACTTCGATGAAGTGCGCGGGCCCGCCCGGAGATTCGGACTCCTCTGTCTTCCAGGATTGATTTGAACGCCGCGGCAGCGAAGAGCGCGGGATCCTCAACGGCGATCGTCGTTTCCCAGCTTCTGCCATTTGCCGGAATCGTGCCGGTGATCAGGAGTTCGTTCGATCCGGGAAGACGATCGAATCTAAGCTCCCGTTTGCCCTCGGGAGCGACGGTTGTCACCCGATTCTGGATTTCCAAATACTCGAGTGTGGGACTCAGTGCAACACTGGTCGGCATTCCCGGCGCAGAACCCGGGAATACCATCACGTGCATCGTGTTGTCATTCAGGGTCAGAGCACTGACAGGCGCACCGTACTCCCAGGTTGCATCGTCGATCGCCCAGCCAGGAGGGTACGGCTCCCACAAGAATGCGGTATCGTCTCCGACGATATCTCCCTCTACGCTCTGAACGCCGGCGGCTACTACTTTGTCTGCGAGCTCCCGGAGTGCGGCGAACGAGTCGGGTCCAATTTCCTCGTTGACGTTGTATGGAAGGTTGCGGCCCGAGAGGTTCGGATCGCCGCCGCCGATAAGCCGCAACTCGCGGACGTGACCGGCGGTGTCAGGCTTCGCGTCCACGGCGACGCGAGTCCGAAAGCGATAATCCGCTCCGAGGCGGTGCAGGGCTAATGCCGTGGTGAACAGTTTTGTGTTCGAAGCCGGGACGAAGAACTTATCGTCGTTAAGTGCAAAGAGAACCTCCCCGGACCTGGCATCGATAACCCGAATGCCCCAGAAAGACTGGCGAACCTGAGGACTGGATTCGATGATGGCCCGGATTGTGTCCGCGAGATCGGCTCCTGAGCAGCAGGTCCACAGCGCCACCAGGAGCAGAAGAGCGGTTCTCATTGGTGCGATTGTAACCACCGTAACCGCTATCCTCAGTGCATGGAAGCTCGACGGCCGCTGTTTCTCCTGCTGCTGACGATCGGCCTTTGCCGGGCGCAGGGAACCGAATCGAAGAAATCCGCGTCCGAGTTTCCGGTTCACGCAGCGCTCAGCGACGCCGATGCAGCGGCAGACTTCATGGTCCGGCTGATCTCGTACGGGCGGGAGTCTTTCGTTACCGACAACTTCCTGGTTGTCGAAGTCGCGATTTTCCCGCATACAGGAAAGGTGTACGATGTCCGCGCCAATCAGTTTTCGCTTCGCGTAAACGGCAAGAAGGAAGCGCTGTTTGCGCAGAGTCCGGGCATGGTGATCGCGTCGGTCAAGTATCCGGACTGGCAGACGCAATCGGGCAGCGTCGGAGAGATTGGTGCTGGCGGAGGCGGAGTCGGCATTGGGCAGCCAGCGCCGGAGAGGTTTCCTGGAGACCCGAGGGCACGGAGGATTCCGCGACCTGGAACCGGACAAGACGACTCCGAGGCACAGGCGTTGAAGGAGCCGCGAATGTCCCCCTCCGAGGTCATTACGCGGAGTGCGATCCCTGAAGGTCCCCGGAAGACTCCCGTCAGCGGTTATCTGTTCTTTCCGTGGCGCGGGAATCCGGCGAAGCTGAAGAGCGTGGAGTTGACGATTGCCGACGAAAACTCAGAGCCGGTTACGCTCCGGCTTCGATGAATGCCATTGCGTAAACCAGGCTTCCAGCCATATAGCGAGAACGAGGATGAGGACGATCAGTGAGCCGATCGCCGGCAGCAGCATAACTGCACTCAGGCCGAGCGTATAGGCGAAGTAACCCAGGATCGCGGGTGCCAGCATGCCGCCCGTTAAACCGATGGAGAAGATGCCGTTGAAAAGCCCCGGCCGATAGTGCGGGAAACGGTTCCGAATTGCCTCGATAACCAGTGGGTAGACGGGAGCGAAGCCGAAACCTATCAGCAAAGTTCCCAGCGTGGCACCAAAGAGGTTGTTTGTGAACGCAAGGGTCAGGCATCCGAAGAGCGCCGCAATGATACTGGCGAGCAGGAGTTTGGGGTGCGACATTCGTGTGAGTATCGCCTGCGCACCGATGCGGCCGAGCATGATCGCGAGCCAGTACAGCGCAAGGAGGATCAGCGCAGTGACCGGATTCAGGCCAAGTCTGAGGATCAGCAGAAGCGGCAGCCATCCCGCGATCGACCACTCATTGCCAAAGTGAAAAAACAGCAACGCGCTGAGTAAGACAGCAGCGGGCGTCGCGAATTCCTGGGGTGGTTGCATGGCAGGACGGGTATCCGTCCACACCGCCGATGGAAACTTCAGGCGCGCATAAAAGAGCGCGAAGGCTGCCGGCACAAGCGCAACGGCATAGAAACTGAATGAGACCGAATAGAGATTGAATGTCCCGGCAATCAGGAGTGGGCTGAAGATCGACCCAAGACCGAAGAAAATGCCGGCGACGTTTATCGTCGCGGCGGAGTTAATCTCGAAAGCCGGCGATAAGGCCAGAATGATGCCAGTGTTCACCAGGCCTGCTCCGAGCCCCAATGTGAGCAGGCCTGGTACTCGCCATATTTCAGACACTGGCGGCGGAGCGAAGGAGAGGCCTACCAGCGCTGCAAACGCTATGAAGCAACCGAGGCCGAGCGCGTCAGCGAGCCCGAGTCTTCCGATGACACGTCTTGCGATCGAAGCAGCGACGAGCACTCCGACTACAACGGCGAGGAAGTAGTTTCCGATAGCGAGGAAATTGGGGCGAAGGTGGTATCCCCACGCGGGCAGGATCGCTCCTACGAACGACAGCAAGAGTCCGGACAGGAAAAAGCCCGCGAGGGCGCGACGCGACGCCGCGACTTCGGGCAACACCGCTCCGGCTTTCGTGTTGAGCAACTTCCCCAGTGTAGTTCTGTAATGCTGCTCTTCGCCTGGTAAGACAGTTGCTGGTCCAGATGCTCGCGCTCCGGTAACGCTTCAGAACTCGGGGCGCGGCGCAAACTAAAATAGGCGCATGCAACGCCGCGAGTTTCTCGCTGCTCTTCCCTGCGCCTCGGCTTTCGCCCAATCCTCGACGGATGCGGGAACATCGCTCAACGCCTTCACCGAGATCGTATTTTCGGAAATCCTCCGCGGCTACGTTGCAAATCTGGTGAAAACATCCGACAGCTCTGCATGTATCGAGTTCCCGGGTGCGACCGTCACGAAGTCCTTTCTTACTAAATCGGGCAAGAGTGTCACCGGAGTGTCGCGAATGATGCCTGCCCTCGCGTCATGGATTGTCGCCGGGCGACAGCCTTCTGTTTTATCGATCGAAGGCAAGAAATTCGACTTGCTTGATCTGGTTGGATCGAGTCTTACTAACGGGACGAATCCTGCTCACAAGGACTACTGGCAAGAGGCTCCTAAAGACAAGCAGGATCAACGACAAGTGGAGGCTTCGATCATCGCGTGGTCGGTATGGCTGCTGCGTGACACTCTCCTTCCGCAGATGTCACGGGACGAACGCAGCCGCATCGATGCATGGCTCGCGTCCTGCACAGTCGTGCCGGTTCGGCGTAACAACTGGGCCTGGTTTACGGCGGTGAATCACGCGGCGAGGATGGTCCTGAAGGACAAGTTCGACGAATTCTCATACAACCAGGGCGCGATGTTTGACGACCTTCGAGCGCTGGACGGAATGTACTCAGGATCTCAAGGCTGGTACAACGACGACAAGCCCCACTCCGCGTTCGACTATTACAACTCCTGGGTGTTCGCCAGTCATTTCCTTTACTGGAACGCGCTTGTCGGTTCGCGATTTCCGGACTGGGCAAAGAGATTCTCCGATCGCCTGCGCCTGTACCTCGAGACCAGCCCGCTGTTCTTCGGCGCCAATGGATCACATGTTCTTTATGGCCGGTCTCTGATCTACCGCTGGGCTGTCCTGACTCCGCTTGTGCTTGCGTACTGGCAGAAGTTGTGGCCGCATGACGAGGCTACTCTGCACCGAATCGTGCGTGGAAATCTGCAGTTTCATCGGAACAACGGTGCATTCGATTCGTCGACCGGGAAACTCCGAGAGACGTATTCGGCAACCGGCAGTCCGGAGATCCGGGAGTCGTACATCGACGGCGGCCATCCGTATTGGGCGATGCAGGCGTTCGGAATGTGGCTGATTCCCCGCACCGATGCGTTTTGGAACGCGGCGGGCGGGATGCTCCCGGTAGAGCGAGCGGATTTTCGACAGCCGCTGGAATCAGCAGGACTTCTGGTGAATGGTGTGAAGACTTCGGGCCAGGTGAAGTTAATTCAGGGCCGGTCTACGCGCACGGAAGTGCAGTATCGCGACAAGTACATCAAATTCGTGTACTCATCCCACTTCCCCTTCGACATTGTGCAAAACCCAGACGTCACTCCGTGGGATAACGCGCTGGTCTTGCGGGATCCACGTCGCCACAGATCGGCTGGACGCGGCGAGGTAAGTGACAGCAGAATTCTTGCCGATGGGATTGAAGCCGCTTTCCCGATCGAGTACGAGGGAGTAAAGCTGGCTGTACGTTCCACGATCCATGTTGACGGCGAGTTCGAACTGCGAATTCACCGCATTATCGCGCCTGCACAGCTGCAATATGCACTGGAAGTGGCGGAGGGATCCTCGGCGCTTGGGATCGAGAGTCAGGCGGACGCTAATCCGATCGAGGCTGAAACGTCAAGTCTCGTGCGCCATCGGAAGACCGGTGCGCTGATCGGGTCGTGGTCAGGGGTGGGGTGGGAGGGTGTTGGTGCGGCGTGGGACTTCGGCTCCGGCGAGTCTGCCGCCAGCAACATTCTTTCGCCGGCAATGCTGGTTAATACGCTTTGGACTAAACTGCGTCCGGGCGTTCAGGTCCTGGTTGCCGTCCACTATTGCAGTCCCCGCCCGCTGCCGGTTCCTGAGTTGCACGCAGGCGCCGCCCGATTAATCGCACGAGGCAGATTGCTTGCCGGCGGTGGTGCTTCGGTGCCCGGTGCCAAAGCGATACCCAAGATACGACGTTGAATCGGCCGGTGGCTGCTACCCGGCATCGGCGAGGGCCGTACCACCGCTCCGGACAAGCCCGTGCTTTTCCATACGATAGATCAGCGTCCGCCGGCTGAGATCCAGCAAGCGAGCTGCCTGCGTCTGGTTCCAGTTCGATCGTTCCAAAGCCTGCAACAGAAGCTCTCGCTCGACGGCCTCAAGGCTGATTCCGTCTTCGGGCAATTCCACGGCACAGAGCCCCCGGGCCGCAGAGGTTGAGGATGCCGAAAGGATCTCATCCGGCAAATCGGAGGTGCTGATCTGGTCGGATGCGGACAGTACGACCATTCGCTCGATGACGTTCTCCAGTTCCCGGACATTGCCCGGCCAACGATAGGCCTGCAAATGCGAGATGACAGATCGATGCATTGAGAGTTGTTCGACTCCATGCCGAGTCTGCAATTTCCGAAACAGATGCTGGGCCAGTTCGGGTATATCGCCGCGGCGTTCACGGAGCGGCGGCAATTCAAGAGGCACCACCGCAAGTCTGTAATACAAGTCCTCACGAAACGTTCCGTCCTCGATCATTGCCTGCAAGTTGCGATTGGTTGCTGCAATTACCCGAACGTCTACCACGACCGGAGAACTTGCGCCTACCTTGTCAAGTTCGCCGTGCTGCAGCAATCGAAGCAGTTTCACCTGCATCTCGAGGGTGAGTTCACCCACTTCGTCAAGAAACAGAGTCCCGCCGTTCGCCAATTCGATCTTTCCGGGCCTCGAAGCCACTGCTCCGGTGAAGGAGCCGCGAGTGTGCCCAAATAACTCCGATTCCATCAGCTCTCTGGGAATCGCGCCGCAGTTGATGGTCACGAATGGCCGCGCACTGCGCCTGCTGTTGTGATGAATCGCGCGGGCCAGCAGTTCTTTGCCTGTTCCAGTTTCACCGCGGACCAGCACAGTGGAATCGCGGTGTGCAACACGGGATGCCATTTCGAGTACCCGAAGCAGGACCTTCGAATGACCGACTATGTTCTCAAACCCGTACTTCTGATCAAGCGCGGAGCGAAGATTGCGAACCTCTTCCAGCAGGCTCTGTCGTTCCATAGCGCGATGGACTGCCAGCAGCAGTGCGTCGTAGTCGATCGGCTTGGTGACGTAATCATAGGCACCGACTTTCATGGCTTCGACCGCGGTTTCCACGGTGCCGAACGCCGTGATCATGATCACCGTCGTTTCGCGGTCGCCTTCGCGGACATAACGAAGCAACTCCAGACCGCCGGAGCCCGGCATACGAAGATCGGAGATGACCAACTTAGGCCGCTGCTCGTCGATGATCCCGCGCGCCTGCTCACCGTTCGTTGCGAGTTCGACGCGATATCCCGCTTCTTCGAGCTGCATCTTGATCACGCGACGCACGCTCGAGTCATCATCGACGACCAGGACGAGGTCATGCTTCATATCGATTTCCGTTCAGCGGTAGCTGTAATAACATAGTCACTCCTTCACCGGGCGCATTATCTGCGGTGAGCTGACCACCATGCTGCTCGACGATTTTTGCCGCGATGGCAAGGCCCAGACCCGTTCCGTTGTCTTTAGTAGTAAAGAACGGTTCGAAAATTCGGTGCTGCTGATCACGCGGAATCCCTGACCCGTGATCCTGTACAGCAACGAATGCCTGATCGCCGTCGGCCCACGCACGAAGTTGAACCAATCCATTGTTGGTCGCCTGAGCCGCGTTGATAACCAGGTTCAGGAGGACCTGTTTAATTTGTTCAGAATCGCATATGATTTCGGGCAGGCGCGCCTCAATCGTCTGCTGGAAGGATACCGTGGCACTCTGATTCGAGTGCTGTGCGATGCGCACCACCGAGTCGATGACAGATCCGAGCTCTGCCGGCTGCAGTCTCGGTGGCCTGGGTGTGGCGAATTCCAGAAAGTTGGTCAGCAGTTTATTCAGCCGCTGTGATTCCTTGTCGATGATCTCAAGGCAGGCCTGAGTATTCTCGGCATTCGCATTGCCGCGACAGAGTATGCCCGCAGCACCGGAGATTCCAGCGAGCGGATTACGGATCTCATGGGCAAGGCTCGCTGACAGTTGTGCGACCGCGTACATACGTTCGGCTCGGCGGAGCTTCTCCATATTTTGCTGCAGCTCGCCATTCACGGACGCAAGCTCACGGCTCGTACGCTGGAGACGAATGTTCTGAAGGCGTGCCCTTTCTGCGATGATTCCCACAACTACGCCGGCGATGCCAAACACAGCCGCCTCCCCTGCCTGGTCTGTCAAATAGACGTAATCGTTGTTCCACAGCATCCACAGCAGTGGGAAGTCCGCCGCTGCCGTCACCACCGTGGCGACCGCAGCCGCACGCCAGCCGAGCAGCATGCCTGACATCAGGATCGGAATGACTTCGAAGTGATACAGGAGGTTATGAATTTGCTTGTCAGGTCGCAGTACGAGCCAGTGGAGGCTCGTCAGCAAAGCGATGGAGCCGGCCAGCGCGAGAGTCTGCCATTTGCGATCCCGGTACCAGAGCTGTTTCATTCCTCGGGGCAAACCTCTCACGATCCACCTTAGCGAAGCAATTTCGAAGCCGTTACAGTGTTTGCTGGAAACACACCAGATCAGCCGTTGCCTTATGTACCATTTGGTACTCCAGTCCGAGCCGAGGTGCACCAAAGCGAACACAAAGGGACGAAGTATCAGGCACTTACCCGCGGCATTGTGATTGCCCTCCATTCTGCCGTGAACCAACTGCCGGCGAGAGTCGCTCTGATTCTGGCGATAGCCCTGCCTGGAGGCATACAGGGAGCACAGGAGGATGCCAATGGACGCACACTCACGCTGGATGAGGCGCTTGCACTTGCTGAACGGTACAACCCGAGGTTGCGGGCAGGAACAGCGTCTGTCGACGAAGCGTCAGCGGCGATTAAGACCGCAAGCGCGTGGGCTAACCCGAGCCTGAACTTTGGAACACTCGGACGGCAGCAGGCGATCATGGATACCTCTGTCCCGGGCATGCTTAACGGCTTTTCCGTTAATCAGCCAGTGGAGCTTCCCAACCTGCGCCGGACACGAATCAGGGCTGCTGAGATCGTTCGGCAAAGCACTGAGTTTACACTCCGGGAAGCGAGGCTGGAGGTGTTCGGAGCTGTTCGACAGGCCTACCTTGAAGTGCTCAGGAGACGAGCGGAACAAGAGGCTGCGACAGAGAATCTGGGTCTGCTTGAGGATTTCCGCCGGCGCATCCAGGCTCAGGTCAAAGCGGGTGAAGCGGCTCGTCTCGAACTCGTGCGAGCAGACGCCGAGCTGGCGTCCGCCCGTCTGCAAGTCAAGAGCGCAGAACTCCGGCGAACCATAGCTCTGTCGTCGCTTTATGGCGCAATAGGGACACCGCTCGGCAATCCGCAACTGGTGCCCTTGCGTGACAAGGCACTGGTTTTGCCGCCACTGGAAGAGTTGCGCAGCGAAGCGATGTCCAGCCATCCCAGCGTCGCGTTCGCCGGGTCTGAGACCCGCCGGAGCGAAGCGATTCTCGCGTTTGAGAAGGCGCAGCGAATGCCGCAGCCTACTGTTTGGGTCGATGTTTTCCAGCAACCCGACGCCGCGCAGTATCGGTTCGGCGTAAGTCTTTCGCTGCCTGTCTGGAATCAACGCGAGGGGCCGATTGCAGAAGCGCAGGCTGCACAGCGGCGAAGCAATGCTGTCGCTCAGCAGCGACGTCTTGAAGTTTCGGCGGCTGTCGAACGAGCCTACAACCTGTACATCGTCGCGAATCAGCAGGTCGAGATCCTCGAAGCCGGAGCGATGAAGTCAGCCGAATCCGCGGTGCAGGCTGCCGAAGCGGCATTTCGATTCGGTGAACGCAGCATTGTCGAAGTGCTGGACGCGCGGCGAGTTCTTCATGCAGCCCGCGTGGATAATCTGAATGCCGTTTACGATCGCCAGGAGGCGCTCATGCAACTCGAACAGTTGACGGGAAGCGAACTCAACGGAGATAAGCCTTGATTTCCAGGAGAACTGCTGGACTCTTCGGTATCGCTGGTGCTACGGTCCTGCTTACCGCGTGCAATGGCACTCAAGCCGAGGCTAATACAAAAGCACGAAGCAAAGCGAAGTCGGACCCGCTGCAGATCACCATCGGCGAATCGCTAAGAACAAGGATCAAGACCGGGAAGCCCAGGTGGAGGGATGTCGCCGGAACGTTCGACGTGTCGGCACGTATCGAAGCCGATGAGACGCGGCTTGCGCGGATCAGCGCACCCGTTACCGGACGAATCGTTGAGCTGAACGCGTATGAAGGGCAGCATGTTTCGAGAGGTCAGATCGTCGCAACGATTTACAGCACGGAGCTGCCTGCAGCTCAATCCAACTTTCTGAAGGCCATTTCGCAGCGCCAACTTGCCGAGCGTGCCGTCGATCGAGCCAGGCAACTGCTTACCGAGGGTGTGATCGGGGAGGCCGAGGCCCAGCGCCGTGACACCGAGCTGCAGCAGGCATCAGCCGATGTTGCTTCGAACCGCGAGCAACTGATGGTTCTTGGTCTCACCAGGGACGATATCGAGAAGCTCCAGAAATCGCGAGCGGTGTCGTCCAACACACATATCCTGTCAACGATCGATGGTGTCGTGCTCGAACGAAAAGCGACGCTGGGCCAGGTGGTGCAGGCCGTTGATACGGTGCTGGTGATTGCCGATCTATCCCAGGTCTGGCTGGTTGCCGATGTCCCCGAGCAGAGCGCCGGACAAATTCGGATTGGCAAATCGGTTCAGGCTCAGCTCCCTGCCCTGAATAACCGCGTCGTCCGGGGCCAGCTTTCTTTCGTGAGTTCGATCGTGAATCGAGAGACACGAACGGTACTCGTCCGCATGAATCTTCCGAATCCAGGATTTAGTTATAAGCCGGCGATGCTGGCCACCATGACGCTCGTCGATGCCGCTGAGAGGCACCTGGTGGTTCCCTCAAGTGCGGTTGTGCGCGAGAACAACACGGACAGCGTTTTCGTGCAGACTGCTCCTGGGCAGTTTCGAATGCGCCCGGTGACGCTGGGACCTGAATATCAGGATGTCAGAGTCGTTGCAAACGGAATCAGCGACAGCGAAGTGATTGTGCTCGACGGAGCATTCCACCTCAATAATGAGCGGAAACGTCGCGAACTTGGCGATGAGGGCGGAGAATCCTGAGACATGGTCGATGGACTGGTTCGAACTGCTCTCAATCAGCGGATAGTTGTTGTTGTCCTCGCGTTTATCGCGCTTGCGTTTGGTGTTGATGCTACGCGCAAGCTTTCCGTAGACGCATTTCCGGACGTCACCAATATCCAGGTTCAGGTCGCTACTGAGGTTCCCGGCAGATCGCCGGACGAAGTGGAGCGTATGGTCACCGTCCCCGTTGAAATCGGAATGACGGGTCTGCCTGGAATGACCGAGATGCGTTCCCAGAACGAACCCGGACTTTCGATCATCACGCTGGTGTTCACTGATTCTACGCCGTTATACTTTGCGAGGCAGGTAGTTTCCGAACGGCTCAGCGACGTTCGTGCGCACCTGCCCGAAGGCATTACACCTGTGCTCGGTCCGGTGTCGACGGCGCTGAGTGAGGTTTACCAATACACCATCGAGAGCCCGGCCGACGGCCAGCGTGCTCTGACGAAAGAGGAACTGGTTCAGCGGCGGATTGTTCAGGACTGGGTTGCCAGACCTCTTCTTCGTTCCATTCCCGGCGTCGCTGAGATCAACTCGACCGGTGGTTACGTCCAGCAGTATCAGGTACTGGCAGACCCTTATAAGCTGCGCTACTACCACGTGACTATTCACGATGTCCAGGCAGCGCTGGCCCGGAATAACGCGAACTCGAGCGGCGGCATTCTTCCGCGAGGACCCGAGATTCTCCTTGTTCGCGGTGTTGGCCTGATTAAGTCACTGGACGACATTCGTTCCGTTGTGCTGAAAGAAGTCGGTGCGACTCCGGTGTGTATTCGCGACGTGGCTGAGGTAAAGCTCGGAGAAGAGGTTCGATATGGAGCAATGATCAAGGGCGGCTATACCGAAGCGGTTGGCGGAATCATGATGATGACCGCCGGAGGTAACGCGAAGGAAGTCGTCAATAAGATCAAGGCTCGCGCGGAAGAGATCAATTCGCGAGGCATGCTTCCTGACGGTCTGCGGATCGTTCCCTACTACGATCGTTCGGAACTGGTGGACGCTGCTCTGCATACCGTCAGCAAGGTTCTGATGGAGGGTGTGGTTCTTGTTGTCGTCATCTTGTTTCTGTTTCTTGGGGACCTTCGTTCCAGCGTCATCGTCATCGCGACGCTGGTACTGACACCGGCGCTGACGTTTCTTGTGATGAATGCCACCGGGATGTCCGCGAATCTGATGTCTCTCGGCGGACTCGCTATAGCGATTGGACTGATGGTGGACGGGTCGGTTGTCGTTGTCGAGAACGTGTTTGCCAAGCTCGGTCATTCTCAAGGCAGCAAAGCGACCATCGTCTATCAAGCTGTCCGGGAAGTCGCCACGCCGGTTATCTTCGGCATCTGCATCATCATCCTTGTGTTCCTTCCGCTGATGACGCTGGAAGGCATGGAAGGCAAGATGTTCGCGCCGCTTGCCTACACGATCGCTATTGCGCTGGGAATCTCGCTTGATCCTGTCGCTCACGCTGTCGCCTGTCCTCTCGTCGTATCTTCTGAAGGGCGGCGGCGAGCACGACACTCTGATGGTCCGGCTGCTGAAGCGGCCATATCTTGCCGTCCTTCGACTGGCCATCAACAACGAGAAGAAAACAATCTTCACCGCTGTTGCTTTGTTCGTCGGCGCCATTGCGCTGTTCCCGTATCTTGGAACATCCTTCATTCCCGAACTGAAGGAAGGCACGATCTCGCCCAACATGGACCGAGTTCCCAATATCTCCCTTGATGAGTCGATCAAGATGGAGATGGAAGCGATCAGGAAACTCGGCCACCTGAAAGGTGTGAGGCATATCGTGTCGCGTCTGGGTCGAGGTGAATCTCCCGTCGATCCTGCAGGCTACAACGAAAGCGACATGATGATCCAGCTGTTGCCTCATGAGGAGCGGAAGGACCTGACACAAGATCAGATCGGGGATGAGGTTCGCAAGCTTCTGGCGGCCATGCCCGGTGTGAATCTGGTGATGGCGCAGCCGATATCCGACCGTGTTGACGAGATGGTGACCGGCGTCCGAGCCGATATCGCTGTCAAGATCTTCGGTGATGATCTGGGTGAACTGCTCGACAAAGCGCAGGAGGTCGCTCGGGTTGCGCAGTCGGTGAGGGGGACAGCGGATATCAAGATCGATCGAGTGTCGGGTCAACAAAATCTTTCCATTAACATTGATCGCGCTGCGATCGCAAGGCATGGGCTGGATGCTGCCGACGTGAACGACACGATTGAAGCTGCGATCGGAGGCCGGGCCGCAACCGAGATCTACGAAGGCGAGCGGCGGTTTCAGGCTGTGGTGCGGTTTCCCGAGCGACTTCGTTCGAGCGTCTCGGCGATACGCAGGATTCTGTTAACGAGCAAGGACGGCGAGCAGGTTCCTCTCGACAGCCTCGCCCGTATTGAGCTCATCGAAGGTCCGTCGCAGATCAAGCGAGAGATGGCCCGGCGGCGGATTGTGGTGGCGTTAATGTTCGAGATCGTGATCTCGGTGGTTATGTTGCAGAGTTGCAGCGCGTTATCAACGACCGGGTGAGGCTTCCGTCCGGTTACTTCTACGAGTGGGGCGGGCAGTTCGAAAATATGACGCGTGCCCGGCGTCACCTGATGATTATCGTTCCGATTACGATCGGGGCCATTTTCTTTCTGCTGTTTCTGCTGTTCCGGTCAGTTCGCTTCGCCGCCCTGATCATTCTGGTGCTGCCATTCGCTTCGATCGGCGGGATCATTGCGCTGTACATCAGCGGTGAATATCTCTCGGTTCCCGCATCCGTTGGCTTCATTGCGTTGTGGGGCATTGCGGTGCTGAATGGCGTCGTGCTGGTGTCCTACATCCGAAGCTTGCGCGAGTCGGGACAAGCGCAGCGAGAGGCGATTATCCAGGGGGCGAGCCTTCGTTTCCGACCCGTCATGATGACGGCTACGGTCGCGGCACTTGGTCTCGTGCCGTTCTTGTTTGCGACGGGCCCGGGTTCTGAGGTTCAGCGCCCGCTTGCGGTGGTCGTTATCGGAGGGCTGGTGACGTCAACGCTGCTGACGCTGGTAGTTGTGCCTGTTCTTTACCGTATGTTCGAAGGGAAGGCTGATGTTGCGGACCGGAGTATGGGTCTGGAGGAAGAGATTATTGCCTAGCTGGCGCGCCCGGAGAGACTCGAACTCCCGACCTACTGGTTCGAAGCCAGTCGCTCTATCCGGCTGAGCTACGGGCGCGCTTCGGTTGATGGCGCGGAGATGCGCCGTTCCTGAGTCTAGCAAAGCGCGTTGCGAGTCGTGTAAGTTTCCTTTTCCGCCCCGAGGTGCTTCCCCCCGGGGCGGCTGAACGACTGCGGCACGAGCTGAATGAGGTTGCGACTGAGATTATGCAATCGCCTCGTCGGTCCGGGAGCAATGCTACGATTCAGCCGTGAGTGAAACACCCGCGCCCGCGCGTGTCTGCGCTGTCTGTGGCCGTCCGATTCCTTCCAGTGCGAAACTGACTGCGTCCAATGACGGGCGGGAGATTTGCCTTCGCTGCCGCATCGAACAATCCGAACGGGACAAGGGTCGGTGAGCACTTCCGGCGGCGTTGAAACCGAAGTAAAGCTCCCGGCTTCAGGCGATCCTGAATCGGGGATCCGTTTACTCGAGGGCGCCGGGTTCCGGGTTTCTGTGCCCCGCGTCTTCGAGGCTAACAGCGTCTATGACACGGAGGGGGACAGGCTCAGAGCACAAGGCGAATTGCTGCGGTTGCGGCTGGCCGGGGACGTGGTCACATTGACATGGAAGGGCCCGGCTATCCTCGCTGGGCCGCACAAGTCAAGACCTGAGACCGAGGTTCGGGTAGATGACTTCGGCCGGGCCGATCAGCTGCTGAAGAGTCTTGGCTACCGGCTTCGCTTTCGGTATGACAAGTATCGGACCGAGTTCGCCAGCGTTGAGGCGGGAGGAACGGCAACGCTCGACGAGACGCCTATTGGGTTGTTCCTTGAGCTGGAGGGTACCCCGGAGTGGATCGACCGTATGGCGAAGCGACTCGGGTACGCAGCCGACGCCTACATCACGCTAAGCTATGGTGCGCTTTATGAGAAGTACCGCCGGGAGCATCCCGGGGCACCCACCTTTATGACTTTTCCTGACGCTTGAGTCCAAGAACTTCGTTCATGGAGCCCTGACGGTAGCCTTCGAGGTCGAGCGTCACGTAATGGAATCCAAGGCTCTTGAAGATCTCGGGTGAACTCCGCGGCCATCTCGGTTGAGAGAGCACGTGGAAGTTCGTCCGGTGCGATTTCGATCCGGACAAGGTCGCCGTGGTAGCGAACCCGGAACTGGCTAAACCCGAGAGCCCGGATTGCCTCTTCACCACGGTCTACCGTTTTCACGGTCTCGGGTGTCACGGGTGTTCCATACGGAATTCGGGAGCTTAGACATGCTGATGCGGGCCGATTCCAGGTTTCGAGTCCCGCTATGCGCGACAGTTCGCGGATCTCCGCCTTGGTCAGGTCGGCTTCGACCAGCGGAGCCTTCACCTGGTGAATTCGAGCAGCATTCTGGCCCGGACGGTAATCGCCCAGGTCGTCCTTGTTGACGCCGTAGATGATGTGCGGGATTCCGCGCTCAGCGCCGACTTCTTCGAGCCGGTTGAATAGTTCATCCTTGCAGTGAAAACACCGGTCGGCGTTATTGGCGACGTACTTTGGGTTGTCGAACTCGAAGGTCGGAATGTACTCGTGAGCAATTCCGTGAGTCCGCGCAAAGATCTCAGCGTCGCGCTTGTGCGACTCGGGAATCGATGCAGAATCAGCCGTTATTGCGACAGCACGCGACCCGATAGCCTGCTGAGCTGCCCACGCGAGGTATGCCGAGTCTGTACCGCCGGAATACGCAACCAGGACCGAGCCCAGATCTCGCAGGATATCCAGAAGTCGTTCCTGTTTCGCCAAAAGCAGGCTGGCATCATGCGAGGGTCCTGTTGCGGTGCCTGCGATGCCGACCAATGTCGCCATGGTTGTATTCTATCGCCCAGTCGGCATCAATACTGATTACTGAAGTACGACCAGAGCGCAGAAGCTGATCCGAGAGGCAGGAAGGCACGATCGGCGAGGCGAGATACGCGCGCGCACCGGACGCAAGCGCTCGCATCTGTTCGCCGCAGGACCAGAGCGCTCCTACACATATGATTGGCAACTCCGGGTAACGCGCGGATACGCTTGTAACAATCGCGATACTGTCGTCGGCAGGCGTCGCGGTCACAAAGACCGCAGCACACGTCGGCACGAGTGTTTCCATCACCCTCCGGCCAGGATAACGCGCGAACGTGACACAATGCCCGTCGAGAAGCCGTTCCAGATCCGCATTGACCCGGGTCTCCGAGCCGATAATCACGTACGAAGGCATACCTGCAACTCATCGGCCGGGGAAAACCGAGTGTGAGCAGTTATTTGCCTGCCGATTGCCGGTACACTGGAGGTATGACCCGCCGTGAGCTACTGGCAATAGCCTCGGCCGCGCCGTTGTTCGCGGCTAAGGAACCTCCTGCATCGCCGGTTTCCGTCGCCCGATGCGCTTCTTATGACGAAGACCTTTCTTCGGTTTTGCGGCAGATGTTCGATCAGGTCGGCGGCATTCAGCGCCTCGTCGGCGGGAAAACGGTCACGATCAAGCTGAACCTCACGGGCAGTCCCGGGCTTCGGTTTCAGGGAAAACCGCTCGGTTCCACACATTACACCAATCCGAAGCTGATCGGTGCAATGGTCCACGCGATGGGTGAGGCAGGAGCGAAGCGTATTCGGCTCGCCGAAAGCCCATGGGCGACGGCAGGTCCTCTGGAAGAGTACATGCTCGACAGCGGATGGAACGTGCGCGCCCTCAAGACTGCTGCCCCTAACGTGGAGTTCGAGAACACGAACGCTCTGGGCAAAGCGAAAAAGTACTCACGTGTTGCGGTTCCGGGCGGCGGATACATTTTCCCGGCGTACGATCTGAATCCGGCCTACACGGACACGGACGTGTTTGTGTCCATGGGGAAGCTGAAAAATCACGCGACCTGCGGCATCACTTTGTCGATGAAAAACTGCTTCGGGAACACGCCGGCTTCGATTTACGGCGACGATGCCGGAATCCACGAACCGAACGAGAGCCCAACCAAGGGGCGGCTCGACGTGTGCCATTACGGCAAGCGCCAGCCCTCGCTTTCATCCCCTTCCGAGATCAATCCGAAAACCAGCCGCGAGCCGGAGTATCGAATGCCACGGATTACGGCGGAACTGAACGCTGCGCGCCCTGTAAACATCGCGTTCATCGATGGCGTCGAGACCGTCACGGGCGGAGAAGGACCGTGGATCAAGGGATTGAAGTCGGTTCGTCCGGGCCTGCTGGTGCTTGGGACGAATGCGGTTTGTACGGATACGGTCGGTGCGGCGCTGATGGGCTATGATCCTCGTGCCCCACGTGGAGTCGCGCCATTCAAGAGCTGCGACAACATGCTGCTGCTGGCCGAAGCGCTCGGTGTTGGCTCGGCGGACCTGAAGAAGATCGACGTTCGGGGAGTCCGGATCGCGGACGCAAAATTCCCTTTCCCGAGTTAGACCCAGCGAGAGATTACAAAAAAGATGAAGAAGTTTTACATCGAGACGTTCGGCTGTCAGATGAACGTCCATGATTCTGAGAAGGTCATCGGGACCCTGCTGTCGCGCGGGTATACGCAAACAGACAGCCCGGCGGAAGCCGATCTGCTTCTCTATAACACGTGCAGCATTCGGGACAAAGCCGAGCAGAAGGTTTTCCACCGGCTCGATCAGTTCAAGCGCGAACATAAGGGCAAGACTTTCGGTGTGCTCGGGTGTGTCGCGCAGCAGGAAGGCACGAAGATTTTCGAGCGTGCGCCGCATGTGGATCTGGTATGCGGTTCGGCGAGCTATAACAAGCTTCCAGAGCTGCTGGTGCAGCTTGAGTCGGGTGCACGGAAGGTGGCCGGACTCGATCTGGACACGGACGAAACTTTCGAGACGCCGCTAACGCGGCGAGACAATCCGCATCGCGCGTTTCTGACCATCATTGAAGGCTGTGACAAGTCCTGCGCCTACTGCGTAGTGCCGTTTACGCGCGGCCCGGAGCGAAGCAGGGCATCTGACAACATCCTGCGAGAGTCGTTCGAGCTTGCGGGTATGGGCTACAGCGAGATCATGCTGCTGGGGCAGAACGTCAACAGCTATCGCGACCCTTCCCCGGCTGGACTTGACTTCGCTCAGTTGCTTCGCTCCGTAGGTGACGTGCCAGGTATTCGGCGAGTTCGGTTCACGACCTCGCATCCACGCGACTTCGTCAAAGACATTATCGACGCGATAAACACGACGGATACGTTGTGCAATCACGTGCACCTTCCGGTTCAGTCGGGCTCTTCGCGATTACTCAGCCGAATGCAGCGGTTGTATACGCGCGATGAGTATCTGCGGCGCATCGAGTGGATGAAGAACTCGCCCCGCGATATCGCGATCACGACTGACATCATTGTGGGCTTCCCGGGCGAAACGGACGAAGATTTTGAGCAGACGCTTCGCCTGATCGATGAAGTCGAGTACGATTCGATTTTCTCGTTCAAGTATTCGAAGCGGCCGAACACTCCGGCGCTGCAGTACGAAGATCACATTCCGGAAGAAGAAAAGCAGCGGCGGCTGCTGATTCTGCAGGAGCGTCAACGGCACATCCAGCTCCGACGAAATGCGAATTACGTCGGCCAGGTGCACGAGGTGCTTGTTGAGGGCTGGAATCAGGCTACGAACCAGTGGATCGGACGCACGTCGCAGAACAAAACACTGAACTTCACGCACAGTGGCGGAGGGCCCGATCAGACGGCGCTGGCGGGAACATTTTTGCCGGTTCGTGTGAATCGGGCAGGCCCCAACTCGCTGGTGGGCGAGAGCCTGCAATAATCGAATCAGGAGCGCATCAATGGAAGTCGAGATGAAGATTCGCGGGCTCACGATGGATCCGGTGACGCAGATGCCAATCGTTGTCCTGAAGGATATTCACGGCAACTCGGTGCTGCCCATCTGGGTTGGGATCTTCGAAGCAAATGCGATTGCGCTCGAGATTGAAAAGGTCTCGACGCCCCGGCCGATGACCCACGATCTGATCAAGACCGTTCTGATGGGTCTTGAGGCAGGCGTTCGCAAGGTTGTGGTCTCAGACCTGAAAGACGACACCTTCTACGCGGTCATCTGGCTGGAGAAAAATGGCGAGTTGATCAGCGTTGATTCTCGCCCGAGCGATGCGCTTGCGCTTGCGCTGCGTCTGGATTGTCCCATCTACGTCGACGAGTCCGTGCTTAAGAACTCGAAGCAGACCGCGACAGTGAACGAACGCGTGCAGAGCGAAGAACTCCGAAAGTGGCTTGAGAATCTGGGCGACGAAGACCTCGGCCGCTACAAGATGTAATGCCGCCAGTTGAAGCGCTGGAGCGGCTTGCAGCAGCATCCATCAACCTGATTCCGCTTGACCTCGACGGATACTACGCGTTCGAACGTGACGGCTTTATGGCGCTGGTCCAGCGCCGCAAGGACGACGCCTTCGGTCAGGTCGGTACGGCGGGACTTCTGACCGAATCTGGTCTTTCCCCTTTGGTCTGGCGCGGCGATCAACCTGTATTTACGTCACGCGCATCACAGGATTGTGCTGCCACTCCCGCACAGGTAGAAGCGCTGCGACGCTTCCAGGCAGATCTGCAGACAGCGCTTCACGGATAGGCTGCTAACCGAAGACGCATTCACGCGTATCTTCTTGTGATGAGACTCGGAATAACCAGAACAATCACGGCATGTCTGCTGCTGGGAACGAGCGGTCTCGTATTCTCGGGGCCGCTGCCGCGGCGCGCAGTTGTGTTTTGGGAAGAGTTTGAACGGACGGGTCAGACTCAGAACAAGGTGACCTTACAAGAAAGGGTGGTCTTCAGTCTGCTCCAGGCTGCTGAGCATACCGAAGACCACCCACAACACTCACGCTGTATCTAAAGCGGCTTCACTTCAGCTTGTTTACTTCCTGTGAACCGGCTTACGAGCAGCTGGGGCACGATGGGCCGGAGCCGACGCCGGAAGACCTTTGATGTCCTTTTTCTCGGCTTCCATTGTCACCATGAACGGATTCGCAGTGTAGGATTTTGCAACGCCAGAAAACGTCAGCTTCGTTCCCGGATCCACTTTGCCGACTGCGGTGTCGGCAACAAGAGTCAGTTCGGGTGTCGTGTTGTCGCCAATTGCCAGGACCAGTTCTTTCGGGCTTTTCTGTTCGACCACTGTGCCCGTTAGAACAGGCGTGTTATTGGCATCGGGAACTCCGACTGCGGCGTCCTTCATGCCGCTGTCCCAATACTGCTGGCCGCCAGTGCCCTGCAGTTCTTCTTTGATCCGTTTCCAGAGAGTCAGCTGAGGATTTGCTTTTGCGCTCTCCTCCTCCTGCTTCATCTTTTCTTCTGCAACATCCTTGACGCTTTTGATGGTCCAACCGGCAGGCGGAAGGGCATTGGTTTTTGCGAGCTTCTTGAGGTCATCAAGTCCGGTCGCATCACCGTGGTAGCCTGCGTACGCCTTCTGAAGATATGCATCTACCGGCTGGCGTCCCGCGGGCGCGAGGCCGCCGGGGCCATCGTATGTTGCCGCACGGGCGATATGGAACAGACCCTCGGGATAACGTTCAACTTTACGTTCGCCCATGATGGTCTGGCCCAGCCAATAGGAAACGTCGCCCTGTGCCGGATTCAGTTCGAGGCTCTTTATAAAATTCTTCTCGGCATCAGGTGCGTTCTTGCGCATCATCGCAACCCAGCCGAGGCCGCGGTAGCCGAGAGCCTCGGTGATGGGCTTCTGCGTCTTCCACTGGTCGTCAGTGATGGTGGCCGGCTTGTTGTCGATGTTCGCGACGAGGCCGTTCGCGGCTTTCTCGGTCAAATCGAGAAGTTCCGGCGAACTGTTGTTCATCTGCATGGCCAAAGCAATGACCGCAGCGAGTGTGCTGACATCCTTTGGATCCGCATCGATCAGCTCACGGGCTGCACCGACCAGGCCGGGAACGTCCTTCGCAGCCTGGTAAGTTTGAACGAGCAAGCCGGCGCGAACCTTCTTGAACTCGGAACCAGGATACTTTTCTTTCCACTGGTTTAGAAGAGTAATTTTTTTCGCGGGATCCTGTTCGTTTCGGATCGACTCAAACAGATCGAACTCAGCCCGATCTTTCCATTGCGGCTGTCCTGCGGCCTGCGCCTGACCGGCAGCGGCCTGACCTTGACCTGCAGCGGCCTGACCCTGACCAGCCGGTGCCTGCGCCCGGGCTGTCGCCCCAGTGATCCCGCAGAGCATGGCAACTGCTGCGGCTCCGGTGATAATTCCTTTTAACCTAACCAGCACTCCTGGCCTCCCTGTTGCATTTGGGCGTACCTTTAATTAGTTAACGGCACTGGCTGACCTGAAGTGAACTTCGCGCCACCCGCGAAGGTCGCAACTCCATGGAAAGCTACGTACTTGCGGAGTATAGCGGAATGCAGACAAGCCTGCAACCACCGCCCCTCAATTAGATGCGTTACAGCCGTACTATGTTCCCGCCCCCCACTTCGACTGAGTGCTGTGAGCCGCCATTCACACTGAAAATGACAGGCCAACACAGTTTTATCTGATATATTCCGAACATTACATGCGCTACCTCGACATCGGGGTTATTGTCGCGTACCTCGCGGGAATAACGTGGTTTGGATCGCGATTTCGGGGATCGCAAAAAACGCTCAAAGACTATTTCCTGGGCGGCCGGACGACCCCGTGGTGGGCCATCGCGTTCTCGATCGTGTCTGCAGAAACTTCAATGCTGACAGTGATTGGGACGCCGGCTCTGGCCTTCAGCGGCAACCTGGGGTTACTGCAGGTGGTGCTTGGTTACCTCCTCGCACGGATTGTCATCTCTGTGGTATTCCTGCCGCAATATTTTCGCGGTGAGATGTATACCGCTTACGAGCTGATGGAGCGGCGGTTCGGTAAGCGGCTTCGGAAACTGACGGCCGGTTTGTTCCTGATCCTGCGCGCGCTTGCAGAAGGCGTTCGGGTTTTCGCGATCTCAATTGTGATCGCGATTGTTCTCGGGACCGGCGAGGTAGCATCTGTTGCGGTGATTGTTTGCCTCACGCTGCTGTACACCTTTGAAGGGGGAATGTCAGCGGTCATCTGGACCGATGTTGTTCAGATGTTGTTGTATATCGGCGGAGCGATCGTGAGCCTCGTCGTCATTCTCGGCCAGGTGCATGGAGGATGGCAGCACGTTTTAGAAGTCGCCGATCCGCTGGGCAAGTTCCAGATTTTTGACTTTCGGTTCTCAGCCACGGCGGAGTTTTTCTCACGCAAATACAGTTTCTGGGGTGGGTTTCTCGGCGGCGCTTTCCTCACAACGGCGAGCCATGGAACGGAACAGCTGATGGTGCAACGTTTGCTTGCCGCGCGGAATGAGCGCGAAAGCCGGCTGGCGTTATTCGCGAGCTGGTTCGTGATCCTCTTCCAGTTCTCGCTGTTTCTCGTGATCGGTGTAATTCTTTTTGTCTACTATCGCGATAACGATTTGGCAGCGCCAGTGATTACAGATCGCATCTATCCGGCATTCGTCTGGAGTTCGCTGCCCCCAGGAGTTGCCGGGCTGGTGATTGCAGCGATTCTTGCCGCCGCGATGTCGAATCTCAGTGCAGCGCTGAATTCCCTCGCGTCCACAACAATTATGGATTTCTACCGGCCGCTTGCCGGAGGCCGCGGCGTCAGTGACGATCAGAATCGTTATCTGAAGATCGCGAAGTACAGCACGGTACTCTGGGGCGGGCTGCTGTTTGGTGTTGGGTTAATCGCGCGCAGCTGGGGTTCGGTTCTGGAAGCAGGTCTTTCCATTGCATCGATTCTTTATGGCGCGTTACTGGGAGTTTTCCTTCTGGGGATCCTGACGGCACGCGTTGGCGAAACGGCGGCGATGGCCGGTATGTTAAGCAGTCTGTTGGTAATGCTGTGGGTTAAGCTGTTCACCAATATTGCGTTCACGTGGTACGTGATGATCGGTACAGCGGTCACTTTGATCGCGGGATTATTTGTTTCGCTGTTTGCTCCACACAAGGCGGAGAATCACAATTGAACAGAACCCAAACACGCGGGCCGTCGCTCCGACGAGATCTGGGCATGGCCGGGGCGATCGCAATCGTTGTCGGAACTGTCATCGGCTCGGGGATATTTCTGGTTCCGAAAGCGATGATTCTTCGGACGGGTTCGCCGCAGACTGTCTTCGTTGTCTGGGTATTCGGCGGATTGCTGACGCTTTTTGGCGCCCTGACGTATGCGGAACTAGCGGCCGCTCTTCCGGAAGCTGGTGGTGAATACGTTTATCTCCGGGAAGCCTACGGGCCTTTCTTTGGATTTCTATACGGCTGGACTCAGACGTGGGTTGCCAAAAGCGCCTCGATTGCGACACTCGCGTACGGATTCTTCCTCTATCTGGCAAATTTCTACCCTTCGCTGGATCACGTGATTGCGACGGTGCCGCTTCCGATTGGCCCTGGCGGCGGACCGCTGGACATTCGCAGCGGCCAGTTACTGGCGATGGCCGTAATTATGAGCCTCGCAGTCCTGAACTATTTCGGTGTGCGCGTTGGAGGCGGAGTTCAGATTGTCGTCACCTGCGTTAAAGTGCTCGCAATTGGCGCGATCATCTTTCTGGGAATTTTCGGCGGCGTCGGAACGTCTGCAAATTTCAGTACGACTGTTCCTGCAGCGGGCGGCTTTACTGGCTTTTTTGCCGCCCTCGTCTCAGCGCTCTGGGCCTATGACGGCTGGAACAATCTGAACATGGTCGCCTCAGAGATTCGGAATCCGCAGAAAAATCTGCCAGTTGCGCTGATTGGCGGAACCATCCTGGTGATGGCGATCTACATTGGCGCGAACATTGCGTATTTTTATGTTCTACCTGCCTCTGGTGTGGCAGCGAGCGATCGGGTGGCGAGCGAGATGATGCGGCATGTTCTGGGAAACGGCGGAGCAGCCTGGGTGAGCGTCGCAGCTATGATCTCGATTTTCGCAGCGCTGAACGGTTCGATTCTGTCGGGATCGCGAGTACCGTATGCACTGGCACGCGACGGTTACTTCTTCCAGCCGTATGCGTATGTCTCGGAAAAATATCGCACACCAGGGATCTCGATCCTGCTGCTTAGTGCGTGGTCGGCAATCCTTCTGCTGAGCGGACAATACGACAATCTGTACACCCTGGTGATTTTTCCGAGCTGGATTCTCTATGCGATGGCTGCCGCATCGGTAATCGTGCTTAGAATTCGACGGCCTGATCTCGAACGTCCATATCGAACACTTGGATATCCCGTTGTTCCCGTTTTATTTGTTTGCGTAGCTGCCGTTTTAATTGTTTCGACACTGATTAATTCGCCGCGAGAGAGTCTGTTAGGCTTGATAATCATCGCTGCCGGAATCCCGTTCTATAGGTACTGGGCCCGCAAGCTATCCCAGTGAAACCGAAACACTTTTCACGCTGAAGTACTTCCACTAACTACATCTGTTCTGAATTCAGAACATAACGCTTGAAAATGCAACGAGAATAGGTTACAAACGCTGTGTACCCCGGCACGGCCTGTTCTGGTGTTCTGTTCTGATTCCGGAACAGACGAACCGGGGAAAGCAGTTCTACTTATCGTTTGACCGGGGAGTGAGATTGTAAGATGGACGTAAATAAGATGCTCCAGGAGCTTCGTGAAGAGCGCGAAGCTATCGAAGAAGCAATTTTGATTCTGGAACGCCTGGCGCGTGGTCGCGGCAAACGTCGAGGCCGGCCGCCAGCCTGGATGACTTCAATATCGGGTACAAAAACAGCCGCCAAAAAGGTTGGCCGTCCGAGAAAGAATCAGCCTGAAGAGTAATACCGCACTATAACCGCCGGGTGGAATCAGGGACTCACCCGGCATTCATCCTCAATACAACAGGTACTTTTGGCGCGACAGGCGGAAGGCTTCTGTGTCTGCTTCGAATACTCGCTCTATCGCCTGAGGTGCCTGCCCCTTCATGATGGCCGTAAGAAAAGGCCTGTTCGCAGTGAGTTTCTCGTTCTCTGTCCAGCGCATCTTCCCCGGAAACAACTTCTCCAGCGCCGCAGCAAGTTCGATTCCGAATCGGATGCTGTTAAATGCGTCGCGGTCCGTGATCACAAACCGAACACCTTCGATGATTTGTCCCGAGAAATTAGAGGCAGTCGGCTTCAGGACAGTCGGGTAGACACGAATACCCGGAATATCCCGCTGATTCAGGTACGTCGCCAGTTTTTGACCGTTGATCCAGTCAGCCCCCACCTGTTCGAAGGGCGCATCCGTTCCGCGTCCAACTGAGTAGACCTTCCCGTACTCGAACATCCCGATGCCGGGATAGAGGAGAGCTGCGTTGAGGCTCCGCATGTTCGGCGACGGATCAATCCATTGAAGGCCCGTCTCGTCGAACCAGTCGGCGCGTTCCCATCCTTCGGCTCGGATAACCTGCAGTTTTGCCTTGTGCTGGAGACCGTCATTGACCATGGTTGCGAGCTCACCCATCGTCATTCCGTGTCTGACGGGAATAGCCATACAGCCGACAAAAGACATAAGATCCGGCTGGGCAACCGGCCCTTCGACGTGTTCTCCGGTGATCGGGTTCGGCCGATCGAGCACAATGAATTCGATATTGTTCTTCGCGACTTCCTCAAGGGCATACTTCATGCTGCAGGAGTAGGTATAAAATCGCGCTCCGATGTCCTGAATATCGAAAACGAGAGCATCGATCCCGCGAAGCATTTCCGGTGTCGGACGGCGGTTTTTTCCCTCATAAATGCTCCAGACCGGGATTCCGGTCGCAGGGTCTTTTCCGTGACCTATGTTCTCTTTATCTTCGATCCCGGCAATCCCATGTTCGGGCGAATAGAGTGCCGCCAAATTGACGCCGGCCTGCCGCATGACATCGATATCTCGCTTCCCGTCCCGAGTGACGCCCGTGTGGTTTGTAATCAGACCGATTCTTTTTCCGGCAAGGGAGCGGAAGTTCTCCGCGGCCAGAACGTCTATTCCATTCAACACGTTGGCGGCGCGTTTCCGGCCGGAACTGCCGGACGGCGTCGACCGCGGCAGCGGCGTAGTCCGGCGAGGCAGCGCCAGGTCGACGCCAAGGTTCAAGCCAGCTGCCGCGGCACTTGCTACACGTCCACGGATGCTGGTAATAGGCGGGCGCAGCCGGGGATGAACACTGTTTGCGAGCAGAATTACCCAGGATTTCGAGTACGGATCTATCCAAATAGAAGTACCCGTAAATCCCGTATGCCCGTACGACCCGATGGGGAATAAGTCGCCTCGATTTCCGGAAAATCGGGAATCAATATCCCAACCCAGACCGCGGATATCAGATTTTCCCGGAGGACTTTGTGGGGATGTAAATGTTCGCACTGTGAGCGGACTGAAGATGCGCACGCCGTCCAGTTCTCCCTGGTTCAGCATCATCCGCGCGAATCTGGACAAATCGGCGGCTGTGGAAAACAAACCCGCGTGCCCCGCCACGCCTCCCATGGAACGACATGTCGGGTCGTGCACCACGCCTCTGAGGACCGTACCTTTAACCACTTCGGTGGGAGCGATCCGTGGGCGGAGTGAAGCCGGCGGATTGAATGTGGTCTCGTTCATGTGCAGCGGCCCGAAGACTTCGTCGTGAGCAAACTCAGGCAGAGTCTTTCCACTCACGCGCCGTACGATTTCGCCGAGGAGGATGAAATTGATGTCGCTGTAAGCGAATCTTATGTCCGGAGGAGCTCCGGGGCGGTCGATAACTGCTTTGGCGATTCCGGTGTCGTACCCAGTCCATTCCGGCTCCAGATCAAGATCGGGCCGCATTCCGGAGTAGTGTGTCATCAGTTCACGGACTGTGATGTCGCTGGCGCCGTGCTGAAACTCCGGAAGGTAGGTCGTGACTTTTTCGCCGAGCCGGACTTTGCCCTGTTCTACAAGCTTCATCATGCTCGATGTGGTTGCGATTACTTTCGTCAGGGACGCAATGTCGAAGATTGTGTCCTCGGTCATCGGCTCGCGGTCCGGTACGACGGCGCGATTTCCGTACGCTTTCAGATAGACAATCTCGTCATTGTGGCCGACAGAGACCACGGCACCCGGCAGTCGATCGTCCCGAATCGCCTGCTGGATGACTCCGTCAACTGCATGCCCTCCGGTAAAGGCAGAGTTGGCTGCGGCCGCCCACCCGAGCGAGAGTGATCCGATGAGAAGAATCATTCGTCTCACAGGAGTCTCTCCGCAAGCGATTCCAGCGCTGAGGCAAGACGGATATCCATCGGCGTAATCCCTCCGGAGGAGTGCGTCCACAGATCGATGCGTACGGTTCCATAGACGTTGAACCATTCGGGATGGTGGTCCATTTTTTCAATCACAGTCGCAGCGGCGGCGATAAATCCGAATGCATGAGTAAAGTCGCGAAACTTGTATTCGCGGTGGAGCTTACCCTCCAGGATCGACCAGTGCGGCAGCGATTTCAGAGCTTCGTCAAGCGCTTCCGACAACAGTTTTTCGCGGCCCATTCCTCTAATCTAGCGTTCCATCAGACCAACAGGAGATAACAGCTGCGTTCGTATGATGGAAGCATGTCACAGCTCCTGCCCCGGCTGCGGATGAATCTGGACTTTATGCCATCGCCAGTTGAGAATAAGCCAGGGCTGCTGATTCGCGATTCGTTCGGATATTCGGACGCAGTGCTGATCGTACCGCCTCCACTGGTTCCCTGCCTCGAGTTCTTCGACGGCAGCCACACCGAGCTGGATCTCCGCGAATTGCTGGTGCGTATGACCGGGCAGTTCGACGTCTCGCCGATTCAGGAGCAGCTTACCGGTACGCTGAACGAAGCCGGATTTTTGCATAACGAACGTTACGACTCGCTCCGCAGCAATGCGGAGCGCGAGTTTGCAGAATCTGCAGTCAGGGAGGCCTCGCATTCAGGGACAGCGTATCCGGATGCGGAAGAGCCTTTGCGCACAACGCTCGGCGAATATATGAAAGGTTCATCGGACGCTGATGCCGAGGACAGCGGCCTCATCGGCATTGCGGCTCCGCACGTCAGCCCTTTCGGCGGGTGGCAGACTTACAAAGCTGCTTACAGCGCTCTCGGGAACGCTCACCGCGACAGGACGTTTGTGATCCTTGGGACTTCGCATTATGGTGAGCCGGACAGATACGGTCTGACTCGCAAACCATTTGTGACACCTTACGGCGTAGCCAGGCCGGACCTCCGGCTGGTGAACGAACTGGCCGATGAGCGTGCGGCCAAGGTCGAGGATTACTGCCACGCAATCGAGCACTCGATCGAGTTTCAGGTCTTGTTTCTGCAGCATGTTTTTGGGCCGGATATTCGCATCGTGCCCGTGCTCTGCGGAACGCACGCGACGAGCATTTTGAAGGGCGGTCTGCCGGAAGACAACGACGCTGTTCGGCGATTCCACGACAAGCTTGGTGAGATCGCGAGTCGCGAGGGCAGCAAGCTGCTATGGGTGCTCGGAATCGATATGGCGCATATGGGCCAGCGGTACGGCGATGAGCTCGCAGCGGAGGCTAACCGCGGCGAGATGACCGATGTCGCACGTCGTGACCAGCTGCGCATCGAACGGATTAACGCTGGCGACGCTCACGGGTTCTGGGATCTGGTTCAGAAGAATCAGGACGAACTGAAGTGGTGCGGATCATCACCGCTCTATACCTTTATGAAAGCAGTGCCAAATGCGCGCGGCACGCTTCGCGGCTACGAGCAGTGGAACATCGATGACGCCAGCGTGGTTTCATTTGGTGCGATCGCGTTCCGCGCGGATGCCGACAACCGAAAGATGTAACGCGGCCGCCCAACGGGCTTTCCGTCACGATTGCTTTTATTCGCAGCAGCGTGTAACCTCCCGTCTGCGGAACTGTATATTCAGACATCTGAGTATGGCTAAGTCCGATGCGCTGCGTGGCTCGTTCGATCTCCTGGTGCTGAAAATCCTGTCGCGACGCCCGGGTCTACACGGTTACGCGATCATGTCCGCAATTCAGGAGCTCTCCTCGGATGTGCTGCATGCCGAAGAGGGCTCGCTTTATCCGGCGCTCCATCGTATGGAGGAGGCCGGATGGCTTCGCGCCAAATGGATCGCCAGGGAAACCGGGCGGCGGGCGCGCATCTATGAGCTGACTTCCGCCGGAGCTGAGCAACTGGCAGCTGAGGAATCACGCTGGGCTGCCGTAACTTCAGCGGTAAATCGTGTGTTGAGGATGGCCTGATATGTCCAGGTGGTCACGTCTTGTAAGGTCGTTCCGTCCGGATCAGTTGCACCGTGACGTGGATGAAGAACTCGAATCGCACATCGCGGAGGCTGTTGAGAGTGGCCGCGACCCCGGCGAAGCTCGGCGCGCGTTTGGCTCGGTGCTGAGGAACCGCGAGGAGAGTCATGATGTGCGAGTCTTCCGCTGGCTTGATTCGCTTCGGGCTGATGCCGTATTCGGATGGCGCCAGCTCAGAAAACACAAAGTCACATCGGCCGCCGCGATTCTGTCGCTCGGGTTGGGTGTCGGCGCGTGTACCGCGGCTTTCCGCCTCATCGATGCGCTTCTTCTGCGCCCGATGCCGATTGCGGAACCTGGTCGACTGTACGCGATGTCGTCTGCGGGAACAGGTCCGAGCGGTGCGTTCCGGATCACGGACAGCAACGAATATCCTCAGTTCCAAACAATGCGGGCTGCTGTGAAAGAGCAGGCCGAAATGATCGCAGTTTCTGGTGTGGACCGTATTGACCTGACCTACCGTTCCGACGAGGAGATGGAGAAGGCATACCAGCAGTATGTGTCGGGATGGATGTTCGGCGCGTTCGGACTGAAGCCTGCGCTGGGCCGTTTGTTCACAGAGAGTGATGACGACAAGCCAGGCGCGCATCCCTACGCTGTGCTCTCTTACGAGTATTGGATGCGGCGGTTTGGCAAAGATCCGGGTGTGCTCGGTCGGACGTTCCGGGAGGGCAATAACCTGTACGAGATCATTGGCGTCGCGCCGAAGTCGTTTACGGGAACCGAACCCGGCATATTTGCCGATCTCTTCCTGCCGACGATGATGTATGCGGGAGTGACCCACGATGACTGGAGCTGGATCCGAACCCTCGTGCAACTCAAGCCGGGAGTGAATCCGGAACCCGTTCGCGACCAGTTGCAAGCAGTATTCAACAGAGTCCAGCACGAGCGCGCGAAGAAGTTTTTCGGTTGGCCACAGAGACGCCTCGAGAACTTTCTCAAGCAGCGGATTCTGGTCGAACCGGCGGCAGGGGGAGTCTCTGAGATGCGCAGCACGTACCGCCGTACGCTGATGCTGCTGGCACTCCTGGTCGGGGTGGTGCTGTTGATCGCGTGCGCGAATGTTGCCAACCTGCTAAGTGCTCAGGCGGCGGCACGAGCGCGGGAGATGGCGTTACGTGTTTCGATCGGTGCGGGACGAGGTCGACTGGTCCAGCTGGTTCTGGTGGAAAGTGGTCTGCTTGCCACGCTGGCTGCGCTTGTGGGCGGGCTGTTTGCCTGGTGGTCCGCACCGTTTGTCGTCGCAAGAATCAATCCGCCCGATAACCCTGTGCGACTGGACCTTCCGGCGGATTGGCGGGTGTTCGCATTCAGTCTGATTCTGATTGTCGTAGTGACCGTATTGTTTGGGCTCTTGCCCAGTCAACGTGCGTCTTCAGTTCGACCCGCGACTGCGCTGAAAGGCGGCGACGATCCGCACGCGCGAGGCCGCCTGATGCACCTGCTGGTGGCGATACAAGCTGCTTTCTGCTGCGTGGTGCTTTTCGTCGCCGGATTACTCGTGGCCACATTTGACCGAATTTCCCATCAAGCAACGGGATTTTCTGCTGAACGTTTGCTGGTGCTCGATACCGTCACGCAGCCGCCCCAATCGCCAGTGTTCTGGGATCAGGTTGCTGACCATGTACGTGGGCTGCCGGGTGTGGAGAGTGTGGCACTTTCGGGGTGGACGCTGCTCAGCGGCATTGGCTCAAACGGATTCGTGTCGGTCGACGGCGCGCCACCACACGAGTTGCTTGCGTATTTCCTGAATGTCTCGCCGGGATGGCTGAACACGATGAAGATCAGCCTTCTGGACGGTCGCGATTTCCGGCCGGACGACACCGCGCCGGGCGCGGCGATCATAAATGAGGCGTTTGCGAAGGAATACTTTCCTGAGGGGCACTCGATTGGACGTTCGTTCAACAGGGGACGGCAGCGCTTTGAGGTCGTTGGCGTTGTCCGCGATGCGCGTTACCGCAATATGCGCGAGCCAATCACGCCGACAGCTTACATTCCGTTCCGATATGGCGGTGCGGAGACGGTACGAGGCGCCGCGCTGCTGGTCCGGGTCTCCAGCCCAAATCCGATGGACAGCGCCGGGATGTTACGCCGGGAAGTATCGCGAGCGCGCTCGGAGTTTCGCGTCAGTAACATTCGCACACAACAGGAAATCAACGACACGCAAACTGTCCGCGAGCGGCTATTGGCAATGCTGGCAGTGTTCTTCGCCGGGGTCGCTCTGTTGCTGGCGGGCGTCGGCATGTACGGTGTACTCGATTACTCGGTGGTGCAAAGGCGTCGTGAGATTGGGATTCGTATGGCGATCGGCGCGCCCGTTGGGGATATTGCCCGGCGCGTGACCGTTGGGATCTTCGGATCGGTCCTTTTCGGGTCGGCGGCCGGGCTGGCGTTTGGTTTGATGTCGAAGCGACTGCTCGACACGTTGCTGTATCAGGTGAAAGCAACAGATCTGTCGATGCTGGTATTTCCTTTAGTCACGGTCGGCGCAGCAGCGACCCTCGCGGCATTGCCTGGCGTCATCCGGGCGGTGCGAATCAATCCGTCAACGACACTGCGTTCGGAATAAGTCTGTCTGGTTTGGCGATACGAGTACAGTGGCGAATCGGCCGAATCACAGCCGATTCGCGCACCCTGGACTACTTTTTCCCGCGGCTGAGGCGACGGAAGTATTCGGCGACTGCATCCGCATAGCCTTGCGGAGCCTTCTCTACCGCGCTTGTGCGAACCTGTCCGGCATCCCGGCCCTCCAGTTTGCGGCGCAGCTGCAGTTCGAGGTTCTCGACCGTCGGCAGGACGGTGCTCGAAATTCGTTCCTGCAGGACCGGGTCCGTCCCGATCTTCGATGGGTCGTAGCGCTGAAGCTCTTTCAAGGCATCTTCGATCTCGCGATCGAGGTCGGCGCCAGTCTGACCCCGAAGTTCGGAGCGCATTTGGTTCAATTCGCGGACGCTGTCACGCAAGGCGCGTTCCAATCCAACCCCGTTGTCGAGTTGGCCAACCTGCCCGTTCCACTGACCTCGACGGTAGATGCCGTCCAGACCGCCATACGTCCCGCCGCGCTGGCCACCTGTCCCGGACATGACTCCGGATTGCGAGCCGCCGTTGCCGCCGCCCTGCTGACTGCCACCTTGTTGGCCGCCTTGCTGACCGCCCTGGCCCTGCTGACCGTTCTGGCCTTGCTGACCGTTCTGGCCTTGCTGACCGTTCTGACCTTGCTGGCCATTCTGGCCCTGCTGACCATTCTGGCCTTGCTGACCGTTCTGGCCTTGCTGACCATTCTGACCTTGCTGACCATTCTGGCCTTGCTGCTGGCCTCCACGCTGGCCTTTCTGACCGTTGCGGCCATTGGCCGCCTGCGCCAGTTGCTGCCGCAGCCGCTCAACAGAATTCAGCGCGCGCTCGACACCCTGGTTTTTGGGATCATTACCCTGCCCGCCCGGGCCGAGTGCAGACTGCGCCTCGCGTGTCTGCTCGGCGAGCCTGTTCAGGCCTTCCGTGATCGGTGCTTCACGAGGCACGACGTAGGACCCATAGCCCTGACGAATTGCTTGCGCCTGATACTGCATGCGAACGCGTGTCTCGTTCTGCTGCGACGACCCGAGGGCTTCGCGAAGCTTGCTCCCGGCCTGGCGCTGACCGCCGGACATGCTGCGGACCGCGTTCTGCATATCTCGCTCAAGCCCCTGGAGATCCCGCATCATTTGCTCTTTTTCGCCTGCAAGCTGTTCGGCCTGCTGACGAGACTGGGCGCCACCGGAGCGAGGATCCTGCCCTTCCTGGCCGTTGCCGTAGGTTTTGCGCAGTTTGTCAACGAACTGCTGCTGATGCTCGGCCAGCTGCTGTGCTCGATTTGCGATCCCTTCGAGTCCCTGGCCCGCTTCCTGCCGTCGCATGGCCCCAAGCGCGTTCTTCGCTTCGGACAGGCGATCCGCGGCGCGACGTGCATCGGCTCCGCCTGCCTGCGGTTGACTCGCCTGCTCGGACGCGGCACGGCGCATATCGTCGGTCGCACGACTCAGGCGATCCACGGCTTCGCGCAGGCGCTGCTGCTGTTCGCGGCTCGCACCACTCGCGCCACCGCTCGACGAGGAGGAAGCTGATGCAGACTGCTGACCTCCGCGACCGCTCTGCTGGCCGCTTTGACCCTGCTGACCTTGCTGACCTTGTTGTCCCTGCTGGCCTTGTTGACCTTGCTGACCTTGTTGTCCCTGCTGGCCGCGAGCCATCTCCTCCATCCGGCGTCGAAGCTCTTCTGCTTCGCGGCGGAGCATCTCCTGCTGCCATCGCTGCTGCGGAGCATCTTTGTTCTGCCGCTGGCGTTCGGCGAGCTCCTGCTGCCGCCGTGCGAGTTGCTCGAGCTTCTGCAGCGCGTCGTCGATTTCTTTGGAACGCTGGTCAGATGAAGCGGCTTGCGCACCGGTCTCGTACTGGTTCTTTTCCATGTCCAGTTCGAGATCGAACAAGCTGTCGAGATCGCGGCCGGCGCCACCGCCGCCACCGCCACCACCCTGACGCCCAAAAGCTACCTGAATCTGACGGCGTGTGGCTTCGGCTCGAAGCAGGTGCTGGAGAGCTTTCTGCTCGGATGGAATCGCGTCTTTGAAGTTTTTCGCTCTTAGCTGGCCGGCAGCGTTGGTCATGGCCTGAGAGGCTGCTTCCATGTCCTTCGTGAACGACTGGAACTCGGCGTTGGTGCCGGATAATTCGCGGCTCTTTGAACGCGCAGCGAGCGACAGGGTCTGCGCTCCCAGTTTGCCCTGCTGCTCGCCCAGGAACTTCGCATTCTCAGCTTCTTTACCCTTATCCTTACTGCGGTCGCGAAGCTGGTTGAAAGTAGCAGCAATGATTTCCTTCTGGCGACGGGTGACCTGGTCATCTTCATCCTGATCGCCGCCTCCGCCACCACCGCCTCCGGCCTGCTGCGACTGGCTGTATTCACGCTCAAACGGCTGCGCTTCGAGGAAGAGCATGTCGCTCGATGTTTCGCTGCGGGCGTCGCGAGCCTTCGCGTACATCGAGATGATATCGCCGGGAACCATCTTGAAGTCCTCAAGCGAGATCATGGTCTTGCCTTCGACGTTCTTGCCGCGCCCGGGGATTTGCACCACCTTCTCGGGTCCGCCGTTGACGGAGTAGTGCAACTCAACGTTGCGTACGCCAAAGTCGTCATCAGCTTCGATGGTGACGGCGACTTCCTCAATCGGACTCACCTTCGCGTCGGAGCCGGGCTTAGCTATTCGAACTTTTGGCGGCTCTTCCTTTTGCGCCTCGATAAAGTAATCCTCGGTGAGGCGAATGTCTTCCTGCTTCTCGATCGCGGCAATGTGATACATGCCGTCCTTGCTGATCGGTACGCGGGCAGTGAGCCAGTTCCCTTCTCCGTGCTCGAGCGGTATGCGCTTGCCGTCATCGAGGATCAAGACACCGTCGTTGAGGTGACGGTCGGTCTGGACAGCGACAGTTGCGGTCGATCCTTCAATCGCCCGCAGATCCCCACCAGGGTCCTCAACTGCGTTCTGAAGACCAGCCCACTTAGGGTATTCGTAAGTGACTTTCAGCTTCTTGACAGCCGGCAGGTCAACGGCGTTGAGGCGGAACTTCTCCGAATGGATACCGTTCGATTCGACGTAGTATTCGACTGACTCGGGAAGACCGGCGAAGATGAACCGGAAGCCATTTTCGTACGGCTCCATCGGGGCGGGCTCCCACTGCGAGCCGCTGGCGAACTTTGCATAAACCTGCGCCTTCGCGGCTGTGAATCCAACCAGATGCGCAGTGATTGGCTGATCGCTTCGGCGGCGAATACTCTTGTTTCCGGGTTCTACGTTGATCTCGTAATACGCCGAACTCATTCCGGTGCGCGGGGTGCCCGCCCACAATAACGAGGCTCCGTGGCCATACCAGCCGGGCGCGAGCAGAATCGACCAGAGCAGAATGGTTGCGGCTATCGTCGCCGCCGAGACCGAGCCAAAGATGATTCGGTTGCGGACTATGCTTCGGGGCTGAGCCTCACGCGCGACATCCATCGTGTCGGCGGCGAGAAGGTGGAGGAATGGATCCTTTTCGGGCTGGCCTTCCGCGAAGGTCAGGAGGCGCTGGTTGAAGTCGGGAACCCGAGCTTCGGCAAGTCGTGCGGTCCGCCGCCGATTCAGGCGTGTGAGCGGCAGTGCAAGGCCAAGTGCGAGAGCAAGGCCCAGACAGAGGAAAAGCAGGACACGGGAGACTCGCAGGCTCTCTTGCGAGAACGCGTACGAGTTCATAGCCACGACAAGAATGATCGTCGTGAAAAGTGCCGCCAGCGCGACAACCGCGGCGCCCCTTGAAAGGGCCGTCCAGCGGAGGCGCAACTCCAGCGACCGCAGATATCCATTTACCTGTTCCAGTGGATTCATGCCGCTGCCTTCCTTACCGTTTGACTCGGTTCTATTTCCGTGTTCAGATACCTTGACGCAAACACCGATTCAACAACACTCGCGGCCAGCAATGCCAGAGCGAAATACCACCATAGCGAGTACGGAGCCGTTGGTGCATCCCCGCCCGGGTTTCCGGTAGTCGTGTCACGTGCTCCGGTGCCCTGCCATAGTGCCAGAGTTTCTTTCGGGATGACATCGAGGTCCGACTCGCGGCGGTCTGCATGGACCGCGATAACTTCATTTCGACCATTCCCACGGCGCAATTCATAGTAGCCCTCGCGCCCGAGACGGAACGCTTGTGCTGTCGCCGATTCCTTAAGGGATAATGCGCGCTTTCCGTCGGGGTCGAGAACATCGACGGCAGCGCCGGCATCTTTCGCCGAGCGGAGGTCCACAAACGAATCCACCTGATACAGTGCCGGAGCGGGGTCGAAGCCGCTGAGATAGTGCGCGGACTGTTCGATCAGCGGCACGAAAGAAGCGTGCAGCGGGAGATCATTGGCGACATTGTCGAGTGTGGATTCGAACACGAGGACCTTGCCTTCGCCGAGTTTCCGCTCGTACATCACGGGCGTGCCGTCGTTCAGTTTCATCAGAGTTCGTGCGTTCTTCGCGTCGGCGTTAGCCACCTGATAGAAGCGAACTTCGTCGAGAGTGCCGGCACGGGCAACTGCAGGATGGGTACGGTCCACGTCACCTGCCGTCCAGAATCGCTCGCCCTCACGCGAAGCGTAACGGACATCGCGGATGGCATCGCCCGTCAGCGGGACGCGCCCTCTTGCGATCGCGGTCGGCCCGAGGGCGATGAAGACGCCTCCACCCTTTTGCACGTATTCCTTCAACGAGCTTTCCAGACTCGAGGGCATTGCGCCGACATCCGACAACAAAACTGAGGAGAACTTGGCAGGGTTGATGTTGGCGGCCTGATCGATGCTGAGCGTTTCGATCGTATAGCCCGCGTCCGGCACCGCGTCAATCGCGGCCTGGACGTACGTCGTGCTGCGGCTGGACCGAGCATCATAGACCATGAGGATCTTTGTTGCTTCCTTGCGTTCGGTAGCAAAAAGGAAATGATCGTCAGCAGGGAGCGAGTCCTTCGACGGAATCCGAACTTCGCCCCGATTCACACCATACACGGCTTCGGGCAGGTAAAACTCGACAGTCGCCCGGCCATTTTCTCCGAGTTTGGCCTGCTTCGTATCAAGCACCTTGCCGTTCAGCACCAGTTCAACGGGAAGATCGGTCGCCGGAGTGCCTGCCCCTGCCACCACAGCCTGAATTCGGACCTTCTTCGGCTGAAAGATGCTTCGCGGAGCATCGACCGACTCGACGTACCAGTTCGGTTCGCGCCGGTTGGCAACCGCGTGCAACTGAAGGCGCGTTGACGGCGGGATCGCGAGTTCGGCAAATGGAGTGGGCATCGAAGTCATCTGCATGTCACTGATGACGTGTGCTTCCACCGGCAATCCATCCGGCTTATTCAGGGAGCGAATCATGCGGGAGATCTCGCCGTACGAGCTGCGCCCGTCGCCTGACTGAATTCCCTGAATCGCGCGCTGAAGTTCCGCTTTGTCCGAGGTAGGTTGTGTCAGAAGCTGAACACTGGAGGCGAATGTCATCGCCTGGCCACGGTCCCCCGGACCCATGCCGCTGACGACGTCCAGCGCTGCGCGCTTTGCCTGATTCAAACGGTCCCCGGCTCGCATGCTGAACGAATTGTCTACCGCGACCATTACGAACTTACGTCCGCCACCGGCAGCAGTTACGGACCGCCGGATGAAGGGGTTCGCAAACATCAGTGCAAGTAGCAGGATGATCGCCAGGCGAAGCGCGAGTAAGGCGAGATACTTCAGCCGACGATGCTTCACCGAGCTTTGCGTCCTGCGTTCGAGGAACATCACAGAGCTGAACTTAATCGGCTCAGAGCGATGCTGTCGCAGCAGGTGAATGTACACAGGGAGGCCGAGAGTGAGCAGCCCGCCCAGGAACCACGGAGACAGGAAGCCCATTTTTCTTACTTCCTCCCCTGACGGACGAGCAAATAGTCGCGAAGTGCGGAATCGAGCGGTTTGCTGGTGTCGATCAGGAAGTAGTCGATGCCTGACCCTTCCGCTTTGCTCTTCAGCGCCTGGATGTGTCCGTCGATCTTCTGGCGATACTCGGTTTTCAGATACTCCGGAGTGACCTCGATATCTTCGCCGGATTCCATATCCACCATCAGGGCGGAATCGCGGAGTACCGGACGGATCTCCTGAGGATCGAGTACGTGGAACAGGATCAGCTCATCGCCGTGCGCACGAAGCGGAATCATCGTTTTAATGACGAGATCCGGGTCGGCGTAAAAATCGGAAATGACGATGAGCATTCCCCGGCGGTGGAGAAAGTTCATGCAATGCATGAACGGCTTTTCGAAGTTCGTCCGAGTGCCGGGTTCGGCTTTCTCGATGGCATGAAGCACGCGCATGAAGTTGCCGTGCCGCGCCGAAGGCTGGACGAAGCTGCGCACTTCGTCGTCAAAGACGAGCACCCCGACTGCGTCGCGCTGCTGATTCGACATGTACGACACGGCCGCTGCGAGATATCTCGCATAATCCAGCTTATTGACGCTGTGGGATCCGTAGGACATCGACGCGCTCGCGTCCAGCAGGACCGTTAACTGGGTATTGGTCTCACCCCGGTAGCGCTTGAGATAGGTACGCTCGGTGCGAGCATAGACGTTCCAGTCGACGTACCGAAGGTCGTCGCCTTCGCTGTACATCCGGTATTCGGCGAACTCCTGACTGAAGCCGAAATCGGGTGACCGATGGAGGCCCGCAATGAACCCGTCCACCACCGTCTTGGCGATGAGTTCGAGGCCCGAAATGCTGGCCAGGACACTCGGGTCCAGATAACGCTGCAACATGGTTCCGAATCAGCCCTTCGGGAACGGCTTCGAATCGAGGATGTTACGAAGCACGGTGTCCTGCGTAACGCGATCAGACTCGGCATGGAAATTGAGCAAAATCCGGTGCCGGAGAATCGGGATCATCGTCGCCGCAATGTCTTCCGACGTGACGTGATAGCGGTGTTTCATCAACGCCCGGGCTTTAGAAGCAAGAATAATGTTCTGGATACCGCGGACGCTGGCTCCGAAGTTGACGTACTTCTTCACGTAATCCGACGCAGTCGGGTCGGTGGGACGCGTTGCACGTACAAGGTCGACGGCGTAACGAGCAATGGATTCGGCGATCGGAACCATGCGCACCAACTGCTGGAACCCGATGATTTCTTCGGCAGTAGTCACCGCCTCGATGTTGGCCGTTGCGGTCGTTGTCGTCAGATTTACGACCTTCATTTCGTCATCGGCTGACAGGTAATCGAGGACCGTATTGAACAGGAAGCGATCGAGTTGTGCTTCGGGAAGCGGATAGGTGCCTTCGAGTTCAATCGGGTTCTGCGTAGCGAGCACGAAAAACGGCTGCGGCAGTTTGTAGTGGTTGCCTCGGACGGTACAGGACTTCTCCTGCATGGCTTCAAGGAGTGCCGACTGCGTCTTTGGCGGTGTACGGTTGATCTCGTCCGCCAAAAGCACATTGCCGAAGATCGGTCCGGGCACGAAGGTCCACTTGCGGCGACCCGTTCCCTGCTCTTCTTCAATGATGTCCGTACCTGTCATGTCCGAAGGCATGAGATCGGGAGTGAACTGAATGCGCCGAAACTCGAGGCCGAGCGTCTGGGCGATGGTTCGGACAAGCAGGGTCTTCGCCGTTCCTGGAAGGCCGGTGATAAGGCAATGACCGCCGACAAACAGCGAGATCAGAACCTGATCGAGCACTTCCTCCTGGCCGACGATCGCTCGGCGGACCTGCTCGACGATTTCCGACTCGGCTTGCTGAAAACGAACAATGCGCTGTTTCAGTTCAGACGAGTCGAGCGATGTGACTACGGGCATTGGTTGTGTCATTGCGTTTATCGGGACAACTCCAGCAAGAGCTTTTGCGCAGGTTTGAAACTCGGCGCGATTTCAAGCGAAAGCAGAAGTTGCTCCTTTGCTTCATCCTTGCGCTGAGCTGAGAACAGGGCCTTCGCGAGACTGAATCGCGCGCCGGCTTCATCAGTCGGCTTTGCAGCAACAGCCGCCGCGAACTCCTTCACGGCTCCGTCGTATTTGGCCGCGTCGAGGTAGAGTTCCCCGAGTTTGCGGTGCATTTCATCTCCCAGCGGGTAGATGAAGATCAGGCGTTCGTAGGTTTTGATGGCATCGGCCTTCAGACCGGCTTCGGTCTGCAGATTTGCGAGCTTCATCAGGGTGGCAGGATTGCGTCCGCCGACTGTCGCATATTGCTCGAGCTGTTTGCGGGCGTTTACCTTGTCGTCTTTCTTCAGGAACGCATCTGCCACGACCTCATAGGCGCTCTTGCCTTCGACGAATTCGGGATACAACGATATTGCCTGACGCCCTTCGCGGATGACGTCGTCAGGGCTTTGCTGGCTGGCGCCTGCGGCAAGGGTCTTCATCGTCTTTTGCCACTCGCTGTAGCCGTCCACCGTCGGCCGGACCTGCTTGTCGAGCCATGCCAGAAATTGCTTGTCGAACTCCTCGGGCTCGAGCTTCAGCCGCTTGCGAACGACATCCGGTGTAGGCATCAGCTCAGCGTAATCGTGCATCATATCGAGAAGTTTTGAGTATCCCCACTTCTCGTTGATGAAGTCGCAGATTCGGCCAGCCTGGAAATAGGAAACGATAACCTGCGCAGGATAACTCGGGTGGACGAAGCCGCGGTCGAGATCGGCGACTGGGAGCAGCTTTTTGTCGGTGATTGCTTTGATGACCTGCGGGTCGAGGCGATCGCCCCAGTCGGGAGAGGCTGCCGTCTCTTCGTGAACCGCCATACCTTCGGTGAACCAGCGCGGGACGCGATGATTGGTCGCGGTCAGAACGTAGACGTGGCTAAGCTCGTGCCATAGCGTGCTCGCCCAGTGGAACTGACCCGGAGCGCGTCCGGAGGGGCTGTCCATCGCGACCACGTGCCCGAAGGTGACACCGAGAGCACCCAGACCGGGCATGCCCATGGTGCGGACCTCGAAGTCAGGATGGTTGGGATACACCTCCACCTGCACGGGATCCTTGATCTTGACGCCGTACTTCTTTTCGTACGTCGCCATCGCACGTTTCAGTTCGCCTTCGACATACGGTCTCAGGAGGTCGGCTTCTTTCTTATGCAGGCGGACGATTGTGGTCGGGGTGCTGAAGGTGACGTAATCCTTGTATGTATCCATCAGCTTCAGTGTGTTCACCGTTGCCGGACTGCGGTAGTTCTCGTTGTAGGCAGTCTCGAGAGCCTCGCGCGCCTCTTTCTCGAGACCGAGGCGCATCAGATTGACCCCCATCTCGGAACGCGCGGACTGCAGCGTCGGGTCGAGTTGCAGGGCTTTGCGATACATCGCAATGCCTTCCTCATAACGCCGGTTCATTACGAAGAAGTGGCCGGCAAGCGCATAGCCGTCGCCATACACGGGATTAATGGCAGCAATCTTTGCAAACCACTGGTCGGCGGAATGCATCCGCCAGCAGTTCGACAGACGCATGGACGGCCAGTGCGTCGAGAGCCTCAGGAGATATCTTCAGCGCAGCATCGGCCTGCTCGACTGCCTTCGTCGGGTTGTTGTCTTCGAGCGCCACCTTTGCCAGCAGTTCCTGCGCTTCGACAAGTTTCGGATCGAGCTTAAGGGCCTTTTCGGCAGCGTCCGCCGCTTTCGACGAATAGCCCTCGGCGGCTACGAGCGCCAGCGCCCAGGTATGCAGGAGCGGAGTTTTCGTTTATCTCAAGCGCCTCTTTGAACAGATTGCTCGGCATCCGGAGGGTTGAAACGTTCGAGGAACAGACGTCCCCAGCGAACGCGAACGTCCGGATTCTTCGGTTCCAGAGCAACTGCTGTCTTATACGCGCTGTTCGCACCTGTGAAATCGCCAATTCCCCACAAACCTTCGGCCTGGGCCCACGGCATCCGGGACTGTGCCAGTCGCGTGAAGCAGGCTTTGCGCCTGATCGCGCTTGCCATGAGTGCAGCATCTGACGGCAGTCGTTGCCCGGAACCGTCTCGGCCAGCAGAGCAGTGCCGGCGAGCAAGAATACAACTCCGACTCGCATCATTGATCCAGTTCCGCCTGCGTCTTCGCGAGCTGAAGCAGCAGCGCCTGAAGCTGCCGGCGGTACTCCTCGGTCGGCATCGCAGCTTTCTGCAGTTTCAGCTGATCGATGGCAACTTCCAGTTCTTCCCGTTTCTCAAGCAATGCTCGCTTGGCCGGATCCTGGGACTGCCTTCTGAACCGATTCCTATCCGAAGCAGAACGCGATTCACCGCCCTGCGGTTCGCCGCCGTCCAGCATGGGATGTTCCGTTGCAAGGCGCTTGTTCCGTTCGTAGAAATCTTTGGTCTTCGCTTCTGCATACTTGAAGGCTTCCAGTGCGGACACCACTTCGTTTTTGTCCGTGTCCGCGGCCGGATCGCGCAGCGCTTCTATCCAGTAGCGAGGGAAGACGGTCGCATTCTTTTCGGTCCCGGATTTCGTCGCGGTGACGACGGTACGGTTCGGCTTCTGCAGTGCATGCACGGACGCTCCGCTTGCGCTGGTGCCAGTTCACGACCAGTTGGCTCGTGGCCGGGATGCGGTCCAGCATCGCTGCGATTTCTGTGCCGCTGATATCGGGACCGGGAAGATTGAACTTGTAATCAGTGCCGTCGAAGGTGCCGTGTCCGATCAACATCAGCACGAATTCATCGGCGGCTTTCGCTTTCGACGCGATGTCACGCAGTGTCGATTGAATGGCTGCTTTCGGTGGCACCCTCCCCGGAAAGCGTCGTGACCTCCACCTCGGCTCCGGCGGCTTTGCAGAATCTTTTGAGCTTCGCCAGCCTGTGCTGTGAACCTCTGCTCGTAGTCCGGCTCGCCGCCGAGTCCGGCGATTGTCACCACCAGGTCGTCGCCCCGACGGGCGCACAATCCAGCGAGCAGGAGAGTAAAAACAGACCTCAAACCACACCCCATTTTCTTCGGAGCAGCCATTCGGCCGCCGCGGATCAGCAGAGCCGCCAGAAAGAAGATTGGCGCATCCCACAAGTCACGTGTTTCACGAATGGAAATTCCCGCTTCACTGTACGAGATTTCGCCGGCGAGGTGACTGAGCTTCCGAAGGTTGTCCAGTATCTGCCGCCAGTCTGCTGGGAGAGTTTCTCCAGCAACTCCCGGTTCTGCCGCGTTGCCGAAGTTCTCCGCGACTCCGTCTTCGCGCCGGAAGGTCACAGCGTCGCGTCCGACTTCCTGATCGCCTCTCCTCGCCACTGTCTCGACGACATAAGAACCTGATGGGACAGCACCCCAGTTCGCCGTGTAAAGACCCGGCGTTGCAGGATCAGGCCGAAGAAGGACGGTTTCGGCGCTGCCATCGGGCTTGATGATATGCGCTTCCACGTGAGCGTCGGACGCGGGTAAATAGTTTTTGTCGCGAACTTCCGCGCGCAACGGAATTGTTTGCTCGTCTGCGTAAACCGAATTGGAGAGGCTCGTAATGACCTGACCATAGGTGCCCGAAACCAGCCACCGCAGCATCTGCTGCCAGAACATCTCGTGCGACATGTCTTCGAGCGGCTGCTGCATCTGCCAGCGCCAGCTGCCGGACGTCGCAAAAACCGCGGTGCGACCGCGACCGTAGTTCTCAGTGACCAGCAGCGGCATGTGGTTTTTCGCAACGGTCATCTCGGCGAGGACAACTGCCCCGGGTTTGGGCGACCCCGGATCCTGGTAGTTCGCAAGATACGGAAGTTTCTTCCAACGATCGACGTTGCGCGACGGATCATCCTCAATTCGTGTGACCAGGCTGTCGCGCCCCGCCGATGTCAGCTCCGGAAATGCGGGGTCGCGCTGGAATGTCGACTTCCGCTGAGGCAGGATGGTGGGCATGAGCTCGGCGAGGGGGGATGCCGCCCAGCCGCCGTCTGCCAGTCCACTCCGGCCAGCCAGCCACAAGACTCCGCCACCGCGGCGATCCACAAACTGCTTGAGAAGTTCCTGTTGCGTGGGATTGAAGTAATTGGCTTCGACGCCCCCGATTATGATGCCCTGATATCCGAACAGTTCATCGACCGTCGCCGGGAATCCCTGTTCGAGTTCCTTTGGGTTTTCAATACCCTGCCGGTAAAACTTGTTTTGCGTCGTCCGAACCATCGAAACAAGCTGCAGTCCCTGGTCGAGCTCGATCGCACGACGGATGAATTTGAATTCCCACTTCGGCTCGCCTTCGATGTAGAGGATGCGCGGTTTCGCCGAGTCGACGGTGACCAGGCGGGTAAGGGCGTTGTTCCGATCGTTGTCTTCCCCGCCACCGACGTCGATTGAGGCCTGCACCGTGCGGACGCCAGGGTTTCCCGAGTTAAACGGGACAGATTCCGTCTGCTCGACGCCGTCGTTCTTCAGCGCGACCTCGCGCTGCGCAAGGATCTTGTCCCCGTCTCTCAGGGTTAACTTGGCGCGACGGTTTGTCAGTCCCCACTGGTGGAAGCTGATCTGCGCTGCGAGGCGGGAATTGGAAAGAACACGCTGAGGGACGTCGACACTGATCAGTTCAACATCATGATCGGGACGCTCCTTACCAACGCCGACTGTATGTACGGGTATGCGGTAGCGGCGGATTTGAGTCGTCGTTTCGAGGTCAATTCCGCCTGAGTTGTCAGCACCGTCACTCAGCAGTACGATAGCTCCGATCGGCAGGCTGGCGGCTTCACTGGCGACCTCCTTGAGACCTTCTCCCAGCCTCGTCGCTGGCGCTTCCGCCTTCACCTGCGTGAGGTTGCCAACCCGCTCGGCACGCGCACCTAACTTATAGAGCCGAACCTGAAACTTCTTGCCCAGTGCGTCGAGTACAGGTCCACCGAGTGCCTGACGAACACGGTCGAGACGGCTGGATGAGTCCTCGACCAGACCCATGCTTTTGGAGTCGTCTACAACAACAGCGACAACGTTCTGCTGCGGGCGAAGAGTCGCGACGCTAAGTGAAGGCTGCCAGAGGAGGACGAGCAGCACCGCAACCATTGCAGTCTGCAGCAACCAGATCAGCGCCGGTTTAACGCGCGGAGCAATTCGTTTGGTTCCGCGGTCGCGCCACAGTGGCAGACCGAAGCCGATTGCGGCGGCGACAAGCAACAGACCCAGCAACCAGACAGGCCAGCGTGCCGCCAGGATGACGTCCCCTTTTGAGAAAGCTGCCAGCGGATACTTAAAGAAAAACTCGAACATTCTGGCCCTCGCCGTCTCTGCCCTAATGCGTCATCGCGTACAGGATGTAGTTGATGCCTACACGGTACGCCAGAGTGGCATATTTCTCGGGATAATTCGGATTGTCAGCCCATTCCCATGCGTCGCCGAGGTCCATGTTGTGGCAGATGGCCACCATTATGCGCCCTTTGTCGTCGTAGATTCCCCGCCATTTGGGCTCGACCCCATCGTACTCGTACGTTCTTCCGACGGAGATTGCAGCGAGACCAGGTACCTGGAATCTTTCATCGAGGTTATATAGGACGTGAAAGATGGCGTCGCGGTTGTCAAGATCGACCACCGGACGGTCCGGGAAGACTTTGACCATGCTTCGCATCATAATGTCCCACTCGAAGGTCCCATGGAAGTCGTCGGTCATCAGGAACCCGCCGCGGAGGAGATAGTCGCGAAGTTTCGCCGCCTGTTTGTCGGTTAGTTCCCAGTGGCCGGTCTCAACTGCATAGATCCAGGGCCAGTCATAGATTCCGTCAGGTGAATCGAGGTCAACGACCTGATATTCGGAGCGGGCATGAATCCGGCTGAGGCGTCGAACGCCGGATGAGAAATGACGGTCGGCGGTGGGGTAATCGATGGTCCAGTTGCCCATCCGGGCCCAGCGCGCATCCGGCGGACGACCGTAGGACGGATATTTCAGGCGCGCGAACGCCCATTCGGTTTTTTCGTTAGCGTCCGGAGGCGGACCTTCGTCTTCGTGCTCGCCGTACCACCAGGGTCGCTGGCCACCACCAAACCCACGCTGAGCGTATAACGCGCTCCACAGGCTTAATAGAAGAACTAGGCCGATTATTGCTGGTTTCACACGCATCCGAAGTACCCGGAGCCTGAAGTGGCTTCAGCATAGCACAAGGTCCGGTAAACCCATGAGACGTCTGCCCTGACTGAAAAGTTATGAAAACTTCACTTTCGCGGCGGCCTCAGGAGGCCTTCTCCAGTGACTATTCCCACCGATCCTTTGCTTTTGCCGCGCTTTTGCCGCGTCTTTGGTCTGCCACCGCATGTTACCAGGGGCGTCCGCTCCTCCACCCTTCAGGGGCTTGACGTGGTCTACGACATATCCCGGGCAAGGACCCGAAGTGTTGCCGGTCGCGGGGCAAGGATGCTTCTGAATAAATGCCCGCCTGGCTGCCGCACTCCGATGAAATTTTGCGCGGAGCTTGTCCCGGGTGACCTGGGACCGCTTTATAGCAGTCGGTCGCCAGGCGCGCCGGCCAGTACCGTTCGACCCGCGCGCGATCGAGGCAAATGGCAGCAGCAGAATGCTGATGAACAGAATGACTGCAACGGCAGTCTTCATGGGTCGCTCCGTCTCCTGAGCCGAATGTGGTGAAGCGAGACGATTTTATATCAAACTGTTTCTTCAGCCGAGACATACCCCCATTTAGTACGTACCAGCCCCTCGCATAACCACGGCATGAACGTGTTCGCCGGGATATACTTGAACTACAACCACTTCACTGGAGCTTCCGTGCATTTGGATATAGTCCTGGCGTGTCTTCTCATTTCGATTGGCGCGATGGTCGCGTATCTGGCTGATGAAAGCCTGCAGTTTACCCCCCGCATTGCCCAGTGGCTGGTGCGCGTTCTGGGCGACTAATCCACCCTGTCCGTCCGGCGATATGCCACGCTGAAAGAAGGTATGGCATTTCCGGGGAAGCAATTCCTCCAGAACTTAGTTGCAGGCCGAAGCCTGCTCATCCAACTGGTTCGCCGCGATTTTCGGCAGCGATTCGTGGGCTCCGCCGCGGGCTGGCTGTGGGGTCTGATTCAGCCCATGGTGATGCTGCTGCTGTGGAACTTCGTTTTCCGGGTTTGCCTCCGGCTGGAACCGCCGGAAGGCGAGGTCACCCGCAATTACACGCTCTTCCTCGCCGCAGGCTACCTGCCGTGGCTGCTGTTTCAGGAGAGCGTGATGCGTTCCTCGAACTGCATCGTGGAGAACGCGAACCTGGTCACGAAGACAGTTTTTCCTTCCGAGATCGTGCCGCTCGCGATTTTCCTTTCCTCACTCCTCAGCCATCTGCTTGCGCTTGGCCTTGTGCTGGGACTGGTTGCGTGGCGCGGCGGCGGACTCAGCCCGATGTCACTGATGTTACCCGTCTATATGGCACTGCTGGGATTGCTGGCGGTCGGTATCGGCTGGATTTTCTCGAGCCTTCAAGTGTACCTGCGGGACACAGCTCAGATCGTCAGCGTCTTGATGACCTGCTGGTTTTGGGTGACTCCGATCTTTATTGGCGAAGCCAACATTCCCGAGAAGTTTCGATTTCTGGTGCACTGGAACCCTCTTGCCGGCGTGGTTCGCGCGTACCGTGAGCGGTTGCTGTCGCTCCGGCCGCCTTCGATCGAAGACCTTGCAGTCCTTGCCGCGTGGTCGATCGGCGCTTTCTTCTGTGGCGGGTTGTTTTTTCGGCACCTGAAGCGCGGGTTCGCTGACGTTTTATAAAGAAGAAGACACATGAACAGACGAGAGTTCCTGGCTGCGTCGCTGGCAGCGACGTCCGGATTGTCTGCCGCTGCCGACCGGCAGAGTACGGCCGAACGCCCGAACGTCCTGATCATTCTTTCCGACGATCTCGCAGCGTGGATGGTCGGATGCTACGGCAACAAAGAGATCAGGACGCCCAACATTGACAACCTCGCGCGCACCGGTATGCGGTTCAATAACAGCTTCGTCTGCACGCCGGTTTGCTCTCCGAGCCGTGCCACTTTTTTCACAGGTCTGGTTCCGCGGCAGGACGGGATCCAGGACTTCCTCACCGGTCAGCCGGTCGAGAATCCTCCGCAAGGGCAGAAGGAACCGCCGCCTTCCTGGTACAAGCAAGTCATGTTTTCCGATCTGCTGGCGCAGGCAGGCTATGACTGCGGCTATATCGGGAAATGGCACATGGGACACGATGAGAAGCCTGGCCATGGCTACCGATACACGTATACCTTCCAGGGCGGCTCGACATCGTACCAGGATCCGACCATGTATCGGAACGGCGAGGCGATTAAGGAAAAAGGGTATCTCGCGGACCTGATTACGAAGAACGCCTGTCAGTTTCTGGACGAGCAGAAAACAGGCAAGCCTTTTTTGCTGGTCGTCAGTCACTTCAATCCGCACACGCCCTATACGGGCCATCCGCAGAAGTACTACGACATGTATGCGGATACGAAGTTCGAAACGTTCGGGTATGAGCCGGCAGCGGCCGAACGCTTTGCGCGAGAAGGAATATCTCAAGGACACGGTCGCGAACATTCGGAAGTGTGCGGCGGCGACGACAGCGCTGGATGATCAGGTTCCGCCCCTGCTGAACAAACTCCGTGAGCGGGGGTTATGGGACAAAACTCTGATCGTGTTCGCCGGCGATAATGGATACCTGCTGGGACGTCATGGGCTCTGGAGCAAGGGGCTGGCATCGAACCCGATCAACATGTATGACGAGGTTATGAAGGTTCCCCTCATCATGTCATGGCCCGGCCGCATTCCGACCGACGCCGTTGCTCCGGAGATGGTCAGCTTTTATGACGTCATGCCCACTTTGTGCGACGCCGCTGGTGTGACTCCGCCCGCAGGACACACGCTCTGCGGACGGAGCTTCCTGCGGATCGCCCGTCGCGAAAAGCCGGCGAAAAATGAGCGATGGCGCAACCTGGTTTTTGGCGAATTTCGAAATGCCGAAATGGCTCGCGATAGCCGATACAAGATCGTGGTGCGTAATGGCGGGAGCGGCCCAAACGAGATGTTTGACCTTTACAGCGATCCTCGCGAGAAAACTAACGTCTGGGATAACCCGCAATTTGTTTCTGTTCGCGATGCTCTGGTAAAGGAACTCTCGGCGTGGCGCCAGAAGACGAGTACCTGACTAATCGAAACCTCGATCAGCTTGCATGAAGGCTGCGAACGTCCGGGTGATTCCAGTTCAGAAGAATAACCGAGAAGTCGTGCGGATCGCCCTTTCTCTTCTCAACCTGGATGGCTCCGTTCTCGGCCATCTGCGCAATCAGCGCTTTGCGCTGATACTCAGACAGGTGCGGTAGTTCCGAGCGGAGTTTGTGGAGATAGGGAGTCATCCACACCTCAGGCTTTCCGTGAAAGTGCTTCAACATGATGTCCAGGGCGACACCCTGGTCAGGATCGAGTTGTTTCGTCGATTGGGCTTCGCGAGCGACAGTGCCTGGTGCTCCGTTACCGTTGCCATTTCCGTTCCCGTTTGACCCGGGCTGAGCGCTGCCGTCAGGAGCGGCCGGGACAGGCATGCCCGGCATGATTCCGGCGGGATCCGGGCGCCGTTCGGGCAGAAACTGGCTCGCGTCGAGAAAATTGTCCTCTCCAACGTTCGTCAGGAGGTCACCGGAGACGCTCGCAGGAAACCCGACGACGCGGACCGTTCTGCCGTGCTTTTTGAGGTGCTGAATCACGGGAATGTAGTCGCGATCTCCGGCGACGACAACAAAAGACCTGATCTCCTGTCTGGTATACAACGTGGCCAGGGCGTCGATGCACAATTTCATGTCAGCGGCATTTTTGTGATCGGTGCCGAGGACGTTGTGGGTTTCCACTCCAATCAGATAAAGAGCGCCCTGCGCACTCTCACTGATTCTTTCGAAGTCCGCGTAGGCATCCAGACTAATTGCTTCTTCGTTATATTTATCCATCATGTAACGCCGGAGTCGCTGAACGAGGCCGGCGATGACATCACTCACATCCTGGTTGTCATACGTACTCTGGCGAAGGTAGTAATAGATATTTTCAAAATCAATCAAGATAGCTGCAAGCTGTTTTGGTCCCGACATAACAGGCTCCCGTTCCGCGATAGCGGCGGCAAAGCTTCTCCGCACCGTGGACGCTCTGCACCGTTACATCGTTGCTGACACGTCGCAGACATTCTTCGTTTCCGGTGCTTTCTGCTCTGGGCAGGCAGGCGTCGCGGGGCGGGTTTGGGTCATCGCCGGGGCTCTGATGACCTCGACCGGGCCGGGCGAATCGACCCGGTCGAGGAACTTCTGGCGGAATGTTCAGGGTTCGAGAACGATCTTCATGACATTCGGCTCATGCGCATACAGCCTGTCGAACCAGCTTGCGCCCTCCGACAGCGGAGCCTTTGCCGTCATCATCGGAGACACGTCGATCAGCCCTTTGGCCATGAGAGCGATGCACTCAGGGTATTCGCCGTTCGAAGCACAGGAGCCCTGCAGCCGGATCTCCCGAGTCACGATCGACTGAAGCGGCAGTTCGATCTCCGGGCGGATGTTACCGATAAGCGTTACCGTGCCACCCTTCTTGGTGGACGCGATAGCGGTCCGGATCGGGTCGGTAGCTCCGACTGCTTCGAACGAAACGTCGACTCCTCGTCCGCCGGTTGCTTCGAGAACGTACTTGACCACGTCCGTTTTCCGGGGGTTCACCACTTCGTCCGCGCCGTGCTGTTTCGCGACATCGAGCTTGTAGTCCTCCAGATCCATCGCGATGATCCGGGAACATCCGGCGAGCCGGGCGGCCTGGATTGTGAGCAGTCCGATCATTCCGGTCCCCACCACGAGCGCTGTATCGCCCAGCCGTACAGGCGTGATGCTCACGGCATGAACAGCGACCGAGACGGGCTCGATCATGGCGGCATGCTCGAACGAAAGTGAATCCGGCAGTTTGAAAATAATGTGCTGCGGCACGGCGACATATTCCGCAAACGCGCCGTTCCTGCGATATTCGCCGCAGGAGACTCCGAGCACCTGGCGGTTGTCGCAGAGGTTCATATGCCCACGCCGGCAGAACTGGCACTTGCCGCAGGAAATCATGGAATCGAACGCAACTCTGTCGCCCGGCGCCAGACTCTTCACCGAGCTTCCGATCTTCTCGATGACACCGGACGCCTCGTGGCCCATCACAACCGGCGGAATTCGCCGGCCCGTACTGCCATCGAATCCGTGAACGTCACTGCCGCATATGCCACACGCGCGTACGCGAATGAGGACTTCCTCGGGGCCAATTTCGGGGACAGGAATGTCGGTAAGTTCGAGCTTCTTGTACTCGGTGAGAAGGAGGGCTTTCATGCTTGCCTTCCATGATACGCAACGAGTTACCCTGAAACCTATGGCCCTGAACGGCCGCGGCAAGAAAAACCTGGAGGCGGTGCACGACCTGGCGGTTTCTGTCGAGGCCGCACCTTCAGAACACGCGGAACTTTACGTCAACCGCGAACTGAGTCTGCTGGAGTTTCAGCATCGAGTGCTGGAGGAGGCTCAGGACAAGCGGAACCCGTTGCTGGAGCGCGTCAAGTTCCTGTCAATTCTCGGTTCAAACCTCGATGAATTCTTTATGGTTCGCGTAGCGGGCCTGCTGTCCCAACTCGAAGCCGGAAGCCGGGAGGCCGGGCCGGACGGGTTGAGTCCACTTGCACAGCTGGTCGCGATACGACGCGAGGTAAAGAAGCTGCTGACAGATGGGTATCGCTGCTGGAAGGAGGAGTTGATGCCGTCGCTGAAGGAGAACGGCATCGAGATCCTCGATTACGGTGACCTGACCGCGAAGCAGAAAGAGACTGCTGATAAGTATTTCCGCGCGACGGTGTTTCCGGTATTGACGCCGCTGGCGTTTGACCCAAGCCGCCCTTTTCCCCACATTTCAAACCTCAGCGTCAATCTGGCAATCACGATTGTGGATCACAAAGGGCAGGACAGGTTCGCGCGGCTAAAGATCCCGCCAACTCTGCCGCAGTTCGTTCTGCTCAAGAATCCTACAAAGTACGATAAGCGGCGACCGCCGAAATCTGTGCCTTTGGTATGGCTCGATCAGGTAGTCGCGGCGGGTCTTGGCAAGCTTTTTCCCGGCATGACGATTCGGGAAGCGCATCCATTTCACGTAACCAGAGATTCTGATCTTGCGATTCGGGAGATCGAGGCAGAGGACCTGCTCGAAACGGTTGAGGCCGGCGTCCGGCAGCGCAGGTTCGGCAGCGTAGTCCGGCTGATGGTCACCGACGAGATGCCGGAGGAGATGCTTAACCTTCTGAGTACGAACCTTGACGACCTCCATGATCGCGAGATTTACCGCGTCAAGGCTGTACTCGGTCTGAGCCGTCTTGAGGGCTTATATAAGCTCGATCGTCCTGACCTGAAATACCCGAGCTTTGTGCCGGCAGTCCCGACCGAGCTTCGGCACGAGGACGACGAAGATATCTTCGCCTCTATCCGGCGCCAGGATATTCTCCTCCATCATCCGTTTGATTCCTTTCAGCCTGTAGTCGACTTCGTTCGCAAAGCGGCGCACGACCCCAACGTCCTCGCGATCAAGATGACGCTGTACCGGGTAGGGAGAAATTCTCCCATCATTGAGGCTCTTCTGGAAGCGATCGAGAATCGAAAGCAGGTGGCGGTTCTGGTCGAACTCAAGGCCCGCTTCGATGAAGAGAGCAACATCGAGTGGGCAAGAGCGCTGGAAGATCAGGGAGTGCACGTAGTCTACGGATTGGTAGGACTGAAGATTCACTGCAAGCTGCTGATGGTTGTGCGCCAGGAGGGCGAGCAGATTCGGCGATACGTGCACCTTGCTACGGGCAACTACAACGTCGTGAGCTCACATCTGTACACAGACTTCGGTTTCCTGACCTGTGATGAAGAGATCGCCGCCGACGTAACAGACTTATTCAACTTCCTGACCGGATATTCGGCGAAATCGGATTATCAAAAACTGCTTGTGGCTCCTGTCAATCTTCGATCACGACTCAAGGCGCTGATCGAGTTTGAAATCGAGCGTCAGCGTGTGTCTGGCAATGGCCGAATTATCTTCAAAATGAACGCGCTCGTCGATCCCGACATGATCGGACAGCTCTACCGGGCTTCGGAGGAAGGTGTCCAGGTTGATCTGATTGTTCGGGGCATTTGCTGCCTTCGGCCGGGGCTGCCGGGCGTCAGTGAGAACATTCGCGTTCGTAGTATTGTCGGCCGCTTCCTCGAGCACAGCAGAGTGTACTGCTTCGGCAGTGGTGCCCATCGCGAGGTGTATCTGGGAAGTGCGGATCTGATGCCGCGAAACATCGACCGGCGAGTCGAAGTGATTTTTCCCGTAAGGGGCCGCGAGATCTGCGAAACGATCAGTCGAATTCTCGACCTGTACCTCGCGGATACGATGAGCGCGCGGGAGATGCGTGCTGATGGTACATACGTAAGGCTCCGGAGCACGGAAGAAATGGGCATCGACGTCCAGCAGACTTTGCTCGCGCAGACCGCGCATCGCTGATACACTCAAAAGAGTCCCCCGCAATACTCTCCGATGGATTTTCTTCAGGGCCTCAATCCTCAGCAATATGAAGCTGCCGCGCACGTCGATGGTGCTCTGCTGATCCTCGCAGGGGCAGGCAGCGGTAAGACCCGCGTTATTACTCATCGGATCGCGAATCTGATCCATGGTCATAGTGTGCCGGCATGGAGCATTCTCGCAGTCACGTTCACGAACAAGGCTGCAGAAGAGATGCGCAGCCGAATCGAGAACCTGCTCTCAAAAGCGGGTGCGCCGGGGTCGCCGAACGTTTCTACCTTTCACTCGTTTTGCGTCCGCCTGCTGCGGCGGGAAGGCGACAAACTCGCTGCGATTCGTCCGAATTTCACGCGAAGCTTCAACATCTACGATGACGACGATCAGCTGTCGATCATCAAGCAGTGCTTCCGTGCCCTGGGGCTGGATGAGAAATTCATGCAGTACCGGGCGGCGCTTTCGCGTATCAGCCAGGCCAAAAATCAGAAAGAAACGCCTCAGGATTTCTACAAGAATACGGCGGATCCGAAGATGGCAAAGCTGGCCGTCATATTCGAAAAATATGAGAACCGGCTGATCGAGTCGAACGCGCTCGATTTCGATGACCTGCTGCTTGAGACGGTTCGCCTGCTGCGCAACAACGCCGAGGTCCGTCACGCGTATAACGAACGCTTCCGATATTTGATGATCGATGAGTACCAGGACACCAACCGGACGCAGTACGAGCTGGTCCGACTGCTGAGCGAAGAGCGCGGCAATGTCGTGGTCGTCGGTGACGAAGACCAGTCGATCTACGGCTGGCGCGGCGCCGATATCCGGAATATTCTCGACTTCGAGCGTGACTATCCGAATGCGAAGGTAATTCGACTCGAGCAGAACTACCGTTCGACCCGAAACATCCTCGAGGCTGCCAGCGCGGTAGTCGCGAATAACAAAGAACGCAAGGGCAAGTGGCTCTGGACGGACTCCGGCGCCGGTGAGCCCATACAGCTGTACGAAGCACCGGATTCGGAAAACGAGGCGCTCTGGATCGCCGACACACTCGAGAAGCTGCTGGCGAAGTATCCTCGCTACCGCGCCGCAATTCTCTACAGGACCAACTTCCAGTCGCGGCAGATCGAAGAGGCTCTCCGGCGATACGGCCGCAAGTATATCGTCGTGGGCGGGTTCAGCTTTTATCAGCGCGCTGAAATCAAGGATCTGCTCGCGTATCTGAAGGTCGCGTCCAACCCGAACGATTCCATCAGCCTGCTCAGGGTTATCAACGTTCCGGCTCGGGGAATCGGCAAGACCACCGTCGAACAAATCGAGCAGTTTGCGCTTGCCAACGATCTGAGTATCTGGAATGGCATCGGCCGAATGCTGAACGAACGTGCGTTCGGCACTCGTGCCGATTCGTCGCTTGCGTACTTCCGAAAACTGATTGAAGAGCTGAACGGAGAGATCGCACAACGTCCTCTGGACCAGATGCTCCGTCTCGTGATCGACCGGACCGGATATCAGCGCATGCTCGAAGCCGACCCGACTCCCGAGACCGAATCACGTATCGGCAACCTGCAGGAACTTCTGAATGCAGCGGCTGACGCGGCCGAGCGCGGCGAGACGCTGGCTGACTTTCTGGATCACGCCGCACTTGTGAGCGATGCCGATCAGGTCGACAACGATGCACAGGTGTCGCTGCTGACAATCCATAACGCGAAGGGTCTCGAGTTTCCGATCGTCTTTCTTGCGGGAATGGAGGAAGGTCTTTTCCCTCATATCCGATCCCTCGACAACCCGGCACAGATGGAAGAGGAACGCCGACTCTGCTACGTCGGGATGACGCGTGCCGAGAAGTATCTCTACATCTCTCATGCGCGATTCCGACGGCGGTGGGGTGGCGGGCAGCCTGAGCCGAGCATTCCGTCACGTTTCCTTGCTGAAGTTCCGAAGTCGAATCTGGAGTTGATAAACCCGCAACGAGGGTCGCAGGTCGACCTGTACGCCGAACGAAGCTTTGTACGAGAGTCGGCTCGGCGGAACTTGTACACTGGTAAGACTTACAACTCGGTGGAGAACATTAGTCAGTACTTCGCCGAGCGCGGGATGACGCCGCCGAGCGGAATTCAGCGACAGCAGAGCAGACCCAGTTCTCCCCCGGTGCAGAACGACACAACTCCTCCGGTGTCCAAATCGGATCCGGAGTTGCCGCCGTGGGATACGACGACTGGTCCGCCTTCAAAGCCGCCTGCCAGCCAGGTGCCGCCGCCGAGGGTGCCGCAGCAACAGCAGTTCAGCCCGGCGTCAAGACCTCCGGCGCCCAAGCCACTGGGGGCAAAACCAATGACTCCGCCCGCCGGGTCGAAAAAGAAGTTTAGCCCCGGTTCCACCGTTGTCCATCCGAAGTACGGGCGAGGGACGGTGCTCCGGCGTGAAGGCGAAGGCGATGACACGAAGCTGACGATCAGCTTCCCAGGTTATGGCCTGAAGAAAATAGTACAGAAATTTGCAGGAATACAGGAATGAACACAAAGCATATTACCGACAGAGCAGAGCGGAAAACAGCCAAGCGTAAAGCCCGTGCGGAGGCACCCGCAATCGGGGAGCGTCCGTCGGGGGTCGCCCGCGGGTCACAGAAGCGTAAGGTGAGGCAGATGGTTCGGGGCCAGCGCAAGCGGTGAACCTCTTCCGGACGCGCAGCATCGATAAGCTGATCGCGGCGTCGGAACAGCCGGAACATCGTCTCGCAAAGACGCTGGGTCCGTGGACTCTGACCGCCCTCGGCATCGGTGCTGTGATCGGATCCGGAATATTTATACTTACCGGGACGGCGGCAGCGGGTGAAACGCTGGCCGTTCCGGGAATCCTCAATGCCCCGGTGCTCGATATATTGCTGCATCTCGGGCATCCTGTTTCGATGGTCGGGCGCCCGGGTGCGGGTCCGGCCATCTCCCTTTCCTTCGTACTCGTGGCGATCGCTTGCGGCCTCGCTGGCTTGTGCTTCGCTGAGCTTGCCTCAATGATTCCGATTGCAGGCAGCACCTACACTTACGCGTACGCGACCCTCGGCGAGATTGTCGCCTGGATCATCGGCTGGGACCTGATACTCGAATACGCTGTTTCCAATATGGCCGTTGGAGTGGGCTTCTCGGCGTACTTCAATGACATTCTGGATGCGCTGTTTGGGCTACATCTGCCGAAGTATTTCTCCGAGCCGATGTTTATCGGCGGTGATGCCACAGGCAGCTGGTTCAATATCCCTGCGTTCGCCGTTGTTCTGCTGGTAACGATTCTGCTCGTCAGGGGTGTGCGCGAAAGCGCGAACGCGAACAGCATCATGGTGCTGATCAAGATCGCCGTGATCCTGATCTTCGTTTTCGCGGTATCGGGTTCGGTGCGAACTACCAACTGGAAGCCGTTCATGCCGAACGGTTTTGGAGGTGTGCTTACCGGCGCGGCGATCGTTTTCTTCACATACATCGGCTTCGATTCGGTGTCGACGGCGGCCGAGGAGTGCAAGAACGCGCAGAAGGATCTGCCGTTCGGAATTCTAATGACGCTGTTCATCTGCACGCTGCTCTATGTCAGCGTGGCTCTGGCGCTGACCGGTGTGAAGCACTGGAATCAGCTGAACAGTGCAGCGCCGGTGGCCGATGTTCTGCGCGAGCTTGGATTTGAGAACGTTAGGCGTGTAGTCAATTTCGGCGCACTCGTTGGCATGCTCTCTTCACTGCTCGTTTTCCAGTACGGACAGGCGAGAGTCTGGTTCGCGATGTCTCGCGACCGTTTGCTTCCGAGCGTGTTTTCAAAAGTGCACCCCGTTCACAAGACTCCGCACATCAGCACCTGGGTGGCTGGACTTGTCGTCGGCATCCCGGCCGGAATCTGGGATGTCGGCACATTTGCCGACTTGTCGAACATAGGCACGCTGTTCGCTTTTGCCATCGTGTCCGCGGGAGTAATTCTCGCCCGAAAGCATCAGCCGGACCGTCCCCGCGGGTTCCGCGTTCCGCTTGTTCCGTGGATACCGCTGGCCTCAGTCGCGTGCTGTTTCGTGCTGATGATGTCGTTGCCACTGATGACGTGGCTTCGATTTTTCGGCTGGTTAATTATCGGCCTGATCATCTATTTCAGCTACAGCCGGCATCGCGTCGATGAGGCTTTCAGTACTCGTACTGAATCATGAACTGAACCTGTCTCGCAGGCAGGCTCTCAATGTTGCCACCGTACGTCGAGAGGCGTCCCTCCGGGCTAACGTAGTACGGGCTGACTCTCTCGGGATTTGAGTGATTCAGTAGATTAAAACTCTCAACTCCGAACTGCAGCATCGCATGCTCGCGCGGAAAGTGAATCGTTTTCATGATGCGGGCGTCAAGGCTGGACGTCCCCCGTGTTCGGAACGGATTCCGGGGCAGATCCAGCGGCCTCGCTGAAATCGGAAAGCCTCCAGTGCGATAGATGTCGGTGGTGTAGAGCGCGTTTAGCGGCCGGCCCGTCCCCCAGGTGTAAATGGGAGCGATACTCAGATCCTGAATCGGTTCGAAGACGCCACTCAAAGCCACTCGATGCGCCTGATCCTGGCGTGAGTACGCCCAGTCGCGCCGGATATCGAGAGGATTCAGCGGCTGCTCGTCGAAATCCGATGCGTCGTCCCTGGTGCGCCCGACGTTGTAGGACGCCAGCCAGGCCATATTGTCAGTGAGGCGATGGTTGACAGAAATCGTAGCTCCGAGATATTCCGATCGCGAAGTCTGTTCCAGAAGGTATTGCGGTGGCAGAGTTCCAGGCGGGTTACGCGTCCTCGGCAGATGAAAGCCGCTCAGATATATGCCTTCGGCAGTAACTGAAGTATTTTTATCGAGCGCGTATTCTGCTCCGAGCGTCAGTTTGCGGCCGTAGGTCGAGGGAAAGCTGTCTGACGTGCGCCACGTCGTCAGACCATATCCGGGCAACGGTGCCGTGGGCTGGAGACGAAACGCCTCGACGGCGGCCGGGCCGACAAGATACTGCCCGACCTTCGCCTGCACAGCATCGTTCAGGAACGCCAGCGGATATCGGTCATAGAAGAGGCCGGCGCCGGCACGAAGCACCAGCGGCAGATCCGCGCTGGGCCGCCACGCGAGACCGATCCGTGGGGCCACGTTATTCGACGACGGCGAGACATGCTGAGGCATTCGCTGCCGGTCGAATCGAATTCCGAGTTCCAGTTGTAATCCGGTCCGCAGTTCAACCCGGTCCTGCAGCCACGTTCCGATCGGGATCGTCGTCATTTGCGTCGCCGACTGACCGAATGCCCTGAAGAAGACGTCTGGCTTGCCCGACTCGTAGTCGGCGAGTGTCGGAAAGATAAACATCCCCGTGAAGCCATTTCGGATGTTCGCGTCAAGAGTAATCGCATGAACATCGACGCCGGTGCTGAGGTGGTGCCGGCCCCAGACGAAATTCAGGTTCTCGAGAACCTGGTAGTGGCGTTCCGTGCGCTGCGCATCATGCCTCCAGTAGGCGCCCTGCGCCGCTACACCCGGGATATCGAGAAAAGGACCACTGCCGTTCGGCGTAAGCCCGAGGTCCCGCTGGGCAAATTGTGCCCTGAGACTGTTCACGACAGTTGGCGTCGCAACCCGGATCCACTCGCCGACGAGTGAATGATCGGTCGTGATGCTGCTGCCCTGGGCGGACTCATCTGAAAAGTTTTCTGGTCCCTGCACTTCACCACGGACGTGTCCGGTGGAGAAGGCATAACGAGCCGACACAGTGTCCTTTGTCGAGATCTGGTGCTGTAGCTTGGTCGAAAGATCGGAACCTACCGTGCTTGTGGGGTAGAGCTGCTTGTCGAGTCCGTTGGACCACTCCTGTGCGTGCTCACGCTCGTGCTCGAACGCCATCGAGATGAAGGTCTTGTCGCGCTGTAGTGGCCCCATGACGGAGAACCCGGGCTGGTAGCGCTCGAAGTCAGGGCGGTAACGCTTATCGACCTCCGGCCGCGTCGCATTGAAGATGCCATTCTGGGCGAAGAATGTGAAGTCACCGTGCCAGATATTGACGCCGGAGCGCGTCACCATATTGAGGAGTCCGCCAGCCGCGCCCCCTAGTTCGGCTCCAATTGCAGCGGCAGAGACCCGGAATTCCTGCACCATTTCAAGACCCACAACGACGCGGTTCCCGCCGGTGGTTTCGTCGCGATTGTCCATTCCATCGATCAGAATGCTGTTGTTGCGCGGACGCATGCCGCCGAAGGCAAAGCCGCTGTCGGCGTCAGGCGTTCGTGTGCCTGTCATGGTCCGCTGCGAGCTGGTTCCAGCGGACGGAGCAACTGCCGGCGCGGACAGGACAAAGTTGAGGTAATTACGGCTCCGCGCCGGGGCCTCTTCTATTCGTTCGCCGCCAAGCGTCACCCCCGAAGTGCTGGCTGTTACGTCGATCGCTTCGGGCTCCTCTTTCACCTCGAGCCGCTCTACGGTGCCCGCAGGCTGGAGGGTTACGTTCTGATGAGTAACCTGACCAATCGAGAGTGTGAGCACAGGAACTCTTAGCTGGTGTGAAGCCGGAAGCTTCGACCGCGACTGACCATGTTCCCGAGGGCAACCCGCGGAGCGTGTACTGGCCGGCAGGTCCGGATACGGCGCTGCGCCGCGCCATCGTGTTCTGATTGGTTGCGATGATCGTCGCGCCCGCAACGGACCCTCCGACCGCATCAAGAATCGTGCCTTGCAGGGTGGCGGTTGCCGTGGTTGTCTGGGCTGAACCGAGCAACGGCAGAAGTGCCAGTGCAAGCAGGAATCGAGGCAGCGAGCAGTGTAGCAATTCTAAAGTTGCCATAGCTCTTGCTTAAGTTCCGCTTAAGGTATACTGACGAGAAGTGAGCTTCGCCAATCTGAAGTTGTTTCGCGACATCGCCCAAACGAAGAGTCTGTCCCGAGGGGCCGAACTCAATCACATCACGGCTTCTGCTGCAAGCCAACATATTAACGAACTCGAAAAAAATCTAGGTGTTCAGCTTCTGGATCGCTCGACCCGCCCGCTCTCGCTTACCTCGGAGGGACGGCTCTATGAAGAGCTTTGCCGTGACGTGCTTCGGCGCAACGACGAATTCAAGGCCGCGCTCGACACTTTTCGCGATAACGTCGAGGGCACAGTCCGCGTTGCTGCCATCTACTCAGTAGGTCTGTCAGAAATGAGCCGGCTTGAGGCGGAACTGCACCTCAGAATGCCTCAGGTGACACTCGAAGTCGAGTATCTCCGGCCCGAAAAAGTCTATGAGTATGTCCAGGCGGACCGTGCCGACCTGGGTCTTGTCAGTTACCCCGAGGGTACGCGAGACATCTCGGTCGTTCCGTGGCGCAACGAAGAAATGGTTGTCGCGATGTCTCCGACTCACGCCCTGGCAGATCGCGATCAGCTAACGGCGACTGACCTCGAGGGAGAGGACTTCATTTCGTTCGACGATGACCTTCCGATCGCGAAGCAGATTGCGCGTTATCTCAAATCTGCTGACGTGTCGGTTAATGAGGCGATGCATTTCGACAATATTCAGACGATCAAAGAGGCGGTGATGCTGGGATCGGGCATCAGCCTTGTGCCGCGCCGCATTCTTAAAAATGAAATGGCTGAGGGACGCATCTCAGCAGTGCCGCTCGCCGAACCGGGGCTTTACAGACCGGTTGGAGTTATTCACCGGCGCCGGCGGAAATTTCACCGTGCCGCTCAGGCTTTTCTGGATTTGCTGCTCGAGTCGCCGGCGAACAATTAATCCAACGCCGGATGCTCAACGTTTCATCCGCCCCCGGATTCGCCGGGTCACTTTCTCAATATCGTCGAGTTTTTTTAGCGTTGCAATGCTGAGAACGTGACTGTCGTTGTTTTGCAGATCGGAACGCAAGTCTTGCGTAAGCTTTACCAGTTCTTCAGCATCCTTCAATGACTTCTCATGCTCGGCTTTCAGAATCGCATCACGCTGCGACCGGCCATCCGGGAGCTTTGGGTCCGGGTCTGCACCGAGCCCGTGCCGAGTACCAGGACGTTCGTTTTCCTGTCCTGAGACGAGCACCAAGGTCAATGCCAGCGCAGTTGCAAATCTCCGTATCACATCCATAAAGACGCACCGTTCATCATACGGGTACACGCTATCCTGAGTCTTATATGCAAAGGGTCAACGTCGGCATTGTCGGCCTCGGCAATGTCGGAATGGGTACCATCGCTGTCCTGGTGGAGAACCAAAAAGACATCTCGCTGAAGCTCGGGTTCGATCTTCGGATCAAGGCTGTTTGCAGTCCGAACATTGGGAAAAAGCAGCTTCCGGCACAGCTTTCGGGCACGATGCGGACGACTGACTGGCGCGAGGTGGTGAGGAATCCCGACGTCGACATCGTTGCAGAGCTGATTGGCGGGACAGGTGTTGCTCGCGAAGTCATTCTTGGTGCCATCCACGAGCGCAAATCGATCGTCACCGCGAATAAGGAGCTGATTGCGCTGGCCGGAGGCGAGCTTTGGGACCAGGCGATCAAAGCTGGAATCAACCTCGCGATGGAAGCAAGCGTAGCGGGTGGGATTCCGATTCATGCTGTTCTTCGTGAGGGTATCTCGGGTGATCGCATTCAGGTACTGTACGGGATCCTGAACGGCACTTCCAACTACATCCTGACGGAGATCGAAAAGAGCAACGCTGCTTTCAATGACGTGCTGGCTGAAGCGCAGCGGCTCGGGTACGCGGAGGCAGATCCGGCAGCAGACGTCGAGGGCTACGATGCTCGCTACAAACTCGCTATTTTATCCGCGTTGGCGTTCGGTGAGCGGATCACTCCGGCAGATATCTACACAGAAGGGATTACCCGAATTCAGCCGATGGATTTTCAGTATGCACACAGGCTGGGGCATACGATCCGGCTGCTCTGTACGGCGCGGCAGACCGAAGACGGATTGCTGCTATCCGTTCGGCCGGCGCTGATTCCCCAGTCCACGATTCTTGCGAGCGTACAGGGCGCGTATAATGCGATCTGGGTTCGGGGAAGGTTCGGAGCAGATACCTTCTACTACGGCAGAGGAGCCGGTCCGCATCCGACCGGAGTGGCGGTGGTCAGCGATCTGATGCGGGTGGCGCGAGAAATTCGGTCTGGCAGTCCGGAGCGGGTGTCGCCGTTCGCGCATCCTCGCCTTGGTGCATGGAAGCCAATCCCGATCACGACACAGCGGATGCCATACTACATGCGCTTCCGCGTCAAGGATCGTCCAGGTATCATCGCGACGCTTGCGTCAATCCTTGCTGATAAGCACATCAGCCTCGATGCTGTTCTGCAGCTGCCCTCTGAGACAAAGGACGATCTGCCTTTCGTGATCACTGTCGAGCCGTCGCCCGAGAAGTCGGTACGCGGTGCCGTTTCAGAGATGAACGAGCTAGACTTTATGATCGAGCCGGCGTTTGTTATGCCGATGGAGAAGGGTTTGTGATCAAGTCTCTGGTTTCAATTGTTCTGGGTGCCTCGTGTTTGCATGCTCAGGTTGCGAAAGAGGCAAATGCCGGCTATCGCGACGAGCAGGGCCGAAAACAAGTCGCCTCACGCCTGAACGATCCGGGTCGAGAAGCGCGGCAGAGGCCAATGGAACTTCTGGCCGCCATAGGGCTTAAATCCGGGATGTCGATCGCGGATATCGGCACCGGGGTCGGCTTCATGCTTCCTTACATGAGTCGCGCGGTCGGTCCCTCTGGAACGGTTTACGCAGAGGATATCTTCCCCGACTTCCTCGCCCAGGCAAAGGACCACGCGAAGGATCTGACGAATGTCCGGTTTGTGAGAGGCAACGAGCGGTCGGCAAGTCTGCCGGCGAACAGCATCGACCGCGCTCTGATCCTCGATGCGTATCACCACTTCGACTATCCGAAGGAGATGCTGACCAGCATTGCCTCAGCGCTGAAGCCCGGCGGCCAGATTGCGATTGTGGAGTTCGAAAAAAACGATCACGCCATGGACGGGCGCAGTTCCGTCGGACACATTCGTTTGAGCCGCGAAGAGTTTGTTAAGGAAATAGAGAGTTTCGGTTTTCGCGCTTCCAGCGTCAAAGAATTTACGCCCGGTAGTCAGTGGGTGGGATTATTCGAGAAACGCTGAGAAGTTTGCGATGCGCACTTTGGCGCTGATTGTAGTTGTCACTGCTTTCGGGACGCTGATCCAGGCACGCGAGCGATGGCAGAAATTCGATGCGACGGCTTATTCGCGCCAAGGGCAAACCGCGTCCGGGCACATCACTCGCGAGGGAAAGACGGCAGCGGCCGATCCCGTCGGAACTGCCAATCGGAACACGAATAGAGGTTACCGACGCGGGTCCGTATTCCGGGACTTACCTGATTCATGACTCCGGCCGCAAGGTCAACGGGCGTCACATCGATCTGTTCATTGACGATCCGGCTGAAGCAAAGCGCTTCGGCAATAAGCCTGTGCGCCTTCGCGTGCTATCCCGTCCTAAAGCCGGCTTGGACCAAAGCAAGTAATCTGTTCAGCTCTGGCTCGCGTCGGTCCTCGAAACGAAGCTTTCCGGGTCAGACTCAAAACGCTTCCGACACTCCTCCGAGTGGAAGTAGTAGGTATCTCCCGCGTATTCGGTTTTGGCCGGAGCCGTTTTCTCATCGACGTCCACACCACACACCTGATCTCTTGTCATCGTTCCTAAGACGCTCCATTTCAACCGGTAGTGTCGTTTAGTCGTCTTCATGAACGATGGCGTCGATTGTTTTCGGCGCATTGCCCTCGAGGCGGTTGTTGATAAACAGATACGCCGCCTGTTTCCGTTTGCGAGAGTGCTCGATGATTCTTCGGATCGTCTCGCGAGCTTCCGGGTAGGGGTCCTGAATGTCCTCGTACGGCGCGAACAGCTTGACCGCTGTCTCGTACGGTCGCCCGACACGGAGCAGACCTCGTGTAACGACGAAGTCTGCGGTGAATGCGCCCGGCATTGCAACCTGCTTGTGGAGCGGCGGCATGCGGGCCCAGGAATTGAAGACGTGTGCGACTCCGCGGGTTCGGAGCAGGTTGAAGTAGGCGTCGCCGAGGAATTCTTCGTTCCGGATCTCGACAGCATACTTCCACCCTCCAGGCAGACTTTGCAGAAACGGATCGAGGTCCGCCAGAAATTCCTCGACGCCGGCATAGCTTTTCTTCGAGAACGTTCCGAACTCGAAGATCAGGACGGCTATGCGGTCGCGGTAGGGTGTCAGCGGGTCCAGGAACCCTGCCTGAAAGATAGCTGAGTTCAGGAACGTCTGATTGAGTTCGCCAGCTTTCGGACCATACCGAGGATGCGTGGGAAAAGTCCTGCAAGTGACTTCCTCGGGAACTTTGAAAGCGAACTTCAGCGCCTGCGGGACAGGCTCGAACAGACTGTGCCAGAACTGTTCTGTCGGGAACTGATAAAAGGAAAAATCACCGCAAACGATCGGAAATACTTCGGCGTATTCCCGAAGGCAGTCTTGCTCGAATCGTTTCTTCGAGAAGCGTCCTCGAAAGCTGTATTTATCCGGGGTGTAAATCTGACCGAGCCAGCCTTCATACTTCCAGGAGCTGGTACCAATCAGAATGCGGTCACCGGCAAGCGAGGTTAGAGTGTGGGCGAGGCGCTTGCGGTCGAACCCGCTCGACGTCTCTTCAGGCCCGAACAGTGAGAGATTTTCCATGTTGTCAAAAACGGGTGAGTCTGCGGACCGGATCCATGTGTTACATGAACTCTATGTCGCCGACGATCCGATATGTCCTCGTCCTTGTCTTCTCGGTTCTGTCCTGTCCGGCAGCAGAAGCGTTCCGGACCTCTGAATTCATTTTCGAGCCGGAAGCATGGCACAACCATTCATCGTCGATTGTCGAGTTACCGAACGGCGATCTGTTCGCCTGCTGGTACCACGGATCGGGTGAACGAACCGCCGATGATGTGAAAGTCGAGGCGGCGCGTCTTCGGCGCGGATCATCGAAGTGGGAGCCCAGGTTTACACTCGCGGACACCCCAGGCTTTCCGGATACAAATCCGGCGCTGTTTGTCGACCGGAGTTCGAGGTTATGGCTGCTGTGGCCCGTCATCATCGCGAACGAATGGCACACGGCTCTGATGGAATACCGGATTGCTTCGAAGTATGACGGATCGGGCGTTCCTCGCTGGGATGTTTCCGAACCACTGCTCCTGAAGCCAGGAAGTGACTTCGCGGCGAATGTGCGTACACTGGCAGCAAACTGGCCCGAGCCGGTGAGATCTCGCGTGATCGAAAAGGCCGGTGACAAGTACTTCAACCGAATGGGTTGGATGACGCGTGTTCATCCTCTGCAACTGCCTTCCGGCCGCATCCTGGTACCCCTGTACTCCGATGGATTCGATTTTTCGCTGGTCGGCATCTCGGACGATGACGGGAAGACCTGGCATGCGAGCGGCCCGATGGTCGGCCATGGCGGCGTACAGCCCACGATTGTACGGCGAAAGGACGGAACGCTGGTTGCGTACATGCGCGACAACGGACCGGCACCGAAACGAATCCAGATGAGCACATCATCGGACAACGGCGAGACGTGGACTCAGGCTGTCGATCTGGACCTGCCGAACCCCGGCAGTGGCATCGAAGCGATTGTTCTCCGGGACGGAACCTGGGCTTTGATTTACAACGACCTCGAGAAAGGCCGACATTCTCTTGCTGTCTCGCTGTCCGACGATGAAGGCAAGAGCTGGAAGTGGACACGTCATCTTGAATCAGATCAAACGGGGTATTTTCACTATCCTTCGCTGATTCAGGCAAAAGATGGTTCGCTGCACGCGACGTACAGCGTGTTCCTTGATCGAGCTCCGGGAAAGACTGAGCGAAAGAGCATTCGGCACACTCACTTCAACGTCGCGTGGGTTCGCGAGGGCGACGGGAAGTAATGCTAAGCTGGAAAGTTTCCCAGTACCCGTATTTTGATGAACATTCGAATCCTGTACCACGACCATTGTTTCGATGGCGCGGCGTCGGCGGCATACTTCAGCCGGTTTATGGCGGAGCGGTTCCATCCGGCTGCCGACTTTATCTATACCGGCATGGCGCACACAGCTGCTCAGAAGTTTGACGATGAGCTGTTCGACGGCGACGAAAACGCGATCGTCGATTTCAAATATGCCGCAACTCCAAAATTGACCTGGTGGTTCGATCATCATCAGAGCGCTTTTCTTTCACAGTCAGACTTCGAGTTCTGGAAAGGCCAGAAGAACGAGCGTTTGATTTATGACCCCGAATTCCGGTCATGCACTTGCCTGATCAGCACTGTCGCTCGAAATCGCTTCGGATACGATCCCGCTGACCTGAAGGACCTGGTGAAATGGGCAGAGATTGTTGACGGCGCGCTTTACTCTTCCGCGAAGGAGGCTGTCGACCTCGGTGCACCCGCTATGCAGCTGACTCTCGTCATTGAGGGCTCCAAAGGATCAGACCTGGTTCAGCGCATTATTCGGGCCATGCAGTGCATGTCCCTCGCCCAGATCGTGCAGTTGCCCGAAGTACAGGAGCAGTACCGTCCTCTGTACGAGCGCCACATTCGGTCGGTCGATATCATCAGGGCAAACTCGACAAACGAGCGAGGTGTGATTTTCTTTGACCTCGTTGACTCCGGCCTCGACGCTTATAACAAGTTCATCCCGTACTACCTGCATCCCAATTCGCTTTACACCGTCTCGGTGAGCCAGGCGCCGTTTCGTACCAAAGTGTCGGTCGGTTCCAACCCCTGGGCGAACGCACCGCTGACCCACAATCTTGCGACGATCTGCGAGCGGTATGGCGGCGGAGGCCATGCTAAAGTCGGCGCGATCAGTTTCCCGGTGGGTGCGATCGACGACGCCCGCAAGGCAGCCGCAGAGATCCGCGAGGAACTTCAGGGATGAAGTTCGAGCTGCTGCCATGGTTTGCGGTGCTCGTGGCAGTGCTGTCCGGTTGCGGTTCACGAACCAGCTCAGACGCAGGTACAAAGCAAACACCCGATCTGGCTGCGTTCACGAAAGAGTACTTCGCTTCCTACTTCAAATTCAATCCGTCGGAGGGTACGGCAGCAGGCCTGCACGAATACGACGAAAAGATCGAAGAACGCAGTACGCGAACGATCCAGTCTCGAATTGCCGAGCTGAAATCCCAGCTCACGAAGATCACTGAGCTGCGTAAGGGGCCTCTGAACAGCCAGGATGCAATTGACGCTGAACTGATTGAGAACAACATCCGGGCACAGCTCCTCGACCTCGATACAATTCGCGTCTGGCGCAGTCCGCTTTACTACGCCGGAATCCCCGGCAACGCAGTCGATCTGCTCATGAAGCGGAACTTCGACACACCCGCAGCAAGATTGCAAAAAATCACGGCGCGCCTCAAAGGTGTGCCCGCGCTGATCGATGCTATGCGGGACAACACCTTCGAGCCGCCGAGGGAGTTCACTGACCTGGCGATCCGGATTGTGAAAGGGTCAGTTCCCTTTTTCCGCAAAGACGTCGCAGATTGGGCCCGGACCGCCGCTGGTGAAAACGAGACGCTACTTGCGGATTTCAACGCTGCAAACGTGCAGGCTGCCGCTGCACTTCAGGTGATGTCCGATCATCTGCAGACGAACGTCACGGTGGGTTCGACAGGCAGTTACGCAATCGGAGCTGAGAACTTCGCGAATAAGCTTCGTTTCGAAGAGATGGTCGATATCCCGCTGGATCGTCTGCTGGCGATCGGCGAAACCCGTCTGAAACAGGACCATGATGCTTTCGTTCAGGTAGCCAGGATCGTCGCTCCCGGCCGAAGCCCGCAGGATGCGATGGCGGTGCTCGAACGGCAGCATCCAACAGAAGAGCGGTCTGATGGACTTCGCCCGCAGCACTCTTGAATCCACACGCAAGTTCGTGGTCGCAAAGAACATCATTCCGATTCCGTCCGAGCAATTACCCAGGGTGGAACCTACTCCGCCTTACGCGCGATCCGGCACGTTTGCTTCGATGGACACACCGGGCCCTTTCGAGCCTAAAACGCGCGAGGCGTTCTATTACGTGACTCCGCCGGAAGCCGACTGGGATGCCGCGCACAAGGAAGAGCATCTGAAACTGTACAACCAGCCTGTGATGAACATGATCACGATTCATGAGGCTTACCCCGGCCACTACGTCCAGTTTCTGTACGTGAAGGACTTCCCAACTACGGTCCGCAAGCTGATCTTCGCGAGTTCGAACGCGGAGGGCTGGGCACACTACTGCGAACAAATGATGCTCGAGGAAGGCTTCGGCGGGGGCGATCCGAAGATTCGGCTTGCACAGCTTTCAGAAGCACTGGTTCGGGATGCCCGTTACGTCAGCGGAATTCGGTTGCACACAAGTGGCTGGACAGTGGATCAGGCAACGAAGTTATTTGAGGATCAGGCGTTCATGCAGCACGCCAATGCCTTCGAAGAGGCTCGCCGGGGTACTTACAACCCGACTTACCTCTACTACACTCTTGGTAAGCTCGAAATCTATAAGCTGCGGGAAGACTACAAGCGCGCGAAGGGCGCCGAGTACTCACTTGGGAGGTTCCACGAGCAATTTGTGAAGCAAGGCAGCATTCCGATCAGGATTATTCGGCGTATCCTGCTGCCTGGAGATACGCAGTCGGACCTTTGAGGGTCATCGACCGAGCATCTTTTCGACATACTTAGCGAGAATGTCGCATTCTATGTTTACGTGATCGCCTGGTTTGTGCGTGCGCAGTGCTGTGGCTTCCCAGGTGTGCGGGATTATGGTGACCGACACTACGCGATCGGCGATTGCGGCAACAGTCAGACTGATGCCGTCGATTGCTATCGATCCCTTATAAACAACATAGCGATCGAGTTCTTCGGGAATCCGAATTTTCAACCACCAGTTCTCGTCCCCGAGGAGATCCAGCGAAACGAACTCGCCGGTTCCGTCCACGTGCCCCTGAACGACGTGACCGCTCAGGCGAGCGGTCGCAAGCAGCGGGCGCTCGAGATTCACAAGCGCTGATGGCGTGAGTTCGCCGAGGCTCGTGCGCTGGAGCGTCTCCGGTGCAAGATCCGCGTGAAAGCCAGTCGGCGTCGGATCCAGCGCCGTGAGGCAAACACCGTTCACGGCAATACTGCTGCCTTGCGTCGCATCGGAAACCACCTGGCTGCAGGCGATTCGGAGGCGCGCTCCGCCGGCTGGGTTTTTCTCAATGGACTCAACGGTCCCGACTTCTTCCACGATTCCTGTGAACATTTCGTGTGAGACTTACTTGCTGAGCCACGCTTCGACGGCAAACTCGTCCGTCGCGATGCTGTGCAGCTCAACGTTATGGAACTGAATCGCGTCAACACGACGCCTCATGCCGGATCCGCCCGCAACCGGAAGAGACTGCATGCCACCGAGTATCTTCGGCGCGTAATAAAAGTAAATTCGGTCGACGATACCGGATTCGAGCGCTGCCCAGTTGACTTTGCTTCCGGCCTCGATCATGAGCGAGAGGTACTTCTGTTCGGCTAACCACTGGACGACTTTCGGGAAACTCGTTCTGCCGCCGGGGCCGTCCAGGACGACAACTTGCACCCCTGCTTTTTCCAGGGCACGGCGACGATCCGCTGGAGAAGCAGACGTGGTGATGACCGTCACATCGCCGCGCGCGCTCTCAACCATCTTCGACGCGACCGGCAACCGGAGTTGCGAGTCGACAACGATGCGCATCAGCGGTCGGCTGCGAGGCTGACGGGTTCGGTCCGTAAGCAGGCAATCATCTGCGAGCACAGTCCCAATCCCGGTGAGAATCGCGTCTGACTCATGCCGGATCGTCTGGACGTGAAGGCGCGCCCGTTCACTGGTTATCCAGCCCGCGTTGTCTTCGGGAGCGGCGATCTTGCCGTCAAGTGTCAGGGCGGCCTTCAACGTAACAAGGGGCAGACCCGTACGCATGAAGTGATCATACGCGCGGTTCAACTTCCGGGCTTCGGTCATGGCAGCTTCCTCGACGTCCACCGTTATACCAGCGTCCCGCAGCATGCCGACGCCTCTGCCGGAGACAAGCGGATTTGGATCCGTCATTGCGCAAACAACCTTCTCGACGCCAGCGTCAATCAGTGCTAAGGCACATGGTCCGGTCCGGCCGTAATGAGAGCACGGCTCAAGCGTGACATACGCCGTCGACCCGCGAGCTGCTTCACCGGCTTGTTCGAGAGCAACGATTTCAGCGTGCTTCCTGGTCGCGTACACGTGGTGACCCCGACCGACGATCGCATCGCCTTTGACCAGCACACAACCGACAGACGGATTCGGGCTGGTTTGTCCAAAGCCAAGCGCTGCCTCCGCGAGCGCTTCGACCATGTACGGGGATGGCTTCACTGGAATAGCGAGTTCACGAACGTTTCAGCATCAAACGGAACGAGATCATCGACTTTTTCGCCGACACCGACAAAACGAATCGGCAGACCGAGTTCGCGGGTAATCGCAACGACCACGCCGCCTTTCGCCGTCCCGTCCAGCTTGGTCAGGACAATTCCCGTAACTCCACTCGTCTCGGTGAAGCGGCGAGCCTGTTCGAGGCCGTTCTGTCCTGTCGTGGCATCGAGGACGAGCAGCACTTCGTGCGGAGCGTCCGGGATCACCTTGCGGGCAGTGCGCTTCATCTTTTCCAGCTCAGCCATCAGGTTATCTTTGGTGTGCAAACGGCCCGCGGTATCTACGATCACGTAATCGAGTCCGCGCGATTTCGCCGACTGCAGTGCGTCGTAGACAACTGATGACGGATCGGCGCCCTGCTTTTGCCTAATGACATCTGTTCCGGTCCGCTGTCCCCAGACCTCCAGTTGTTCGATCGCTGCCGCGCGGAAGGTATCGGCTGCAGCCAGAACTACCGACCGGCCTTCGTGCTTGTAGCGGTTCGCAAGCTTGCCGATGGTCGTGGTTTTCCCTGCTCCGTTAACGCCGACCACCATGACTACTGCCGGAGGTTGGTCTACATGCGGCATTGGGCGCTCGGAGGCCTGAAGAACCTCGAGCAGTTGTTCCCGTATCAGGCTCTTCAATTCGCCGATGTCGTTCACCAGCTTGCGATCGACGCGCATCCGAATCTGATCCAGAATCTCTGTCGCGGTTCGGACGCCGATATCGGCGGTTACCAGGGCGTACTCGAGTTCGTCGAGCAGATCCTCATCGATCGTCTTTTTGCCGGAAACAGCTTCCTCAAAACGGTCCGACAATCCTGCGCGGGTCTTCTCGATACCGGCTTTCAGGCGATCTAAGAGCGAGGGTTCTTCAGGGACTGAACCAAACAGGGTCTGAATTGCCATGAGTGATGTTGAAAAGAGGCGCTACTTAGAGTCTAACAGGGCGAGGTATTAGCGACTTTCCTGAAGTTACAATTAGCGCAGCGGGCATGACGTCCATCGGCCGTTATCAGATCGTCGGCGAACTCGGCAGAGGCGCGATGGGTATTGTTTATCGTGCTCGCGACTCGAAGATCGGTCGCGAGGTTGCGATCAAGACGATCCATCTTCGTGAGCTTGCCGATAACGTTGAGCGTCAGCGGCTGCGCGATCGCCTCTTTCGAGAGGCGCAATCAGCCGGGATTCTTTCTCATCCGAACATTGTGACCATATACGACGTCGCCGAAGAAGGCGATCTCGCTTATATCGCGATGGAGCTGGTCAACGGGCCTACTCTCGACCAGCTGATGTCGAGTGAGCCGCTGGAAGGAAAGTTTGTCCTTTCGATCCTGAGCCAAACGGCGGCAGCGCTCGATTTTGCCCACAAGCGCGGGATTGTGCACCGGGACATCAAGCCGGCCAACATCATGATCCACGAGGGCACGACGGCGAAGATCACCGACTTCGGCGTTGCGCGGCTTGCCTCCCATCAAATGACCCAGGTCGGCTCGATGGTCGGGACACCGAACTACATGTCGCCTGAGCAGATTCAGACAAAGCCAGTCGACGGTCGCTCGGATCAATTCTCGCTTGCCGTGATCGCGTATGAGTTACTGACGGGCGAAAAGCCGTTTGCAGCGGATTCGATTGCTGCCCTTGCTTACAAGATCGTGCGCGAACCGGCGGTTCCAGTCCACCGCCTCAATCCAACGCTGGACTGGCCCGTCGAAACCGTTCTGCAAAAGGCACTCGCCAAGGAACCGGAAGACCGATATCCGACCTGTTCGGACTTTGTTTTCGCTCTGGAGAACGCCTGCCGCGCATGCAGGAAATGGCGACCGCTCCGAGCGGGCGCAGCAGAGGACATGGCGACATCCTTTGAAGCGGCCGCCCCTGTGATTGCTCCTGCAGTACCGCCGACCAGTCAGAAAAGGGTCAGCAGAAAGGATGCGACGAAAAGTCCAACTCGCGACAACGCGGGCGCGATTGCCGAGGCTTCAGAGCCGCACGAAACTGTGCGACGTCCGCGCCGGAGCCCCGTACTCCGTTGTTCCTGCGGGTAGTCCGACTCATGGCCCTCATCGTCATCGGCGGTGGTCTGGTTGCAGCGATGCTGGTCAGTGCAGTGCGATACCTCGAGGACCGCAATAAGGCAGATACTCCTCAACCCGCAGCACAGAATTCGCCTCCTGTTGAGGAACCGGCGCCTGCAAAGAAGCCCAGCGCGATGCCGGATTTGCCGGGCGACCGAGGGGCGAACCCGTCCGATCAGCCAGAGACGCGGGAACAGAGCGATGCGGATCAGGCATCGCCTGCACCCGCAGCTCCGAAGCCGCCGAGTGCTTCCCATCCGGAACAATCTCGAACCGGGCACGGCACTCCTGTAGATACCCGTTTGGTGACGAATCCTCCCGGTGCCCGACTGACAATAGATGGAAGCCCGGCGTTGTCATGCCAGGCACCCTGCAGTTTGACCCTGCCCAGCGGTCGACATACACTTGCGGCAACGATGCCCGGTTTCCGCAGAACGCTTCGAATTCTCGAAACACCGAGGGACAATGAGGTTTTTCTGAACCTCGATCGTTCCAGCGGAACCGTAATGATTCGGTCAGAACCACGCGGCGCAACAATCTATGTCAACGGGGAAGCCCGAAGTGACCGTACTCCGGCGATGTTTTCGCTGCCCGTTGGCAATTACACAATCGAGGTTGTGAATGACGGCCAGCGGGAATCCAGACAGGTTCAGGTACGCGACTCGGAGATAACCAACGTGGCGGTCGAGTTCGGGCGATGAAGAATCCAATTCGACTAAAGAGTTCGCGTGACGTGTACGAGGGGAACCTCGTTCGGGTAAGAGCAGATAACGTGGTGCTCCCTCGCGGAACAGAGGCAACCTTCGAATTCGTGCGAATCAAACCCGGTGTTTGCGTGCTTCCGGTTGACAGTGACGGGGATGTGTACCTGATTCGCGAGTGGAAATATGCCGTCGGGCGACCTTCGATGGAAACCATCTGTGGCGGCGTCGAGGACGGAGAGGCGGCTTCGGATGCCGCCGTCCGCGAACTTCGGGAAGAGGCAGGATTCGCCGCCTCAAATTGGACCGGACTCGGCGTCGTCGATCCGTTTACGTCGATCTGCTATTCCCCGACGGAGTTGTATCTCGCCCGAGACCTTACCAAAATTCCACGCGAACCCGAGGAAGCGGAGGTTATCGAGCTGCTTCGTATGTCGATGGACGACGCGGTAGCCTGCGTGATGCGCGGCGAAGTCACGCATGCCGCCAGCTGCACACTGATCCTCAAAGCTGCGCGTATTCTCAGCTAAACAGTGTTGCTGTTTCGGGCTTTACCTGCGACCGCCAGAACGCGAGCAGCGCCGTGCTGATGACCAGAACAATAAAGGTTACCTGAGCCGTCAGAGCAAACTCGCTCGACTGCCGGCAGCTCATCGCCGATATTGTGAATCACGAGCGCGAACTGATGCTGGGCCTGTTCTACCGATCCGGTTGGGTCATGAGGAGCGCTCGAGGACGTTGTCGCCCACGCGCGAAGACATCTACCGGAGCTCGTTTTGACGACGAGCTGAAGCGCGCAGGTTGAAAGCGTCGGGGACGCGGTACGCACCCTGGACGCTAAAAGTACGCTTTAATTCTTTGAAGAACGGCCGTCGCGGTCGCGCGGAGGTAACGCGACCGCGAGAAGGATGCCAATCAAAACTGCGCAGATGGCGAGTTCCATGCCACCAGTACAGTGGCGATTCCCCGGCGTTTATCTCAGCGATAAAAATAGAGTGAATGCCGGGAGGGCAACTACACTGCCCTCCACTTGTAGAAGTAGAAAAGCAGAGGTGTCTTACCCGTATTCACGATCCCATGTAGCTTGTTGGCAGCACAATACATCATCGTTCCAGGTCCGACTTTCGTCACCTTGCCTTCGACCGAGATTTCACCCGTTCCTTCCGTTACGACCATGAATTCTTCTTCCGGGTGCTGGTGAGGCGGATGCGGACTCATACCCGGTTTTAGACGCAGGCTACCGGCCGTCATCGCTTTCAGCTGATCGGTTGGTCCGTCGAGGTAGACTCGAAGATCGCCGAACGCCTCTTTCGTGAGCTGTGCTTTCGACTCATCCATCGTGCCGTTCGGGAGTTTTCCTGCCGCAGCCATCAGGTTCATTGCGGCCGCAGGGAGGCCAAGACCCGCCGCAAGCATGTTTCTTCTTTTCACGTCTGTTACATTCCCCCAAGTTTGGTGAGGACGCGCAGCAATGTGTCCCCAATCACCTGGAAACTTGCTGCGCTCAGTTTGTCTACTGTATCGCGTTCGGTATGCCAGTACGAGTTATTTGGGCCGTAATCGAAGTCGATGATGTCGAGCACCGGAATGCCTGCTCGACCGAATGGAATGTGATCGTCCTCGATTGCGCTCGGCGTGCCGCCGAGATGATTGCCGTAGCCAAGCTCACGAGCCGTCTGCCAGAATAGTTCGCGGATCTGGCTGCTCGAGTTCAGGTCCATAAGCAGATTCAAATCACGATCGCCGACCATGTCTACGTTGATCAGTGCCTTGATTCGCTTCGCGGTTCCGTCCTGCGCCCATTTGGCCGCAAGCCAGCGACTGCCGTAAAGGCTGTCGGTCTCGGTCCATTCGTGAACGGCTTCCTCGCCATCCAGCCACAACAGCCACACTGGGTCACGCTGCTTTCCCGCATTGCACAGTACTCGGGCCAATTCCATCAGCAGCCCGGCCGAGGATCCGCCATCATTCGCACCGGTAAAATTCGGCAGAATTTTAGTGTCGTAATGTCCGCTGATCACGACCGGCCGAGAACCGGTTCCAGGGATCCGAACCAGAAAGTTCCGCATCGGTTTCGGACCGATCGGTGTTTGCGCCGTGAAGGTTAGCTCTTCGGTCTCGCAGTGAAACAGCTTTAGCTGATCCCGGATGTACCGCTCCATCCCGGCGTGCGCCTCGGATCCGGATGGCCGGGGACCGAATTTGGCCAGATTCGCGGTGAACTTCAGCGCCAGTTCCCCATTAAAGTGTGGCTCGGAACCTGCAGCCCGGCACAAGATCGTCCCGACGACGAATGCCGCTAAAGCTTTCGTGCGATACATATATGTCCCAGAGTAAAGGCGCGCTGTCGATCAAACCGATCCAGCACGCTAAGCATCAAGCCAAAGGGAGCCACCAACAAAAGCAGTATGGGTCCGAGTGGGTTCCGAAAGAATTGAGGCGCGACCAGCATCCGGCGGGCAAGCAAACGAAAGAACCCCCCAACCGGCTGAATTCGCTCGACTTCGAATCCGGCTGACTGCAGCAGCAGGGTCACGCCATACCTCGTAAATCGAAAATAGTCATGTGGGGCCTGGTGCTCTTCCCATTCGAGCGGCGTTACCAGCAAAAGTCGGCCGTCGCGTTTCAGCACTCGACCGATCTCACACAATACTCGGCCAGGTTGCCGGACGTGCTCCAGCGTGACGATATTGAGACAGCCGTCAAACGTATCTTCCCGAAACGGCAGATCCTGGAGGTCACTGATTACGTCGAGCTGACGGTACGACCATGAGGTGTCACCCACGCCCAGGTCGACAGCCGTATATCGCTGCCGCTTCAGGAGTGGTGCATACTGGCACTCGCCCGCGCCGGCATCGAGTACGCGAGCCGCCGGATCAAGATTGCCTGCAAACGCACGGACCGCATCTTCGATCGAGGCCTCAAAATGAAGGACAAAGCGCTGCAGCCTTTCCGGCACAAACCGGAGCACAGGCGGCACGCGCTGATAGATCACTTACGCTTGGCCTCGATCATTACCGTCGATCCAGCCTGGCACATCGCTTCGATGAAGGTGAGCGGCACCGATGCAACCACGAGGCCCAGGTAAAACAGATCCTTCCACAGCCGGACGCCCTGGGTTTCCGAGATTCGGCGAACACGCCTCGCCATCGGATCGAGGCCGGGCGCAACGGAACTGGCGAGACCGGCGGGATTATCACGTAAGGAAAAGTATTTGTGTCGCAAAACCTCGAACCCGGCGCCTTCCAGCAGCTTATCCAGATCCGAGCTTCGGAAGTTCACCAAATGTCGCGGCACATCGACGCCGTTCCACTTTTCTCCGAGCAGCAGGAACTGCCAGGATGCCGCATTCGGCACTTGAACGACAAGCCGGCCGTCAGGTTTCAAAAGCCTGCGAATGGCCGCCAGCGCTTTGCCGGGATCATAGAGATGCTCGAGGACATGAAACATCGTGACGGCCTGGAGACTGTCAGGCCGAAGCGGCGCATTCAGGAAGTCTCCTTCGAACACCGGCACACCGTTGACACCCCACCCAACTCGTGCCGCCTGCAGTGAAGAGTCAAGACCGACACATTCATACCCGCGTTCCCGAAGAAGACGGCCGAACAGCGCTCCGCCGCAACCGATATCGAGCACAGGCCCGGTCGCCTCAGTACGCCGCAGCGCGCTGACTACAAAGTTCACGTGGTCGCGCAATACAAGCCGACGGTACGCTTCCTCGAGCCATGCTGCCGTCGACTGTTCAGGCGCGAACCAGTAGGTTTCGGGATAGTAGTCCTTCAGTTCGTCCGGATTCGGCCAGGGATACAGCCGAAGCAGCGCGCAGTCGCCGCATTTGACCACCTCGAACTGACGTTCAGTCGTGTGATACAGGCGGTCGCTCGCCGAGAAGAGGGCAACTCGCTTCGCGCTGCCGCAGGCGGGACAACTCAAGCCGCATCCTCGCTGAGCTCTCTCAGGCTGATCCGATGCCGGAAGATAAGTTCCCGAATTTGGCGATCCGTAAGTTTGCACACTTCGCGCCGAAACTGTCGCCGTTTGCGCCAGGTCACGGGAACCAGAGCAAGCGCCTCAACGATGCCACTGATGAGCGCGTATGCGAGCCGAACCTTCTCGCCAGTGCCGCGGAAGCGACCCGCTTCGCCACGACCACGAACGCCGGCCAACATACCGGCCATAACGCGGACGGCGAACCAGAATGGATTTTGCAGCAGCAGCGAAACAGGGAAGTGACGAACGGCCAACAGGACACGATTCCGCTCAATCAGCTGGAGCCGCCGAGTAGACAGTTTGCCCAGCGTTGAGCCGCGATGATGCCGGACAACGGCTTGCGGTGCATGCATACAGTTCCAGCCGGCGAGACGGCCGCGCATACCTAGTTCCGCATCATCGCCGTATGCAAAGAGCTCCTCCGAAAAGAATCCAATCTCATCGAGCATCGACTTTCGATAGAGGGCGGCGCAGCCGTCAGGCCACAGGACTTCGCCCGGCAGGTCAAACTGTCCGCGATCCTGCTGTCCGGTTCCGCGACCGCGATTCTGCCCATCGGGCCAGATCAGATGACCGACCTTGTCGATCTTCGAAGGATTCTCCCAAACCAGAATCTTGCAGGACACCATACCGACACCGGCATCGGCTTCCAATGGGCGAATCATCGCCTCCAGCCATCCGGGCGAGGCCTCAGCGTCATTGTTAATCAGGGCAATGTAACGTCCGCGAGCGATTGCAATTGCCTGGTTATTCGCTGCACAAAATCCCCGATTCTCCTCGTTTCGAATCAATCTCACCGAATATTCTGCACTCGCGGCGAAGTGCTCCACAGCATCGGTCGAGCCGTCCGACGATCCGTTATCGACCACGATGACTTCGAAATCCAGGCCTTGCTGGCGCGCAATCGACCGGAGGCACTCTTCGAGAAGATCACGCCGGTTCCAATTAACGACCACCACCGACACCACGGGCTCGAGTTCGCGAAGCACGTCCGGCGCAGGCGAAGGCTGCGGGTCGAAATGAAGCAACTGTAGTATTATACGAGGCGCGGCAGGTGCCTGCCCCTCCTATGCCGTCCGCCGGTCAGTTGCTCCAAAGCGAGCGTCTCAAACAACAAAGAACAGTGATCGATATTGCGGATGCAACACGCATTAATGCGCGATATATCGAGGCACTCGAGCGCGATGATGTGTCGCAATTACCGGGTGTTTTCTTTTATAAAGCGTTTATTCGACAGTATGCAAAGGCCCTGGAGCTGAACGAGGCCGAGACGGAACGGATTCTGCGTGCATCGGTTTCGGTGAACGAACCCGATCCCGTGCCCGTTTTCAGTCAGCACTACGAGAATGCGGCGACCGGTGAACCGGCCCGCTGGACACCACCCGTCGGTGTTGCGATCGGTTTGCTCGTGGCCGTGATTGCTGCCGGGGCCGGCTTATTTGCACTGTGGCAAAAGTCTCAGCACCAGCCGGAAGTTGTCCAAACGAACCCGACACCTCCGCCCATTCAGACGGTTCCGCCTTCTCCTCAGCCTTCACAGCAGCCGGCAGCAATTGCAACTTCACCAGCCAAACCGGAACCTGAAAAACCTTCCGCAGGAACTCCGGCCACCGTTACACCTGGTCCGGTCGCCACCTCCCCTGCCGGGACTTCGCCCGCTGCGCCGCCAGCAAATCCGGTGGAGGAGCAGTCACCTGAGACCTCGCTCGACCTGGTTGCAACCGAGCCAACATGGGTTCAGTTATCCAGCAACGGCAAGATGGTCTATATCGGAATTCTCGACCCGAGTACTCCGAGGCAGTTTCGAGTAGCTGAGAACGCAAGACTACTAACGGGCAATGCCGGCGGCCTCGAAATTCGAGTCAACGGGAAAGCAATCGGAAGCATCGGCCCCAAAGGTCAGGTAAGAACGGTCGTTTTTTCGGGCGGTTCGTTTCAGGTTGCGCCGCCTAAACCGAAGCCCCAACCCACCACCACCCCACCTACTACTGGTGGCAACATCTGACGAACACCCGCATTGTAGTCCACGCAAACACACCTGTGGAGCATTGACACGGGTGTGGTCGCGAGTTACGATTGAATTTCTTTTCAGCAGCAGGACCGCCCGGGACTCAGCAGCTACGCAGCCTCAGGCGTGCAGTATGCAGTCAATGCTCAGTCGAGCCGGGCTGTTATTGCCCTAACAGGGAATCACAGTCGTTCCCGAGTTCACAAAACTTCGGAGATCAGCGTTGGACCAGCCGTACTTCATTGTCGTGCTTGCACACTCGCTCCACGGACGTCTGCGACGTATCCACGTGCCGTATGCATTTCTGTACGTAGTTCTCGCCCTCGCCGGATTTGGTGCACTTTCACTCGTTGGACTGGTTTCCTCATACGCTCGCATGAGCTGGAAAGTGGCTAACTACAACACGCTGCGGGATGAGGTGGAGACACTTCGAACGCGCTATCACCGGTTGGAGAAGGAATCAAACCAGAAAGGCGTTCAGCTGGCCAGCTTACAGAACCTCGCGACCGAGGTGTCTGTCGCTTACGGGCTGAAGCGGTCTCTGGAAGGGCCAGATAACATCGGAATCGAAGGACGGCTACTGCCGACAGTGGCAGAGACGTTCGACGAGTACAATTTGCTTCGCTCCGCTACGATTTCTCAGCTTGCCCGTCGTGCCAATCCGCTGTTCCACTCCAACATGCTGCCGAACATCTGGCCCGTCGAGGGCCGTGTGATGAGCACCTTCGGACAGCGGAGTGATCCGTTCTCCAGCGAGGGTGCGTTTCATACCGGTGTCGATATCTCGGTTCCGGCCGGCACTCGCGTAAAGGCTGCTGCCGACGGTGTGGTTGCAGAAACAGAGTGGGCTGGCCACTACGGCAAGCTAATCATCCTCGATCACGGCAATGGCTTCAGCACTTACTACGCCCATCTGTCACGGTTCAATGTGGTGCCGGGCCAGTGGGTTCGCCGGGGTGAGATTCTGGGCTTGTCGGGTTCCACCGGACGCACCACAGGTCCGCACGTGCACTATGAGGTTCGGCGCAGCGGCACGGCTGTGAACCCTCATCCGTACCTGCGAACCGCGCTCGCCTCTGCTGAGCCGAAGCGCGACTACGGGTTCTAGTTCACAGCCGCCGCAACTACAGCGTTAAGCACGGTCAGACAGGGAGTGAGCCGTTCCCTCACTTAATGGTCCACTCGCGATGTCTGAGGCTCCGCCGAGTTCCTCCTCTTGAACATTTTTAACAACCTGATTAGTGCAATTGCTGCGCCAATTGTACGAGAGGACCGCCTCTGGCGTTTTCCGGACGACCACGACCCTCTTTGTCTCAGCGCTCACATTTCGTCTAACCAGCCGGTTATTGTGCCGCAGCGTTGCGGTTTGAGCGACGACTGAATCGTGATACGCCGAAGGAAAGCCAGACCCAACGGTCTTCTCTAAAATGTCAAGCGTTACAATAAAATAGATCGCAGAAAGCTGGGGCCGTGCCTTGAGCACGCCGCAACGATCGAGGGCAGGACGAGAGAGTTCGAGGAGTCATTCACATCCATGTCGAACAGTGGAATCACAAGACGAGACGCAGTCAAGGCCGGTGCAGCGCTCGCAGCCGCTCCCGCGTTTCTCAAGAGCGTTCACGCGGCAAACAATCAGGTTAACTACGGAATCATCGGAACCGGCGGTCGCGGACAGTATCTCCTCGGACTGCTGAAGGGCGTGGACAACGGACGCTGCGCCGCCATCTGCGATGTCAGCGACGAAGCCCTCGAAAAGGGCAAGCTGGCTATCGGCAACAATCCGAAGACGTACAAGGATTACCGCCAGCTGCTCGGGGATAATTCCATCGAAGCGGTTCTAATCGCTACGCCCGTATACCTGCATTACCCGATGCTCGAGGATGCGCTGAAGTCGGGCAAACATGTCTTCTGCGAAAAGAGCATCGTGTTCACGGGAGACGAAGTTCACAAACTTCGTTCGATTTACCCCAGTCAACATCCGAAGCAGGTGCTTCAGGTTGGACTCCAGCGGCGTTACAGCGAGTATTACAACGTCGTAAAGCAGATGATCGATAAGGGCATGCTGGGCGACGTCAAGTTCATGTATGCGCAGTGGCACCGTAATCCGGGCTGGACCATGAAGCCGGGCAACTGGCGCCTGTTCCGTAAGACATCCGGCGGTCTTGCCGCGGAGCTTGGATCGCATCACTTCGACGTAGCCGACTGGATGTTCGGATCGACTCCGGAAATGGTTATGGGCCTCGGTGGTCTCGATACGATGTTCGATGGCCGCGATATCTACGACAATATTCAGCTCATCTTCAAGTACCCGAAAGGCAAGAAGATGATGTGGTCAGGGTCGAGCACAACTTCCCACCTGCCGCTCTTCGGCGGCAGCCGCGCGGAACAGGGCGAATGGATCTCCGGCACGCAGGGCACCGTCCACGTCACTATCGGCGACGGCAAGATGGATCCGAATCCGCCGCTCGCTATCTGGTTCCGCGAGCCAAACCCGCCGAAGGTTGAAACCGGCGGCAAGAAAGAAGGCTTCAAAGCTGGAGCCAGTTTTGCACTGGCGTCTGGCTCGAAGCCACTGCCGATTATGCTCTCAGGCGATGAGATGTCGGGTAAAGAAAGCTTCCTCGAAAAGGAATCGAAGTTCGCCCGCCGGTGGCTCTACTCGAAGAACATCATGGTTCCGACGGAAGTGAAGAACCCGGTTACGACCTCACTCGAAAGCTTCTTCAACGACATTCGCAGCGCCAACATGACGCCTCGCGCAAATTACAACGTTGGCCTCGATGACTCGATCTCTGTCATCATGGCTAACCGCGCAATGGATGAAGAGCGTCGCGTGAACTTCGCTGAGCTGGAGGGCGGCTCTGCTCCGGAACGGCAACGGCAAGAAGAAGATCTCGTAACGAAACCACCGGATTCAGACAGCCGCAACGCGCTCGTAGCTAACTACGAGCGCGTTGTGTTTTTATACGAAGCGGCTCAGCGCCAAAAACGCTGTGCCACCAACCAAAGAATTATCGGAATCAGAAGACAACAGCCCACCAGCATCGCGACATGATGCACCGGCACACCGTGATCCGTAAGCAAGCCGGCGGTCCATGTAGTCGCTGACATTACGAGGACATTGAAAGCGAACTCGGCCGAGAAAACCCGTCCTCGAAACCGGTCCTCTGTCTGAAGCTGCAGTAATGTTGTCGAGAAAACCCAGCATGTAGATCCGCCCGCGTGGGCCAGAACCACGGCACAAGCGGCCGCGAGCAGGATAGGCGAGCAACCCAACAGGAAGTAGCCGCACGCCGCGACAGCGAAACCAATTGCGATGCCGGTGCGGAACCGCGTCTCATTGCTCCCGGACCATCGGCCTGCAATCAGTGGCCCCAGAAGCGCGCCAATCCCCCTCGATCCCATCAGCAGGCTCATGCCGACCATGCCAGCGCTTTGAGAGTTTAACCAGTGGAGCCGCACCGGGAAGATTCTCTCTCCAAAGATCGGCAGCAGGACCCAGTTGGCTCCCAAGAATCCGACTCCGCCCTTCACGAACAGTGTCGCGAACAGGCGCGGATCACGCCGGACGTAGCGAATTCCTTCCAGAATTGGTGAGTAATCAGCGAGTTCGCGCGCGTGGAATGGCTTCACATGCTCGAGATGCGGCTCTCGAAAATGCATCGCTCTGATAAGCAGCGCGGAGACGATGAACGAGGCTGCGTTGATGTAAAAAACAGCATTTCTGCCGAACATCGCTGCGAGCACTCCCCCAATTGCGGCACCGATTGCAAGGTTCACGCTCCACGTCGTTGAGCCAAGAGCGTTTGCGACGAGGGTTTCGTCCGGAGTGCTGGTGATGTTCGGAATCACGGAGCTGCGTCCAGGTTCGAATAACGCCCAGAAGAAAGTTTCGGCGAACAGCAGACAGTACAGCAGAGGCAAGCGTTCGGGAGTCTGCACGAACAGCATTCCAAATACAACGAACGCGCGGCACCAGTCCGCGAAGATCATCAGTTTCTGGCGGCTGAGTCGGTCATTCAGCACACCCGCAGCAGGCGCCATAAAGAATTGAGGGAGTACCTGAAGTACAAATGCCAGCGCAACAGCCTGCGCGCTGCCGGTAATCTCCAGGATCAGGCTGTAGATCGCGACGGCATACAACCAGTCACCGATTTCGCTGACCGTCTGCGCCATCCACAACAGTCGGAAATTTCGGTTCGACCGCAGCAGACGCGCATAGCCCCGCAAGCTGACTGGCGCTGTGCCACCCATCAGGCTCGGGTATACAAGCCCATACGACCTTTGACGAGTTCGACCGTCGAGTTCGCAATAGGACTCACCCGCGCCGCACCTTCTGCGAGGATCCCGTCAAGGTAGGCAGGATCGGCTGTGATTTCCCGATAACGCGCCTGCAAGGGTTCGAGACTTGTCGCGGCCATCTCTGCGACCTGTTTCTTCAGATCCCCGTAACGCATGCCGCTAAAGTGTGACTGCATCTGGTCGTCACTCCATTCGCTGAAAGCCTGAAAAATCGACAGCAGGTTCCGGACACCCGGTCCCATGGTCGCCCAGTCAACCGCGGGGCTCGAATCGGTGGTAGCACGCATGATTTTTTTCCGAATCTGCGAGGGCTCATCGAGCAAAGCAATCGCGTGGCCCGAGCCTGGCGCCGATTTGCTCATTTTCTTCTCGGGATCATCGAGGCCCATTACACGTGCGCCTACGGCGGGAAGACGTGTTTCGGGCATAACGAATGTCTCACCATACAGGGAATTGAATCGCTGAGCGATGTCCCGCGTCAGTTCGAGATGCTGTGACTGATCGTCGCCGACCGGCACCAGTGCAGCCTGATACAGCAGAATATCGGCAGCCATCAGGACGGGATACTGCAGCAGTCCATCCCCTACGGTTTCCTGAGCTTCGCTTTTCGCCTTGAATTGCGTCATACGGTAGAGCCAACCGATCGGCGTCACGCACGTCAGCATCCACGCGAGTTCCGCATGAGCGGGAACGGCAGACTGGACGATCATGGAGGAGTGCCTGGGATCAATGCCGGCGGCCAGAAACAATCCGGCAATTTCGCGGATCTTGCTCTGCAGTTCCGCCGGATTCTGGAAAATCGTCACGGCATGAAGATCGACAATACAGAAGATACTCTCGTAGTTGTACTGGATTTTGACCCAGTTTCTCAGAGCGCCCAGATAGTTTCCAATATGCAGATTTCCTGTTGGCTGAATGCCCGAGAAGACACGTGCTCTCATGAAAACACCATCGTAACGTGGCTGATCAACTGCAAGTCACAGTAGAGAAACTGGTTTACGGAGGCCACGGGCTGGCGCGGCTGGATGGCCGCGTTGTGCTCACTCCCCTCGTACTGCCTGGTGAACGAATCACGGTCGAGCCGGTAGACAAGCTGCACGCGCGCCTCATTCGCATCGATGACAAGGCCGCCGAGCGAGTCCCGGCGCCATGCCCGTATTTTGGAATCTGCGGCGGGTGCCACTACCAGCATGCGCCGTATGAGTACCAGCTATCTCAGAAGGTCGTTATCCTGCGTGAGGTGTTGCGGCGCGTGGGGCGATTTGAGGCGCCCGAGGAGATTCGCGTCGTTGCGGCAGACCCGTGGCGGTACCGAAATCGGACCCAGTTGCATGTGCGCAATGGACGCATCGGATACCTTCGCATGGGTTCCCATGACCTCTGCCCGGTTGAGCAATGCCCGATCTCTTCCCCTCGTCTGAATGAAGTCATCAATGTTCTTGCCGCACTGGTGCAGGACCGGCGATGGCCGTCTTTCATCCGAACGGTGGAGCTGTTCACGAACGAAGCCGACGTGCAGTTCAACGTTCTGGACACCGAACGCCCACTTGCAAAGCACTTTTTCGACTGGTGCGCTGGCGAGATACCCGGCTATGCGCCCGGAGCAATCGAATACGATGCGGCTGGTTATCGCTTTCGGGTCGGGCCGCGATCCTTCTTCCAGGTAAATCGGTTTCTCGCGGATGCACTCGTAACCGGCATCCTCCCTTCATCCTCGGGCGAGACTGCTCTTGACCTCTATGCCGGTGTCGGATTATTTTCTCTGGGATTGGCGAACCGGTTCCACAAGGTGACTGCCGTCGAGAGCGCCGCTTCTGCCGTGGCAGACCTCCGATTCAATGCAGAGCGAGCGCATAAGGAGATCGATGTCGTAAGGGCAGACTCGGCGGAGCATTTGGCAAAGGTCCAGAGCAAGCCAGACTTCGTACTCGCAGATCCTCCGCGGGAAGGCCTTGGAAAAGCAGCCACTCGCGAACTGATTCGTATTGCGCCTCCGCGGCTCACGGTAGTGGCTTGTGATCCCGCTACTCTTGCGAGAGACCTGCAGAGTCTTCTCGGCACCGGTGAATATCGATTGCGTCAGCTGACGCTGGTCGATTTATTCCCCCAGACATATCATTTCGAGACGATCGCAGAACTGGAACGATAAACTGAAGGTTTGATTCCATACTCAGATCTGAAGCCGCAGCACGACAGTCTTCGCGATGAGCTTCGCCGCGCCTTCGATGAAGTTCTCGATTCACGGCAATTCATTCTCGGCCGTTTCGTTTCGGAGTTCGAGACCGCTTTTGCTGATTATTGCGGCGTCCGGTACGCGATTGCGGTGAATTCGGGAACCAGCGCGTTGCATCTCGCGCTGCTCGCGGCAGGGGTAAGTCCGGGCGACGAAGTCATCACGGTCCCGTTCACCTTTGCGGCCACAGTCGCGACGATATATTACTGCAGCGCTCGTCCGGTATTTATTGACATCGACCCTGAATCATACACATTGGATGCAAAGCAACTCGCATCAGCAATCACCTCGCGCACGAAAGCAATTGTCCCCGTTCATTTGTACGGTCAGATCGCTCCCGACTTAAACAAGGTTCTGGAAATCGGTCGTCAGCACGGAATCCCGGTAATCGAGGACGCTGCGCAGGCCCACGGCGCCGAACTGAACGGAAAGCGTGCAGGCTCATTCGGCGACACAGGATGCTTCAGCTTTTACCCGACGAAGAATCTGGGTGCCTGCGGCGAAGGCGGCATGATCACGACGAACGATGATGAGGTTGCACAAACATTAAAGCTATTGCGCGACTGGGGTCAGGATCGCAAGTATCACCATTCGCTGCGCGCGTTCAATTATCGAATGGAAGGTATTCAAGGTGCGGTTCTCGCGGTCAAGCTTCGTTATCTCGAACAATGGACGGAAGCTCGGCGCGCAGTCGCGCTTCAATACGACCCATTACTAGCCGACGCCGGTGTGATCAGACCGCGCGAGTTCCCGGGCATGCGGCACGTGTATCACACTTACACCATCAGAGTTCCTGGCGGACAGCGTGATCGTCTTCGGGAGGCGCTTGCGGATGCCGGAATCAGTACGGCGATCCATTACCCGATACCGCTGCATCTTCAGCCTGCATACGCCGACGCCGCTTTTCCCGCTGGCTCGTTGCCTGAGTCCGAACGTGCTGCGGATGAAGTACTCTCGCTGCCGATTTATCCCGACATGCCGGCGGACCACATCCCGCAAGTGGCGAAAGCGGTGAAAGCGTTTTTCAACACCTCTGGCGTTACCTCAGACCAGCTCGCCGCCACATAGTTTCGACGCGTTCCTCGACCTTCGGATCCATCTTGATTAACTTGGGCCATGGCCGGGTGAATCCCTCTGAGGGCCATTTCCTCGTCGCATCAACCCCCATCTTCGAACCAAAGTCCGGCAGCCGGCTCGCGTGATCCAGTGAGTCGACCGGCCCCAGCACGAACTCGATGTCACGCTGCGGGTCGATATTGTTGAGAGCCTTCCACGCAACCTCACGTACGTTTTGCACCTCAACATCCTCATCGACAACAACGATGCACTTGCTGAACATCGCCTGACCAAGTCCCCAGATGGCATGCATCACCTTGCGCGCGTGCCCTGGATACCGCTTTTTGATCGAGACCAGTATCAGGTTGTGAAAAACGCCTTCCGCCGGCATGCAGATGTCGCGAACTTCCGGCAATTGCATTTTCATCAGCGGAAGAAAAATCCGCTCGATCGCTTTTCCCATGTAGAAGTCTTCCATCGGTGGCGGACCGACGATCGTGGTGGGATACACCGGATTCCGGCGGTGAGTCATACAGGTAACGTGGAACACCGGATATTCATCTTCCAGCGAATAGAAGCCGGTGTGATCACCGAACGGCCCTTCAGTACGCAGCTCCCCGACCTCAAGATAGCCCTCCAGAACGACTTCCGAATTCGCAGGCACCTCGACGTCGCAGGTTTCGCATTTCACCATCTCAACCGGCTTTCCTCGTAAGAAGCTGGCGAGCATCATTTCATCCAGTTCAGGCGGCAGCGGCAGGATTGCGGAATACATCGTAGCCGGATCGGAACCAATCGCTACCGCGATATCCATCCGTTTTCGGCCTTCTTTGCGAAGCGTGCGGTAGTGTTCAGCGCCCTGCTTCTGCGTCTGCCAGTGCATACCCGTGGTGCGGTCGTCGTAAACCTGCATCCGATACATCCCGCAGTTGCGCTTTCCGGTTTCAGGGTTCTTCGAGAACACCATCGGCAGGGTGATAAATCGGCCGCCGTCCAGCGGCCAGCACTGGAGGACAGGAAGCTCTCGAAGAGAAAAGTTATCGCGGCGTATTACCTCCTTGCAAGGCCCGCTCGCCACAATTTTGGGAAAGAAAGACCCGATTTCAGCAAGCTTGGGCAGCATCTTCAGCTTTCCCATCAGACCTTCGGCGGGGCGCATCTGGAGATAACCCGAGATCCGTTCCGCGACCTCCTCGACCGAACCAACTCCGAGCGCCAGTTCCATGCGCTTCATGCTCGCGAACGCGTTTATCAGGACGGGAATTGCGCTGCCCTTTGGCCTTTCGAAAAGCAGGGCCGGACCCTGTGACTTTACGCTGCGGTCGGCGAAGGCACTAATTTCGAGGTGAGGATCGACCTCGAACGGAATGCGCTTGAGTTCACCAGCACCGTCAAGCGCAGCTATGAACTCGCGCAGGTCATTAAACGCCATAACTTACCATGATTGCAGAGCACAGATGAACAACCGGATTGCATTCATCACGGGCGCAAGCCGTGGGATTGGACGTGCATGTTCCCTTGCCCTGGCTGAAGCAGGCGCTCGCGTCGTGCTCGCTGCGCGTGATGTCGAAAAACTCGAAACGCTCGCAGGTGAGATTCGCGGAGCAGGACACGAGGCCTTCGTCGTTTCGATCGATCTGGGTTCTGAAGGCTCCATTCGGGACGCATTCACGAAAACAGCGAAGGAATTCGGCAGGATCGATATCCTGGTTAACAACGCAGGTATCACGCGTGATGGACTGGCAGTCCGAATGAAGCGCGATGACTGGGACGCCGTGCTGAACACCAATCTCACCGGCTCGTTCCTGTGCATCCAACAGGTTCTGCAATCCATGATGCGCGCACGCTGGGGCCGGATTATCAACATTGCATCGGTTGTCGGAGAAACAGGAAATGCCGGTCAGGCGAACTATTGCGCGTCCAAAGCGGGCCTGGTTGGATTGACAAAGTCACTGGCCCAGGAAATGGGCAGCCGCGGAATCACCGTCAACGCGGTTGCACCAGGCTTCGTTGAAACGGACATGACGGGTGTACTGAAGCCCGAGCTGAAAGAAAAGTTGCTCGGGTCTATCCCTCTGCAAAGAATCGGTGAACCAGCGGATATTGCTGCTGCCGTCGCATTTCTTGCGAGCGAAGGAGCAGGTTACATCACCGGCCACGTCCTCGACGTGAACGGCGGCATGTACATGTAGCTAGCCCGCAAAGGGCCGAATGGCGGCCCACGATACATGTCAGAAACAGCCGGCCGAGACCCGCCATTTCGAGCTTCGTTTTGCCGGCTATTACATTATTTAAGAGACAGGTTTCGCGGCCGACAAATACAACGCATTCAGGACCAGACGAAACGTTCCAAAGGACTGACCGCGAAATTGCGGCCGAAAGCCGAACAGTACAACACGCCCCTGACCTAAACGAGCCTCGATCAGGATATTCTTCCCGGCGACGAAACGCTCACCCGATAACCAGCCGCTCGCAAGTACGTGCTCTGTCCCGTATTTAGCTATAGAAGTAAGTGCGCGTTCGCCATGATTGTAGTCGGGAAGGAGAGTAATGTCCCAGGCCTGACCACCATTCTGAAACGCGTACGCCTCTTTGGGCATACCGAATGCAATCGGATGCGCCGGATTTGTGGTAACGCGCAAAATCGAGCCTGGACTGAAGTAGCCTCCCCCGGCGTCTTCTGCCGTGTCGCCTGACGGCCGTCGGATCGAGAGTCGAACAGGCAGACCAAACAACTGAACAGGGAGTTCACAGGCATCATTGAACACAATCAATGTGCCGCCATCCCTGACGAAAGTCTCGAGCGCAGCCGCACCAGCGAGGCCGATTCCACCACTGTACTCAGGACGTTGCTGCGAGGGATTCTCACCGGGCCGCCGAGGCAGATACTCGCCGGCCTTCCAGCCATGAAGGATTGATGGGAGCGTCTGGTCCGCAATAATGACGGCATCAAATCGGGAACGCAACCCACCCTGGGCAATATCCGCGTTACGCAGATCCTGATGCTCGATTTGAAATTCATCCAGCAGCCAGTCGGTCCAGCCCGCATCGCTGTTAGGAATCCATGGTTGGTAGACACCTGCTCGAGGCCTGGATAGTTGCCAGACGCCTTTGCCATATCCTGCGTCCGCTGCCCGAAGAAGTCTCCCATCAGAAGCCCAGCGCACGTTTGACCCGCCTGCCAGTTCATTCGCGAGCAAATGGAACGATCCCGTGTCGCGATTGTCGAGAACATGTGTGTCGCTGGAAATCGGACCAGCGACCTCGAGAGGAATATTTGCAATGTCGTCCAGACGTTCGACAACCACCCCCATCTGCATCGGGAGCGTCCAGCCGGCAACGTCGTACGGCCGCCTGGTTGGTCCGGTGATGCCCGTCTTGATCTCGGGATACTTCTGTGGCTCCATAAGATCGATCAGGTAAGGACGAAAGGGCTGCGCCGCTAACAAGATGTAAGTTCCAGCGTCGTAACTTCGCTTAGAGACAGTAAATCGATTCTTAGCTCGACTTACTGCCAGGCCGGCCATTTGCAACCGCCGCAACATCTCGGTCGCACTGAACTTATCCCACTGCTGTTGAGGAATGATGTATGCCCACGGATTCCCGCGCTTGCCGGATTCGATATTGTCCCGAGCCATCTGCCAGCTCTTGATCAGAAAAGATTCCGCACGCGTCGAAGCCAGATCCAGAATGGCAAAATCCGCTGTCAGCATGTACTCGATTGCTTCCCGGGTGCCCCATCGGCCGCCCATCCACGGGCGTTCGTAGAAAACGCCGGGTTCCTTCGTCGGCATTCCATTGCCGAACCGCTCAGGGAACTCGGAAGGCTTATACATCCTGGGCGTTGCAAAGGCGTGGAGGGCAGTTTCCGTCAGAATCCCGTGCATATTGTGGAAAGCGGGTACCGAACGCAAGCCGCCATTCCACCACGCATCAAATCCGTAGTAGGAAAGTATCCCCGTCTTTCCCTCACGCGCGAAGCGTTCTTTCATCGCCGAGCCGATCAGATTGATTCCCTCCATCACGGCTGCGGGAATGTTGGGATTGAGAGGTTCGGCGTAAGGCGGAATAAAAATCCGTGCCGGGAACGGCGGAGCCTGGTGCTGGTTGTAAACGATCTGAGGGAACCACTCGGCAAACAGCAGTCGGCTCACATTCCGAGTTTCCTGCAGGTTCATCATGTACCAGTCGCGGTTGTTATCATGACCAGCGTACTTCTGGTACAGTGCCGGCAACGGCGCAATCTCGAACGGTGTACCGATATTCTTCCGATACCATTCGACGACCATATCGAGACCGTCGGGATTGATACAGGGGATCTGAATAAGTACAACCTTGTCCCGAATTCGCCGGATTTCGTCGGATTCGCCCGCAACCATCCGCCACGCGAGTTCCGGCGAATGCTGGGCCGGAGCAACTTCCGTCGCATGGAGTCCGGAATCGATCCAGACAAATACCTTCCCTTCCCGGGCCAATGCAGCGGCGTCTTCGACACTTCCCGGTTCGCCAAGGACAAGCCGGCGATTAATGGCTTTCAGTCGATCGAGATTCCGAAGATTCTCAGGCGAGGAGATGAACGCTGCAAACGAAGGCCGCCCCAACGAAGTCTTTCCGTACTCGACAAGCCGAATCCGATCGCTTGCCGCCGCAAGTTTCTGGAAATAGCTCGTAATTTCCTCGTACGACGCCAGCTTATAATCGGCACCCGGATCGAAACCGAGTGCCTCGTGCGGCGCCGGAACATCGGCCGCGGCACCGGTTACAGCGAGCATCAGCACGCACAGAAGTCGCTGAAGCATTCTGGAGCCAGAATAGCGCGGACCTGATAATAGAGAGATGGTCCGCAACGGCAAGTTCCGGGTTGGAATCGCACAATTTGCGTGTTCGACAGATCCCGCCGCCAATCTCGAAAAGGCCGTGCAAAAAGTTCGCGAAGCCGCTCAGGAAGGAGCGCAGGTCGTTTGTCTCCCGGAACTGTTTCGGTCGCAGTATTTCTGCCGCGAGGAAAACGCCGCACTCTTCGACCTCGCTGAACCTATACCGGGACCGTCTACGGAAACGCTCGCGAAGGTCGCAAAGGAAGCGAAGGTAGCCATAGTGGCCTCCCTTTTCGAAAAGCGCGCGCCGGGGCTGTATCACAACACAGCGGCTATGCTCGACGCGGACGGATCGCTGCTCGGGATATATCGGAAGATGCATATTCCGGACGATCCGCTTTATTACGAGAAGTTTTACTTTACTCCGGGAGACACGGGATTTCTGAACTTCAACACTGCTTACGGCCGAGTCGGCACCCTGGTTTGCTGGGATCAGTGGTATCCCGAGGGCGCGAGACTGTCGGCTCTCGGCGGCGCTTCCGTCCTGTTCTACCCGACAGCAATCGGCTGGCACCCTTCAGAGAAGCAGCAGTACGGTGCAGCCCAGCTTGACGCCTGGAAAACCATTCAGCGCGCGCATGCGATCGCCAACGGAATCTATGTCTGTGCCGTGAACCGGATCGGCTTCGAAGGTACTGCTGAAAGTGGTCTCGAATTCTGGGGGTCCTCGTTCATCGCTGATCCCTTCGGACAGGTAATCGCTCAGGCTTCGGTTGATAAAGAAGAAATTCTCGTAGCAGAGATTGACCCTGCGCGAATGGACGAGGTTCGGCGGAACTGGCCATTCCTGCGTGACCGGCGAATTGACGCGTACGGACAGCTGACGAGTCGATGGATCGGGTAAATCCACGCCGCTTCCGCATGCCCGCGGAATGGGAAACACACGAAGGTACGTGGATCGCCTGGCCTCATGAAAAAAACGACTGGCCCGGTAAGTTTTCTCCCGTTCCCTGGGTGTATTGCGAGATTGTTCGACGGCTCGCCCGCGTCGAGCGCGTCCACATTCTCATCAACGACGCCGAGACCGAACAGCGTGCCCGCCGCATGCTCCGAAAAGCACACGCCCTGAACGAGGCGGTTGACTTCTTCCACTGCCGCACAGACCGGAGCTGGACGCGCGACTATTGCCCGACGTTTGTTCACGACGAGTGCGGGAAGCCCCACGATCCTCAACTGGAGATTCAATGGCTGGGCGAAATACGACAACTGGCAGACAGACGACGCCGTACCTGAGGCGATCGCCGAACGCCTGGCGCTACCCTGTGTCGATCCCGTTTTCCACGACCGACGCATCGTCCTCGAAGGCGGCAGCATCGATGTCAATGGGCTCGGCACGATGCTCACAACTGAGGAATGTCTGCTGAGCGATGTGCAATCAAGAAATCCCGGACTGAACCGTTCTGATGTGGAGCAGATTTTCGGGGATTATCTGGATATTCGGCATACGCTGTGGCTGAAGCGTGGCATCGCCGGCGATGACACCCACGGACACATCGACGATCTGGCGCGATTTGTCGGTCCACGCACCGTTGCGATCGCGACCGAACAAAATCGTGACGACGCTAATTACGAGCCGCTGAAGGAAAATCTCGAACTCCTGCTGACTATGCGTGATCAGGATGGTCAACACCTGCACGTGTTAGAGCTGCCGATGCCCGAGCCGGTGATGTTCGCGGGCCAGCGACTGCCGGCAAGCTACGCCAACTTCTACATCGCGAATTCTCTTGTGCTGGTGCCGGTGTTTAACGATCCTAATGACCGGATCGCGCTGGAGACACTTCAGCAGGCCTTTCCGGACCGTCAGGTGACGGGGATTTATGCGGGAGATCTGGTGCTGGGACTCGGGACACTCCACTGCCTGACGCAGCAGCAGGTCGCGCCGGTTCGCCCTAACTAAAAACTAAACTGAGATGACTCGCTCGACCAGCGAGCGAAGTGAGGAGGTGCGGCGTTGCGGTGCCGCTTGTTCCGCCGCACGAGACTCCTTGGCAGCCAGATGCTCATGGTACCGCTGCAGGATCTCTTCCCCATCGACGCCGGCAGCCACAGCGTACTGGCGGATATAGCTCCGGTCGAAGATCCCACCGGGCAATTTGTCAAAATCCTCCCGGACGATCGCATCGAGGAACAGCGGGCTGATCTTCGTTATCTCTGCGATCTTCTCGAGCGAGACACGCTGGGTGCGGCTTTGGGCACGAGCAGGTCTTGGCATAGCGCCTCCATCTCGACGGACTCCACTAATCTCCAGGCAAGGTTGCACGCCTGTCGCGCTGTCCCACCTTCCAAAAGAGCGACTCAGGAAATTCCATAGTACCGCAGCTGGTACCCTCTGTTTAAATCAGACAAAGCACGTTACGTTTCGCAAAAAATCACGTAGGTACACTTTATTTGAGGTAGGGATGCTCCTGGATTCATAAAGGCTCGTGGCATTCGCAATATTACGGCCTGCCTGCTCCGCGGCGACAGCCCGGCCGTGTATGTCGGCGATGCAAGTCCACACAGAATTGCCCCAATCACAACCGCTAATAACGGAAATACATACGTCGCAGGAAGCCGAATTACCTACGCGACCCGCACCCGACCACCTCTTTTCCTGTCGCAACGGCGGATGCCTCATCTCGAAACTCGGGGCAGAAACAAACGAACGGCTCTGGATCATGCACTTTTTCCGCAGCGATTCTGACGCAGGTATCGCGATAGCACCGGACCGTAGTGGCAATATTTACGCCGGTGGAACCACGACGTCTCGAGACTTCTGAGGCCTCCGGGATTTTCGTAATAAAACTTACAAACGATCGGTCGCGAGTGCTCTGGCCAACCTTGTTCGGGCAGCCCAATACTCCTATCTCTGCGCTGGCAATCAGAGCTGACGATATCATCGGGTTAAGTCGACGCGAATCCTGGATGTTTTCGAGAATGCCAGACGTTTAATTGCGAAAGTTCACCCAGTGTCAAACGGTGAGAAGTCGTCGCAGGAGTTCTATGAGGACAACTGGCTTCGCGGTGGCGGAAGCACGTGTAAGCTTCCTGCAGAGTGTTCCAGATCAACCTAAGATTGCCGAACCAGATCTACTCCCCGCCAAATTTGCAGATTCAGGGATCCAAATCTATCCCATAGCAGGCAGCGAGTTCGGTGGGCCGGTACTCGTCTATGTCAGCGAGTGACGAACGCATGATTCAATGTCCGTATGCGCTGGACCGTGTTCGTTGCTGCCGTAAGCTTCTGCTCGGTGATTTACGGGCAGCAGGCTCGGGAGAAAGTAATCCTCGACACCGATATCGGCACTGACATCGACGATGCCTGGGCACTCGGATTCGTCGCACAGCACAAACAGTTCGAGGTACTCGGCGTCACCATCACTGACGCAAACACTCCGGCACGGGCGAAGGTCGCCTGCAAGCTGCTCCACGCCGCAGGCCGAACAGACATACCCGTGGCAGTCGGGCGAGTTACTCCGTATCCTAAGGACCGAGTCGATTACCAATTTTTCTGGGCCGAAGACTTTACTACATACCGCCCCGTTGCAACTCCGGCTGCTGACTTTATAGTTACCCAGGCGCGTAAGTTCCCCGGCCAGGTTACTTTGCTCGCAGTAGGTCCGCTGCAGAATGTGGCCGATGCTCTGCGGCTTGAACCAAACTTGCCAAAACTACTGCGCAAAGTAGTCTTGATGAGCGGAAACGTCTACGGGCAGGCAAACAGCAAGCCCGTCATCGCAGAGTGGAATGTAAAAGTTTCGATCCCTGACTCTCAGCTTGTTTACGCAGCAGGATGGCCGTCATTGACAATTGTGCCGCTGGACTCGACGACACTGGTGCAGCTTTCGGACTCTGAGCGGATGCGGGTTCAGCAGCGTCACTCGCCTCTGAGTATCGCGCTCGAGTCTCTGTATCGCCTCTGGCTTGATAAGCCGACCGCACGGATGACATTGCATGACCAGCTTGCAGTAGCCGAAACAGCGGCGCCCGGTGCCTATTTCGAGAAGGTTGAGACAATTCGGTTGTATGTTGATGACCGCGGCTTTACTAAGATCGACGCAGCCAAAGGTAAGCCGGTAAACGTTTGTCTTCAACCCCGCCGCGACAAGATAATGTCTGACTACCTGGACACTATGCTGCGGTAACCGTTTTGCATGGCGTTAGTCGTCAGCTTCCGATAATATTGTGGCTTGCAGACGTTCCGTAACTCCTCGGACAGCCGAACTGTGATGTTTTCGCCTTTCCCCGGCCCAAAGACATTGAGGATCCTGCTTGTGGAAGACAGTCCGAGCGATGTGCGCCTTATGCGTGAGGCGCTGTCCGCTCATGACTCTTCACACGAATTGCTTGTAGTTACTGACGGTGAACAGGCGGTACGCTTTCTTAGGCACGAGCCGCCCTACACGGAGTCACCACGCCCGGATCTTGTCTTCCTCGATCTCAACCTGCCCAGGCTTGATGGACGGGATGTCTTATCAATGATGAAGGCGGATCCGGCGCTCCGGTCGATTCCTGTCATTGTGCTGACGACCTCCGAATCGGATCAGGACGTTCACAACGCATATGACCTTCATGCGAACTGCTACATCCGCAAGCCCGGTGACTTCGATGAATTCCTGCGGATTGTGAGGGCCTGCGACGACTTCTGGTTTAATATTGTCCGCCTTCCTAAATGAGGTCCGGCTCGCCGCTGGTTCCTTTACGGACACGCCTGCGGAACCGTTCAACATTCACCTGCATTAGCCTGACAATCGCCCTGCCCATCATTGCGCTGCTCATCAATGAGTGGCTGCGCCCTCAGCTGGAGCCCTCCTTTGAGCCGATACTCACCGCCGCAGTCGCAGGTGTGTGCTGGTTTTGCGGTCGTTACTTTGGCGCAGCAGCGCTGGTTGTGTCGTCGGTCATTTTCGAATACTTCTTCTTAGCTCCTTACTATACTTTCGACCTTGCAGGTGTAAATGAGGCGTTACGCTTCGGCTTCTTCGTTGCTGTAAACGGCCTGATCATAGCCCTGATGTCCAACCTGTACGACGCCGAAGCTGCAGTGCTCCGGTCCGACCGCATGTATCGTAATCTCTCCGAGTTGTTGCCGTTTGGAGGATGGATCGCCGATGAAGACGGCAACATGCAGCACGTCGCAGAGTCATTCCGGCGCACCTTTGACTGCACGATGGAGCAATGTGCAGGACTCGGGTGGACCAGTCTGATCGTCGAGGAGGAGCGCGAGAAGGTCATTACCGAGTGGAAAGCGTGTGTAGCCAAAGGATACTTCTGGGACTTCGAATACCGAATGAAGAATCCCAGAGGCGAACTGTACACCGTACTCAGCCGGGGCGTTCCCGTTGCGGATCCGCACGGCGGTCGGCTCTCCTGGATCGGGATGTGTCTCGACGTCACGGAGCGGGAGCGTAATCTGCAGGAGAGGCTCCGGCAGGCTCGGGACATCGCACGATTCAACGCTGAACTGGACCAGCTCGCCTATGTGTCGGCCCACGATCTGCAGGAGCCGCTGAGAACGATCGCGAGCTACCTGCAGCTGCTGCAACGGCGCTATCAGGGCCATCTCGACGCCGATGCGGACCAGTTCATCAATTACGCCGTTGATGGTGCAAACCACCTGCGACAGTTGCTCCAGGACCTTATGCGCCTCCAGACCGTGGGCAAATCGCCGCGCGCCAAAGATCGGCACGAATTGCGGGGTCTTGTGGATCGTGCGATCGCCAACCTCGCGCCTCTTCCCGATGACACGCACATAGAATTCGGAGATCTCCCGACCCTTTACTGTCATAACCTTGAGTTCATTCAGCTGTTTGAGCAACTCATTGCGAACGCAGTCAAATACAAGCGCCCCGGCGTGCCGTGCCATATTCGGATAGCTGCCGAAAGGGGCCCGGGGTTCGTCAGCATCTACGTACGTGACAACGGCGTGGGAATCGCGCCCGAGTTTCGGAGCCGCATCTTTGACGTATTCCAGCGCCTGCACTCACGGTCCGAATACCCTGGCACGGGAATCGGTCTGGCGATCTGCCGAAAGATCGTCGAGAGCCACGGGGGCCGAATCTGGGTCGAAAACGGCGAAAACGGAGGAGCATGCTTTTGCTTCACCGTCCCGGATGTCGCCTCCGGTGCCGACGATACTCATAAACTGAAGGCATGAGAGTCGCTTTGGGGCTGCTGTTCCTTGCGGCTGGCGTCGCATGGGCGCAACAGCCGCAATGCGGATCGACCCCCGTTTACAGCCACTGTGATTTTGTTTTCGATCTGAACGCCGAGGAGGTCAAAGCACATCCGAACCCTTACGCAACCGCGAAGCTTCATATCGAGTTTCAGTCACCTCGGCACCGTACTCAGATGCTCCCGGCGTTCTGGAATGGGGGCGGACAGCTGGTGGTCCGCTTTACGCCAATGGATGAAGGCCAGTGGAGCTATAAAATCACCAGCAACCTGCGGCGCCTGGATAATCAGGAAGGGAAGTTTACAGCGACCGCGTCTGAAGCAAAAGGGTTCGTGATCGCCGCCAACGGGCATCATTGGCGTTACACAGAAGGTAATACGGCACACCTCCTGATGGCTGCAGATGCTCGGGAGCTGGCGTTCATGGAGGATGGTGGTGCGCGGGGACTCGCCGATGCCAGAGCGGCCCAGAAGTTCAACCACCTCCGGCTCTACGTGGTCGGCGATCTTCGGCAGCCCACGTTTCGGGTTGACAAGGGTCCTGACATCGCTTTTTATAAAACGCTGGATGACCGAATCGGGTATCTGAACAGCAGAGGGATCACCGCCGACCTGATTCTGGCACGGCCCGGTGACTTCCTGAGCAAGGCATTCCCGACGGCAGCCGACCGAGAGCAGTACCTGCAATACATCATCTCCAGGTACAGTGCGTTCGACATCACCTGGCAGCTAGCTGATTCGTTCGAGACGATACCGAACGGGCGAGGGATTCTGCAGCAAATGGGTCGCTACCTGAGTGAGAACGATCCTTACAGGCATCCACGATCCGCACATGCTCTGACTACCTCCGCACCTCTGCTGCCGGACGGATGGATGAACTACATCATGTACCAAAATGCAGATGTCTCGTTAGGCGCGATCGAACATCAGATTTACGGCGTGCCTTCAGTCAACAGCTTTGGCGGCGGGAATACTGCCGCTTACAAGGGCGATGATTTCCGGCACAATCTCTGGCGCTCTTTTATGAACGGTCAGTACCCGGAACTGTCCGGTGCCGCCGCAGAAGGCCCTGATAGCCCGGCAACAAAACCACTTCAGGTCTGGTATGACCTCATCGCCGGTACGCGGCACTGGGAACTCGAGCCTTACTTTGAGCTTGACGGAGGCCTCGCGATGGCCTTACCGGATACCGAGTACATAGTCTACGTGGAAAACCCATCCGGACCAATCGAGGTTCGTGTCGAGAAGCACGAATACGATTTAAAGTGGATCGACCCCGCGACCGGCGAGACACAGCCGATTAAGTCGTACAAATTTGATAAATTCACAGGCGAACCGCCCAGCCGTGACCACGACTGGGTCCTTCACATCTCGCGGGAAGGCCAGAAACGAGGCATGCTGAACTCCTGGAAGTTCGAGTCTCGACCGTTCCTGATGCAGGAGCCTGAAGGCTCGACCGCGAAGATCCCCTACGAGATTGCACAACCTTCGGCAGAAGAGCTGTCATTGTCGAAACCGCCCAAATACGCTGTCAAGCTCAGGCGCGAAACACGGGGGACGCGGTCGATGCTGTACCTTTGGACGGGAGACGTGCCTGTCGATGCTGAGGGTTATCGAGTCCTGGGCACCGGTGCTGAAGGCACATGGACATTCGACAGAAACGTGTTCAGGACAATGCCTGCCGTCATGAATGTTCGGTTATATGGCATGAATGCCAATGGTAAGGTGTACGTTCTTGACAAAATCTTCAGGGTTGGCCCCTGAACGTGCGTACCCTCGCTCTGGACACGACAGGAGCATTCGGCAGCATAGCGCTTCTGCTCGACGACGAAGTTCTGGAAGAGGTTGTACTCCACTGTCCGGAGGGATTCAGTACAGTCCTTTTTCCTCGAATGCAGGAACTGCTTCGACGACATGACCTGACCGCGCACGATCTCGACGTGTTTGCCTCTGCCGCAGGACCGGGATCGTTTACCGGCGTTCGGGTCGGGCTAGCTGCAGTGAAGGCGTTAGCCGATGCATCAGGACGTCCCGCCTTCGGAGTTTCAAATCTCTTGGCACTCGCCGCGTGTGGCGCCGCCCCGGTCCGTGCAGCCATCCTGGACGCCAGGCGAGGAGAAGTGTACGCCGCCTGCTTCGATTCTAAGCTGCAGGCTTTGACAGAAGAAATCGTCGCTCCATTCCCATCGTGGATCCGTTCCCTCCCGGCGACAATCACAGAGTTCATCTCATCCGATGCATCAGCGTTTCGTCCTCACTTGCCCGCCGAGTCGACGATCATCGAACAGCGTACGATTGCCGGAGCTGTCGGTAGAATTGCGCGGCAACGATTCCTCGCTGGCGAGAACGGCGATCCAGCTGCCCTCGACGCGAATTACGTTCGCCGGGCCGACGCCGAGCTCAAGTGGAAGGACGTATCCACACCTCCTGCGGCAGACAACTGATTTTCAGACCGTCTGCTCACGCATCACCGACTCGCGAAGTGTCACTTCCAGTCTCGCGCCGCCGCCTGGGCGATTGGCCGCGTGGATCTGGCCCTCGTGCTGTTCAATGATTCCCGCGGCGACGGTTAAACCCAGACCTGTTCCGCGCGAATCGAGGCGGCTGGAAACGAACGCATCGAAGATGTTGGGCAGAACGTCCCCTGGGATCCCGGGACCATTATCTTCGAGGGTGGTCGTGATCCACGATTTACCATCGCGCACAGTGCGACGACATCGAACTTCGATCGTGCCGTGCTCTCCAACGTTTTGGAGCGAATTCCGCAGCAGATTAACAAAAACCTGAATCAGCCGGTCTGCATTTCCGATGATTGCTGCTTCCTCTCCGATCAGAGTCGTAAACTTCACCTGGGAAGCCTTGTCGTCGATACTGACCAGGTGCCAGGCTTCTTCAATTAAAGCTCGCAACGGCACCCGGCCGAACTCCTCGTGTCGAACGCGAGAAAAGTCGACCAGTCCCTCGCTGATCCTCCGAAGCCGGTCAGTCACACGGAGCATTCGCCGAAGCCTTTCCCCCGCGACGGGCTCTGCCGTCGTTTCGAGCAGTTTCTCGACGGACCCGTGCAGGACCGCGAGCGGTGTGTTCATTTCGTGAGCAACGCTCGCGCTCAGCAACCCGAGACTCGCAAGACGATCCTGTGCCTCGACATGAGCCAGAGCTTCCGCGAGTTCGTCCTCGTGCCGCCGGAGTTCACGGACTGTATCGTTTCGAGACCGCATGATTTGTCCGATCTCGTCATCCGTGATGTATGCTTCTGCAATCAGCTCATTTTCCCGATTTCCTTCCCGGGTTGCTTCGTCAGCGGTGAGCATTAGCCCGATTGGTCCGTATACATAGGTCGGCATAATGAGAAGTTCGAGTACGCCGACAGCGAAGATGTACACCACCGCAAGCACACCAAACAAACTGTTACGCGCTGTGTGAATCTCCTGCTCGTACGATGCAACCGGAAGTGTTAGACGAACGTACGATGAGGCAACAGGTAAGGCTTTATAGAGGAAGTCGCCTTTCATCGCAACCTCGCCGGAATGCGCATCCAGCCACTTGCGGGTGTCTGGCGAAATCCGCAGAGCTTCGGCGGATCCTTGCTGATACTGGTATTCGCCGAGTTTCGGCGACTGCATCGGACCTCGGGTGTCCGCCAAAATCTCTGTTAAAAGTCGAATTTCATTTGCTCGAGCCGCCAAAACTCGCCGCTCAAATGATGGAATGAGTGTGAAGTAAATTGCTGCAGTAAGCGTCAAGAAGAAAATATTGTGCAGAAGAATGAGCTTAGGTCGAATTCGTAAATTTCCGAATCGCCGCCCGAGACCTGTAGGCACGCTTACTCTTGAGTTGTCAGTGAGGACATTCTTGTCTGACAAGAATCTTTACGCTCCTTGCAGAATCTTTGCACATGTGGTAGAAAAAATGTAGTTTGCCGTGGTCAATGCGAACGACTTGCGTCTCTCTGAGCAGTTGCGAGTCAGCCGAACCTTCTTCGGAAGTTCGCCAGGAGGCGCAGTTCCACAGCAGTAGCCCGGCGATCGCTGGACTGGCATGGCTCTAATTTTTCCAAAATCTTTCGACAATTACGTACGTTTCGGCGCCATAGTAGCCGGTATTTTGGCCTTGGGAGGAGCTGGCCTTGGTCTGTACATGACGTGGCCGGCGAACCTAAAGACCGGTTATTCCCCCGTCCAGCCCGTTCCCTATAGTCACAAGCTCCATGTCGGTGAACTCGGGATGGACTGCCGCTACTGTCATTACACCGTCTTCAAGGCAGGTTTCGCCGCTGTGCCTCCGACAGAGGTGTGCATGAACTGCCACGTGCGTGTGAAGCCGCAGAGCCCGCGTCTGCAGAAGGTCCGAGACAGCTATGCCACGGGTCAGCCGATCCCGTGGGTTCAGATTCACGAGCTCGCCGACTTCGTCTACTTCAATCATCAGGCGCACGTTACAGCCGGCGTGAGCTGCGTTTCGTGCCACGGCCGAATCGATCAGATGGTCGAAGTAAAACAAGTTAAGGCGCTGAACATGGCGTGGTGCCTCTCATGCCACCGTAACCCGGCTCCGAACATCAGACCGGTCGACCAGGTCACAAATCTCGCCTGGCAGCCAGACCGCGACCCGGCCGAAATCGGCCAGGAACTGATCAAGGCAAAAGGAATCAACCCTCCGCAGAACTGCTCAGGTTGCCATAGATGATCCAGATCTCCAAAAAGCTGACTGGCAAGAAGTACTGGCGTTCGCTCGACCAGCTTTATCAAACGTCCGAGTTCCAGTCGTGGATTAAGAACGAGTTTCCTACGACTGCGTCGGAAATGCTTGACGAGCCTTCTCGCCGCAAAGTAATGAAACTAATGGCAGCGTCGTTCGGTCTCGCTGGACTGACAGCCTGCCGCCGTCCTGTGTCGCACATCATGCCGGTGACACGCGGGATTGAAGACTATATTCCCGGCCGCCCTTACTTCTACAACACGGCGATGACGCTCGGCGGTGCCGCTCAGGGCCTCATGGTTGAGGTCAATGACGGCCGACCGACCAAGATCGAAGGCAATCCCCTTCATCCGTGGAGTCAGGGTAAAGCTCGTGCGTTCCATCAGGCTTCGATTCTCCAGATGTATGATCCGGATCGGGGGATTGCTTACAAGCAGGACAACAACCAATCCGACTGGGGCAAGTTTGAGGCCTGGGCGACCGGGATGCAAGGCCAGTTCGGGAACGGCTCAGGTCTTCGCTTCCTGAGTGAGCACATCAATTCGCCATCGCTCGCAGCCGTTCGGAAGGCACGCGCTTGGCGCGCTTTTCCGGCGCTAAATGGGTTGAATATAACCCGGCGTCAGCCAATGAGACCGCATTGCCTGTGGTCCCCCGGATCGCTTTCGACAAAGCTGCTGTTGTTGTTGCACTGGACAGCGACTTCCTTGGGCTGGACCATTCGACCGTTCTGCCGGTTCGCGAGTTTGTGAAGAACCGTATGGTCGGCGACGGACCTGACGTTCAGATGAGTCGCCTGTACGCAGTGGAAAGCCAGCTTTCGGTGACCGGGGCCGAAGCCGACCACCGGTTCCGGGCGAAGTCAGCGGACATCGCCGGGTACGCGAATGCGCTCCTCGCTGCCGCAACGAATGCTTCGAATCCGCTGAAAGTTGTCGGTCAGACACCCGAAACAGACAAAGGTCTCACCGCGATCGCTAAGGACCTGATCGCGAACAAAGGCCGCTCAGTGGTTGTCTGCGGGCCGCGGCAACCTGCGGCCGTCCATGCCGTCGTTCACCAGATTAATCAGGCTCTGGGCAACGTCGGGCCGGTGGTTTCGTACCTGAACCGGACCTCCGAACAAACCATGGCCCAGCTGGATTCATTGAAGGCCCTGGTTGGTGAGATGGCCAATGGCTCGGTAAACACGCTGGTTATTCTGAGCTATAACCCGGTCTACACGGCACCGGCGGACCTTGAGTTTGCGACGAACCTGAAAAAGGTCGCAAACGTCGTCTATCTTGCTCCGGAAGAAGATGAGACGGCAAAGCTTGCAAAGTGGCAGATTCCCCAGGCCTATTACCTCGAGACGTGGGGTGATGCGCAGGCCCCGGACGGGACCGCCACGATCCAGCAGCCGATGGTGGAACCTCTTTACAACGGGAAGTCCGCTGCGGAAGTAGTTGCAGCTCTCACCGGCTATAAGGACAAGACTGCCTACGACATCGTTCGGAACTACTGGCTGACGCTGCTGAAGGACGAAAAAGCGTGGCGCAAGGCTGTGCACGACGGGGTCGTTCCGGGCAACACACCCTCAACCGCTTCTGCGCCAAACTTTGCAGGCTGGGGTGCTTCGAATACGAGCGCTGCAGGCGGTTCCGGCATGGAAGTGGTCTTCGTCCCGAGTTGGACGAGTTACGATGGCCGTTTCAACAACAACGCCTGGCTTCAGGAAGCGCCTGATCCGATCACAAAGATCACCTGGGACAACGCGGCGCTGATTAGCCCGGCAACGGCAAAGAAGCTCAACGTTACCGACGGCGACGTTTTGTCCATCGAACGAAACGGTCGCAAGGTAGAGGCGCCTGCCTTCGTGCAGCCCGGTCAGGCTGACGATTCCATCACTCTCAGCCTGGGCTATGGACGGCAGCGCGTTGGCCGCGTCGGCGAAGGCACTGGCTATAACGCATACGCGATTCGGACAACAGACGCCTTCAATTTTGGCTCAGGCTTTAATGTGTCGAAGACCGCCCGGAACTATCCGCTGGTTCAGACGCAGGAGTTTGCAAGCCAGGAAGAACCGCATCTGGTCAGCTTCCAGGTTCCGAACACTCGTCCTGTCGTTCGCGAAGGGACGCTGAGTGAGTACAAGAAGGAACCCACGTTTGCCAACGAGATGGTCGAGGTTCCGCCATTGCGTTCGCTCTACGGCGAATACGACTATTCGCGCGGCAATCAGTGGGGCATGGCCATCGACCTGAACTCCTGCATCGGCTGCAACGCCTGCACGGTCGCCTGCCAGGCCGAGAACAACATCCCGGTCGTCGGCAAGGAGCAGGTTGCCCGCGGCCGCGAGATGCACTGGATCCGCATCGACCGCTACTACGCCGGAGCGGCAGAGGATCCGCAGGTGTTGACTGCAGCCTGTTACGTGCATGCAGTGCGAGAACGCGCCGTGCGAAAACGTCTGCCCGGTTGCGGCGACCGTACACAGCCCCGAAGGCCTGAACGACATGGCGTACAACCGCTGCGTCGGCACTCGGTACTGCGCCAACAACTGCCCGTATAAGGTGCGCCGCTTCAACTTCCTGAACTGGCACGAAGATACGAAGGAATCTGCAGAAGATGCAGTGGAATCCGGACGTCACCGTCCGCATGCGCGGCATCATGGAGAAGTGCACCTACTGCGTGCAGCGCATCCAGGAAGCGAAGATCGACGCCAAGACTGAAGGGCAAGCGCGTCCTCGACGGACGGCGAGATTCGTCCCGGCCTGCCAGCAGACCTGCCCGGCGGACGCGATCGTGTTCGGTAATATCAACGATCCTGAACAGCCGAGTCGCAAAATTGAAGAAGTCATCACGCAACTACGCCATGCTGGCCGAGCTGAACATGAAGCCGCGCACGACGTACCTGGCAAAGCTGCGCAATCCGAATCCGGAGTTGGAGGTACGCAGCTAATGGCGGTGAACCCGGCTGCACTCGACCCTGCATGTTAAACCGGTGCTGGTGCAGGGCAACCCAACCCTCCACAAAGTCACCAATGACATTTCGAAGATTACCGAGAACGAAACTCCGAAGAAGTGGTACATCGCGCTCGGAATCACGAGCTCGATCATGCTGGTGTTGCTCGCCATGCTGACGTACCTGGTTTCGACCGGTATCGGCGTGTGGGGCAACAACAGTCCGGTCGGCTGGGCGTGGGACATCACGAACTTCGTGTTCTGGATCGGTATCGGCCACGCCGGTACGCTGATCTCGGCCATTCTTGTTCCTGTTCCGGCAGAAGTGGCGCACTTCGATCAACCGCGCCGCCGAAGCGATGACGCTGTTCGCGGTGGCCTGCGCCGGCATCTTTCCGCTGTTCCACACCGGCCGTCCGTGGCGCGCAGTCTACTGGCTGTTCCCATGCCGAATCCAGATCTGACGATCTGGCAGAATTTCCGCAGCCCGCTGATCTGGGACGTGTTCGCGGTTTCCACCTACGCGACGGTTTCGGTGCTGTTCTGGTTCATCGGTCTGGTTCCCGATCTTGCGACCCTGCGCGATCGCGCGCAGTGGACTTCGTCAGAAGGTTTTCGGCACTCCTCAGCCTCGGCTGGCGCGGGTCGGCCCGGCACTGGCGCAACTACGAAAAGGCCTACCTGATTCTGGCCGGCATTTCGACGCCGCTGGTGCTTTCGGTGCACTCGATCGTGTCGTTCGACTTCGCGACCTCGGTCATGCCCGGCTGGCACACGACGATCTTCCCGCCCTACTTCGTCGCGGGCGCCATCTTCTCCGGCTTCGCCATGGTGATGACGCTGATGCTGATCGCGCGCTGGGCTCTGAATCTCGAGAACCTGATCACGATCAAGCACCTCGAGAACATGAACAAGATCATCCTGGCGACCGGCTCGATCGTCGGCTACGCGTACGCGACCGAGTTCTTCATCGCCTGGTACAGCGGCAATCCGTACGAGCGATTCACCTTCATCAACCGCGCGTTCGGTCCTTACTGCGTGGGCGTACTGGTCGATGATCACCTGCAACGTGATCTCGCCGCAGTTCTTCTGGTCGAAGAAACTGCGCACCAACATCCCGTTCATGTTCGTGCTGTCGATCTTCGTGAACATCGGTATGTGGTTCGAGCGTTTCGTCATCATCGTCACCTCACTCCACCGCGACTTCCTGCCTTCGAGCTGGGGCTATTTCCGCCCGACGATCGTCGACATTCTTACGTTCTTCGGCACCTTCGGTTTGTTCCTGACGCTGTTCCTGGCCTTCTGCCGGTTCCTGCCGATGATCGCGGTCTCCGAAATCAAGGGAATGATGGCGAACGAATCGATGCATGACGCAGTCCATGGGACTGCCTATGGTCCGGCTCCGGCCGGGCAGCCCTCTGTCCCGGAAGTGCTCGAAGGAGGACGCCACTAGACATGCTGCCGTTCTTTCGCAATAACGCCGTCAACGAGAACCCGGTGTACGGTGTCGTGGCTCTGTTCGATCGCCCTGAGGACCTGGTGAAGGCTGGTGCTGAGATGCATCATGGCAGGGGTTACACCCGCATCGATGCTTACTCGCCCTTTCCGATCCATGGAATCGATGACGCGATCGGGACACCGCCGTCGATCCTTGGCCCAATTGTCTTCGCCTGCGGCCTCTTCGGGTTGGTAAACGCGGTCTTCATGATCTGGTACGCGAACGCCTACGACTACCCGCTGGTTATTGGCGGTAAGCCTCTGTTCGCGTGGGAGTTCTCCGTTCCGGTCATGTTTGAACTGACCGTGCTTCTGTCGTCGTTCGGAGCCGTACTCGGAATGCTGTTCCTGAATGGGCTCCCGCGATACTACCACCCTGCAATGAACTTCAGCCGCTTCGGTGAACACACCGATGACAAGTTCCTCCTCGTAGTTGAATCTTCCGACCCGCGATTTGACGTTGAAGAAGTTCGCACGGTAATGACTGAACTTGGCGCCGCAACGACGGAGGTTGTCGAAGCATGATATCGCGTCGAGTTGCGGTCGCGTCCATCCTTGCTGCGTCAGCTTTGGCGATGGTTGGTTGTGGCGACAGCAGCCGTCAGCCTCCAATCTTTGTCTTCCCTGATATGCGTTTTCAGGGCAAATACAAGCCGCAGCACGATCGTCCCTTCTTCTCCGATCACCGCGTCGACCAGCGCCCTGTCGCCGGTACTGTGGCTGTCGGTTATCTGAAAGAAGACGAAGCCTATAACACCGGCGTCACCGCCGACAACCAGTACGTCGGCAAAAACCCCGAGAAGATCGATGCAGAGCTGATGGCACTGGGACAGACAAGGTTCAATACCTACTGTTCTCCTTGTCATGACCACACGGGACAGGGACGAGGTATTGTCGGGCAGCGCGCAATCTGGATTCCGTCTAACCTGACCGAAGACCGAGTCAAGGCGTTCAACGACGGCGAAATTTTCAACATAATCACAAATGGACGCCGGTCGATGCCCTCGTATCGCTTCCAGGTGCCTGAGCATGACCGCTGGGCGATTGTCGCTTACGTTCGGGCACTCCAGCGATCCACGATGGCCACGCCGGAAGAGGTTCCGGCTGATGTTCGGAGCTCACTAAAATAGAAATGGCACACGGAACTCATACAACTCAGGTTCGCGATTCCTGGCAAATTGATGCTGATTTCTGGACCCGCACGCGAAATGCAATAGCATTTATCGCGCTCGTGTCCTGGATCGCTTCCGTGGCGGGCTACTTCCTTGCTCCGGAGCGATTTTTCCAGAGCTATCTTTTCTCGTTCCTCGCGGTGATGTTCATTCCGCTCGGAGCAATGTTCTTTTTGATGACCGGCTATCTCACCGGCGCAGCCTGGAACGTCGTGATGCGGCGAATCGCCGAGAACATGATCGTGGCGCTGCCGGCAGGGTTCCTGCTGTTCATTCCGATTCTGTTCGGTTTGAACCATATTTATGAGTGGGCACAGCCTGCCGTTGTGGCGAAAGACGCGATCCTGAAATCTAAGTCCGCCTGGCTGAACCCGACTTCCTTTTCGATCCGTGCCTTTGTTTACATCCTGATCTGGTCAGTAATCGCGTGGCGGATTCACGCGAACTCGACCAAACAGGACAAGACTAAAGCGATAGCACAAATGCACGCCATTTCGCGCTGGAGTGCTCCGGGTCTTTTGATCACATTCCTGACAGTCACGCTGGCTGCATTCGACTGGAGCATGTCCCTCGATCCGCACTGGTATTCCACGATCTTCGGGATTTATTGCTATGCCGGCGGCGGACTCTCGTTCATTGCGGTGTGGACACTGATCTGTCTCTGGTTCCGCGACAACAATATTCTCCGTAACACCATCCGGGTGGAGCACTATCATGATCTCGGGAAGTGGCTGTTCGCAATGGTGATCTTTTGGGCCTACATTGCTTTCTCGCAATACCTGCTGATCTGGTACGCAAACCTGCCAGAAGAGACGATCTGGTTTCGAAATCGATTTGAAGGATCCTGGTCATGGGTGAGCGCAGCGATTCTGTTTGGTCACGTTATTATCCCGTTCTTCGTCCTGCTGCCTCGGGCCAGTAAGCGCAACTTTGCTGTGCTCCGGTTCATGGCAGTATGGCTCCTTGTATTCCAGCTTCTCGACTGGTACTGGCAGGTAATGCCAACCTTCGATCGCGGCGGGATCTCGTTTCACTGGCTCGATCTGGCGACCCTGTTTGCCGTGGCCAGCACGATGGGTCTCGTCTTCTGGCATAGAGTGCGTGAACATGCGCTAATTCCGGTGGGTGATCCACGCCTCGAACAGGGACTGGAGTTCCAGAATGCCTAGTGATCACTCAGAGTATCGTGAAGAGTTCCCTGCTGCAGGTGAACATCCGCACGAGTATGACCATTCCGAACCCAGTTATTCCATCGTCGCCATACTCGGCGGTATTACGGTTGTCCTGCTGATTATTGTTGCAATCGGAATTCAGCAATACTACGACCGAACGGAACAGGGCCTCATCTACCGTGAGGTTCTCGCGCAGCCGAACTGGGTGCTTGAGGATCTTCGAAAGAAAGAGCGTCAGGAACTCACAAACTACAGCTATTTCGACAAGCAAAAGGGTACGGTTCGGATTCCGATTGAGCAGGCGATGAAGGATGTCATCGCCGAATCGGCAGCAGGCAACCCAAAGTATCCGACGAACCCGTATAAGGTGAAGACTCCGGAGGAGCTCGCCGCAGCCGCTCAGGTATCACAGCCGGGTGCAAACGCGGCTGTTGGTTCTCAGACATCAGGTATTACAAGTAGTCCCAATGTTCAGAATTCGACAGCTCCGCAACAGCCGCATCAGTAGTTTCGGCCTGTTGCTAATCGCTTCAACCAGTGCTCTGGCGCAGGTAAATGTCCTGCCGCAGGAGCTCGAAGGTATTGGTGTTGAGGAAAAGCTCGGGCAAAGAGTAAATCTCGATCTCGAGTTCACGGGCACGGATGGATATCCGCACACGCTCCGGAGCATGTTCCAGAATGGCAAACCGATTTTGCTGGATCTGGTCTATTACCGCTGCCCGATGCTGTGCAATCTGGTGCTCAATGCTCAGACGAAGGTCATGAAGGACCTGGCGTGGACGGCAGGAAAAGAGTTCGACGTAGTCACAATCTCGATCGATCCTAACGAGGGTTTCGACCTCGCCCGCGCCAAGCGCAAGTGGTATCTGGAAAACTACGGCCGCGATCAGGCGAGTTCCGGATGGCACTTCATGACCGACTACCAGGGCAATGTCAAACGCCTGGCTGAACAGGTCGGCTTCCACTATCGCTGGGATGTAAAGACCGAGCAGTTCGCGCACTCGGCGGCCATCACGATCCTGACCCCCGACGGACGGGTCTCCAGGTATCTGTACGGGCTGCAGTACAAGGAGCGGGATATGCGTCTGGCGCTGGCGGAAGCATCCGAGGGCAAGCTCGGCACCGTGAGTGATAAGGTGCTGCTGTACTGCTTCCATTACGACGCGAGCGCGAAGTCTTATGTCCCGTTTGCTATGAACATCATGCGGGCCGGAGGCGCGCTGACCGTCCTGATTATAGGTGTAGTTCTATCGATTTTGTGGCGGAGAGAGCGGGCGCGGGGTAATTCCGCCGGCACTTCCCTGCCCGATGGAGTGGCGACTGTAAAATGAACTCGCTTTTTGAACTGATTCTCCCGAAGCAGAGCTCAACGCTCGCACCAGGGACCGATCACATCTTCTGGTTTGTCACTGCGATCAACATCGTGTTCTTCGCAGGAATCGCCTTTTGTGTAGTCTATTTTGCGCGAAAATACCGGCGCCGCTCAGAGAACGATATCACGCCGCATATCACCCACAATCAGCGGCTGGAAATCATCTGGAGCGTCATACCGCTGTTTATCTGTATTGCTCTCTTCTTCTGGGGCTTCCATCAGTACGTGAACGCAATGGTGGCGCCCGCGAATGCGATCGAAATTCAGATTACAGGTAAAAAGTGGGTCTGGCAGTTCGAATATCCAGACGGCATGCGCACTCTGAACTCGTTCCACGTTCCGGTAAACCGGCCGGTGCGTCTGGTGCTGTCGTCTGAGGACGTGATTCACTCGTTCTACGTACCGAGCTTCCGGATCAAGAAAGATGCAGTTCCGGGACGCTATACCGAAGAGTGGTTCACGGCAACCGAGCCTGGCGTTTACCAGGTGTTCTGTACCGAGTACTGCGGAAAAGGCCACTCGGACATGCTCGCGAAGGTCTACGTCGACAATGACGAGCAGTATCAGAAGTGGCTGGTGGAAGGCGACGAAGAAATCAAGAAAATGCCTTTGCCGGAACTCGGCAAGATGGTTTGGGAGAACCGCGGGTGTCAGACCTGTCACTCCATCGACGGCACTCGCGGGCAGGGTCCGAGCTGGAAGGGTATTTGGGGTGAGATGACGACGCTGAATGACGGCTCACAGGTGAAGGTCGATGAGAATTACATCCGCGAGTCAATCCTCGAACCACAAGCCAAGATCGTGAAGGGTTTTGAACCAATCATGCCGACCTTCAAAGGTCTGCTGCGCGATCGTGAGATTCTGGGTGCAATCGAGTACATCAAGGGATTGAAGTAACAGCAGTAAAGGAAACGATATGGCACATCACGCGCCGGGCGAAAATTATCTGAATACACCAGCTGGGCTGAAGTCGTGGCTCACGACGATCGATCACAAGCGGATCGGGGTCATGTACCTCTGGTCGATTCTGTTCTTCTTCTTTATTGGCGGAGTACTGGCCCTGCTGGTCCGCCTCGAACTGCTTACGCCCAAGCAAACCATCATGACGGCCGAGCAGTACAACCAGGTGTTCACGCTCCACGGGATCATCATGGTTTTCCTGTTTATCATTCCCTCGATTCCGGCTGCTCTTGGAAACTTCGTCTTGCCTCTGATGCTCGGGGCGAAAGACGTAGCGTTTCCAAGGCTAAATCTGATGAGCCTGTACATTTACTGGACGGGCGCGGCTATGGCCGTTTCTGCCATTCTGCTTGGCGGCGTGGATACGGGCTGGACCTTTTATACGCCGTATTCCACGAGCACAGGGGGCGCCGTGAGCGTAGTTACGCTCGCAGCGTTCGTCCTCGGCTTTTCGTCCATCCTGACCGGAGTTAACTTCATTGCAACAATCCACAAACTCCGCGCACCCGGAATGGGCTGGTTCCAGCTTCCACTATTCATCTGGTCGATGTATGCGACAGCCCTTATCCAGGTGATGGCGACGCCGGTGCTGGCGATTACGCTTCTGCTCCTGACGCTGGAGCGCATGTTCCACATCGGTATCTTCGATCCCAAACTTGGCGGCGACCCGGTTCTCTTCCAGCACTTCTTCTGGTTCTACTCACACCCGGCCGTTTACATCATGATCGTGCCCGGGTTCGCCTGTATCTCCGAGATCATTCCCGTATTCTCCAAGAAGACGATCTTCGGATACAAAGCGATTGCGTTCTCTTCCGTTGCCATCGCGATCGTCGGATTCCTGGTCTGGGGACACCACCTGTTCGTCAGCGGCCAGTCGACTCTGGCCGGTGCCATCTTCTCGTTCCTGACCTTTCTGGTTGCGATTCCCTCGGGCGTCAAGATTTTCAACTGGCTGGCAACGCTCCACCGCGGCAGCATCGACCTGAAGGCACCGATGCTTTATGCTCTGTCGTTCCTGCTGCTCTTCTCGATCGGCGGACTGACAGGACTCTATCTCGGTGCGATGGCAGTGGACGTCCACCTGCACGATACATACTTCATCGTGGCCCACTTCCACTACGTGATGATGGGGGGAACCGTTATTGCCTTCCTCGGCGCACTACACTACTGGTGGCCGAAGATGTTCGGCCGCATGTATAACGAGCGGCTTGCGGCAATCGGCTGCGCTCTGGTGTTCATCGGCTTCAACTTCACGTTCTTCACCCAGTTCATTCTGGGAAGCCGGGGAATGCCGCGACGCTACTACAACTATCTGGATCAGTTCCAGACGCTGCACGCGTTTTCGACATTCGGCAGCTGGATTCTGGGAGCGGGTCTGTTCCTGACGGCTTCGTACCTGCTTGCCACCTTCCGGAAACCAATGGACGCGCCGAAGAATCCGTGGGGCGGACGTACGATGGAGTGGGAAGCGGATTCACCGCCAATCGAGCATAACTTCGATTTCGATCCGATTTTGACGCACGGACCATACGACTACCGTCCGGAGAGGCCGAAAGAATATGAACCAGTCGCTCACCACTGATCAGTCGCAGTCGCATACCACTGATATCGAAGTCGATCAGCGCGGTGAACACCACTCTGAACACGACTTTCGACTACAGGGTCATTTCGCGACCTTCGAACAGCAGTTCGATGCCGCGAAGATCGGGATGTGGCTGTTCCTGGCAACGGAAATCCTGATGTTCGGCGGACTGTTTGTCGGGTTCGCCCTGCAGCAGTCGGCGCATCCGCAGGCATTCCTCGAAGCGCATCATCATCTCGACAAGCGTCTCGGCGCGCTCAACACGGTGGTCCTCCTGTTGTCATCATTCACGATGGTGATGGCTGTCTGGTCGGCTCAGAACGCTCGACGGAAGGCAATGACCAACTACCTCATCGTCACGTTTCTCTGCGCCGCGACATTCATGGTGGTCAAGTTCTTCGAGTACGAGCACAAGTTCCACGACGGTACGCTGCCCGGCCTTTTCTACCGCGTCCAGCATGTCGGAGAGACGCCGAACCAGTTCATCTTCTTCAGCTTCTACTTCATGATGACTGGCTTGCACGGTATTCACGTGCTGGTTGGCATGGGTCTGATTCTGTGGCTCATCATCAAGGGCCGGGACGGCCGGTTTGACGGTACGTACTATACGCCGGTCGATCTCATCGGCTTGTACTGGCACCTTGTCGACATGATCTGGATTTACCTGTTCCCGCTGTTGTACCTGATCACGTAAAGCGAGGACCACACGATGACCACAGATACACTCAATACAGTCCACGCAAAAACGCACGTTGCTACTACGGATCACAAGGGTCAGCATCACGGTGGTCCGAAAGTTTACGGCATGGTACTTACGATCCTGCTGATCCTCACCGGGATAACGGTCGGCGTGTCGTATATCCAGTTCGGCAGCGGCATGGCGAACGTGATCATCGCCATGCTGATCGCGTCGATAAAGGCCTCGCTGGTTGCGCTGTTCTTCATGCATCTCCGCTGGGATAAGCCGGTTAGCGCGATCACCTTCTGTGCGGCGCTTTTTTTCCTCGCATTATTCCTGATGGGCTGCTATACCGACTACATTTCGCGGCCACCCTCCGAGCCGGCGAACATGAAAACCGCCACGCCGCCCGGTGGCCCGGTTATTCCAGCCATCCCGCCCGGTGGAGTGGCTGCACACGAGAATGCCGTGACTCCTTCGATGCCGAATCCTGGTCATGCAACTGGCTCGGCCGATCACGGGGCCGGCGGTGCCGCGGTTCAGGGTGCGTCACCACAGGGTAATAGCGGCGGTCCTATGGCCGGGAAAGAACATCCATCGCCCCAGGTTCCGACGCATCAGTAGAGGCACATACTTCCTCAGAAACCAAAAGGGCGGTTCCTTCGGGGACCGCCCTTTTTCTTTGGGGAGAGCGCGGAAACGGTCATGAGTTACGGCTTCCTTTGACCGACCAGCTCATGGATCCCAAGGGCGACCCGGTGTTCGGATGAAGTCTGCCGCAGAGGGCGGTTTCCAGTTCGGGTTCTCTCTGTTGATGAGTTGCATGAGAGAGGGGACGTCATCGCGGATCAGCAATCGCAGCAGGTCTTCCTCGAAAGAGGGCCCTTTTCTTTGCGAGCACCTCGGGCGAGAAACGAGGGCACTCGGTTGCGGGGACTTTGATGCGGGTCCACCTACCGCGGACCATGTATCCCAGAGGAAGCCCCGGCGGCCGCCGATTGTCGCTGCGCATCGATAGCCGTGTCGGGTTCGTTCTTCGCGTTGTCGTGTTGCTTGTGCGGTTCGTGGTGGGCTTGGTGTTCCTGTTGGTGCTGGTGCTGCTGCCGCGATCGGACTTCTCCGATCGCGAGCAGTTTCGAGATGGAGCGGTCGACGATGCGGCGGAGATGGGCTTCGTGGCGGTTGAGCTCGGAAAGAGTGCGGCTCTTGACGCGAGAGCCTCCCATGCGAGAGCCAGACCCGTGGTTCGTCTGAAGCCGGGAAGTCCTCGCGGAAGGACTTTTCGGCTCGATCCATCTCGAGGGCGATCGAGGCCGTGCCGATGGCGGTGAGACGTTTGAGCTGCCACTAAGCACCGGCGAGCGCGGTGACGAGTTCGAGTTCCGTGACAGTCTCTGGCCACCACTCGGCGGTGAAGTCTTTGAGTACTCGAGGTATTTTCTTTCTTTTCGCAGCAGAGGACGACCTTTTCGCAGCAGAGGACGACGCTGGCGGTGTTGAGGCCGTGCTTTATGGCGTTGCGCGCTGAGACGGCTTTGCGTTCGGCGGTCTTTGGGCCTCGGGACTTCTGGCCGTTGAGGCGGGCGGCGAGTTTTGTGTTTCCGTTCGGAGTGCAGGAAAAAAAGGCCCTCCTTTGGGGCCGATGGTTTCGATTGGACCATCTCGGGATTCCGAATCGATCCGCCGGGATAAAACCAAGCCGGCGTCTCACTGACGCTCGTTCGGTTCGGCGTCATTGTGGAGTGGGGCGCGGCGTCGTTATGGGTTTGAAGAACATCTCAAAGGAGTCCAGAAGGGCTCATCCGCGACATTGACTGGACGCCAGTGCGCCACTTCACCAAGTAAAACCGCGCCGTATTAGGAGATTTCTGAAGGCGGTTTTTTAGTTCACTTCGATCCGGTGCTCGAGGATGTACGACCCTCCGTGGAACTGGATACGGAACTCCAGCTGATGACCGCCGGGGTTGGTGAACGAAACCGGGAAGGTCACCGGGGCATTAGCGGCGGTGAAATCCATCCGGCCAATGTCCCTGGAGCCCAGCTGCTGCCATGTGGTTCCGTCAAACGCATCGATGGTCAGGAGCAAGTTGTTGTTGGCAGTGTTGTTGTCGACTTGCAGGATGAAGTTCGCAGTTCGCGATCCAGCCGGAATGACCGTCGTGTACGGGCCATAGCTCATGAAGGTTTCCGCCGTATCGTTCCAGGCGACTTGCCAGCCGGGTCCGTTGGCCGTTCCGATCTGGTGGGCCTGGTCCGTCGCCGGGTAGAAGGTCCAGCCAGTCGAGGCCTTCGTCTGGAGGAGGCGCCGGACGAAGGCGTTCCAGCCGTACTTGGTCCGGTTGTTCTGGTACAGGCCCGGGGTAGAGCCCGAGCAGCCGCCCGAGTAGGAGTCGCTGCAGTTGCAGGTGTAGCCGGTGCAGATGTACTCCTTCGTAGAGTCGGCGACCTCATAACTGAGACCAGTGATGGGCTCCGTGCGGTCCGGCGGTATTTCATCTCAGAGGCAATACGAGCGACGAGTGTGCCAGCCGTGTTGGCGCCATGCCGCCCACCAGCGTAGAGCGCCAGGGAATCCCAGAGAAACCAGGAGCCCCCGTTCTGGTACTCGCCCCCTTGGTTGTTGGGGGCGTACTGGATGGGAGCCACGTAAGAGCAGTCGGGGTTCGAGATGATCTTGTACCCGAGGAAGGAGCTGTCCGCGTAGTAGGCAGGGCACAGGGCGTTCACCGTCGCCTGCACCACCGAATCCGAGAGGATCGCCTGGTCCCAAATGTAGAGCGAGAGCGCCTCGCCCATGAGGCTGCTCACATCCACTGTGCCATCACCCTGGTGCGCCTGTAGCCGACCCGTGCCGCCGATGGCGAAGTTGCGGTAAGCGTTCTCCGCGTCGGTGATTTCCTGATCCGGGACGGCAACGCCGAGATCCTTCAGGGCGTGCAGCGCGACGGCGTACAGGCCCTGATTGACCGCGGACACGACGGGGAGGTTGTAAGGGTACCACTGGTCGTTCCACCGTGCGAGCTGATGGCATAACCGCTGGCGCCAACGTGGAGGGTGCGCATCCAGGTGTACGCGTTGGTCAGGTCCGTGAGGTTCTGCCCAGTAGCATTGGCCATGCGCAGGCCCATCGCCCAGAGCATGGTGCTCTCGTCGTCGGCCGTCCAGCGCATATTTCCCCAGCTCCACGCGGCGGTGGGGATTTGGCCCGTCGGGAGGGGGCCGTAGGTCTGGTTCCACGGAATGTTGCTGTAAGGGCTGCCCGGGCAGTACGGTGCGCCCGTCCCGGGGCTGTTGTTGCAGAACCCGCTGCTCATGGTTGTCTTTGCCCAGACCGGAAACCGGGGCAGCGCCCGCTGCAGGTAGGCATCGGAGTTGGCATCGGCGAGGCCGTGAAGCGTGTACACGGTGTCCCGAGTCCACATCTGGTCCGTGTAGGTGGAGCCGGGGCTCACCCAGAAGCTGCCTGGCTGGTTGTTCGAGATCAGGGCGTTGGCCACCTGGTACACGTTGTCGCTCCACTGCGCTGTTATCCCGCCGGGGTCAGCCGCGAGAAGCTTTTGCTGGTAGCTGTTGTGTCCGACGAGAACGCTCGTTCGTTGCGACGTATCCGGCGGCTGCGCCGCGTTTGAGACGTTGGACGTAGGACTGCATTCGACTGCCGCAAGGCACAGGGCTATCAGCTTGTGTCTGAATCGTTGAATTCTGTTGTGTGACATGAGCCTTCCTCCGGGGAACTCTCACGAGCTGGCACGATCAGGGCCCACTGCCCCGAACCGAGGAGAACCCGCGGCTTGCAAAGCAAGCACACGGCCCGCAATTGCGCACGCCATAGCATGGCAACCCAACACACCGGTATGCGAACTTGATTTGTCATTACTGCGAGAGACACTCATGGAGACCTGAGTGTCACCCGCTTGTTTACGTGACGACGCCCTTGCGCTTCGCTATAACTTCACCTCCATAACGTCAACAAAAAGGGACTTTCACGCTGGAAGTGTCGAACATGCCTGGCAGACGTCGAAAAGGCGGTACCCTTCTGGGTACCGCCTTTTTGCGGCGTTGAGCCGAATACAGCTGAGGCTTACTTGCGCTTCTTGACAATCCGGAGGCGGCGGGGTGCGCGCGTCACCGGACGAGGCGCGAACGCGTCGTTGACGAGTTCGCCCTGCTCCATGCCGTGGCGTTTGGTTGTACCTGCGGCAGGGCTGGCATATTCGGGCCGTCCTGCAAACCGAATTGCTCGACGCGATCCCTCCAGAACAGGCGGGAAATGCTCGAGCATGAATCGCCAGCCGCCCATGTTGCGAGGCTCTTCCTGAACCCAGTAGACCTCCGCATCCGGCTTAAACCGGGCTAGCACAGCCTGGATCTCGCCGGCCGGGAACGGATACATTTGTTCTATCCGGACAATGGCGACGTTTTCCGCCTTTTTCGTCTCGCGACCCGCGACCAGGTCGTAGTACACCTTGCCCGAGCAGAACAGCACTCGCGTGACGGCCTTTGGATCGACGCTGGTGTCGTCGATCACGGGCTGGAACTTCCCGTTCACCAGCTCGTCAACCGTGGAAATCGGCTGGCGAAGCAGACTCTTTGGCGTAAACAGAATCAGCGGCCGCTTCATCGGCCCGCCGTCCGCACCGCCACGCATCTGTCGCCTCAGGATATGGAAGTACTGCGCGGGGTTGCTGCAGTTTGCCACCGTCATGTTGTTCTCGGCGCTGAGTTGCAGGAACCGCTCGATACGTGCGCTGGAGTGCTCCGGTCCCTGTCCTTCATAGCCGTGCGGCAGCAGCAGCACCAGGCCCGAGGATTGTCCCCACTTGGTCTCGGCAGACGACAGGAACTGGTCGATGATGATCTGGGCACCGTTCACGAAATCGCCGAACTGGGCTTCCCAGAGAACGAGCGTCTCGGGGTCACCGAGGCTCACGCCGAACTCAAAACCCATCACAGCGAACTCGCTCAGGCTGGAATTCCAGACCTCGAACGAAGCCTGATCCTGAGCAAGGTGCTGCATCGGAACGTAGCGTTGCCCCGACTCAATGTCGAACAACTCCAGATGGCGCTGGCTAAACGTCCCGCGACCCGAGTCCTGACCGCTTAAGCGGACCGGCGTGCCTTCGGTGACGAGGCTGCCGAATGCGATCGCCTCGCCCATTGCCCAGTCCATGGGAGCACCGGACGCGACTTCGTGACGCTTCTCGAGCACACCCTTCAGTTTCGGGTGCAGATGGAAATCGGCAGGCACAGTCGTAAGGCCGTTGATGATGTCGACGGCTTCCTGACGTGTAATCGCTGTCGGAACGTTGCTGGCCGGTGCAGGTACGTCGCGCGATTCCTGAAGTTCGTAGGTCTCGGAGTTCTGCTTCATCAGATCGTAAGCAGCCGAGAGTTTCGCCGTGTATGTCTTCCGGCGTTCGTCGACATCAGCCTGCGTCAGCAGCTTTTCGCGAACCAGGCGCTGCGCATACTGCTGGAACACAGTTGGCTGCGACTTGATCTTGTTGTACATCAGCGGCTGTGTGTACGTTGGGTCATCACCTTCGTTATGGCCGTGCCGCCGATAGCAAACGATATCGATGACAACGTCACGATTGAACTGCTGACGGAAATCGAACGCCAGTTGCGCGACACGAAGCACCGCTTCAGGATCGTCGCCGTTGACGTGCCACACAGGCGCAACAATCGCTTTTGCGATGTCCGTTGCGTAGGTGCCGGAACGTGAGTCATCGGGGTCGGTTGTGAAGCCGACCTGATTGTTGATGACGACGTGAATCGTGCCGCCTGTGGCGTACCCGGGGAGCTGCGATAAGTTCAGCGTTTCCATGACGACACCCTGACCCGCAAACGCCGCATCGCCGTGGATCAGGATCGGAATGCACTTGCTTGCGCTCACTGTCGCCCGTACGTCCTGTCGAACTCGCATGATGCCTTCCACCACCGGATCGACCGCCTCGAGATGGCTGGGATTGAACGCCACCGCAACAGAACCTCGTTGCCGATTCGGTCATCCGCCTCTGATTCGCGCCCAGGTGATATTTGACGTCGCCGGTACCGTAAAGGTTGGCGGAAGAATCAGGCGCTTCTTCGAATTCGGCGAAAACTGATGGAGTGGCTTGCCCACAATATTGGCGAGCACGTTCAGCCGTGCCGCGGTGAGCCATGCCGATGACGATCTCATGGCATTCGGCTGCGCCCGCACGCTGCAGGATTTCGTCCAGTGCGACTATCGACGCTTCGCCGCCCTCGATCGAAAACGCTTCTTACCAATAAAGCGCGTGTGCAGGAACTGTTCCAGTTGCTCCGCTTCGAGCAGCCGGTCCAGAATCCGGAGGCGTGTCTTCTGTTTCGAGCGGCCACAAGATTGCGCGTCGATTCCATCCGATCCCGGATCCAGTTTTTCTGGTCAGGGAACGGGATGTACATATATTCCGGGCCGATACTCGCCGAGTACGTCTCGCGCATTCGGCCAGAACCTCGCGCAGCAGTTTCTTGCCCTGAGAAACCACGCGCCGGTCAAGATCCCAGATGGTCAGGCCGTGCGTTGCAGGATCGAGATCCGGATGCATCGGACGGGTTGATCCCAGCGGGTCAATATTCGCGATCGTGTGCCCGCGGACGCGATACGCGTTGATCAGGTGAGCAACCCCGGCTTCCTTCAGAGGGTCGCCGGCGGGCAACGCAGCAGCCGTCGGAACCGGTAACGGCTTCGACATTGCCGAACGGCTCTTCCCACCGAACCGGCTTTAGACTCAGTCCCAGTTCGCTGGAAGATCGTCTCGTAGAACCCGTTCTCGCCGTTGAGTAGCCCGTGCACCCGCGCCAGGAACCGTCCTGACTCCGCACCCTGAATGATCCGATGATCATAGGTGCAGGTCATCATCATGACCTTTGTGATGCCCAGGACGCCCGCATCTCCGGCGAGACCTGGCTGTACCCGGCAGGGTAATCCATCGCGCCGGTCGCGATAATCGCGCCCTGACCGACCATTAGCCTGGGCACGGAGCCAAATGTTCCGACTGTTCCGGGGTTCGTCAGGCTGATGGTCGTTCCCGGAAAGTCGTTTGGCATCAGTTTGCCGGTTCGGGCCCGCGCGACGACATCGTCAAATGCCCGAAGATACTCCGTGAAGCTCAAACCGTTGGCCCCTTTGATGTTCGGGCACCATCAAGGTGGAATTTCCGTCCTTGCCCTTGACGTCCACAGCGAGGCCGAAATTTACGGCTTTGCGGACAACGCGGAATGGCTCGCCCTTCTGTTCGGTGTAGGCGTCGTTCAACTGCCGGAACTCGTCAACTGCACGAATCAAAGCCCACCCGATGAGGTGTGTGTAAGAGACCTTACTTTTGCCCGTCAGCGCGCGTTGCTCGTTGATCAGCTGTCGATTCTCATCCAGCACCCGCACCGGGATCATCCGCTGCGAGGTCGCCGTCGGAATGTGAGACTGATGCTCATGTTCTCGGCGATCTTGCCCGCGATCCCCGCAACGGAGTCAGCTCGTCATTCGGCTCCGGGCGCGATTGGCGGCGCCGTCACTCTGCCGCGGTTCCAGTCCCGGCGGCCGCTCCCGGGCGCCGTCGCCCGAGCCGTTTGCTGTGCCGTTGAAGTGCCTTCGCCACCCCTGCGGTTCCATTTCGCGGAGTGGCCGTTCGAACGGCTGGTGGCCGTCTGCCTCGTTCGAACACATCCTTCCAGCTCTCGTCGACGTACTTGCGATCGTGGAGGTACGTCTGATACAGCTCTTCTTCCAGCCA
>CAWCGC010000015.1:0-35635 GCA_963794765.1 Bryobacteraceae bacterium | reverse complement strand
GTGTGCTGCGGTTCGCTCGAATCGGTCCAGCCGACAACGAAGTCGTCGCCGAGACACCAGTCGCCGCTGGATCGTGTTGCGTCACGTTCGCCGCGAAAGTGCGGTCTGGATTACCGGTACCGAGCGTCGATCCGAATACAAACCTTGTCGTCGAGACGATTTCCGTTGGTAAAGCACCTCGGTTCCTTACGTTTGGGGAAGGCAAAGTTTGGACCTTGAACCAGGGTGACGGGACCGTGACTCGTGTCGACGCGAAACCAACAAAGTTGGCGCCACCATTGAGGTGGGTGTTCCAGGGACCGGTGGTGAAATTGCCGCAGGCGAGGGTTCCGTCTGGGTTACCGTCTTCCAGTTCCGATTTCACGGATTGACCCGGCGAGAAACAAAGTCGTTCGACAGTTCAAAGGCGATGGCGGTGACTCGATTCGGGCCGGTCAGGAGACTGGACCCGAAAAGAATCGAAGCGACGCTGAATCCGTAGCGTGCAGTTCCCGTTGGCATAGGCGCTCCGCCCAGCGCTGAGGATCGAAAGCAGGCGATTCCGGTTGTGACACGTCACTCACTGAACCCAACAACCTGAAGTGTGCATCATCGGTCCGTGCCGGAAACCGACCGCTTCAACACGCGTCCGGGCCCAATTGCCACATGGTTCGCCCGAATGTTCCCCGTGGAAGAAGGAGAGCGGCTCCCGGTTATCGTACTCTTCAGCCATCTGTTTCTGGTTTCGGCAGCGGTTATAGGAGGCAAAGCGGCCAGGGATGCTTTCTTTCTAAGCCAGTACGGCAAGTCGATATTGCCGTTGATGTACCTTCTGAATGCTGTCGCCGTGGCGCTGGTGATGGCGGCTTTCTCACGGGTTATCAAGCGATTCAGCGCTGCTGTAGGCTCCGTTGCGACGCTGGGGTTCTTCGTCGTCACTCTCCTGTTGCTGGAGTTGAAACTCGATGGCTGGATGGTCGGCGTTCTTTATGTCTGGATGGAAGTTATCGGCGCAGTCGTAATTCTTCACGCCTGGCTGCTCACGGGCAATGCGTTCGATCCACGACAGGCGAAAAGGCTGTTCGGAGTTGTAGCCGCCGGCGGTTCACTCGGCGCATGGGGCGGAGGATTATGCACCGCCTGGGTAGCCGGCAAATTCGGATCGGCATCCCTGATCACCTTGGTCGCTTTCGCACTGGCAGTCTCGATCGGTACGGCATGGTACGCCAGCCGCTTTCAGGCGCCTCGCCCCCGCGTCCGCGTAATCGCTCCCGAGCAGACCGGCAAGCGGCGTCGATTCAGCCCCTATGTGACCTCCATCGCAATCCTGATCGCAGCGACGGCCATGGTAAGTGCCATCGTTCAGTATCGTTTCCAGGTTGCCGCCGTAGCGGCGTATCCGGGCCGCGATCAGCTCGTTGCTTTCTTCGGACATTTCTATGCCTGGGGAGGAGTCTCGTCGCTTGCAGTTCAGCTATTCCTTTCAGGCTTTCTCCTTTCACGATTCGGCCTCATCGCCGGCCTGTTCGTTCTTCCGGGATTCTTTTCAATAGCATCGATCTGGACCTTGTTCTCTCCTTCCCTCGTTTCAGCTGCCCTCGGCAGATTCTCTGATGTCACGTTCAAGTTCACCATCCACAACTCGTCGGTCGAAATGCTTTGGTTACCTGTTCCCCCCGAGGAGCGGCAATCGACCAAGCCGCTCATCGGCGGAACATTGAAAGCAGCGGCGGAAGCGAGCACAGCACTGTTGATGTTTTTCCTTGTGAAGGCAACCCCGCCAGGAGTGCTTAGCGGACTGGCACTGGCCATCTGCGCGGTTTGGGTGATAACAGTGCTGCGGCTGCGAGGCCAATACAAGCTCGCCCTCGCTGAGGTTATCGAGAAGCGCCAGCTAAATGCCGAAGCGCTGCGTTTGAGCGCCGCTGACCCCGCTGTCGTTGATTCCATTCGCCGCTCGCTGCAAAGCCCGGATGAGGCGGAGCAAATGGCCGCGTTGACGTTCCTCGACGGTTTGCCGCTGGACCCGTGGGCGCCGGCACTGCGCAATCTGGCAGAACACGGCTCTCCGGAAATCAGAGCAAGGTTATTCACCCTGGCGGCACGTGACCCTGCCGTCCTGCCGGATGAGGTCGTACTGGCTTCTTGCCGAGCCGGAGGTGAACTCGCGCCAGGTGCGATTGAGGTCGCTTTAAACCGCCAGCTCGAAGGTATAGGCGACCTGCTGACAATGCTGGTTAATTCGCCGAATGCGAGAGCTTCAGTTGCTGCTGCGTCCGCCATTCTTCGACATCAGACCGGCGACATTCCTCACTCCCGAACCGTTCTTAACACCTGGCTGGCATCCTCCGATCCCGCAACCGTTGTCGAGGTCCTGCGTTCACTTCCCACCGGCTCCGAAGTTCTCTCACCTGACAAGCTCGCTCGTTTACTTCGAGACAGCAGCTTTGTCGTGCGCTGCGCGGCACTGGAATCGCTCGCGGCAACGCGAAATATTGACTTGCTGCCCGAAGCCGTCGAGGCGCTGGCGGATGCCCGCTGTTTTCGGGCCGCCAGACTGGCTCTGCGCGAAATGCCGGCCAGTAACGTGGTCGAACATCTTGTTTCCAGGGTCAGCAATGGTGCCCCGGAGCGTTTGCGTCAGGCGGCGCTTCGTCTCCTGCGAGACTACCCCGAGATGGTGCCGGAGGAGCGCCTCACCAGCAGCGTTCGTCCCGAGGAACTGGACTGCTACACCGAGTTTGCCGAACTCCTGCAAAACGTAAGGAGGTCGCGTGCACTTCAAAGCGGCGTCACGGCTCAACTCCGGGAGCATTCCGCAGTTATCCGCAATGAGGCCTACCTCTGCGATGCCATGTTGGTCTATCTTCAGAACGACCACGATGCGCTGCTGCTGCGTGACTTCGCAACTCGCCGCTACGAGTTGGCAGTTACTGTCACCCTCCGCCTTACCGCGGTATCTCACCCGGATTTTCCAGTGGACGCATGCCTGTATGCGGTTCATGGCCGGGACCGGCAGACAATGCCGTATGTTCTTGAGTTGATTGAAACGACAGTCAATAGCGAAGAGAAGCGCTTCCTTTTGCCGCTGGTCGACGTGCAACAGCAGGAGCGGCGATCGCAGATTGTCCATGAACTTGTTCATGATCCTGAGCAGCAGATCCGGATGCGAATACAGAACGGAGCTGCCTCGCCCGACGCCTGGGAGTCCGAGGTGGTCACGGACTACCTCGCACAGAAAGGCAGGCGGGCAAAAACGGCGGTTGCGAATTCGACAACAACGCAGGACTACACCATGTACTCGAAACTCGAGAAGACAATCATCCTGAAGTCGTCCGACCTGTTCGGAGCATTGCCGGCCCAGAACCTTTCCACACTTGCTGAAATTGCGACTGAGATGCGCTCCCCGGTCGACGCGGTGCTGTTCAGAGAAGGCGAATCGGGTGACTGTCTGTATATAGTGGCATCTGGACGGGTGCGTATCGTAAAGGGGGGATCAGAAATCGCAACCATAGCGAAGGGCGCATGCTTTGGAGAGATGGCTGTCCTGGATGACGCTCCGCGTTCGGCAGATGCAGTCATCATGGATGAAGCGGTGCTGCTGCGAATCGGATCAGAAGAATTTTATGATGTGCTTGCAGAGAATCCTGCGCTGACGCAGGGTATCGTACGGCTTCTTACGAGACGGCTCAGAGAAGCTAATGCGAAGATTGCGCATACTCAGAACTGATTACATGCCCTTTCCCGTGGAACATCCGGTGTGGGGGAGACACTCTGAATGAAGGTTCGCATCCTTGGATCTTCGAACAGCGCCAGTAACGTTCAATACGTCAGCAGCTATCTGGTCAACGGCACGGTCGCGATCGACGCAGGATGCCTCGGCTTTCACGGAAAACCGGAGGATCAGGAAGACGTTCGCCACATATTGTTGACACACTGCCATGCGGATCACATCGCGAGTCTTCCGTTTTTTATCGAGAACGTGTGGAATCCGGGGCCAGATTGCCCTTCTGTTTATAGCAGTCCGGAAACCCTGGAAGCGTTACGCAGATTTGTCTTCAACGACGTTGTCTGGCCGGATTTTGAAGCGTTGTCCAGAGACTTGCCACCGTTCATCAGAATGCAGGTCCTCGTGCCTGAGGTTTGCGTCAACATCGATGGTCTCACCGTCTTGCCCGTCTGGGTCAATCACACAGTTCCGACATTCGCTTACATCGTGCAGGATAGCTCCGGTACTGTGATCTTCGCGGGCGACTCGGGACCGACCGAGCGGCTCTGGCAAGTAGCTCGGGAAAGCAAGTGTCTGCGCGCGGTATTTCTGGAGGCCTCGTTTCCAAACCGAATGTGGAAAATCGCGGAAGAAGCCCGTCACCTTACACCCGAGATGTTTCGCCGCGAGGTCGCCAAGGCTCCTGAACACGTCAGGATCATCGCCGTTCACCTCAAGGCGGCTTACCGTGATGAAATAACACGCGAGCTGGAGGAATTGCAGCTGCCGTCGCTGGAAATCGGCGAATCCGGACGTGAATACTGTTTCTGACTTTGGTTTCGCGCAGTCGCATTAGCGAATCTGGCATCATCCAGGTTGCATCTGTGTCGCGATCGACTCGATGAGGATGTGACTACTCTGGCACACTCTGAAACGGCAAGCGCAAGGGATCATATTTCCCAAGTCATCTTCGCCTATGCGGCACGTATAACTCAGGAGCAGGACACTGCGAATCTGCTTCGGTTGAACGCCGATATGGCGCGAGACCTCGTCGGTGCTGACCGGTGCAGCATCTGGCTCATCGATGGAACGGCGAACCAGCTCTACACAACTGTGGCGCATGGAGTCGGGGAGCTCCGAATCGACATCGGTCACGGTCTCGTCGGTGCATGCGTAGCTCGAGGCGAGCCCGTAGTCGTGAACGACACTTCTGCCGACACACGCTTTCTGAATCAAATTGATGAATCCAGCGGCTACATAACACGATCCGTGTTGGTTATCCCGTTGCGGACAGCGGATAGCAAGATTATCGGCGCATTTCAGGCGCTGAATAAGGCTGGCGGCTTCACGGCGAGCGACGTGACTCTGCTCGGACTGGCAGGTTCCTATTCCGCGTCCGCAATCGAGACACAGCGACTGCGCAAGGAAGCAGAAGCAGCACGTTTGCTTCACCGGGAGTTGGAGATCGCTCGTGACGTTCAGACTAGCCTGCTGCCGCGAACTCTGCCGGCGATTGCTGGAATGGAATGTGCGGCGTTCTTCCGTCCTGCAAAAGCGGTGGGTGGGGACTATTACGATTTCGTCCAGACGGCAACCGGAAGATTTGCCGTTACGGTAGGTGACGTTTCAGGTAAAGGTGTTCCGGCAGCGGTATTGATGGCGAGCGTGCAGTCCTCGCTCCGACTACTTCTGCTGCGTGGTGATAAGTCGCTTCCCGAACTCGTCTCTGATCTGAATAACTCGGTCAATGCTTCCGCGACCGATCTTTATTCCACGTTGTTCTGCGGAGTCATCGACCCGCGATCGCTGTCTCTGGGCTACGTCAACGCCGGCCATTGCCCTCCGATGCTCATGCGACCTGAAACAGATGGCATCGCAATCAGCCGTTTGACAATCGGCGGAACACCTGTCGGAATGGTGCAGGACTTTCCGTACGAGCAAGGAACTATCGATCTGCAACGTGGAGATGTCCTTGTCTGTTTTTCCGATGGAATTAGTGAAGTGGGCAACGTGAGCGACGAGTTCTGGAGTGAGAAAGAGATTAAAGCGCTTCTTCGCCGGGTAGCTGACCGGAGCGCGAAAGAAATTGCCGAATCCCTTGTCGCAGGGGCGGATACGTTCGCGGGGAAAGCCGAGCAGATGGACGATATGACCGTCCTTACGCTTCGCCTGCTCTAAGCGGGTGCGAGGCGTTAAATTGATGCAGTCACGGTCTCCGCAGTCGCGAGCGGGATTTCAACAATCGGGACGGCTCCTTTGCCCTTCAGTTCAACCGCACCCCGGGGGGAGATCGGCCAGCTGCTCAAGGTTGCACCCTGAGCTTCGGTAAGTGCGACCGATTGAGGTGAAGCCGCGGACGTAAGACGCGACGCAACGTTTACGGTATCGCCCCAAATGTCGAATTGATAACGCTCGCGGCCAACTATGCCGGCCATTACAGGTCCGCGGAACACGCCGGCGCGCACGCGCCAGCCGTCGCGGATCGACGGCGTACGGGCGGCGATCTCCAGCCCGCATATCACCGCTGCACGAAGCGGATTCTCTACTGATCTCAGCAGCCCCGCCGTGGCGAGAAATGCATCCCCCACGGTCTTGAGTTTTTCGAGACCATTCCGGTTTGCGCACTCTTCGAACATGACAAACAGATCGCTTAGGCTGCCGACGACTTCCTCCGGCGGATGCCGGTCGCAGTACGAGGTGAACCCGACGAGGTCGACGAACATCACAGCTACATTCTCAAAGCGTTTCGGCGCGACCTGCCCTGTCGCCTTGAGTTCCGTCACTGCGGCGGCAGGCAGCATGTTATCGAGCAGACGATCCACGAGTCCCTTCTCACGTGCGAGTTGTTCCCGCGTTTCGCGGAGATTGAGATGTGTCTGCACACGCGCCATCACCACGGGCGGTGAAAAAGGCTTGTGGATATAATCCACCGCCCCAACATCGAAGCCCTGAGTCTCATCCTTCACGTCGGTCGCTGCTGTGAGAAAGATAATCGGTATGTCGCGCGTTTCGGGGTCGGCCTTCAGTCGCGTACAGACCTCGTATCCGTCCATCTCCGGCATCATGACGTCGAGCAGTATCAGATCCGGCGGCGGCTGGGTTTTCACCAGTTCGAGCGCCTTCGCTCCAGCGGTAGCGATACGAATCTTATAGGTGTCCTTCAGGATTTCGCGTGCGACCTGCAGGTTTGCGGGAGCGTCATCAACGAGCAGAATGAGCTTCTTGTCGTCGTTTGTCATCGGGATCGCCGAGACTGAGATGAAAACTTTGAGCGATCTGGCTTAACTTCATTTGCGCGGCATCGAAATCAAAGTCGGTGATCGCCTGGCGCAGCTCCTGAAGCAAGGTCGAATCGATGTATCCGGCGAGCGCGTCTGCCACGGGCTGTACCGCATCTTCCGCGTCGCCATCATTCGCTTCGATCAGCTCTTTGAGACGCTCGATGGCTTCCGTCACCGCTTTGGAATCGATGTGGTCCTGCATCTTTTCGACCGGTTTCGAATCAGGCAGCACTGCCCGAATACGCTCAACCTGAATCGCAAGTACAGATCGAAGCGCTTCCAGATGTTCTTTGACCGTCACGTCGCCCTGACGGATTGCCTGTTCGACGTTCGCCGCCTTTGCCTGTAACTCCGACATACCTATCGTTCCGGCTATGCCTTTGAGGGTATGGGCGAGCCTCTCAGCCGTTTCGCGGTCTCCGCCATGAAGAGCTTCAGCAATTTGAATATCCGTTTCGGATTGTTTTACGCAGAACTGATGCAGCAGGCTCCTGTATAGTCGAGCATTCCCTCCGACTCTCTTCAGGCCGTCCGTGATATCTACACCTTCGATGCTCGGGATGAAAGATTCCGGAGTCGCAGGTTTTGGATCAACTAGCGCGATTGCCTCCTGTGCGGAGGCCGGCTTTGCCCAGCGTGCGACTGCCGCGAAGAGTGCATCGGGATCGATCGGCTTTGTCAGATGATCATTCATGCCCGCCTGCAAACATCGTTCGCGCTCCTCCACGAGTGCATGAGCAGTCATTGCGACGATCGGCAAGGCGGCGAATCGCGGGTTTGCGCGGAGTGTGCGCGTCGCCGTAAATCCGTCCATAACTGGCATCTGGAGATCCATCAGCACAATGTCGAATGCTGGAGGCTGTGGGCCGTCTTCGAGGATCTTGACTGCGATACCACCATGGTCGGCAACGGTTACGACAGCTCCCGCACTTTCAAGCAATTCTGTCGCTACCTGCTGGTTCATGTCATTGTCTTCGACCAACAACACGCGTGCACCTTTCGCGCTGTATTCCTGTGTGCTCCCACCATGACTCGCGGAAACCGCAGGCTCCAGAGTGGCCGCACCGAACTGCCCGATCAGAGCGTCGTACAGAACGGATGCATTAAGTGGCTTCGTAAGATAAGCATTGATGCCGATTTGCTCAGCCTGGCTGCGGACCTCGTCGCGGCCGAACGCGGTAACCATGATTATGCGCGGAATGTGCTGAAGCTCGGCGTCGCGTTTGATGATCGCGCTTGCCTGGAGTCCATCCATCCCCGGCATGTGCCAGTCCATTAGAACCAGGCGATATGGATCGCTTGTGTCGGCACCTTTAATCGCCTTGATCGCTTCCTGACCGGAAGAAACGGCTTCAGCACGCAGCGAGAATGCTCTCAAAGTGTCAGTAAGGATTTCTCGTGCCTGGGCGTTGTCGTCCACAACCAGTGTTCGTATACCGGCAAGATCGGGCACAAAGTGCTTATGTTCGTGCACGGCCGCGCCGATACCGAGCCAAACCGTGAACGTAAAGGTACTTCCAGCGCCAGCCTCGCTATCCACGTGAATAGTGCCGCCCATCATCTCCACCAGACGGCGGCTGATGGACAGTCCAAGACCGGTACCGCCGAACTTGCGAGTCGTCGACGTATCGGCTTGACTGAATGCCTGGAACAACCGCCCCAGTTGTTCCGGAGTCATTCCAATTCCGGTATCGCGGACCGAAAACGATAGCTTGACCCGGTTGTCCTCACGTTCCGCAGCGGTTGCGCTCACGACCACTTCGCCGCGTTCTGTGAATTTGACGGCGTTGTTGACGAGGTTTATGAGTATCTGCCCGAGCCGCAGCGGATCTCCCACGAGGTTCGGAGGAATGTCTGGTTGCGTGGATATCAGGAACTCAAGGTTTTTCTCGAGTGCCTTCTGTCCGACAACGGTCGAAACGTTTTCAAGTACATCGTCGAACCGAAACTCAGCATTCTCTATATCCAGTTTGCCGGCTTCGATCTTTGAAAAATCAAGAATGTCGTTGATAATCCCCAGCAGGGCGCCTGCGGCAGTACGGACCTTAATGAGATAATCGCGTTGCCGCTGTGTCAGATCTGTCTTCAGCGCAAGGTGGGTCATACCGATGATCGCATTCATCGGCGTTCGGATTTCATGGCTCATGTTGGCCAGGAACATGGACTTGGCCGCGGTCGCTTCTTCAGCCTTCTCCCGCGCACCTATCAGTTCCCTTTCGAGCAGCTTGAAATCGGTAATGTCCTGAGTGACCCCGTACATGTCGGTCGGATTGCCGTTTTCGTCTCTCACGAGATTTCCCAAAGAATGAATCCAGACGACCCGACCATCTATTGGACGTTTGTATGCATATGTGGCGTCGTACACCGACTCCCGGCCGTCAATCGTGGAGTGGAAGCTGTCGATCGCGATCTCTGCGGCAGCTTCGTCACCTTGTCGGACCTGTGCCGCCCAGTGTTCCAGTGAATAACGAAAATCGGGAGTTGGGGGATCTCCGAAGATACGAACGGTGCGGTCGGACGAGTTGTACCAGCCCGAACCGTCGATCGGTACGTGCCAGTAGCCGGCCTTGGTGAGTTCGAGGGCGCCGTCGGACAAGAAGTTCGTTTTCTGAAGTGCTTCTTCAGTGTGCAGCCGCTGGATTCCAATACTGATCCGTCGCGCAGCTTCTTCCAGTGCGTTGAACTCCACCGTATCAAGGTGTTTGCGTGCAAACGTTACGATAACGCCGATCAGCTGGTCCTGTACCACGAGCGGGTAGCCTGCGAATGACACGATGTCCTGCTGTGCGGCCCATTCCGTGTCGATTCCTTGCTCTGCCTGCAATTCGTTCGTCTCCAGCGGCTTTTGCGAAGCAGCGATCCGACCGAGTTCGCGTTCGCCAACCTTGACTCGAGCATGCGCGCCGTCCAGATGAGTGTACAAGCCAACACTTGTGCTGAGGGTCAGAGTATCTGAGCCGGGTGAAAGCAGCCAAATCCTGGTAAAGGCGCCGTTGACGCCGGTCAGGACTGCTTCGGCGCAGCTCTGGAGCGTAATTTGGAAATCCTGCGATCTGACCATCGCCGCGCCAATTTCCGAATTCATGCTGTCGAGGCGCGCGCGCGTGTTGATTGTTTCGGCCTGTTCCTCCAGCTGCTGCGCCTGCTTCTGTGACTGCACGAGTAGTTCTCGGGTCGCAAGGTTGTGGGACAAGACCTGCAAACTGAGTGCAACAATCGGAAGCAGTTCGTTGAGAAGCGCCGTTTTCGTGTCACTCAGGCGACTAAACGTCGCTAATTCCAGAACACCTACAGCCTCGTCCTGAGCAATCAGCGGGTAGGCGGCCACATGGTTCGGAGCCGACGAGCCGAGTCCTGAGGAGATGCGTAGGTACTCTGCCGGGATGTCCTGCAATTCGATGGGAACGGCCTGTCGGACGCATTCGCCGCTCAGGCCTGCGCCGGCTGAAATCGCTATCGGCAGTGCATCTGGATCGGTGACGCCGTAGATCGCTTCACGCCGGAGTTGCTTCGCCTCTTTGTTGTAGTAGTAAAAACCCGCCGCGCCACCTCCGAGTAGGGGCATCAACCCGGCAAGCAGGATCTCGCCGAATTCCCCAAGAGAGTCAGCGCGCTGCAGCGTGCTCGATAAGCGCGCAATATTTGATTTGATCCATTGCTGATCTGCTGTCTGGCCGGCAGCGCTCTTAAGAACTTCGACGGACCGCGCCAGTTCGCCAGTTTCACCCGGCGAGTCCGTGAATGGAACCGGGCGCTTGTAATCACCTTCGGCAATGGTCCTTACTGCGGTAACCAGCCCCCGTATAGGATGAACAATGCTTCGAAATGTCAGGTAACCCAGAGCGGATGAAAGCAACAGCGCCAAAGCTATCGCTGCGCCGGTCCGGCCCTGAGATACTTCAATAGCCGACAGACTTGCGTGCCCCGCGTCTTTCGCGAGTTGTTCATTGTGTCCGATCCAGTCAGTCAGTACCTTGTTAAACCTGTCGCCGACTTCCGGGACGTGACCATGCAGAAGGGCAACTCTGACTTCCTCGCGCTTACCCGTAATGGCCCGCTCAGCGACATGTTCAGATATCGAACCCCATTCGCGATTCAGAGCTACAAACTCGTTGAACAAACGACGGTCTGGCTGGTCACTGATCAGTTTGTTCCCATACTCCGCGAGCAGTTGGTCGACTTCGAGCCGCTTCTGACGAATTAACGCGGCAGCTTCCGTCACTTGCGCTGGATCGTCCGCCAGCGCAAGTGTACGGAGCGCTACCCTCATTTCTGTGATGTGCTTGGAAATGTTTCCGAGAACTGACAGGCTTTCGACCTGGTATTCCACAACGAACCGGCTCTTCTTATCGAGGTCGTTCAACTGGTACACGAGAACGGCGCTCAGGGCGATCAGCACGAGAATCGGCGCTGCGAGCAGCAGAACCAGCCGTTTGGCAATCGTCATCTTGTTCGTACCGCCTCTGCTGGCGTGTCTAAACGCGTGAAGCCAGGAAGAATGATGCCCTCTGCGATGAGCAGGCGCATTATGTGATTCTAGGTGCGAGCTGGTGGGGTACGCCTCCACTCGTCGATCAGGGCAGCGACGAGTCCGGTCCAGCCAGTCTGATGTGATGCGCCCAGCCCGGCCCCGCTTTCTCCGTCATAGAATTCATAAAACAGAACCAGGTCTCGCCAGTAAGGATCCTGCTGGAACTTCTCGCTTCGGCCAAAAACGGGCCGGCGACCCTGGTCATTTCGGGTAAAAATCCGGATCATGCGATTTGCAATGTCACCGGCTATTGCTGTAAGCTCCCGGCTTCCGCTCCCATCGGACTCGGCGCTTATGCCCAGACTCGCGCCAAACGTCTGACCCAGTTTGCCAAGTGATTCAATAATCAGGTAACTGGTCGGAAACCAGATCGGTCCTCGCCAGTTCGAATTTCCGCCCTTGATCTTGTTGTCGGATTCCGCCGAATCATAACGCACTTCCCGATCCCCGAAAACGAAGGGGTGGTGCTGATGGTATTTCGACAGGCTCCGGATACCGTACTCGGACAGAAACTCATTTGAATCAACAAGTCGGTTCAGCATCCGACGCAGTTGGTCCTGGTCGACTACCGTTAACTGATATAGATTATCCTCGCCGTTCTCGACAGGATGACAGCATCCGTCCGTCAGTTTCCCTCGATTCTTGACGAACCACAAGAAATTTGTGCGGAACTCACGAAGAGATTCAACGGCATCCAGTCTCAACTCCTCCACGGCATACAAAGGTATGACGCCAACGAGGGATCGCACACGAAACTTTTCAAAGCGGCCGTCAGGGTAACGAAGAACGTCGTAAAAGAACCCGTCTTCCTCGTCCCACAACGAGTAATTGCGGCCACCCATATGCTTCATCGCTGAGCCGATGTAGATGTAGTGCTCAAAAAATTTAAGCGCCGTGCCCTCATACACTTGATTCGCTTTCGCAAGCTCGAGCGCAATCCGCATCAGGTTGAGGCAGAACATCCCCATCCAGCCCGTCGCGTCAGATTGCTCCAGCACGCCGCCGCCGGGCAACTTCTCACTCCGGTCAATGACAGTAATGTTGTCGAGTCCAAGAAAGCCGCCTTCAAAGACGTTGTTACCAGCACTGTCAACTTTATTCACCCACCATGCGAAGTTGATCAGCAGTTTGTGAAAACATCTTTCAAGGAACTCCCGATCCGCGTGCCCAGTCCGTTCGCGGTCCATGTTGTAGACCCGCCAGACAGCCCACGCGTGAACCGGTGGATTCAGGTCAGAGAACTCCCATTCGTATGCCGGAATCTGACCATTCGGATGCTGAAATTGCTCAAACAGCATGAGCCAGAGCTGTTCCTTGGCGAACTCCGGATCTACCAGCGCAAGTGGAATCGTGTGAAAGGCAAGGTCCCAGGCCGCAAACCAGGGATACTCCCATTTGTCTGGCATCGACAGAATTCGCATCGAGTTGAGATGCCGCCAGTGGCGGTTCCGGATGTCGTGCCGTGAGGAGGGCGGTGGCATGTGCGTGTTGTCACCGTCCATCCATTTACTGACGTCGAAAAGGTAAATCTGCTTCGACCACAACATCCCTGCAAGCGCCTGGCGTTGTACGAGGCGCTCGTCTTTACTCGCCAGGGGCGGATGGATCGAATTGTAGAATTCGTCCGCCTCGTCCCGGCGCTCCTGTACGATTGCGTCGAAGCTTCTCCAGGGGTCAGTACGAGGATTTGGTGAAAGTCGAAGCTGCAGGACAACTGACTCGCCTGCAGGAACGATATATCGGTAGTGAATGCAGGCTTTAGTACCTGTCAGGCTGGGATTTACCGCGTCCGATTCGCCATTGACGATAGCACGGTGGAACGCATCCTTCAGATAAGTACGCCGGTTTGGAACTCCGTACAGCCGTTCAAAATTCGATTCATTGTCTGTGAACAGTAGCTCACCGTGGCCACGGCCATACAGATATCGCGTCCCAAGTCGGTACGTAAATGGAAGATTCGCAGGAGCTGCGCCACAGGAATCGTCGGCAACAATGCAGACAGAATCCTTGGAGGCATCGTCCGGCCGAATACACGGTTCCGGCTGTGGTTCATCTCCCCAGGACCACGTGTTCCGAAACCAAAGATGCGGAATTAAATGAAGCGGCGCTGGCTCTGGACCTCGGTTGAAAGCCTCCACACGAATGCAAATGTCTTCGCTCGAAGCCTTCGCGTATTCGATCTGAATATCGAAGTAACGATCCTGGTCGAAAATTCCGGTATCCAGAAGCTCGAACTCGGCTCCGCTTCCTGCGCGGCGGCGATTCTCATCACGTAGCAAGCTGTATGGATATGCCTTGTGAGGATACTTGTACAAATACTTCATGTACGAGTGGGTCGGAGTGCTGTCAAGGTAGAAGTAATACTCCTTAACGTCCTCGCCGTGATTTCCCTCGAGAGGAGTCAGGCCAAACGCACGCTCCTTCAGAATCTCGTCCTGTTCGTTCCAGAAGGCCATCGCGAAGCTGAGGATCTGGTAGCGATCGCAAATCGCGGCCATACCGTCTTCGCCCCACCGGTATGCCTTGCTGCGAGCCAGATCATGGCCAAGATGCTCCCATGCCCCGCCATGCGGGCTATAGTCTTCGCGAACCGTTCCCCAGGAACGTTCGCTGACATACGGACCCCACCGCCGCCAGATCAGCGGTTTGCCATACGTTTCTGCCAGTCGCGCTCCTTCGGCGGTGTGTGGCGCTATGACGGGCTTGGCTTCTGTAGCAGCAGGCATGCTTTTCAAAGACTGTAGTGACCGCACCCAACGATTCAATTGGGGGAAAGATGATTGAAAATCTCAGTGAGTTATTGCGGGCTCAACATGAGGGAGTGCAATCAGTCACGTTCGACAGCAGTCGGCGGTGTGAAAGGCTCAATCCCGCCCTGAGATTGAAATTTCTCAATAAGCTTTGTCACTGGGGAGGGCTTTTTGTCTGCAGCCTCGACGGCTTTCAGGTACTCAAGTTGTGCCGCTGGCTTCGCGTCCGGTAAGGGAATGCGAGTCCCGCGATGAAGAACGTTGGCTTTTCCATTCTCCAGAATGAGGCACGCTGGCGGTCGTCCATAAAACCGGGATAGCCCGACATCGATATCTACAACGCGGCTGCCAAACAGAGGCAGGATCGCGCTGCGCGTGACGGTGTGGCCGATCACCATTCTCCGTACACCCCATGTACGCAGCACCTTCGTCAGATGTGGGTCGAGAGCAGGACCTGCTTCTTCAACCAGCGCACGATACCGCAGTGGTCCCAGCGGATCCGTCACGACCCCGGGCAGCAGGTGACCCGGATCGGCCAATTCCCTGCGTATGCTCTCGTTCAGAGCAGAACGGCTCCGTAAACTGTATTTCGGCGAAATCCCGCCATGAACGAACAGTGTGTCGTTGATCCTGACGAGAGCGTTGTGACGCCGAATCCAGGAGCCATAGTGACCTGAGGGACTGAATGCTTCGCGGTGCTCAACAAATCCCGGCGGATGCTCCTGTAGCCACAGCTTCTTCACTCCCTCGATATCAGCAGGATTCGCGGGCAGTCGGCCCTCCCGGCGCCTCGACTCGAGTTCCTGATCGAGTGCCTTCTGCAGTTTGGTTTCCGACTCCGCGGTGCGAAACGCCTCATATTCCTCAGGTAAGGTATTCCGCAGGTCGCCGTAAACTACACCGGCATCGTGATTCCCGATAAGGGCATGGAGTTTACCTCCGGCGCTGCTCGCTTCGCTCTCCAGCCGCATCAACATGTCAAACGCTGTACGGGTCTGTGGACCGCGTGCAGGAATATCGCCAATCTGCACCAGGTGAGTGTTTCCCCCGGTCCACTTCTCCTGCTCGTCGATGATCCCCGACATCTTCAGAACCGCCGACAGCGCATCTTTATCGCCATGTACATCACCGACTGCAACGACACGAGGCACGTTTTGCCAGTCATCCTGTGTGTCGGGACCAGGTGCAGCAAGGATGAGGCTGCTCGCGAGAAAGTCACGGCGGAGCATCGTTACGCTGTTGCCGCCAGCTTTCGTTTTAATTCCGGAGGATCTGCAAGAGTAGCGGCGGTGAGGCTGATCCATCGCCATCGTCCCGCACGCTTTTCGAAGAAGATGCGATGTGCGGCCGGTTGATAGACGTCTGCCGAAGCGGCAAAACATCGGCCCGCAGCCGGATGCCGAACTTCGACCCATGTTCCAGGGGCTATGATCACTGGCGGCTGGGCAGGTCGTGCGAGCGGCAGGATCGAGTAGCCCGCGGACGCCAGCTGCTTCGCGTTGGGTGCCGGCTCGGCAAGCAGCGGCACTGTTTCTTTCACCGCAACTATATAGTTCAGTCGGTCGAGGTCGAACGGAAATCTCGCAAATACATATGGCTTGGCGTAGAGTGTGCCTGAGTAAGCGTATCCCGGAATCTCCAGCAGATGTTCGAGAATGCCCCAAACAGGGCTGGATGCGGACTCCGGCTTCCAGTGATGCCGGAACGCGGCGGGCCCCTTGCCGGAATCAAATTCGACGCGGAAAGTGGCGTCCATTTTGGACGCTAAACCTGCGTGATCGCGTGCTGCCACAAGCTTCTTCAGCTGGGTCAGCAGACCCGCAAGGGCGGGATCCGGCGTTTGGTCGCCGGGCGGAGCCATGCGTCGAAGCTGTTCGCCGGGCGCTGCGTGCAGCGTCATCCCTGACGCAAGGAGGATCCAGTGTCGGCGGCTGAAACGATGCAGGTCAGGTGAAGAAAACATTCCCGGCACCTTTCGATGTCGCCTGACGTTGGAAGAAATCAACGATCAGGTCACGCCGCGCGATTAGTGCAGAAATCTCAGCTTTCGTCAGCAATGGACCGACCGCGGCAGAAACCTGCGCTTCGGTCAGCTGTTTCATTTTCGCGAGAAGCGCAGTGCTGCACCTTGTCAGCTTTGCCTCGTTCCGAATCCCGTGGTACGCCGTGAACGACCGTGAATGATCAATCAGGACGAGGTTCCAGGATTTCGTGATGAGAAAATTGGACAGGTTGCGGTCGATATTGATGATCAGTTCGTCGAAGACTCGGGCCACGGCAAATTGCCGATCGAACCGTTCCGGGTCAGGAGCTGTGAGGTCCTTCTTGATGCGGTCAGTCTCCTCGAAGAGAACATCGTCCACCCACCACGTAATTGCTGAAGGCTTTTCTTTATAGATCCGCCTGGAGGTAACCGGAACCATCCTCATCTCCAGAAGGCGGTCCAGTTTATACGCAGCGACATTGAACCGCCAGCTGTCCCTCATGTGTATCGGAGCGCCGGTCTTGGGGAAAAAGTCAGGAAGATCCTTGTCGACGGTCTGAATCTGCGCAGCGTGCTGGACACCACTAAAGTCCAGCCCGACCTTGATGGGCTTGGTCACGCCGTGACCGATGTCCTCGACCGAGATGATTTTGCCCTGTGTCAGAAAGCTCTCTTTGTCGGCATCAGTGTAGCTGTTGAAGTCGACAGGGAGTGTTCCGGCATAGGTGATGCCGGTCGCGAAGGCACCACAAAGCGTCCGCAGGTGGTTTCTTCGTGTGGAGATCATTGCTTACGACTTTCCGTTGAACTCGCTGCACTGGCGTAGTAACCAGTGCGCGTGCGAACAATCAGTTTGCGGCCTTTCGGATCCTTGACCCGAACCCGAATCTTTCGATAGGCGGTCGCACCTGAATGCTTCTGCGTCGGTGCGTAAGAGAACATGTACTGGCTTCGAAGATCACGTGCGATATTCTCGCAAAGCTGACGGACCTCCGATACATCGTTCGGAAAAAATACTTCGCCGCCGGTCGCTTGTGCCAGCTTCCGCATTACTCCCGGATTCGCGTCGCCATCCATCGGATCGTAGATTCCGATCCCGTAAAACAGTGCTCCCGACAGGTCCGCTTCGCGGATGACGTCGACATCCTTTCCCAAGCTCATGTTGTCGCCTCCGTCACTGATCACAAAGATGGCCTTCTTGGCGAGTTTTGAATTTTTCAGATGTTTGAGTGCTTCGAGGATCCCATCATAGAGTCTGGTCTGGCCATCAAGGTTCATCCGTTCGAGGGCCTGGTCGAGCAACTGCTGATCACTCGTAAAAGGTACGTTCTCTGGCAATCCGTACGTGATCTTTTCGTTGAAGTGGATGACGAACATCTCATCGCCGGGATTGCTGGCGCGAACGAAGGCTTTCGCCGCAGCAACAACCTCGTTGCGCTTGTTCATCATGCTCTTGCTGTTGTCCACTAGAATCGCCGTTGCCACAGGCAGATCCTCATGACTGAACGATAAAATTTCCTGGCGAACGCCATCCTCAGTAACGTCGAAGTTGTCTTTCTGGAGGTCTCCCACAAAGCGTGCTTTGCCTTCACGCACTGTCGCGTGCAAGACAACTCGCTGGACATCCATGGAGAAGGTCGAATTATCCGGGGCCTGAGAAAGGAGTGGCAACCACAGCCCGGTAGTCACGACTGACAAAGTCAGGAAAGCGGCGCGCATTAGTCTGCGGCCTTTCTTGTTTGGGAAGGATTCGGTGTCAACCGGGCCCGTGTGTCTGCGTCCGGAAGAGCACGTATGATCAACCGAAGGGGAGCTGACCCTATATATTCAAACGGAAAGCAGGTAATCAGGGTGACAGCCGGCCCATGACTCACATCGAGCACTTCGATATCGCCCGGAGTAAACAAGCGTGCCCACTCGACAACGTAACGGAAACGGCCAGCCGGCGAACTCAGGATGATCTCGTCTCCCCGGAGTAACCATTCGAGCTTTCGAAAGTGCGTGTTCCGATGCCCGGCGATTCCGATATTGCCTGTGTCGCCAGGTAAGCCCGTACGTTCTACGTGGCCAATGCTCTTGTCCAGAGTTCGACTATCGGTACCCTCAAGGAGAGCATAAGAGAGCTGCAGACGCGGTATCTCGAATCGCCCTAATACACTGCCCCGAGGGCGCGTGACCGGTCGAAGCTCACCCGGCTTCCCCGGTATGATCGCCTCCTGCCGGTCAGCCTTCGGTGTCGCGACCTTTGCCGCCATGGCACCAAGTTCTCGTTCGGCCGACCACTGCGCCCAGAGTGATTCAGCCGAAACAAAAAACGGCCATGAAGACAGACACAACCCCGCAATCAGCATCACCCGATGAGTTGTCCGAAGTATGGGCGCAAATCGACGAACGAAACTGGAGCGGGTTCTTGGAGTCATGGCAGACAATTAGGGACCAGGAGCTGCTCCGTGAGCGCCCCTGGACCCGAGTCTCTCAGAAATCTACTGCAACTGCGCCGAGAAGCGGCGAACGAAGAATGACAGCCCTGTCAGCATGAACCCAAGCAGTCCGATTGCATAGACAGGAGAGGCAGTTTTGGGCAACTTTGCTTCGGGAGCGGCGGCCACTTCCGGAGCTTTCACGGGCTCGCCTTCGACGCCGGCCGTATCTGCTGCGTCCACTTTGTCGAATGTCTGAGCTACGTAAGCTTGCTCTTCTTTCGCAGGAGTGACGACCTTCACCTCGGGCGGTGCCGGTTTGTCAGGCTCAATAGCTGCTGCTGTGTATGCCGGAACAGGCTGCTTGACCTCTTGGGCGATCTGAATTGCCTGTACCTTGGGATACACAAACCGGTGGCCGAAGTTGTCGCCCGGGTAGAACCAGCTCTTAATGGCAGGTGGGTGGCCCGCGGGACGCTCACTGAAGTACATTACGGTCTTGCTGGTGGCGTTCAGTCGATAGTCCGGAATCGCCAGGATTGTCGTATAAACATGATTTCCGCGCTCATTGGTAACCTGCACCAGATGTCGATTGCCCTGAGACTCGTTGAGTCGGAAAATATACGTTCCCGGCGCCAATGACACAAGTCCCGCCTTGCTGTTCGCCGCGGGCAACTGCACAGGTCCGCTGAAGGTTACCTTGGTTTTTTTGTTCCATGCGTCGGCCGAAAGGATTCCCGTTGCTGCTACGCAGAGCAGGGTGGCCGCCGTGATGTTGACTATTCGCATGTGCTACTCCTCCTTATTCTCTCGATGGCAGACAGGTCCTGTCGGCATCATTGGTGTAGCCTAGCAGAAAGTTGATGCCATCGACGGAGCAAAGGATGCTTCGATACCGACGATAGGTTCCGCTTTTTTTCGATTTGTCGGAGTATCTTCGACGAAATGAGCAGATCTGTTACTGAGAAGTGAATCAGCGGTCGTGAATTTTACGGAGTCCGTAGTGCATTTAACACCTGATCTGATATAAATGTCGCGTGACTTACAGAATCGATCATCTGAGCCAACTTCCTGAACCTCTCGGTGCTTGCGGGGAATCTGAGTCGTAACGTGCCCGAAGGACTCGCTCTTCGTACGCAAGACAGGCTACAACCTCCTCTCTGACCGGTTTGTTGGAACAAATGGCAACCGACTGTCACCAACCTGATTTAGCCTTAAATTGTGCCGAGGGAAGTGTATGCATCTCGATCCGCTGTTTGATTTAAAACACAAGACGTGTCGTGACAGTCACCGGTGCGCAGTTATCAGAATTCCGGTTTGGATCTCCCTGATGGTTGTGTCTTGCGCGACGGCAGTCCCTCAGGCCGTCAACAATACCCCTTCGCCACGTGACCAGGACTATGTTCTCTTTGGCAGAAAGGCGAAGAAGGATTCTGAACAGGTTCGTGCTCTCCGGGGAACTGTCGTCGACACTGCCGGACATCCTGTAAGCGGAGCAACCGTGCGGTTGAAAGACGTAGCCAGCAATTCCATCAGGACGGTTACCTCAGACAACGCGGGCTCGTTTCGGTTCGACGAGCTCAGTCTGACACAGGACTATAACGTCGAGGCAACTTTTAAAGGCGCCGGTTCACCGCGGCGCACGATAAGTCAGTTTGATTCGAGAAAGACAGTTACCGTGGAATTACGACTTGAAAAAAGTAAGGAATCAGCGAAGCCATGACGCTCTCGTCTTTACTCGTCTGCTTCGGGACAGCCATAATGGCAAGTTCGCCGGGTCCTGTCGTCCTTCTCATCGGACCACCAGCCGGTGGCAAAACGACTCAGTCCTCAGCTCTGAGTAAAGACCTCGGTGTCCCCATTGTCTCCGTCGATGAACTGATCGCAGCGAACCGGCAGGAATTCTCAAAAAAGAACAACGCCGGCACAGCCCCACTGGACCCGCGCGTCGACCCTGCTGTAAATCGACTGGTCGACGAGAAGCTACGTTCACTCGATCTGTCGAAAGGAGTGATTCTGGACGGTTATCCAGCGGCCGCGATACACGCAGACTACCTCAAACATCTGCTGCAGGAACTTGGCCTTCCCACTCCGGTCATTATCCATCTTCAGGTGCCTGACGGCGTGGTGAAGAAAAGACTCAAAGGCCAGCAGCCGTCCGATGCCGATCAGCGGCTGAAAGACTACCACCGGGAACTGGACTTCATCCGCGTCTACTATCCTGAAGCAGCAATCCATGACATCGACGGGACAAAAAGTCGGGATGCCATCGCTAAAGAAATTCGCAACATCCTGCAATCGGGTCGTTCCCAATAACTCCCGAACCAGCAGCGCGAGATTGCGCAATACTCCTTGCGCGAGCGCAATCCCCGGTACAATCGACCTGAGATCTGTCCAGGGAGGACCACGATGAGCCTTGGAGCTATCTCGCGGCGCAGAGCGTTAGCAGCGTCGGCTGCAATCGCGACCGCACCCCCGCTCGCGGGCCAAAGCGAGCACGGTAAATCGATCACTGCCGGGAAGGTGATCGCGAGGATAAAACAGAATGTCGGTATACCCTGGCGAGATCAGACGGTCGACAACCTCATCGCGGGCACTGCAGACACTCCGGTCCAGGGCATAGCCACCACGATGATGGCCACTCTGGATGTGATGAAGCGAGCCGCCGCCGGCGGCAAAAACATGGTCATCACTCATGAGCCGACATTCTACTCGCATCAGGACACGATCGACCAGCTGAAGGATGATCCCGTTTATCTCTACAAAACGGACTTCGTCCGCCAACACAACATGGTTTCATTCCACTTTCACGACCACTGGCATCGTCGTACGCCGGATGGCATTGCATTCGGAATGGCGCGCGAGTTCGGCTGGGATAAATACGTAGATGCGAGCAATCCTCGACTTTTCACAATTCCCGAGACGCCGTTGGCAAAACTTGCCAAAGACATTCAGTCGAGGCTCAGAATTCGAACCATGCGAGTGCTCGGCGACCCGAAGCTGCCGGTCCGGCGAGTCAACGCGAGCTGAGGATTTATCAGCCAGTTCCCGGGAATCAACCTTGCCGCACGACAAGACACTGACCTGTTTATTTGCGGGGAGACACGCGAGTGGGAAGTCGTCGAGTACGTCCAGGACATGATCACCTCTGGCCGAAAAAAGGCGCTCATAGTCCTTGGGCACGTCCTCTCGGAACAGGCCGGCATGAAGTACTGCGCCGAATGGCTAAAGACATTCATCCCCGAAGTGCCGACTTGAGTTCGTTCCTGCGCGGGAACCGTTCTGGGTACCCGACGCTCCGGTCTCCGAAGCGTGACGCACTCCACCTCCGCAATCGGACGAGAGCCTTACTGAACTCCGGCGCCCGCTTCCGCCAGTCGGACTCGCAGCGTCTGCGCGATCTGGGCCGGGGTAAGTCCGAAACCCGCTGTCAACTCCTCGTAGGTCCCTGAGTGAATGAACTGCGCGTTTCCATTTCGATCGAGGGTGTTGATTGAAAGAATCTGGCCGAGAGCACCGCTTCGGGCACTCTCCGGATGCCTGTAAAGCACCTTCAGGAATCTATGCAGAATGTATCCGTTATTCTGGTCTGCGAAGCAAACGAGCTTGCCGGACTGATACAGCCTCAGCAGCAAATCTTCATCGATCGACGGCATGTCCGACCACGCCCACGTTAACACCTCGCTGAGCGCACTCCACAGCAGCAGACAGCGCCTCGTGGACACCCCGTCCACTGCTCACGATCATCGCAACATCATCTTCGCTCGAACGCAGAACGACACCCTGGCCGAACTCAAATCGTAATCGGGGCCATAGAGAACAGCGGACGGCGTACGCATAACACGCAGGTACACCAGCCCACGATTTCCCTCCATGATCCACTGCATCACCGATAACATTTGCTGCGGGCACGAAACGTCCACAATCTTCAAATGCGCTATCGCATCGAAAAGCAAATTATCATCATTCGCCATGTGCGTCGCGCCGTTCGTACGCGTCTCGAAGTTGGCCGCTGTAGCCAGAAACGTGAGATCGAGACCGTACCCTTCGCTCAGCCACCCATCCGGCGCGGCAATCGCCTCCCGACGTTCCTGATACGCGACCGCAATCCGCCGCAGAACCTTCCAGTCGAAGAATGGGCAGAATGTGCGTACCCAAGGCGTTGTGTCCCACCATCAAGAGAACCTCTGCAAGTGGTCAGAGAACTAGTGCATCGTCCGGTTAGTCTTTATATAATCGCTCTTTTTTCGTTTGGTGCGTCGACGCCGAGGCTTTTTGGGGTGAGCGACCTGATACTCCTTAGTAGTCTCGATGATGCGTTGCAACTGTTCGGGTCCCCTGGTCCATGTGAAGGGACCACAGTTGGCGTTGTAAGCGGCGATGAAGTGCTGAATAAGATCTTTGAGATCCTGTTTTGACCGCTGAACGCTGTGTGCCAGGCCTTGTTTGCTCAGAATACTGAAGAAGCATTCAATCAGATTCACCCAGGAAGCATGGGTGGGAGTGTAATGGAACGTGACGAGTTTGTGGCGTTTCAGCCATCGGTGGGCGGCCTCGTTCTTATGAATGTTGAGATTATCCGCCACGACATGAAGCTCTTGCTGAGGATGGGTGCGCACGACCTCATTCATGAAGCGGAGAAAGTTTACGGAAGTTCGTCGGTTACGGATGTGGGCTACGACCTTGCCTGTAGCGATTTCCAGAGCGGCGATCAACGTCTGAGTTCCGTGGCGTACATATTCGTTGGTCCAACTCCGCGGCTTATTAGCGCGTAGAGGCAACAGCGGCTGCGTACGATCGAGCGCCTGAATGCCCGGCTTCTCGTCCACACAGATCACCAGCGCGTTCTCGGGCGGGTTCAGGTACAAGCCGACGATATCGAGGAGCTTGGCTTCAAAATCGGGATCCGGGCTAAAGGTAAACGTCCGAATACGGTGCAACTGCAATTCCGAGGCTTTCAATATCGTATGCACTGTGCTGTGCGGCAATCCCACCTCTCGCGCCAGCGTTCGGACGGTCCAACGGCCTTGCGATTTCGGCTGTTGGCAGGCTGCGGTCTGCACCTTCTGCCACACGGTCGTGTCATGTTTGGGTGGCCTGCCTGATCTCGGAGCGTCATTCAGCCCTTCGATTCCCATCTCGGCAAAACAGCGCCGCCACTTACCTACGGTGACCTCAGGAACGCCCAGTTCCCGCGCGATCTGCTGATTCGATTGCCCGGATGCTGCGGCCAACACAATCCGACTGCGCAAAGCTACAGCTTGGGCCGTAGAGGGGACATTTGCCAAACTGCTCAGCGCATTTCGCGCGTCGGCATCGAGCACAATCGCTGGTGCAATTCGTGGCACGACCAAGTGTACCAGAAGCCGCTTATTCTATAAAGAACTATCTGTACGGTGCACTAGTCTCCCGTCACAGTGGTTCGTGCAATAACTCATGAGGGCCGACGAGTCGTCTGCGTTCGCTGAGCGAAACGAGCGATGCTGGCAAGAATCTCGTCTGCCGTCCGGGTCCAGACGAAGGGTTTGGGAGCTTCGTTGTGAACATCGATGTACTGGCGGATAGCTGATTCGAGTTCTTTGACGCTGCGGAAGATACCCCGCCGAATTCGCTTGTTGGTGATCTCGGCGAACCATCGCTCCACCAGGTTGAGCCATGACCCGTAAGTGGGCGTGAAGTGCACATGAAAGCGTGGCCGTTTGGCAAACCATTTCCGAATGATGTCGGTCTTGTGGGTTCCGTAATTGTCCAGCACAATATGGACATCGAGGTGGGCGGGAACGTTGGCTTCGATGGCGTCCAAAAACTTGCGGAACTCCTGCGAGCGATGACGCCGATGCAGTTGCCCGATCACGCGGCTGGTCTTCAGCTCCAGTGCAGCGAACAGAGACGTGGTCCCGTGCCGTTTGTAGTCATGGGTGCGCCGTTCCAGCTGTCCGGGACACATTGGCAGCATGGGTTGAGTTCGGTCCAGCGCCTGAATCTGACTCTTTTCATCAACGCAGAAGACCACAGCATGCTCAGGCGGATCCATGTACAGACCCACGATGTCGCGAACTTTCTCAATGAGTTGTGGATCGGGTGACAACTTGAAGCTTTCGGTGCGATGGGGCTGCATTCCGAACGCGCGCCAGACGCGGCTGATCGTCATGCGGCTGAAGCCGGTGGCTTTAGCCAGTTCCCGCGTACTCCAGTGCGTCTGTCCACGTGGCGTAGTCTCCAGTGTCTGGATAATGATCTGCTCAATATCGTCATCAGTAACCTTGCGCGGGGCACCTGGTCGCGGCTCATCATATAGTCCCTCCAGTCGAGTCTTCAGGAATCGCGAGCGCCATTTGCCAACCATACCCAGCGAACACCGCAACTTCTTCGCCACTGACTTGTTATCCAGTCCCTCAGCGCACGCCAGAACTACTCGCGCGCGACGTGCCAGTGCCGGCTGACTGCGTGCGCGATGGGAAAGCGATTCGAGCCGCTCTCGCTCTTCTTCGCTCAACACCAATGGCCGTTTCGGTCGTCCAGTTCGCATAAAAGCTTGACGCGAAGCACGCCATACTTAGATCACATATTTCTGTGACTGGAGACTAGTCCATGATGCTCAGGTGCAGGTTCGGATGTCTTTGCGGTGCATATGACTAAGGACGGCGCAATCGATCTGGTCATCTCCACCACACAGGGCACGTTCATCTTGGGGCAGCAAAGAGACAACGCGTACGGCTGCGAACCAACAGAGAATACAATAAACGCACGGAATGGAACAACTCGACAACGCCTTCGAAATGGCGTCTTCCAATGTGCGATTCGGCGCAGGAGTGACGCGGGAAGTCAGTTGGGATTTAGCAGACTGGGGCATTCGCCGAGTCGCGGTCTTCACGGACAAGAACCTCGTCAACCTGAGACCCGTGCAGCGGGTATTAGAATCGCTTGAGGATCGGAAGATCGAATACGCTCTTTACGACCGCGTTCGCGTGGAGCCGACCGATGATTCTTTCCTCGACGCGATCGCATTCGCCAAAGCGGGAGACTTCGAGGGCTACGTTGCAGTCGGCGGCGGGTCAACAATCGACACTGCGAAAGCTGCGAACCTGTACTCGACCTATCCAGCCGATCTGCTCGAGTATGTAAACCCTCCGATCGGCCGAGGCAAGCCGGTTCCGGGATCGCTGAAGCCTCTGATTGCAATTCCTACAACGGCGGGCACCGGCAGCGAGACCACCGGGGTGTCTATTTTCGACTACACTCCGCTCCACGCGAAGACTGGTATCGCCAGCCGGCGTTTGAAGCCGACCCTCGGCCTTCTCGATCCCGACAACACGCTGAGTGCCCCGCCCGAAGTAGCTGCATCGAGCGGACTCGATGTCCTGAGTCACGCCATCGAGTCCTATACAGCGTTGCCATTCAACCTCCGTCCACACCCGGATCGCCCGGCGCTGCGCCCGGCTTACCAGGGCTCCAATCCAATCAGCGATCTCTGGTCGCTCGAAGCGCTGCGGATGGTTGCGAAGTACCTCCCGCGTGCAGTCGAAGACCCCTCGGATGACGTCGCTCGAGCCAACATGATCCTCGCTTCGTCGTATGCCGGAATCGGCTTCGGCAACGCCGGTGTTCATCTTCCACACGGAATGTCGTACCCGGTCTCGGGCATGGTTCGCGGCTACCACCCGCCTGGGTACTCGGTCGACCATGCATTAGTGCCGCACGGAGTTTCCGTAGTGCTGAACGCACCAGCGGTATTTCGGTTTACCGCATCCGCCAATCCGGAGCGTCACCTGCATGCGGCAGAAGTGCTCGGAGCTGACATCGCGCGAGTCGCACCGCAGGATGCGGGAAAGGTTTTGGCCGATTGCATAACGGAATTTATGCGCAGGTTGAAAACTCCTAACGGTATCCGCGCGTTAGGTTACACGACTGAAGATATTCCTGCGCTGGTCAAAGGAACTCTGCCGCAACACAGAGTGACGAAGCTCTCGCCGCGACCTGCTTCGGAAGACGATCTCGCCGCGTTGTTTGAAAGTGCGATGGTCGCGTGGTAGCGAGTTGGCTCAATCCGGCGAATCGTTGGTCAGCTTCGCGGTGATCCCGTCGGCAATCTCGCGAACCTGCATCCCCCAGGTACGATAACGTTCTGAAGTCACACTTGCGAGCGGCGCCGAGACGCCGATAGATCCAACAATCGGCCCGCCCTTCGCACGAATAGGGCCAGCGACGGAGCGAATTCCGTCGAGGTATTCGCCTTCATCCTTTGCAACGCGAGTGGACCGAATCTGCGCGCAATGTTTCGCGAGTGCATCGATGGAGACGATGGTGTTTGCCGTATACGCCTCTCAGCTCGGCTTTGTCAAGATCCGCAAGCAAAGCTTTCCCGTGAGCAGTGCAATACAGAGGAACCAGTTCGCCCGTCTGACCCGAGATTGAAATGACTTTGTTTGCGGCGGCATCCGCGACGAACAGTGCGTGTCTGCCTTCCGGAACCGCGAGATGCCCCGTTTCATTGAGTTGACTTGCCAGCATTTCAAGACTCTCGTGCGAGACCTTGACCAGCATGTTGCCCTAGTCGTATTCATCGGAGAGGCGACACATCGCCGGCCCGAGAATACAGTCGTTCCGAACCGGCAGGGTATGCGAGAAAGCCGCGCCGCTTCAGAGTATTTGCAAGTCGGAAGACACTGCCGCCCATTGATGCGCAGCAGTTGCGTGAATTTACCGAGCGAAACCGGATCGCTCGACTTGGCGCCTGCCTCAAGGATGACGAGACTGCGATCGAGGCTCTGAATTCAGGGCGTTGAACGACCACTGCCGTTTCTGCGCTTCTCCTGCAACGCACCAGCGCCAGGCACTATTTACACTTACCCGTTCCCCGCCGCGCGGGCGAGGATATCTAAGACTTCGTATACGTGGGGAAATCGACGTCTTCGAAGAATTTATTGTTGTCCAGATTCGTTGCAGGCGCGTAGAAACAGATCACTTTCATCTCTTCGCTACCGGTGTTATGGAGCATATGAACCTGCCCCTGAGGGAATACCGCCGATCCCTCGCGAACGGACGAAACCCCGCGATTCACGAGCACACGGCCCGAACCTTTGATGATGTAACATACTTCTTCACCATTTGGATGTGAATGCGCGGGCAGACCTTTTCACCCGCCGCTACCCGAATGACACAGACCGAGAGGTGCTTTGAATCGAGCAGTTCCGGCGTAACCAGCCACCGCAAGTGCCGCCCCGGAAGATCGAGTTCTTCAGTCTCGCTTTCGTGGATGACAGGTACGCTCAATCGTCCTCCAGAGCGGTCGTCGGTCGAAGGAGCAGAACATTAATGCGCCGAAGCAAGTCAAGCAGTTTGCACGGCAGCGTAGGATGAGACATGCGCGTTGCAGTGATCGGAGGTACTGGCCATATCGGTACGTACCTGGTTCCCCAATTGGTCGAAGCCGGACACCAGGTTCTGTCGATCAGCCGCTCACTCCGTGAACCGTACACGCTTCATCCCGCCTGGAGTTACGTCGAGCGCGTGACAGTCGACCGGGTGGCCGAGGAGCAAGCCGGCAACTTCGGTTCAACGATCCGCAGCTTGCAGGCAAATGCGGTTGTCGACCTCACCTGCTACACACTGGAGAGCGCTCGCCATCTTGTCGGAGCGTTGCGGGGCGAAGTCCAGCATTTCCTGCACTGCGGAACGATCTGGATCCATGGGCCCGCTTGCGAGGTCCCCACGACCGAAGACCAGTCACGAGAACCGATTAGCGACTACGGCCGGCGGAAACTTGCAATCGAAGAATACCTGCTTAACCAGGCGCGGAGGCATGGATTTCCAGCAACGGTGCTGCATCCGGGTCACCTCGTGGGCATTGGATGGACACCACTGAATCCTGCAGCCAACTTCAATCCGAGCGTCTTCTCAGTACTGGCCCAAGGACAAGAGCTTGCGCTCCCAAACCTCGGCATGGAAACGCTGAATCACGTACACGCTGATGACGTCGCGCAAGCCTTCGTGAGAGCGATTTCGAACTGGTCAGTTTCCGCAGGAGAAAGCTTCCACGTAGTTTCATCGGCAACAGTCACGCTCCGTGGATACGTCGAAGCTGTCGCAGGGTGGTTTGGGAAGACAGCGCAACTCCGGTTCCTTCCGTGGGACGAATGGAAACAATCGGTAACCGAGAAAGAGGCCTCGATTACCTGGGATCACATCGCTCGTCCGCCGAACTGCAGTATCGTGAAATCCCAGCGACTGCTCGGTTATTAGCCGCGATATCGCCCGCTCGAAGCAATTCGCGAGTCCCTTCAGCGATCGTTCCAGTGAACCATAGGCGGACCTGCGATCAGAAGCACGTGATCGACGTGCCTTTGAGTGACCCGATATAGATTGTCCGCACATCCGGGCGGCCAAACATAACGCTCGCCATCCACGGAGCAATACCCTGCCCGGTAACAAACAGAACGTTTTTCGTTACGTGATTGCGGAAGGACGCCTGTTCCAGCACATCGACCTTCGCAGAGTCACCCTGATCAAGCAAGATCCGCAGATCCCTCTCGGGGTCAGAATAAAGAGTTTGTCCGAGTAGACCATCGTGCCCCAGAGATTCCCGTACTGATCGCAGGCAATCCCATCCGGCCATGCACCCTTCGCCAGATTGGGAGCCCGAACGTCTCACGCTGGCGTACCTCGCCGTGCTCGTCAATCCGAGTCTCGTAATACACCGGCCCGTAGTCTCGACCACGTACATCCACTCTTCTCTTGAGTCGAATCGATCTAGTTCGTGAAACCGAACCCCTCGGCGACGATTCGAAAACGGCCGTTCTCGAACAGCCGCCACATAGCCGTCTTTCGCAGATTTCCGTCGCGAGACATTACTTCACGGCAGTCCGTCCCGAAGTTTGCAATCAGGAGATCACCTTTCCGCGGGAACGCCATTCCATTCGGCAAAGTACCGTGGAGGTATCGCGTCGCTGCAGTGTCGGCAGCAGCAAACTGCGACGATCGCCTCTCGATGATGGTGTCCTGCGATCCATCAGGACCGATCTTCAGGACACCACCCCGCGCGTCAGCGGACTAAAGGGTCCCGTCACGTTCGGCAACGATACATTCCGGTCTCCGAAGATCCATTGCGATGTATTGAAGAGAAGCTATATCGATCTCGCAAGTCGAGTGGGGATTGTGTGGCAACGTGGAGATCCTGGCAGCCCTGTCCTGCTCAGTTAATCCGGAATTGCGTTTCTATATTCTTGGGCAGTGGATACGTTATCAGGCAAGGTCGCGCTCATTACCGGCGCAAGCCGCGGAATCGGTGAAGCTATCGCGTACTCTCTGGCAAACGCGGGAGTGGACATAGTCGCGAACTACCGCGAGCGGCGGCAACAGGCTGCGGTTGTGCAATCGAAGATCGAGAACATGGGCCGGAGGTGCCTTGCAGTGCAGGCTGATGTCTCCCGACAGGATGACGTCGAGCACTTGGTTCGTTCAGCGGAAAGCGAGTTCGGCCGAATCGATATTCTGGTCAATAACGCTGGTATCGCACGCCCGCAGTCGCTCGATCAGGTCACCGAACGCGACTGGGATGATCTGCATGTCACGAATCTGAAGTCGTGCTTCCTCATGACACAGGCAGTTCTGCCGGGCATGCGTGCACGGAAGTGGGGCCGCATCATCAATCTGTCTTCCGTGGCCGCTCAGGTCGGCGGCGTGGTTGGACCGCACTACGCGGCATCGAAAGCTGGAATGCTCGGATTGACGCACTACTACGCAGCGCATCTTGCGAAAGAGGGCATCACGGCTAACGCAATCGCTCCGGCCCTGATTGAGACGGAAATGGTAACGTCGAATCTCAACGCAACCCCGGGACGCATTCCGATGGGCCGATTTGGAACCGTGGAGGAGGTCGCGGAAGTCGTGCTGATGCTCGCGCGTAATGGCTACATCAGCGGACAGACGATTAACGTGAACGGCGGATGGGTGATGAGCTGACCACTTTATCGTTGCTCATCATTCAAAATCGGTGTCACAGTACGCCGAGGAGCACCATGCCACAACGAATTAGCCGGCGTGAATTCGACGGCACTATGTTTGTCGCGACAGGAGCGACCTCGTTTCTCCAGGGCCAAACGGGTTCCAGGCGACGGCTGAAGATCGGACACACCGAAATTACCTGGGGCTTCAAACCGGAAGACGCCGAGCGCGCGGTCAAGGGCGTAGGAACGGCCGGATACTGGGGTTACGAACGTTCGGCAACGTGCTCGAAGCATGGAGCCGAAAGGCGGCTTGCGGCCGCACCTCGAGGCCAATAAGATCAAACTAATCTCGGCATACTGCCCGGTGAACCTTCTTGATCCTGAGAAGAAGCGTGACCAAATAGACAGAATGGTTCGCTGGGAAAGCTGATCCAGAAGAACGGGGGCATCTCCGTCGGTGGCCCCACCTCGGTGAAGCGCGACAGCTACGACTTTCAAAGCGAATCGCTCGAACACCATTGCGGCGCTGAACGATGTCGGGAAGGCTCTCACCGATACCGGCGTGACCGGTGCGGTTCACCAGCATACCGAAACCTGCATTGAAAGGCGCGATGAACTGTACAGTGTAATGCACAGCCTCGACATCAATTTTGTCAATCTCGGACCCGATGTGGGCTAGTTGCAAAACAGTGCAGTCGATCCTGTCAAAGTAGTCTCAGATTTCCAGAGCATCATCATCACTTTCACATGAACGATCACAGCGGCGGCGAACACAACCGCGGAGAATGCCCGCCCGGCAAAGGGAAAGTCAACATCCCAAAGATCTTCGATCCTCTCGAAGGATCGAAGATCAAGGAGATGATCATGGTCGCGCTGGACCCATCGTCGAACATGCCGCTGCAGCGGCTCGAAAGTGCCGGAATCAGCAAAACCTATCTGCAGCAGCTGGGCTACACGTTCCGGTCATAGGTGCTACTTCGCAGCCACGTCAACCGAAAACGCGATCAGTGAGTGCCCGGCCGCGAGTACAAGGTACTGACGCCTATTGTGCACGTAAGCGACGGGATTCGACTGCACAGGTCCGCCTGCCGGAAAATCCCAAAGCGCCTTTCCGGTTCGGGCATCGAGTGCGAATGCGGACCCATCGGTGGTGCCGCCAAACACCAGCCCTCCGGCAGTAGAAAGCAATCCACCCCACGGAGGAGAATGCAGCGGGAATTCCCATTTCTGTGCTCCAGTGGCAGCATTCAATGCTTTGACGAAACCCCGCGGCTCTATCCCGGGCACACCTCGCATGCCACCCGCACTGTAGTACGATCCGGCACGATATTCGGCGGTTGCGCGGTAGTAAGTTGTCGGCTCTTCCCGAACGGGAACAAAGAGCAATCCGAGGTCGGGATTGAATGACGGGCTCGCGTAGTTTGTGGCCCCGTGCAAACCCGGATACAGAACGATCCCCTTCTCGGTTGGCACCGTGTCCGGGAGAACCATCGGTCGTCCCTGAGAATCTAGACCGCGTGCCCAGGTTTGTTTCGTAAAAGCAGCGCCGCGGAGAAACTTGCCCGTTTTTCGGTCAAGGACGTAGTAGAAGCCGTTCCTGTTCGCCACGCCGACGAGTTTTTGCTTTTGTCCTTGAACCTTTGTCTCGAAAAGAACTGGAACGTGATTAGCGTCCCAGTCGTGAGTGTCATGCGGTGTGAACTGGAAAGCCCAGCGCAGTTTGCCCGTATCAGCATCCACCGCGATCAGCGAATTCGCGTAAAGGTTGTCGCCGGCGCGAATGTCGCCGTCGTAGTCCGGTCCGGGATTTCCCGTGCCCCAGAAAATCAGATTGACTTCAGGATCGTACGAGCCAGTCACCCATGTTCCGGCGGATCCTGTTTTCCAGCTATCACCAGTCCATGTTTCACTGCCGGGTTCGCCCGGCCCTGGAACGGTCCAAAATCGCCAGGCTCGCTTTCCGGTCCGCACATCGTAGGCATCCAGGAAACCTCGGATTCCGTACTCACCTCCTGAGATGCCGATGATCACTTTGTCTTTCACGACCAGTGGAGCTGCGGTTATCGAATACCCGGATTTGTAGTCCGCAACGACAATGTCCCAAAGAATGCCTCCGCTCCTTGCGTCGAGTGCGATGAGATGAGCGTCGAGTGTTCCCAGAAACACTCGTGTTTCCCATACCGCAACACCTCGGTTTACCTGCCCACAACACAGCCTCAGGTCCGACGGTAATGGTCTGCGGAAGATCCAGAATGGCCGGCCAGTTTTAGGGTCAAGAGCGGCAGCATTGCTCGGCGGCTCTGAAATATACATCACGCCTCCAGTCACGATCGGAGACGTCTCGAACTGGTTCAGGTCATTGGTCTGATACATCCAGACGGGCCGCAGTCGTGCCGCATTCGAAGTGTTGATTTGATTCAGTGGCGAGTACCGACGACCGCTCAAGTCGCCTGAGTAGTAGGGCCAGTCGCCAACTGACAGTGTCTGTCCCGTTGCGATGACCGCAAGTAGTGCAATTCCAATCGCAGTCTTCAACGCGGACCTCGCAGCGCGCTTAAATACGCAACGACGTCACCGATCTCCTCCTCACTCAGCATTCCCGTGTATGAAGGCATCGGCGAGTATCCCCATCGCTTGACGAGCTTCACGAGATCGCTCTTACGAAAAGACATCAGACGGTCACGTGTATCCCGAAGCTGAATCGAGAACGTGTCCTCGTTTATGCGTACACCGGAGTATCTCTGGCCAGTTGTCGTCTCAACGAGGACGAACAAGTAATTGTCAGGAACGGAAATCACCTTGCGATACACGTTGAAGTTGTCAGGTACCTCAGCCCCAGGCTCGGTAATCGAACGATAAATGTGTGACGCACCCGTGCGCAACCCAACAGCACTGAGATCGGGGCCGGAAATACCGCCCTCGTTGCCGACGCGATGACACTGGAGGCACGCGCCCTTTCCGCGGAATATCATTTCCCCGCGGGAAGCATCGCCGCGAGCGTGCTCGGGCTGGCTCGACGCCAGAGCACGAACGTAAGCGACAAGTTGGTGGTTCTCCACCGACGTCATTCGAGTACCCGGCATTCCTGTTCCCGGAATGCCTCCTGTGATCACAGCCGATAACGCTGCATTATCCGGAGCCCGCGGGAGAAGCGTGCTGTTCAGCGCCGGACCCTTTCCGCCTTCACCGTGCACACCATGACAGGGACTACAGTGCGTTCTGAACAACAAGCCACCGGTATCGGCAGGTACGGCAACATGGGCCAGCAAGAACATCAGCCCCCACAGCGCTGCAAAACGGGTCATTGCGGAGGTCTACATCGTATCAGGAGCTGGTTCTGTACTATTCTGGCAACGTCGATGAAGATCGTTGATCTCAGAGCTACTACAGTGACCGTGCCGCTTGAGGCACCGTTGCGGCATGCGAACGGTTGTCATTGGGGACGATTTGTCCGCACGATCGTGGAGGTCGAAGCTGACAATGGCCTGGTCGGGCTTGGAGAGATGGGCGGCGGTGGAGAGTCGGCAGAAGCGATGTTTCGCGCCCTCAGGAGCTATGTCGTTGGGCATGATCCGGCGCGGCTGGAAGAAATGCGATTCCGGATTGCGAACCCAACTGCTTCGCTTTACAACAACCGAACCCAGATGCTGGCCGCGCTGGAGTTCGCGTGTCTTGATCTGCTCGGGCAGGCATGGGGCGTTCCGGTTTACGACATCCTTGGCGGGAAACTTCGTGACGCTGTTCGTTTCGCCTCCTACCTGTTTTTTCGTTATGCGAACGGCGATGGTTCAGGCGAAGTACGCACCGCAGAGCAACTTCTTGCGAGCGCACGGACACTCAAACAGCGGTATGGGTTCACGACGCACAAGCTGAAAGCGGGGGTCTTTCCTCCTGACCACGAACTAGAGCTGTATCGAGCGCTCGCAGATGAATTCCCGGGCGACACCTTTCGGTACGATCCAAATGGCGTACTGTCGACCGAGCAGGCAATCCGTTTTGGCCAGGGTATCGCCGACCTTCGTAACGATTACCTCGAGGATCCGGTGTACGGCCTGAACGGGATGCGCCGCACACGAGACTTTATTTCGGTGCCGCTGGCGACGAATACGGTGGTTGTCAACTTTGAGCAGCTTTCGGCGAACATCCTTGACCCCGCCGTAGATGTGATTCTGCTTGACACAACGTTCTGGGGCGGCATACGCGCGTGCGTGAAAGCCGCCGCGGTATGCGAAACGTTCCAGTTCGGAGTCGCGGTGCACTCATCGGGAGAACTTGGAATTCAGCTTGCGACGATGCTGCATCTCGGAGCCGTTATCCCGAACCTCTCGTTTGCGGCAGACGCGCACTATCATCACCTCAAAGACGACATCGTTGAAGGCGGGCTAATGCAGTACCGGGATGGTGCGATTGCCGTCCCTGAAGGCCCGGGCCTTGGCGTGAGACTGAATCAGGACAAAGTGCGTCAATACAGCGAGCTTTACCAGGAGCTTGGCGGATATCCGTATGATCAGGATCCAATGCGTCCCAGTTGGACGCCGTGTATCCCAAATGACCGCTGGGCCGACCCGACGGACGATCGCATCCCTGACATGGGAACAGTACTGCCATGAGCAAACTCTTCGATCTCACGGGACGCGTTGCCGTAGTTATAGGCGGCACGTCTGGACTCGGGCGAGCGGTGGCTCTCGGCCTTGCCGAGCATGGTTCAGACGTGATTGCAAGCGGTCGAACGCAGCACAGGGCAGATGCTGTCGCCCTGGAAATCGAGTAGTACGGACGTAGAACGATACGGCAAACCGTCGACGCAACGCGGCGCGAGTCGCTCGATGACTTACGCAATGCTGTTCTCGCGCAGTTCGGACACGTCGACATTCTGGTCAACGCCGCTGGCGTGACGAAGCGCCAACGGACTGACGAGGTCAGCGAATCTGACTGGACCCGGCTCATTGATACGAATCTGAATAGCGTCCTCCGGGCCAGTCAGTGCATGTACGCTCCCCTGAAGGCGAGCAGACGAGGTCGTGTGATCAACATCG
>CAWCGC010000014.1:0-16669 GCA_963794765.1 Bryobacteraceae bacterium | reverse complement strand
CTGTTTCGAGCTGATTGCGTGCTGTTTCCACCTTCGCACTCAGATCCGTAACAAGCTGGTCATAACGCGCGGCCTCGGCTGCTCGTTGGTGCTCTGCTATTTCTTTCCGGGCGTGAATCGCAGGGAGGTCCATCGCAGGAAACGTGACGGTAAGACCGACAGCCCAGTTGTAGATATTCGGACCGAGGCCTGCGGCGCCGCCAGGCGTGCTGCCATCCGGGTTGGCTCCGGTTCCACGAGCGTAACTTGCGCCCTGCAGGCTGAACCGTGGGTAGTATGAGCGATCAATTACACGGCGGCGAGCCTCGGCTTCCGCCACGCTCGTCGCCTGTTCGCGAGCGTAAGGATTGCTTGCGAGATTCACTGTAGTCGGGGCTGCATCAGGCACCATCGTCGTGATCGCTCCCGCAACAGGCTGAATCTCTTTACCTGTGAGCTGGCGCAGGGTCACTCGGGACTGCTGGATGGCATTGCGAGCCTGCGCGGCCTGGATCTCCGCGACGGCGATCTCTGATTCGTTGCGGGACACGTCGGCACCGGGCCGAAGCTCGGCTTTCGCGAGCGCACGGACGATCTCTCCGACCGCTCGTGCGCGCTTGACCTGCGCTTCGGCAGCAATGCTGGTTTGGTCTGCAGCAAGCGCCGTAAGATAAGCATCGGCCGCGAGCGCAGCGACTTCGAATCGAGTACGCTCGAGCGAAGCCTGCGCTCGGTTACGGGATGCTTCCGCTACGTCGAGGTTAGCGCCGCGCAGGCCGAAGTCAAATGGTTCCCAGGATACGAGAAGTCCTGCGGCCGTCCCCCAGACGCTTCCAGGATCGTTGACGGGATTAACTGGACCGGAAATATTCGGAATGGTCGACTGCGGAAGCAACAGACCGTAGACGTTGTTGCGTGTCGCGCGGTTTACCTGACCCAGGAAGTCAGTGCGCGGCAACCAGGCGGTTCGCGCAAGTGTGATGTTCGCAGCAGCAGCTTTCAGCTGCTCGTCTGACACACGAATCGAAGGGTAAGCGAGAATGGAGGCATCAACAGCCTCGCGCAAGGTCTGTGCAGGCGCAAGTTGAACGCACAGGGCAAGCACCGGCAACGCGAATAAGGCCAGAACCAAAGCTCAATCGTATCAGGGCAAAAGAAAAGCCTGCCGGAAGAAGGAACCACATCCGGCAGGCACACAATGCTTTCGAAGTTAGGAGATGGTTGCGCAGCTCGTGTTAAAAATCGTTACTGAATTACGGTGCTCTCTGAAGCACGTCGAACCGGGATCGCCATCTGCGGAACTTGCAGAGACCCCTGCGAAACTCTGGGCACTGCGAGCGTGCTCTCAGAGGCTCGTCGGACCGAAAGTGCAGCCTGCGACGCCCTCGGCAAGCTCAGGTTGGTGTAGCCCGCCTCGACGTATGACGTCGTGGTCTCGAGCGGCACTTCCTGAACAACTATCGGACGGAGACGCTCGGCCAATTTCACCGAATGCGGCCGACTCGTATCTATGACGTTTTCAAATGGCGACGGCTTGGGATCGTTGTAGGATGCCGCAGTCTCATCACCGTAAACTCCAACGTTCAGCTCGGGGGTAAAGGCTCCCGCGCCCATGACCATCAGGTTGCAAGCGAAAATTGCTCCCGCGGCCCAGAGCATCCTGGGCCAGCTAATGCCAGTACGTCCTGTGTCCCCAGCGGCCGCCTCCGATTGGTTAGGCTGCTCAGTTTCTCTCTGTTCGTAAGCTGGGCGTTCGTAAATATCTGGTGTAGTTATCGTTGTTGCCACCTCAGCCACCTCTCGCCTTTCCTTTAAGCAAGACACGTGCCAAACGACAAACAGCTGATTTTTTAGTGACTTAGGGCGAACAGGAAAAAAATGGAAGGGAACTTTTTGCGGCAGGAGGGGCCAGAAACGTTCCAACCCCTCGTAATGGTACTAGGTAACTCTAGTGTTTACTGCGCGTTACGTGAGCTCTGAACTTTTGGGGCAGACAGGTAGCCGACAATCTGATCCTTGCGGACTTCATTTACAACGATCTCGTACGGCTGGCGCGCGTTCGAGGCATAAAACTGAATAGGCTCATTGATATTGCGGTCTTTCTTCTCGACCTTCTTGTCGTCGGCCAGCAGTTCAATAGTGAACTTATTGCGCTTCTGATCCGTTTTCTTCAGGGTTATTGAGACGGTCCCGACGCGCTTGGCCTCTTTGCTCTTGCTGATTGTGAACTCGGTGTAGTTGCGTTCACCGAGCCGCTTCAGCGTGTCCAGTTCCTTGCCGTTGGTTGCAACCAGAGACGACGTCCCGTCGAGATCACCGCGGACACGCTTCAGATCCGTGACGGTTTTGTCGAGTTCGGACTTGGTACTCGCGACTTCTGTTTTCACCGCGTCAACGTTGTTGCTGACTTCGCCGATTTTTGTGTTTGCAGTCTTTTCTACGTTGCTGACAGCCGCCGACAGTTCGGTTTTGACGGCTTCAGTCTGTTTCGATTGCTCGACGGCTACTCGCCTGGCGAGTTCTTCGGCGTGCTTCTGCGCCTCGACCTTTGCCTGGCCCACAGCAATATTGGCCTGGCGACGAGCTGTTTCAAGCTCGTCTTTGAGGGTCGTCAGATTACGGCGAGCCGTTTGCGTTGAGACAGCGTTGTTCTCACGCAGGCTCGCAAGCTCTGTGCCCATGTTCTTGCGGAACTCAGATAGATCACCCTTCAGGTGGTCGATTTGCGTGTAGAGGTAAATGTTAGCGCCAAGCAGGGCGATAACAGCACCGATCAAAATCGGTACTTTCACGTCAGAGTTGGGCGCGTGCGGCGCCGGCGCATACTCGTTCATTCGTAAAACCTCCGTTAGCGGGAGCTAATCTGTCAGGTTAACACCCCGGCTCGGGACTGGAACAGTCAGCTATGGCTTTAAAGACGCGTGTCCGGCTGCGTTCGTGTACATCTCTGGTCTCGGCGCCTCGTCGCGAGTCGGGGGCAGGGGGCGGGCAAACTCGAGATACTCCTGTTTGGGAACGCCAGGCTCGAAACAGCGACGGCACCTGGCTTCGTACATACCTGCTGCGCCGATGACAACAAGGTCATCCGATTCGACGAGCCGCTGCGTGTGTTTCGCAGGATTCCCACATCGCATGCAGATCGCGAGGGTTTTCGTAATCGATTCGGCGTGAGCGAGCAGGTTGGGTACAGGTTCGAATGGCCGGCCCATGTAGTCGGTATCAAGACCGGCGAGAATAACCTGTTTTCCACTGTCCGCGAGTTGCCCGACGATCTCGACCAGTCCGGGTCCGATGAAGTTTGCCTCATCGATGCCCACAACCTGAGTGCGCCAGTCGAGCCGGGTAAGGATCTCCTGCGGGGACGAGATCGATTCCGAGGGCATTCTGGTGTCGTTGTGGGAGACGATTTCCTCGGCAGAGTACCGTGTGTCGATCGCCGGTTTGAAGACCTGAACTCGTCGGCGTGCAATCATCGCCCGCCGGAGGCGACGCATGAGTTCCTCGCTTTTGCCGGAGAACATCGGACCGCAGATCACCTCGATCCATCCAATGTTGCCCGCCAGAAAATCCATATGAGAACTTCAAGGGTATCACCCATGGCCTTCCGAACCGGGCGGCATATAGAGCCTGAATGGCTGGACGACGAGTCCCCGGAGACCGCTGCTCCGAGCGTGGAGGATCTGGTGCGGATCAATCGAATGCTGGGGGGGCACCGCGTTCTCCGGGATGCTCTGCGCCGGTGTTTTAGACCCGGAGATTCATTTACCATGCTCGATGTCGGCGCCGCTTCAGGGGATGCGGCTGCCGTGGTTCGGGCTTCTTACCCGAGAGCGACTGTTGTTTCGCTGGATTACCGCGTGTCGCATCTCGATACACGATCGAAGCCATGCGTCGCCGGCAACGCATTCGCGCTGCCGTTCCGCAGGCGGAGTTTCGATGTCGTTTACTGTGGATTGTTTCTGCACCATTTTGCCCATGAGGAAGTCGCAGGCTTGCTGCGTTCCTTTGGCGAGATCTCAAGAGGATATGTTGTGGCGAATGACCTTGAGCGTCACATTCTTCCTTACTGGTTTATTCCCGCAACACGGTGGCTCTTCGGATGGCATCGAATAACCGTTCATGATGCCCCGATTTCGGTGCAGGCCGGATTTTCGCGCGAGGAATTCCGGGAACTTGGGGTCCGAGCAGGACTCCAGGACGTAGATATTAAGGTATATCGGCCTGCTTTTCGTTTATGTCTTCTCGGAAAGTCTGCGCTTTGATACGCTGTGCAGGTGGCGTTGGCACGAGTAGTTAAAACACTGGTGGTCGCGCTGATTGTGGCGATCGCGGTGATGATGTATCCTCCGCTGCGGCTGGCGGCGATGGTAATTGCGGGACGCAGTCCGGATTGCCCGATGGGGCACGCAGTTAAGGCCGATCGAAATCTGAAGGACCAGATCGAAACCAAGGATCGGATTCTGCACCAGAGCACCATGACCGCAAAGGACGAGCATTACGAGCAGTGGCAGACTCCAATGGGGACTTACTGGATCGACAGGGACAGCCGGTACGTTCTTCCATTCAATCTGGCTGAGCAGCAGCGCAGGATTTACGGTCAGGGCGAGCACTTTGTCCGGCCAGGCGATATTGTGCTCGATTGCGGAGCGAATATAGGCGTTTTTGTTCGTTCGGCTCTGAATGCGGGAGCGCAGAAGGTGATCGCTATCGAACCGGCGCCAGAGAATCTGGAGTGCCTGAGGCGAAACTTCAAGTCGGAAGTGGAACAAAATCGTGTCGTGATCTATCCGAAAGGCGTGTGGGATCACGACGATTTTCTGTCGCTGAATATCACTCACGCGAACTCGGCGGCGGACAGCTTTGTGATTACACCCGAGCATTCCGCGCCGACTGCGGAAAAGCTGCCGCTTACGACAATTGACAAACTAGTCGCTGAGCTTGGACTGCCGCGGGTCGATTTCATCAAGATGGATATCGAAGGCGCAGAGGTGAAAGCGCTGCACGGAGCGCGGGCAACGATCGCGAAGTATCATCCCCGAATGGCGCTTTCGGTGTATCACGAGCCTGACCATCCGGTTGAGGTTCCTAAAGCCGTGAAGGCAGCGTGGGACGGCTATCGTATTGAATGTGGACCCTGCGCGGTCGAGCACAACCGAATCCGGCCGGATATCGATTACTTCTATCCGTAAGCCTGTCGTTGTGCTCGGAGGCGGACCTGCCGGTTCACTGGCTGCCATTCGTGCGCGTCTTTCGGGGGCCGACGTTCAGGTTGTGGAACGGTCTTCGTTTCCGCGGCACAAAGTCTGCGGCGAGTTCTTCTCGCCGGAGATCCTTCCGGTGCTTGAGCGCGCCGGAGTTTTGCAGACCTTCCTGGATATGAAGCCGTCGACCGTACGCCGGTTGCGTATCGTGCTGGGCGAGCGTGAAAAGTCGGCCGCGCTGCCTGAGGCCGCTTACGGTCTTAGCCGGTTTACTTACGATCATCTCTTGTGGCGCGAAGCGATGCGCCTCGGCTGCACACATTTACCCGAAAGAAGTGAATTCAGCGCGGATGTTGTCGCTGCCGGCCGTCCGGCCGGCACATCAGCGAAGGGCAAACGACTATTCGGATTTAAGGCGCACTTCGACGGACCTGCCAATGACGCGGTTGAGTTGTTTTTTCTTCGTGACGCTTACATTGGCCTGAACTGTGTCGAGGGTGGGCGGACGAACGTCTGCGGTCTTGCTCCCGAGGCTGCGTTACGTAGTTCCGGTTTCAGTCCGGAAGCTATCTTCGAGCGCAGTACCGCGCTCCGGGAGAGAGTGAGACCGCTGCAGCGATCGATGAAGTGGCTGTTCACCGGACCGCTCGAGTTTGAGCAACGACTGGGCGGAGGCGGGTTGCTGGCTGGTGATGCGCTTTCTTTCGTCGACCCGTTTACCGGCTCCGGGCTCTTGTGCGCTGCCCTCACCGGATCGCTGGCAGGAGTACATGCGGCGGAGGGCGTGGCTGTTTCCGATCATGTGAGAGCCTGTCGAGCGGCAATCAGCAGGCCATTTCTCTTTTCGTCGCTGCTGAGAACACTGGCATCGACGGCCTGGGCGGAATACTTGTTGCCTTTTGTCCCGGGCTGGGTGTTGTACCGGCTCACTCGCCCGACGCAAGTTCGTGTCTGACTGCATCAAGGAGTTATGGCCTCGACTGTCGCGCTGTTTTCTCCTTTGCATATTCGCGATCTTTGGTTTCGAAACCGTGTTGCGGTTTCGCCAATGTGTCAGTACTCGTCTACAGATGGCTTCGCCACCGACTGGCACATGGTTCACTTGGGAAGCCGTGCTGTTGGAGGCGCGGGACTGGTGATGGTCGAAGCGACTGCAGTCGAGGCGCGAGGACGCATCACCTATGGGGATATGGGCCTGTGGAAGGAGGAGCAGATGGCACCACTGGCTCGCATCGCTTCGTTTGTTGCAGAACACGGTGCTGTTCCCGCCATTCAACTGGCGCATGCAGGCCGCAAAGCGAGCACTGAGCTGCCATGGTCAGGCGGGCGTGCGATTCCTCCTGACGCTCCGAATGGCTGGCAGGTTGTGGCTCCGAGCCCAGTGCCATTTTTGCCAGGTGATCCGATACCCGCGGAGCTTTCTATCGGCCAGATAGACGAGATTGTCAATGCCTTTGCGGCTTCGGCCGAGCGAGCGCTGCGTGCGGGTTTTCGCGTAGTGGAGATACATGGCGCACACGGGTATCTGATCCATGAATTCCTTTCGCCCTTGTCGAACCGGCGCACGGACGAGTATGGCGGGTCCTTTGAAAATCGGATTCGCTTCGCAATCGAGGTGACCGAGGCGGTACGGCGTGTGTGGCCGGAGGAATCCCCTCTGTTCTTTCGTGTGTCGGCGACCGACTGGGCGCAGGGCGGCTGGACTGCTGAGGAATCGGTCGAACTGGCCCGGCGTTTGAAGCCGGCTGGTGTTGATTTGATCGATGTGTCTTCGGGTGGGCTTGTGCCGCATGTGCGGATTCCGGTTGGGCCCGGATATCAGGTGCCTTTTGCAAGACAGATTCGGCTCGGGGCTGAGATATTGACCGGGGCCGTTGGGATGATCACCGAGCCTCAACAGGCCGAGAGCATCATCCAGAACGGAGATGCCGACATGGTGTTGCTGGCTCGTGAGATGCTTCGCGATCCTTACTGGCCGCTGCATGCTGCGCGTGAACTGGGGATGACGCTGCAGCCCGCTGTGCAGTATGGGCGCGCGTTCTGACTCAGGTATAGCGCTCGCCTGGTTCGAGGAGTCTACGGCACGCCCGCAGAAGCCGGAGTGCGTGAGGTGCGGTTCTGCTGGTAGTTCGGATAGGCTGGCAATTTGGGTTCCTGGCGGTGCGTTTTTGAAAGCTCCGTCATCACCAGCCGCACGGCAGTCTCAAGTTGCGAGCATCGCGGCCTTCCCGAGCTGATTTCGGATCATTTTCAACCTCTGCGTCGGGAGCGACGCCGTGGTTCTCGACTTCCCACTCGCCCTCAGGGCTGAAGAATGCGAGATTCGGGGCGGTAACCGACCCGCCATCCATCAGAGTCGGGAATCCGAGAATGCCGACGAGCCCACCCCAGGTACGCGTTCCTACCAGTGGGCCGAGTTTGAGTCGTCGGAAATACCAGGGAAGTAAGTCACCCCCGGAACCGGCACTCTCGTTGATGATCATCGCTTTCGGACCGAAGATCGCTCCTCGTGGCGTAGTGAAGACACCGCCGTATCGAGTCTTCCAGAAGTTGAGGAGAGGGCGGCTAAGAAAATTGACGATGTAATCCGCAGCCTGACCGCCGCCGTTATATCGCTCATCGATTACCGCACCTTCCTTGCCGACCTGTGAGAAGTAATAACGATTGAAATAGGAGTAGCCCTGAAGGCCGGTGTTCGGCAGGTAGACGTATGCGAGCCGGCCTTTACTCAACTGATCGACTTTCCTGCGATTGCTTTCAATCCACGCCAGTTTTCTTATCTGCACTTCGGAACTAATGGGGACGACGGTTACGTCCCGTGCTCCTGACCCATTTGGGTCGGCACCCACCCGGAGGACGGTTTGTTTGCCCGCAGTGCCTTCGAAATACGAATAGACATCCTGATCCGGAGTCACTGCTTTGCCATTGACAGCGAGCAGATACTCGCCCGTTCTTACGTCGACTCCGGGCTCTGTTAACGGCGCTCGTGTGCCTGGATTCCAGTTTTCGCCGCTGTAGATTTTGGCAAAGCGAAAGCGGCCGTTTTCAATGCGGTAATCGGCTCCAAGAAGGCCGGTAATCGGTGGAGTAGCCTGAGGTACATCGCCTCCTCCAGCCCTCAGATGTCCAATCGTTAGTTCGCCGAGCATGTCCTGAAAAAGATAGTTCAGATCCGAACGCGAGCCGACCTGTTCCAGCCACGGCTCGTACCTTTTGGACATAGCCTCGATGTTTACGCCGTGGTGGCCGGGATCGTAAAACCAGTCACGCTCAATTCTCCACACCTCGGAGTACATCTGTTTCCACTCCGATTTCGGGTCGACCCGCACCTGAATTGAGGCAACGTTGAGCGCGCCTTCGCCCGGCTTTGGAGCGGCGGCCGCGGGCGCAATCGTCCACTTTTCTCCCTGGCCGATCAGCATTTTCTCGCCGTTCGCCGAAACAGAAAACGCCTTCACGTCCTCCGCGAGTTTCTCCGTTTTCCGGGTTTTCAGATCGAATTTGTGTATCGTTCTTTTTGGTTCGTTTGCCTGAGTCGGAATCGCTTCGATCAGGTACAGAATGCCAGTCTTCCCCGCCACGAGGCTGTCATAGTTTCGGGCTGTGATGGGAAGGGAAACGATCCGATGGTCGATCCCTTCAAAGTCGATTCTGGTCTCACCTTCTTTGGCGGTATCGGCGGGCTTTTCACTTTCTGTCGTCTTACCGGTGGTTGCCGGCGTGGCGGCTGCGGTTTTGTCATCCTCGCGCGCTCAGGGCTTTGGAAGGAGGTTCCTGCTTTTTCGCTTCTTCTGCCTTTTCTTCATCGCTTTCGAGCGGCAGGGGCGAAGGCAGATCCTTGCGAAGGACTACAGCGTAGACGCTCCGGGTCGGCTGCTGCAACTGGCTCGTCATATCCAGAAAGTTAGCGCTGAGTGCCACATCTGTCGATGCAGTGAAGTAGAGGTACTTGCCGTTTTTATCGAAAATCGCAGTTTCGACATCGCTCATTCCTTCGGTGATCTGCTGCGATTTTCCGGTTTCGAGCGAGTAGATCAGAGCGGCCCGCAACTGATTGTTGAGCTTTTTCGTGTACGCAATCCAGCGGGAATCAGGAGACCACGACGGATCCATGTGCTGCTCGCCCAGAGGTTCGTAGTAAGTGTCGGTGTCGATCTTCGTCTGCTTGCCGGTTGCGAGATCGACTGTCCAAAGCTGGAGCTTGTTATCTGTGAAGGCGAGGTGTCGGGAGTCCGGCGACCAATGCGGTTCGAAATAGAATCCTTTCTCCTGCATAGCGATGACTTTGGGATCGCCGAGCCCATTCTGATTCATTACGTGGAGTGCGTATTCGCCGCTTGCATCCGACCAGTACGCGATGAGTTTGCCGTCCGGAGACCATGCAGGAGTTCGCTCCACGACACTGACGGTGTTTGTGAGATTGCGCGCATCGCCCTTCTCCGCGGGAACTGTGATGATTTCGCCTCGCGCTTCGAACACGGCACGCGCTCCGGAGGGGGAGATATTGGCGAAGCCGATATGCTTCGCTGCGGGCACAAATTTTGGACGAATTCCGGGCAAATCCGCATTAACGCGGACAGGAACTGCGTGATCTTTTCGCGTTTCGGTGTCGTACGTTCGGAGTTCACCGAAACGTTCGTACACGATCGTCCTCTTATCGCCCGTCGCCCACTTGATATCGAGGTCTCCAGGGGCAAGCACCTGTTCCACTTTCTTTGTCTTTGTGTCGTATGAGAACAACGTCGTCCTTCCGTTGCGGTCGGACAAGAAGAACACGTTGTTGCCGATCCAGACAGGGTGAGAGTCGTTTGAGCCCTGAGACGGCACCTTCGTCACACTAAGATCACTGACATTCGCAATCGCGATCTGAGTGACTCGTCCGCCTCGATAGCGTTTCCAGGCTTCGACAGAAAAACGGAGCACCGGAAGGTACGCGATCTGTGTACCCGATGGGGAATACGTGCCATAGCCGGCGCGATTGAGCGGCAGTTCCTCGGCAGGGCCTCCCGTTACAGGGACGGCGTACAGCTTCGGGTCTCCAGTGTCCGACGTGCGGACGGAGGCGAAGAGCACACGCTTGCCGTCATTCGTCCAGCCCACCACGCGGTCTGGATCAGGATGCCATGTCAGGCGTTTGGGTATTCCTCCTCCGGCCGGGACAACGTACACGTCGAAGTTGCCTTCGTATTGCCCTGTGAAGGCTATCTGGCTCCCGTCCGGCGAGAAGTGCGGTTCGGTTTCGATGCCTGGCCCTGAGGTGAGCCGGACCGCGTCGCCTCCGGTCCGGGCGACCGTCCAGAGGTCATCGGCGTACGAGAAAACGATGTGAGTGCTGTTGATCGTTGGTTTCTGGAGGAGCAGATGGGAGGCATCGGCCAAAGCGGCTGAACAGGCGAGCAACAGAGCTGCGAGCGGCTTCATAAGATAAGCGCAAGGCTACCACAGAATCTGCCCCCCGATTGGGCTATGCCGGGACGAACTCGATGCGGTACTGCTGACCTTTTTTGGCGTCGAGAGTTGTGGAGCGCGCTCGCAGTTTCTGGCCTCGCGGCGGAACCAGCACAAGGGTCGCGTTTGAACCTGCGCGGACGGTGGCCGACGTTGCAGCGCCGTTCTTCCATTCCAGGTCTACTGTGGCGTTGCCTCTTGCGCGCAGGCCGGTCACGCGGCCGGTGGGCCATGCGGTTGGAAGCGCCGGGAGGAATCTTAGTTTGCCGTTGTGCGATTGGAGAAGCATTTCGGCGATCGCTGCTGTGCCTCCGAAGTTGCCGTCGATCTGGAAGATCGGTCCGCCTGCCGAGGGGTGCGTGTCGAACATGTTGGCCTCGGTTGAGTCGCGCAGGAGTTTCTGCAGGAATTCGTATGCGCGGTCGCCTTCGTGAAGGCGGGCCCAGAACATGGTGATCCAGGCGGCACTCCAGCCGGTGTGGCCGCCACCGTTTTTCAGCCTGTGTTCGAGTGATTTGCGCGCGGCTGCTGCCAGTTCAGGAGTTTCGTCGACATCGATCTCATAGCCCGGGTGGAGTCCGAAGAGGTGCGAAATATGCCGGTGACCGGGTTCGGCTTCTTTGAATTCTTCCGGCCACTCCATCAGGCGGCCGTCGGAGCCGATTCGAAGGCGCTGTAGTTTCTCGATCGCGGTTCGACAGCGCTCGGCGAATTCTGGTTCGACGTTGAGGATGCGGGCGGCGCGTTCGCAACGGCTGAGGACAGCATATGCGATTGACTGCGACATCGCGGGCCCCATGACAACGTTGCCTTTGGTGCCGTCCGGGAGAATATACGTGTTTTCGGGCGAGATAGCGGGTCCCGCTACAAGCTTGCCGGTACGAGGATCGGGGACAAGGTAATCGAGCGTGAACGTTGCGCAAGCTCGCAGCATGGGCCATGCCGTTGTGCGCAGGAATTCCCGATCCTGTGTGTATTCGAAGTGCTCCCAGTAGTGAAGGCTTGACCAGGCCAGACCGTCGGGCCAGAGTCCGTAGACAACACTTCCGTCGAGCGATGTGTGTCCCCAGGGATTTGTTGTGTAGTGCGCTACCGCTCCCTTTGCGCCGTACGCGATCTGCGCAGTTTTCTCGGCGTGCGGACGCAACATTTCCAGGTAGCGGAAGAACTGGTCCTGCAATTCGCCGATGCCCGTGACTTCTGCGGGCCAGTAGTTCATCTGGATGTTGATGTTGATGTGGTAATCCGCACTCCATGGCGGGTTGAGGCCATCGGCCCATAGACCTTGTAAGTTCGCAGGCAGCGAGCCGGGCCTCGATGACGAGATGAGGAGATAACGACCGAACTGGAAGTACAGCGCTGCGAGTTCCGGATCGGATGCACCGCTGCGGACATTCGCGAGTCTGGCGTCAGTATTTGCGGGGTGGGTGGTCGCTCCAGTGAGTTGTAGTTGGACGCGATCGAAGAGTTGACGGTAATCGCTGCGGTGGGCATCGTGGAGTGCGTCGTAGCTCTTCTTCGATGCGCGAGCGAGTGCGTCTGCGGAGCGCCTGCTGCAGTTGGGTTCCGTGTAGTCGGTCGCCGCCGCAAACAGGAGCGTTGCTGTACGCGCTCCAGTGATCCGCAATGCGTCACTTTCACTTGTGACCTTTCCGTCGGTGGTGCAGCCGAGATGCGCTGCGAACGCGGTTCCCGAGGGTTTTGGCTGACCCTGTAGGTTCAGTGTCGGCCCATTGCTTTCGACTAACGCGTCTTTTGGGCGGGACAGCGTGGCTCGGAAGCTCAGACCGCGGGGAGAAGTTGTTTCGAGGCGAACTACGAGGACCCGATCCGGATAAGACGCGAATATCGTCCTTCGATAAAGTGCTCCGCCGAAGTCGTATTCCACTGTCACTTCCGCAGCTTCGAGGTTGAGCGTTCGCCGGTAGTGCGATGGCGCGTTCGAATGCTCGTCGAAATCCAGCAGGAGATCGGCCGAGCATCTGGTAAGAACCGAACGCTCGCATTGTCGAGCGGAGCCATCATCTCCGCCTGCGCGAGTCTGTTCGCTTCGGCGTACTTGCCTTCGAAAAGCAGCTGACGCACTCGCGGCAGAGCAGCGCGCGTTTGTTCGCGGTCTTCGTTTGCGGGTCGACCGGACCAGAGGCTGTGCTCGTTCAGCTGCATGCGTTCGTGCTCAACTCTGCCGAAGACCATCGCTCCAAGGTGGCCGTTCCCGACAGGCAGTGCCTCAGTCCAGCGTCCTGCCGGCTTGTCGTAGAACAAGCCCTGGACAACATCGACGGATGATGCTGCGAGGGGCACAGACCGCGGCAGCTGCCAACGCCTCGCGGCGTGTTAGCTTCACGGAGCAGCCTTCTTTGTCCACTCGCCAACCCAGTCGAGGAATGAGTGATACCAGAACTGCGAGTTCTGCGGCTTCAGAATCCAGTGGCCTTCATCGGGGAAGAGCACCAGCTTTGAAGGTATTTTCTGCAGCTGGAGCGCAGTGTAGAGCTGCATCCCCTGCCCTACAGGGACCCGGTAATCGAGTTCCCCGTGCATTACCAGAGTCGGCGTTTTGAAGCTCTCGACGTAGTTGCTCGGTGACCATTTGTTATAAACCTCAGCGTTGGTCCACGGCATGCCACGAAATTCCCAGAGCGGGAACCAGAGTTCCTCTGTCTCGCCGAACATGCTTCGAAGATCGTAAACACCGGCGTGCGAAACGATGGCTTTGAAGCGAGTCGTGTGGCCGAGGAGCCAGTCGGCCATATACCCTCCGTATGAGCCGCCTGCGGCCGCCATGCGGTCGGGATCTACGTAGGACAGTCCCGCAGCATGATCGACAGAAGCCATGATGTCTTCGTATGGTTTGCCGCCCCAGTCCTGATTGATATCGTCAGTGAATTTCTGGCCGTAACCGGTAGACCCGCGCGGATTCGGCATGATGACAACATAGCCGGCACTGGCGAAAACCTGAGGATTCCACCTGTAGCTCCAGGTTTCACCCCACGCGCTCTGCGGGCCGCCATGAATCAGGAGAAGCAACGGATACTTACCCGACTGCTGAAATCCCGGCGGCTTCACCATGAAGGTGTGAATACGTGTCTTGTCGGACGGATTCTCGACCCAGTACTCTTCCATGGGCGTCAGCTGGTATTGGGCCATCAAGGGGTCATTCAGTTTCGTCAGCGCGACGGGCGTTCCCCCGGTTGACACGGCCCGGTAGATTTCCACCGGACGTGATCCCGTATTTTCTGAGTAGACCATCGCCTTCGCATCGGGTGTGAACTGCACGTCGCCGAGATGGCTGCTGCCGGTGATGACGGCCCTGACGGATCCACCCGAGATCGGCATCGTTTGCAGCGAGTTCCTGCCGCGGTCTTCGATAACATAGAAGAGCCGCGTAGAATCGCTCGACCACGTCACCTCTTCCACATTCCTGTCCTGATCTTCGTTAAGGCGCTTCGGGATGCCCGTCGAGCGGTCCAATAACATCAGACGCCACTGATCTGATTCGTACCCCGCTCGCTGCTGCGAACGAAATGCGATCCACTTACCGTCGGGCGAGTAGAGCGGCGAGTGATCGGCGCCGGGTCCGGTCGTCATTCGCTTCGGTTCGCCGCCCTTTATGTCCACAACGAAAATGTCAGAGTTTGTGCTGGTTGCCTGATCATGCTCCGTGTTTGCCACATACGCGACCTCGTTACTGTCGGGTGAGATCGCGTAGTCATCCGGTCCGCCAAGTGAGAACGGCGGCACATCGAAGAGCCCGGGCGTCAGATCTTTTGCCGTGCCGCCTTCGATCGGCGCAACGAACAAGTGGCTGCGGGTGGGACCCTGCCATGAAGTCCAGTGCCGGTACAGAAGCGACGTATAGACTCGCGGCCGAACCTTATCTTTGTCCTGCTCGAGACGGTTCTTGTTGCACTGGTCGTCCGTGCAGTCGGGGTAAACATCGCTGGTAAAGACGACACGTTTGCCATCCGGTGATACGAGCACGCCGGACGCTGCTGTCGCGATCGTTGTGATCTGCTTCGGATCGGAGCCGTCGGGATTCATGCTCCAAACCTGGTTGACACCGGTTCGGCTGGAGACAAAAATAATTCGCTTGCTGTCAGGAGTCCAGCGAGGTCTCTGATTCGATCCTTCTTTTGTGATCTGGACCGGGGCGGTTGTGCCGTCAATCGCGACGACGTAAATCTGTTTCGGACGTGTGTTTTTGGCTACGTCGGGGCGCTCGACCGTGAACGCGACAGTTTTCCCGTCGGGTGAAAGCACAGGTTCGCTAATGCGTGCAACCTGAAGCAGTGCGTCAATCGTGAACGGCTGCTTCTGAGCTGGCAGCAGCGATGCCGCCGCAAGCAACACGAGGGCGATTCGCATATATGCCTTATTGTAGGTTCTGTTAACTGTCGCTGAGCCTCGCGCGGGCGAGCAGCAGGCCGGGACCCAAACATACAGCGTGTAGGATGTCACTATGTATCGGCGTCAGTTTCTGGCTGCCCTCGGCGGTTTAACTGCTTTATCGCAGAGCCGTGCCCGAAAGCAAAATGTTCTGTTCATTGCTGTCGATGATCTGAATGACTGGGTCGGCTGCCTTGGCGGACATCCTGATACGAAGACGCCGAACATCGATCGGCTGATCGCTCGTGGTCTCAACTTTACCAGGGCTTACCGTGCGGCTCCTGTCTGCAATCCATCACGCGCGAGCTTAATGACGGGCATTCGACCGTCAACCCACGGCGTGTATGAAAATCAGCAGCCAATGCGAGAGCCACCGGCTCTGAAGAACGCGGTTACGCTGACGGAGCATTTTATGGCGAATGGATATCGCGCCGTCGGCGGAGGCAAATATTTTCGACTGGCAGGCTACCCCGACCCGCCAAGCTGGAACGTATTACTTTCCATCGCAGACTCAGAACCAGCCGCCTAAATCGAAACCACCGAAACGACCGTGGAACTGGATTCCGAAAAGCTGGCAACTTCCACTGGGGACCGCTGGAAAACCCGGACAGTGACATGGGCGACTACAAGACTGTCGACTGGGTCAGCGGCCAACTGCAGCAGAAGCACGATAAGCCTTTTTTTCTGGCATGCGGAATCTATAAACCTCACCTGGAATGGTTCGTGCCGAAGAAGTACTACGACGAGTTCCCGCTCTACAAGGTGACACTTCTGATGATCAAAGAAGACGACCTTGACGACGTACCTGCCGTTGGCAAGTGGCTGGCACTGCGGTCAGGCGATCGACAGCGCATCGTCAGGGATGCCGGAAAATATCGTGAGGCCGTGCAGGCGTACCTGGCAGCAATTGCGTTTGCGGACGCTCAGGTCGGACGTGTGCTGGATGCGCTGGATAAAAGCGCGTATGCGACAAATACAATTATCGTGCTGTGGAGCGATCACGGCTGGCATCTCGGACAAGAGAATGCACTGGCGCAAATTCGCATTGTGGGAAGAGGCCACGCATAATCTTTTCGGGATCGTTGCTCCGGGGATTACGACGCCAGGCAGCTGGTTGCCATCGCGCGGGCGAGCCTGATTGATATCGATCCGACGCTGATTGACATCTGCGGGCTCCCGACGCGCGAAGGCCTCTGAAGGCCACAAGTTCTCTCCGCCTATCAATCAAAAAACCCGGGACAGGAGTGGGATCGGCCCGCGCTTACGACATATCTGCGCGGCAACCACTCGATACGGGATGAACGCTACCGCTATATTCGCTACAACGATGGCGGCGAGGAGTTGTACGATCACGACAACGATCCACACGAGTGGACAAATCTCGCCGGCAAGTCCGAGTACGCTGAAGTGAAGACCCGGCTGGCGAAGTGGCTGCCGAAAACGGATGCTCCCGATTCGCCAAAGAGGAAGGGAGTCGGGACTGAGAACCCGGAAGGTGACTAAGGCTTCAATGAGAGTTGTCCCGCTGATCTTTGCTGCCGCCTTGTTGGTGTTCGCTGAACATCCTGGTATGCTGATTTCTCCAGCCGAACTGGCGAAAGTGATGAACGAGCCCGGTGTGGTTATATTGCACGTTGGCTCGGCGGAAGACT
>CAWCGC010000013.1:0-13421 GCA_963794765.1 Bryobacteraceae bacterium | reverse complement strand
AGCCTGAGCGGGTGCCAGGCGAAGCCGGCGGCCCTCGAGAGCGTAGGCCATCAACCAGCCGAGTACGCCGCCTGCTGCTGTCGCGCCCGCCAGGGCAGCCCATGGCAACTTCCGCTCGCTCGGCAGGGATGCCGGATCAATCAGTTCGAGCGTCTCACCTTGTTGTCGCTCCTGCAGGCTTGCCATCGTCTCGGCTTCCGCCAGTTTAGTGCTAAGCTCGACGTACCTCTGTCGTGCGATCTCGGCATCGAGAGCAGCGCGATCCGTCGGTCCTCCAGCTTCCTGACTTGCCCGAAATTTTCCGACAGCTTGTTCCCAATCCGTTCCAGCCTTGTTTGCTGTGTCCCGGAGAAACGCGACCGCGAGTTTCGTTTCCTGAGTCTTGTCCAGAACACATTGGGTAACTAATGCATCAATGAGTTTGGAGACAACTCGCTGGGCGGCGATCCGATCGGAATAGGTAAATGAGATTCGAATCTCGTTTTGATTCGCTGCAGTAATCTGGATCGCCTGTCCCATCTCTTCAACAACATCCTCGAGTGGCTTTCCGCTGAGGTCATGCGCGTACAGTTTCTCTGCGGCGATGAGATCCGCCAGACGGACGCGAGAAATCATCAACTGCCTTGCGTCCAGCACTTCTCTCGGTAAGTCGCCATGCAACTGCGCCGGAACCAAACGGTCTGGCAATTGGCTGGGGCGGACGCGAAACATTGCGGTCGCGGTATACGGCCTTGCCATCCAGCCCCACGAGGACGCCCCAGAGATCAGCAGTCCTGCAAGTGCTCCGTAAACGATCCCTCGCTTGTGTGTCACGTGCGCTCCTTCGACAACCAAATTCACAATCAGTCCAGAGAGTTCCCGCACTATGAAGGCGCAGTACGCTGCCGTGCCCTTCTGACGCACGTTCACCGACGCTTGCTCAAACACATCGACCATTTCCGCGGTGAACTCACGTCGAATCCGCTCCGGATATAGTCTGATCACTGCAGTGAAGATCATGCGCATCATAGGCCAACCTCCGCGAGCCGACGAGACGCTATCCGGGTCAGCGACTTCATCCGCTCCAGCTCGGCGACGATGACCTGACGCCCTGCAGTTGTCATTTCATACGTGTGACGGTCGCGAGACGGCTCATGCTCCCGGAACCGTCGTATCAGGCCAGCCTCAAGCAGACGTCTGAGTGCGCCGTAAACAGTGCCAGTGCTCAGACGAACGCGACCGTCGGTCATCGCCTCGACGTCCTGCATGATGGCGTAGCCATGCCTCGGCACCGTGCTGATGCTCGACAGAATCAGGAAAACCGTCTCCGTAAGCGGCTCGTCTGAGTGTCGCGTCTCAACATGTCGCACGACGACATATTACCACCAACTCCTCTGTGCTGTCCAGAGTCTGTGAGGTACGCTGAGTTCGATGCCCGTCAACGCCCTGCGGCTCATCCGAAAGATGCGGGGCGGCGCTCAGGCCCATTTGATTGAGGCAGACGACAAAAAGTTCTACGTTGTCAAATTCCGCAATAATCCCCAACATCGCCGGATTCTTGTAAATGAGTGGCTGGGAGGAAGTTTTCTCCGGTTTCTCGGAGTGGCAGTTCCCGACATGCAGATCGTCAATCTTGGGGAGGAGTTCCTCTCTGAATATCCCGAGGCGGCAATACGACTTGGACCGCGCTCCGTACCACCGTTGCTTGGCTGGCACTTTGGATCCCAATACCCTGGGCATCCGGAACGCGTGGCCGTCTTCGATTTTCTGCCGGATGCCTTGCTGGACCGTATCGAAAATGTGCGTGATTTCCTGACCGTCCTGGTGCTCGACAAGTGGGCCGCGAATGCGGATGCCAGGCAATCGGTGTTTCTTCGAGCCCGCGTCAGTCAGTACACCGGTGAGTTGGGCCGAAAATCCAGTCCAGCAGGGTTCGTCGCGTTGATGATCGACCACGGATACCTCTTCAATGGACCTCACTGGGAATATCTGGACAGCCCGGCAACAGGACTGTACTTCCGCATGTCGGTCTACAGGTCTGTCAGGAACTTGCACGATTTTCAACCTGCCCTCGATCGAATTGTCAATTTCCCCGAAGAGGTGGTGGACGAGGCGCTTCGGCGGATTCCGCCGGATTGGCTCGAAGGAGATGCTGACGTGCTGGAATCACTACTTGTACGTCTCATGGCGAGACGGCGATACGTGCCCGATCTGGTGAGTGCGTGCCGCCACGCCAGCCTCAATCCGTTTCCGGAATGGACTGGTTAATTCCCGTTACAATAAGGGCGTCATGCATCGGTTGGTGCTGCACAACGACACAATTCTGGATGCGTCAGAGCCGTGTCTGACGCCAGGGCAGGTCGGATTAATGACCGGCTGGGGTGTTTTTAGTACCCTTCGCGTGCGTGACGGAGTGCTCTTCGCCTGGGATCGGCACGTTGCTCGAATGCGGCGCGATGCGGCACTTGTGCACGTCCCGTTTCCGGAAAGTCCGGACGAATTACACGCATCACTTCTGCGACTTGTCGAGGCAAATCGGGCGCCGAATGCCACCCTGCGCGTCAATATCCTTCGGAACAACGGTGGCGCGTTTCACGTGCCGACTGCTCGGGAATTCGACGTGATCGCGTTTACGTCCGATCTCGCGGACTGGGGTGAATCGGTGAAGCTGGGCGTTGTTACGCAGGCTCGGCACTCGCAGAACCCGTACGCTGGTACGAAGGTGACTTCGTGGGCCTTCAATCTGACGTGGTACGAAAAGGCACACGAAGATGGATTCGACGAAGTGCTTTTGCTGGACGAATCTGGCTATGTAAGCGAATGCACCTCCGCCAATCTCTTCGCGATCTTCGGAGATGAGGTTCGAACGCCACCGCTGACGTGCGGCTGTCTGCCTGGAATCACTCGCGAATTGCTGCTGACCGAGATCGATGCGAGTCCATACACAATTCGTGAGCAGGCTTTGACACTCAACGATCTGGAGGCCGCAGACGCAGTGTTCATCACCTCGACGACTCGCGACCTGTTAGCCGTTGCGAGCGTTCAGGGTTTGACTATTCGGCACTCCCGGGCGGTCGTAGACCCGTTGCTTCAGAAGTTTCGTTCGCACCAGGCGAAGTGGGTAAAAGAGCACGCGGGTGAGGCGGCACCGGTACTAAAGTAGATGCTCGTCGAGTGCCCGAGATGCGCTTCATCCAATATCCGCCGCTCTCGGTCGGGGAGTTTGTTGACGCGTTTTCTTGGATTTCTGGGAATCTTCACGCTGCGTTGTCGCAGTTGCCACCTCAGGTTCCGTGAGGGAATCTGGCGCGTGGCGGACCTGATCTACGCTCGCTGTCCCCAGTGCTACGGACTGCGCCTGCAAGGATGGAATCGCGACAAGTATTACGTTTCTCTGCGCGGGCGACTGTTGCTGGGCCTTGGCGCCCGCACACACCGCTGCGCAGCTTGCCGTTGCAACTTCGTCAGCTTCCGCCCTCGCAAACGGATCAGTCAGAGCCGGCGGCATCTAACCACCACCCGGACTGTCTAACGGACGAGGCGGAGAATCATACCCGTGTCGGTCGCAATCCACATCTGGCTCGGATCGACGACCGTCAGGCTAACCCTCGTCGCGACGGCTCGATAGTCGGTGGGTATCTCTTTCCAGTTCTGCAAATCTGTGCTTTCGAACATCCTCAGGCGGCCCGGGACAGGCGTTCGGGCGAGAGCGCCCTGCGGCTGGAACCCTGCAATGACCCCAAGGCCAGATGGCACCATAGCAATGTCTGTGATCGCGGCGTCTTTCGATCTGAAGGAGCGCATCATCCGGCCTTCGCCATACGTATATCTGTATACCTCGGACGGAAACTGAAAGAAACGGTCAAACTCGATCAGCCCCAGACTCGCGCCCGAAGGGCTGGGCCGGGTGAAGCGCGTCATCCTGCCGAACATTGACGTAGACGTCTCCTTCCAGCTGGAGCCGCCGTCCTGCGTTTCCAGGAGCATCGTTAATGTCGGCCGCTCCTTGCGGTCTTCCGGATCAGAGTCCATCCAGATCGGAAGGTCTCGACGGTGCGCAACGGGCTCGGAGCGAGCTGCCGCGACACCCTGTTTGGCGTTGAAGAAGATCATCGTGTGAAACACGGTACGCTCTTCGGAAGCCTTCATCGTCTCAGCTTCGGGGACTTTGTTCCATGTCTTGCCGCCATCCGACGTCACGAGCATCTTCTTGCCGGTGCCGAAAATCCAGCCTTTCTCGCGGCTCAGAAAGTACGTGCCGGTGAGACCTTCTTCTTTCCGGATCCGCTTCCAGTTACGGCCGGCCTCAGACGAGAACCAGAGACCCTTGGGAGTCACCATCCAGCAGGCAGTTTCGTCGAGGCAGTACAGTGCTTCCCCGGGCTCTTCAACCGGAACCTGTGTCCAGTTTTGTCCTGAATCCGAAGTTGCGAGGACGATCGGTTTGGGCTTGTTGTTCTTATCGGTGATCCAGCCCGATGCGAGACCTCGCTGTGCCGACGGAAAGACGATGTCGGTGAGAGTGAGCGACGATTTGTTCTCGTCGTAGAAGTACTGAATCTCCCAGCGCGCACGGCTGGTGACAGCTGCTGCACCGCCCAGAGATGCGAGAACCGCGAAAGCAACAAGCCCTTTCATCTCGAAGCTAATGCGAGTTCTGCCTGATGCGTGTAGTCGATTGCCGCTTCCGCGAGCCGGGCGAGCATCAGCAGGCATCCGACCTGCTCCCCCACAGTTGTGATCGTCTCGAGTTCGCCTCCACTGTGCGAGTGCGCCGATCGGTGTTGGACGTTGATGACGCCGACAACCCGGTTTCGGGCAAGCACCGGTGCTGAAAGAAAAGCCTCGAACGTATCCTGTGGCAAGTCCTTGAAGTACTTGAAGCGCGGGTCGCTGTAGGCTTCACGGGAAATTGCGAGAAGCCGCCGCTCCCTGGCAACCCAGCCAGTCAGACCTTCATCCAGCTTCAGCGACACGTGCCCAACGCCTGGAAAATCCGGAACATTCGATGCGCACAGAACCAGCCGGTCTCCGTCGAGCAGATAAACCAGGCACGAATCGCATTGCATAAACTCCACGACGAGCGCCACGATGCCTTTAAGCACATCGGGCAAACTCATATCGCGAACCATGAAGCGGCTGATCTTTTGAAATAACCGCAGCTGCTGCTCAGTGTCCTCGAGCCGTACTTCGAGCTCTTTCACGCGGTTCGCCATCGCTCTCATTATCTCTCAACTCACATCCGCTAACCTGGTCTTCCGAAGTGGATTCCGTGCGAAAATGACAGCGTGTTTTTCCACCGCGACCCCGAGCTGCAGGATGATGTGGTCCCGGTGCCCGAGGGTATTCCGTCCGACGTCATCATCAGTCCTGACACGCGGCGAACGCTGCGAGTTCCTCCCGGACAATCGCGCACGAAAAAGTGGCCGGTTTTGGATGCGTCCGGGACGCCGTCATTCTCCGTTGAGAACTGGACGTTGACCGTCGATGGCCTGGTGGAACAGCCGATAACACTTACTCTCGAAGAACTCAAGGCGTTTCCCAAAGTACGAGTTTTCTCAGACTTTCACTGCGTGACGCGCTGGTCTCGTCTCGGCAATATCTGGGACGGAGTTTCGACTCGCGAGATCATTTCCCGATGCGGCGGGATCAAGGCCGAAGCACGCTTCGTGCTTGCACATGGTCTCGATCATGGCTGGACCACGAACGTGCCGCTAGGCGACTTCCTTACCGAAGATGCACTGCTCGCGATGCTTCACGACGGTGAACCGTTGTCCGCTGAACACGGAGGTCCTCTGCGGCTCATCATTCCGCGACTCTATGCGTGGAAGAGCGCGAAATGGTTAACCAGAATCGAGTTCCTTGCAGATGATCGGGCCGGATTTTGGGAACGCAATGGCTACCACATGCGCGGCGACCCGTGGAACGAAGAGAGGTATGGCTGGTAATGAGTGAGTTCTATGGCGGACACGCGCAGGCTTGGCCGGCGAACTCTTCAATCGACAGGTGGGCTGGGTTTGGCCGGCGCGGGAGCCTACCTGTATCACGCGGGCCCCCGGCTGTTTCGTCAGTATCGCAATGAGATGAAAAGACCGGTTGAGCCGGCAAAATTCAGGCCTGATGCATACAATTGGCCCAACAAAGGATTGCAAGCCGCGTGGCTCGGCCACAGCACGGTTCTGCTTCGGATAGATGGTTTCACCATTCTCACCGACCCGGTTTTCAGCGTCCGGGCGGGGGTGCATCTCGGGCTCGTAACAATCGGCGTGAAGCGGCTGACCGCGCCTGCGCTACCCGTCGAGGCGCTTCCGAAGATCGATCTCATTCTTTTGTCCCACGCGCATATGGATCACTTCGACACTCCGTCTCTGCGTGCGCTGGAGAACCACAGAACGACGGTCGTGACTGCGCCGCGGACCAGCGATCTTCTTCACGTGGGTCAGTTCCGGGCGGTGCACGAAGTGGGCTGGCGTCAGGAGGTTCGCGTGGGTGCGGTTCGCGTTCAGGGCCTCGAAGTAAACCACTGGGGCGCGCGATTTCGGACGGACACATATCGTGGCTATACCGGTTACCTCATCGACACCGGCGGATACCGAGTTGTCTTCGCCGGTGACACCGCGGATTGCTCTTATTTTCGCGAGGTTGGCGGCGCAGATTTGGCGATCATGCCCATCGGTGCTTACAACCCCTGGATTCGATTCCATTGCACACCGGAGCAGGCGTGGCGGATGGCACGGGAAGCCAGAGCGGAACGGATCTTGCCGGTTCATCACAAGACGTTTTTGCTCAGCCGTGAGCCTCTCGTTGAGCCGATTGAGCGATTAGTGCACGCGGCGGGTTCAGCCAACGAGGACGCGATCGTTCTTCGCGAGATTGGGCAGGAGTTCAAAATCTGATGAAGGCTTTGTTAGTGATCGTTGTCCCTGCGCTGGCGCTTCTGGGGCAAACCCCGCCGGAACTCCCCGGTTTCAGGCAACCGACAGTTGAGGCTACTGGCTCCGCGACTCTGAGTGTTAAGCCCGATCAGGTTCGCATTGACATCGGTGTCGTGACACAGGCTTCAACTGCCCAACAGGCGAGCGCGGAAAATGCACGGCAATTCACGTCCGTAGTGGGTGAACTGAAAAAGGCGATCGGATCGAAAGGAGAAATTCAGACCGTCAGCTATGGTATTACTCCGAACTATCGTTATCCGAAAGAAGGTGGCACGCCGACAATCGTCGGTTACACTGCCACTAATGTCGTCCGCGTGACCAGTAACGATGTCGATAACTCCGGTAATATCATTGATGCCGCGTCGAGAGTAGGCGCCAACGCCGTCCGGGGAATCGAGTTCAGTTTAAAAGATGAGAAAGCCGTCAAAGCAAAAGCGCTGGCGGAAGCCGCCCGGCAAGCTCGCACAAACGCTGAAACAATGGCGTCTGGCGTCGGCCTGAAAATCGTTCGCATCCTGCGGCTCGAGGATGTCGGAACGCCCGAGGTTCATCCAATGGACAGGCCAATGATGATGGCTGCGAAGGCCGCCTCGGAAGCCATGCCGACGCCCGTGGAATCAGGCACTATTCGCGTCGAAGCAAAAGTAAAAGTCATTGCCGAACTGGGAAACTAACCATTGATCAGACCGGCAAAAGTAATTTAGACTAAGAATCTCGTGCGGACTGGCCGATAGAAGAGGTGTATGTACAACCGCAGGGCGGAAACGCGACTGCTCTGTGCCGATCTTGTTGATTTGCAATGGAAAGACAAGGGCGGCCGGACTCGCCGGAGCGTAGCCAATCTGGAGGACATTTCGATCTCAGGGGCGTGTGTCCAGCTGGATGGACCTGTACCCCTTCAGACCGATGTCAAGATCAGCTTCCCGAAAGGCGAGCTTCACGGTAGAGTCCGGTATTGTGTCTATCGCGAAATCGGGTACTTCCTGGGAGTGGAATTCGAGCCAGGGTACCGCTGGTCGCCACGCCTGTTTCGTCCCCAACATCTGCTGGATCCTCGTCGCGTTGTATCCCGACCTCCGGGTTCGACTTCTGCTCACGCAGGCTGAACTCAGGTCCTCAACGATCTTCTAAACGATCGGCAGGCGCGACGCAATTTGCTCATGTGTCCTCCCTAGGGACGGCATTGTATAACAAATACGGAGCATAACGTCCTTGAAATGAAGAGCATCGCCGACGGTGTTTACGCAGCAGCTATCACGCCCCGCCGTCTGGGCGTGCAGGACATCAATCTCGGCTCGATGTGGGAGCTGATTGATTTCCTCAGCGACAAACGGTTGAGCGGAATCGTCCTTATGGGGGCGACCGGTGAGTTTGTGCACTTCAGCAACTCCGAACGTATGCGTATGATGGGTCTCGCGCCGAAACGCAGTCGAGTGCCTGTCCTCTTCAATGTGTCGCACTCGACGCTGGATGGCGCGGTCGAGCTGGCGCAAGCAGCAGCTGCTTCCGGGGCTGCCGGCCTGCTGCTAATGCCACCGTACTTTTTCCGCTATTCGGAAGATGACATCCGGATGTTCTGTGAGCGGTTCGTCTCCGAGGCTGGTGTTCCGATACCGGTGCTGTTGTACCATTTCCCCAATTCGGTAACGGCATCCCGTGCAATCTCGCTGTCTCGCTCATTCGTGAAGGTTTGGTTCAGGGCATCAAAGACTCTTCCGGCTCCCCCGAGTATCTGAGTCGACTACAGGAGGCCCGTTCTGACGGCCCGGATTTCACACTGATGGTCGGCAACGACGGCGCACTGAGAACTGCATTTCGCGACGGCATTAGCGGAGCGATCTCCGGTTGCGCCTGCGCCGTTCCCGAACTTCTGACGGCGCTCTATCAAGCCATGCAGGACGCGAATGAAGAGCGCGCCGCCAGTCTCCACTCGAGACTGCAGGAATTCATCAGGGGTATCGACCAGTTTCCCGTTCCCGTCGGTATTCGGGAGGCCGCGACTCTCCGCGGTTGCAAGCTCGGTCCGAACGCCAGTCCACTTGGCATCGACGGAAAACAGCGACTCGAAATGTTCCGATCCTGGTTCCATGAGTGGCTTCCGGGGGTACTGGCCGAGTGCCGTGATGCGTAGGCGATCCGTCCTCGCCGGCTTTGCTGCCGCATTTGCTTCCGGCCAGACGATCGAGACTGGTCCTCAGGTTGTTAGTTACTTTTCCGAGATTGACAACTCCAATCAGCCGTATGCGCTCTACGTTCCGCGAAGTTACACGCCGGCGCGATCATGGCCGGTCGTCATTGGTCTGCACGGCGAAAGTTCCAGCTACCGAGTAAACCTGCTGCAGATCTTTGGGCGCGGACTCCAGTTCAGTGAGTCGGACATGTTGTCCCGACGCAGATTCCCGGTTCTCGCAGATGTGGACTTTCTGGTCGCTTGCCCGATGGCTCGCGGTGACATGGGATTCCAGGGCATTCCGGGAACCGATGTGTTAGACGTCCTTGCCGATCTCAAACGTCGGTTTACAGTAGACGAGGATCGCGTTTACCTGACGGGCATCGGCATGGGGGGAGGAGGCGCGCTGTGGCTCGGTATGACGCGTCCGGACATATGGGCGGCTGTTGCCGCCGTTTGCCCTGAACCGCCGGCCGGTCTCGAGATACTCGCGGGTAATGCCGCAAACGTTCCCACAGCGTTGTATCAGGGTGCGATTGACCCGCTTGTTCCCGCTGTCCAGACCCGTGACTGGAGTCAGCGCTTGAAAGACGCCGGGGTTGCCGTCGATTATGTCGAGTATCCGAATGTACGGCATAATGCATGGGACTTCGCGTACCGTGACCGGGCGATCTTCAATTGGTTCGGACAATACCGGCGAGTGATTAAACCGAAGCGAGTTCGTTTCGTGAGTGACGCTTACTCGCGTTCGTCCGCCTACTGGCTGTTGTTCGACCAACTGACCCCAGGGGTACCAGCCTCGGCAACCGCTGAATTACTTGACGGTGCGCTCAGAATTGAAACAAAGAATCTGGATGGATTCAGTGTCGATTCCACTCGATTGCCAACTCGTCCCTCGACAGTCATCATCGACGGAAGCGCGGTTCGAATTCGTCCGAACGTATGGCGTTTCGTTCGAACGGAGAAGGGGTGGATTCCAGGTATTGTTGGTCCCAGATTCGTCGACGACCGAAAACGGCAAGGCGCTGAGGGTCCCGTTGCCGCCGCTATCAACGCCCGTCATATCTACATATACGGATCCCGTGACAACCCGGCACCTGCCGAGCTTATTCGCAGACGTGACGTTGCGAGACAGGCTGCAGAATGGTCCACCCCGCAACGACCTCTTCAGGTGCACTTTAAAGCGATGTCCGACACGGAAGCCACAGATCCACAGACTGTCGGCGCGAACTTTGTCCTTTTTGGTAATCGGATAACGAACAAACGTGTTGCAGCACTTTCCGACAAGCTTCCGATTCACCTGAGCCCGAGCGCTGCTGACTATGGTCTGGTGTATGTGTATCCGGCCGACAATCGATACGTAGTGGTGAGTTCGGGGCTGCCATGGTGGACCAGGCTTGATCAGGCAAAGCGTCCCGGTTTGCCGGTATCGTCCCCTCCCTGGAGAGTGCTGGAAAACCTCGGTGACTTCATTCTTTTTCGCGGGGGTATCGACAACGTGATCGTCGAAGGCCGGTTCGACAACGAATGGAGACTGCCATCCGACGCGAAGGTGAAAATGCTAAGCACCGGAGCGGTCGAGATCTCAGAACTGCAATGAGTGAAGTTGCCCAACGTCCAGATATGCCCGTACCGGAATTCAGGCACGCCGGACACGAAGTGATCGACTGGATCGCCGGTTATCTCGAAAGCATCGGGGAGTTGCCGGTCCTTCCGAATGTCGAACCTGGCCAGATCGCCGCACAGCTTCCCGCCTCAGCGCCCGATTGCGGCGAGCCGATTGAGACCATTCTTCGCGACTTTCAGAACATCATCGTTCCGGGAAACACGCAATGGAATCACCCTCGGTTTCACGCATACTTTAGCGTTTCAGCGTCGGCACCCGGTATCTTGGCGGAGGCGCTCACGGCCGCGCTTAACGTAAACGGGATGGTGTGGAAGTCTTCGCCTGCATTTACAGAGCTGGAGACGACCGTACTCGGATGGCTTCGACAATGGCTCGGTCTGCCGGAATCTTTCTTCGGCCTGATCTACGATACGGCTTCAACCTCCACGATGCACGCCCTCATTGCTGCGCGCGACTTTGTTGCTCCGGACACCCGCGCCGAAGGAATGCGCGGAGATCTTACCGTCTACACATCGGAGCAGGCGCACTCCTCGGTGGAGAAGGGTGCGATGGCCGTTGGGTTCGGCCAGAACAACGTACGTAAGGTCCCTGTCGACAGGGATTTTCGAATGCGTCCCGACGCCCTCGGTGCAATGCTCGCCGAAGACAGGAGCGCCGAAAAGCGGCCGTGCTGTGTGGTGCCAACCGTCGGGACGACTTCCACGACGAGCATCGATTCCGTCTTCGAGGTGATTCCGCTCGCCCGCGAATACGGTGCCTGGGTCCATGTCGATGCCGCATACGGCGGTTCCGCGGCAATCGCGCCGGATTTTCAGTGGCTCATGGACGGAGTGGCTGAGGCTGACTCAATGGTGATGAATCCGCACAAGTGGATGTTCACCCCGGTTGACTGCAGTGTCTTCTACACGCGCAAACCCGAGATTCTGAAGCGAGCCCTCTCGCTCGTACCCGAGTATCTGAAAACAGCGCAGGACAGCACGGCCGTGAATTTGATGGACTATGGCGTGCCTCTGGGACGCAGGTTTCGCTCGCTCAAACTCTGGTTTGTCATGCGCTACTTCGGACGAGAGCGAATGGCAGCGATCATTCGTTCCCACATTGAGATGGCCCGTGAGTTCGCCGAATGGGTAACGCAGAGCGGTGATTTCGAGCTTTGCGCTCCTGTGCCCCTTTCGCTCGTTTGCTTTCGGTTCCGCGGGTCGGATGACCTCAACCGAGCCCTGCTCGATCGCATCAACGCAAGTGGCGAGGCCTTTCTTTCGCATACCGTGCTGCACGGTCGATTCGTCCTTCGGCTCGCAATCGGCAATCTCAGAACAACTCGCGAAGATGTCCAGCTCGTCTGGCGACGCATCCAGACAGAGGCCTCAGGCCTGGCATCGTGAGCGAGCGCCAGAAGACTCAAATCTTCGGCCTGACCCTGCGCAACCCCATCATTGCCGCATCGGGTACGTTTGCGTATGGCATTGAGTTTGAATCTGTTGCTGACCTCACCGCAATCGGCGCATTCATCGTAAAGGGTATATCGCGCGAGCCTATGGGTGGCAATCCGGCTCCGCGAATCTGGGAAGCCGAACGGGGCATGATCAATTCGATCGGCCTTCAAAACATCGGAGTTCGGGCCTTCATAACGGACAAGATCCCGGCACTTCGCCAGATCCCGACCCGTGGTTTGTGAACGTATTCGGATACTCGGTTGAAAACTATATCGATGTCGTTCGGGCACTCGAAGATGTAGAAGGGCCGACTGCTTACGAACTGAATGTCTCCTGTCCCAACACCAAGCATGGCGGAATCTTTTCTCAGCGGATCCTTGCCTGCTCGGTGAACTACTTGGTGTGGTCGGGAGCTCTCGAAGCGGCCGTTAATCGCGAAGCTTTCGCCAAACGTGGCCCGCATCGAACCCATCGCGAAAGCGTCAGAGGATTCCGGCGCGGATGCGATTTCTCTCGTGAATCCATTTGTGTCGCTCGCAGTCGACGCAAGGACGGGGCGAGCGAGGATCGGTGCAGGTTTCGGTGGCTTGTCAGGTCCGGCGATCAAGCCTCTCGCCCTCCGGATGGTGTACGGAGCTGCCCAGGCCGTCAAGGTTCCGGTTATCGGTCTCGGCGGGATTGCCACCGGAGAAGAAGCGGCCGAGTTTCCGTCGCAGGTGATCTGTAGTACCGGTCGGACGGCGAGCTTCTCGGATCCCGGCGCGACGGCGGAATCGCAGGTGAATTGGACATTTTTGTAAAGGAGCGGAAGCTGAGCAGCGTCCGCGAATTGATCGGTACGCTCCGGCTCAAATAACCAATGAAGCAGATCATTGCTACCGAGAACGCCCGAAAAGCCATTGGCCCTTCTCCCAGGCCGTCATCTGAGATGGGATGGTGTGCCTTAGCGGCCAAATTCCGTTGGATCCGGCGACGGACAACTGATGGAAGGCGATGTAGTTGCCCAGACAGAGCGCGTCCTCGAAAACATTCGTGCTGTCCTCGAAACCGCGGGATCATCCCTGGACCTTGTCCTGAAGACAACCGTATTCCTGAAGAACATGGGGGACTTTCCGCGGATGAACGAGGTCTACGCTCGGTATTTTGGTGCAAACTCTCCTGAAGATCAGCGGTTGAGGCAGCACGGCTCCCGCGCGATGTGCAGGTCGAGATCGAATGCATCGCCGCCGTCGGCTAACTAAGTTAGCGGCGGGCGGCAAAGAAGCTGCGGACTA
>CAWCGC010000012.1:0-31622 GCA_963794765.1 Bryobacteraceae bacterium | reverse complement strand
CGAACTGGGTCTGGTCGCACTCGCTGGATAACGCCCCCTGGGATGGCGGTTCCGGTGGCCTCCAGAACCCCTACGATCGTCGGGCGGATTGGGGGAGCTCCAACAACGACGTCCGGCACCGACTGAATCTGTTTACCACCTATGAACTGCCATTCGGCAGTGGCAAGCGCTGGGCGAACGGGACAGATCCGTTCTCCCGATACGTTATTGGCGGGTGGGAGATCGACGGCATCGTCGCCGCACAAAGTGGACTGCCGTTCACCGTACTCGCTCCCTCGGCCACCAATAACGGAACGAGTTCGCGCGCGAACGTTGTCTCCGGCGTAAATCCGTATCCTGATAACCAAACGCTCCAGCAGTGGTTCAATCCGGCGGCTTTCTCAGTACCTCCGGCCAGTTGCTATTGTTACGGCAATTCAGGTCGAGATATTCTTACAGGACCGCGAGCGTTTAACGTTGACCTCACGGCAGCCAAACGCTTTCCGTTCGGGGAAGCTCGCTACGTTTCGTTCCGCGCTGAGTTCTTCAACGCGCTGAACCACCCGCAATTCCAGATTCCGGGTAACACGACGGCCGGGAGCAACGGCGTCGGTTCTATCTCTGCAACAGCTCGTCCGTCACGTCAGATCCAATTTGCGGTACGCGTGATGTTCTGAACTGAACGAGAACTCGCAGCCTGGGCGTCGCTACTGATGTGACACATCGACCATATTGTCATCGGCGATGCGGTCGATGAGCTTGTTGTACGGATCGATACCGGCTCGCGTCGGCTGCTGGTCAACCACGATCGCGAAGGTCTGGCGCTCCTGGGTCAACTTTTCGCGTTTCATATACAGCGGCTTGTCTTCTCCCTTCTTGCCGGTGAAGACTCCCACGTCAACATAGTCCGCCACAGGCATCGGAGACTCAACACCATTACCGTCCACCTGAAGTTTTGCGGACCTGGACGTTCAGGGTCACTCTGTACTTGCCGTCGGAGGTCCTCTGCGATGTTGCCGAAAGAGCCCTGTTGTCGTAGAGAACGATACGATTGAAGCCGTCATCAACGAGGTATTTTCAGTTCCGGGGGAGTCTCCGCCATAATGGCATCGACGAGCAAGCCGCGTATCCGGGTAGGGCTGATCGACCCCTCCGCGTGTGCCGTTCGCCGCGTCGGCCTGATTATTCGCATTCACATACCGATACTGCATGAGGAAGTTATGCAGGGCACGATTGATTTTGTCTTCCCCGATGTAGTCGGCAAGGGTGTACATGATCTGGCCGCCCTTCTGATACCACACATATGGTTCCCGCTGAACCAGCGCGAGAGGCGTCTCGTGACGGACTTCACCGGAACGGCCGCGCAGGTACGGATCAAGGAAGTGCCGGAGCACTTGTCGCATGTAGTCCAGGTCCGTATTTTCCGCTGCATCACCATGTAAGCCGAGTACTGCGCGAGCATCTCGGACATCATGTTCGAGCCCTGAACCGCGCCGCCGACGAGCTGGTGTCCCCACCACTGATGTCCAAGCTCGTTGGCAGTGACGAAGTAAGTGAGATCCACATCGTCCTTCTTCAACATCCGGCCGATAAAGCCGATCCCCTCCGAGTAGGGGACGGTGTTTGGAAATGACTGCGCGAAGCCGCGGTAGCGCGGAAACTCCAAAATTCGGTATTGCGTGAACTGGTAGGGGCTGAAGCTGGCCGGGAAGTAATCGAGGCCGGCGCGAGAGGACGCCAGCATGTCATCGATGTCAAACGTGTGCTTAGGGTGGTAATAGACCTCGAGATTGATGGGGCCGTCAGGACCGTTATACATCTCCTTGCGGGTCGCAAACCGGGCGGAGATTACGCATAGAAGTTCTGAATATGGGTAGAACCCATGCTGTACTCGTAATATCGGCGTCCGTCCTTTTCCCACGCGCGCATAAGGTAACCGGGGCTATCGCGACCTGATCGCCCGAGGTGCTGACGATGGTGCGGAATGTGATCCAGTCAGAGTTCGGGTTAAACAGGTTTTTTTTTCCCCAGACCGCGTCGCCACGCGGTGCCATTTCCTCCAGAGGGCCGAGATGCTCTTCCCGGCGCCGGCGAGGATCGTTCAGTTCGACGTCGCGTTGATAGCCGATCGCCGGGAAATAGCCTGCGTCGAAGAAGGTGCCGTTGTATGCGAACTCGGCCGGTTCATTTCCATCCCGGAAGCCGCGAGATTCATGGCCGACTGAGAAGGTCATCGTCATGACTTCTCCGGGCTGAAGCGGCGGGTCGATGGAGTACACAGAATACAGATTCCGCGGTGCCGTACTCAAGAGTTTGAACGAGCGATCAAACTGCACTTTTGAGACGGACTTCTGCAGGTCGGTAATGTGCACCTGGGAGAGCGGTTCGGCCGATTTGTTCTGCAAGGTGAATCGGCCGGTGCCGTCAAATGAGCGGCGTTCGGGGTAGATGTTGACGGACGCTTCGACCGCTGTGACCTTCGGCTGCGGCAGCAACTCGTATTTCCTGAAATCGCGCTCATAAGCAGCCTGTATCTGGCGGCGATCCTTCGCGGTCAGATATTCGTTCAGTACGTGAGCGTTGTAGTAATACCAAACGCCGGAGCCGACAGCGACAAGCAGGAGAGCGCGGAGGCAGGGATCAGCCGCGGAGCCCGTGCGATGGCGAGGCGTGTTCGGGCGACGAAAGAATCGTCGGCGCCGCGGCGAGAGTACGCGATCGAGACCACGCCGAGAAACGCGAAGATCGACGTCCAGTACACGAGCGACCAGAACAGAGCCGGTACGAAATGCCCGTATCCGTTCATGTCGGAGTAGGTGTATTGCGGCGTAGCTCCTACAAGGTACAGGGTGTTTTCCCATCCGAAGCTGAACAGAATCTGCTGCAGCACGATGATCCCAATCACAATCCCATGGCCGATAAATTTATTCGAGACGATTGTCTGAACGAAGAGGGACAGCAGAACTACGCCCACGATCTGCGGCAGCGTGAAAAAGCAAAGATGGCGAACGTAGTGCGAGAGTTTGTAATCGTAGTAGCCGGCAAAGGTCTGCATCACGATGCCGACGAGCATCGCCACTGCGAGCAGAAATATCTCGACCAGGACGATTGCCGTCAGTTTCGAGAGCCAGTCAGTGGTATCGGTTAAGGGCAGAGCGTCATGAATACCTTCGAAGTGATTGTCACGCTCACGCCAGACCAGCTCAGCCGCGTAAAGGGCCGCGATGATCATGAAGAAGAGCATCGCGCTGCCCTCAACAGCCTGCAGCATGAGGTAAGTAACTGGCCAGACCTCAACACCTCCGACTCGACCGGCGAATTTGCCGTTGTTCACCGCGAAGACGATCAGGAGGCCGACAATCGCCCAGAAGGTGACATCACGAACGATAAGGCGAATTCTGAGACGGCACAGTGAAACGTATTGTCTGCAACGATGCCGCCCATCCGAATACCTGGTGAACTCGGGGAAGCCTGGCCGGCAACGAGGTGAGCGAACGGGCCGCTCCTCTTCAATCTGCTGCAGGCGGGCCTTTGCCGCACGTCTGCGCTGCGACCCCGGCGGCAAGCGCCTCGACCGAGATGGGGAAGAAGGCCCAGACGCATGCCAGAGAGAGCAGGCCGACTCCAAGCCACAGCAGCCGGTTATAGAGAAACACGCCGGGCGCAGCCGCCGGTGAAGTCCCAGGGAAGCAGGAGCGTGTTTCTCTCCGCAACGGTCCAGTATCGCGTTACCTTGTTCAACACGAGCATACCCACGGAGTAAATCGAGGATGCCGCTCCAGAAGTTCTCAAGCGATTGTGTCGCTGCGACCACTGTCACGCCGATTACGTAACCTCATAAAGAGAGCTACGCCCTGGAGATACACAACGACGAGCTTGCGGGTGAGAGCGGCCAGGGTAAAGAACAGCGATCCCATCCAGAAGATCTGGATGACGATGATGGACAGGAATGGCTGGACGTACCACCACAAATGATTCAGCACCGATGCCGGCGCGGTCGGCCCGACGGCGCGAACGTACCAAGCCAGGTTCCGAGCATCATGGCGGAGAAACAAAAGACGGTGGTCAGGAAGGAGCCCGTCCACCTTCCCCCGAGGTATGCGAACTTCGACACAGGTCTGGTAAAGATGAGCTGATATGTGTCGCGCTGGAAATCGCGGAGGATAGAGGTTCCGAAAATGGCGGCGATGATGATAATGCCGAAAAGGCAGCTGCCAGCATCATTCAGGGAGTTCGCGAAAGGACCATTCAGAAGGACTTTCCCGTTGCTGGAGCCTACGGGTCCAAAGCTTTCCGAGGCGACGCAGAGAAACGAGAACGCTAACCAAAGGGAGAAGTAGACGTAAGTGGAAACGCTCTTCGCGCGGAATCGCAACTCAAACCTGAGGAATTCCCAAAACATAGCCACAGGGCTCAATTCCTCGAGTGCGTTGAGAGGTTCAGGAAATACACGTCTTCAAGCCCGACTGCTACCGGTCGGAAGCTATCACCCGGGGGTGTCTGTGCAAATACTCGAATTTCGTGCTGACCCCCGACCAAATGAGTGCTGATCACGTGTTGTTCTGCTTCGAGGACCCTCAGCTCATCGTCATTTGCGACGACTCTGGACCAGATTTGTCCCTTCAGAGCGGCGAGCGCCTCGTTGGGCGCACCCTCGAGCAGGACCTCGCCTTCGGCAATGATCGCCATGCGGGAGCAGAGCTCGCGGACATCGTCTACGATGTGCGTGGACAGAATGACCGTAACCTCGCGGCCAATTGAGGCGAGGAGGTTGAGAAAACGATTGCGCTCGGCTGGATCGAGTCCGGCTGTGGGTTCGTCGACAATGATGAGCCGCGGATTCGCAAGCAATGCCTGCGCAATTCCGAAACGCTGCTTCATGCCTCCGGAATAAGTGCTCAGAGCTTTTTTCCGGACATCCCACAGGTTGGTTTGCTGCAGCAGCGCTTCCACCATGTCTTTGCGTTCAGAGGCGCTGTGGACGCCCTTGAGGACTGCAAGGTGGTCCAGCATCTCGACTGCCGACAACTTTGGGTAGACGCCGAACTCTGCGGAAGATAGCCGAGAAGTCGGCGGACCTCGTTTTTATTTTTCAGTACGTCGAGTTCATCGAGGTGGATCGATCCGGAGTCGGGGTCCTGAAGAGTTGCGATCGTACGCATCAGGGAACTCTTCCCCGCGCCATTAGGACCAAGAAGGCCGAACATGTTGTTGCCGATCGTTAACGAGACGTTCTTAAGGGCCTGAACCCCGTTCGAGTATGTTTTCGAAATTCCGGAGATGGTTAGGGCCATGAGCGCACCGATTCCAAGCGTTGACGATATTATCATCGGCGACGGGGGCGGTCCCGGTCAATAGCATTCACAGCGGAACCGCGGCGCCTCGGAGGGCAGATTCGAGCGTCCGGTCGGGGCCGACGTAATGAAACTCTTCCGCGCAGGGCAGCTGATATTTCGCGCCCACCGCCGCGTCGCGCGATTTGAACGCAAGTTCAACGTACGACCTGATTGCGGTGGCCTCATCGGCCGCGAGCGACGGTACTTTCAGCTTCTGCTCAGCCAGCGCGTCATTGGTGTCTCCGACCATGTGCAGAATCATCGTTCTGCAAGCTCGGATCGCTGCCATCTTGGCATCCAGAGTCGTTGTGATGTCCACGACTCGGTTCACCAGCTGCGGTCCACGGGCGAAGTAATACTTTTCGTGAACCGAGCGTGGCTTCAGCCCGGCGGCGAAGTGCTCAGGGTAGTCGAGCCTGCCTCCGGACATCCAGCAGGCGGCTTCCACTGCCTGGGCGGTCACATAATGATCTGGATTCTCTTCGTAGTGCCCCCAGGGATCGTAGCTGAATACGGTGTCGACGCCCAACAGGCGGAAGAGAAAGATAAGCCGCCCCCGAAGTTCCGTTCGGCCAACGTCGTCCATCCGGTGGTTTCGGTAGCTCAGATCGAAAGCACGTTCGAGACCGAAGGTCCGGACTACTTCTGCCGTGTCCCGCTCATTTGCCAGTACCGTTTCGCCGAGCGTCAGGTGATAGGAATCCTTCTCGTCGTTGCTGGTACGAATGAAATATCCCTTATAGCCCTCTCTCAGCAATTTGGCGATCGTGCCGCCGGCGAAGATCGGACCGTCGTCGAGGTGAGGAGTAATCAGGGCGAAAACTCTGCCTTTGTGAGGGGTTCCTTCAGCAGGACGTTCAATGGTCACTGCAGAAGAGACAGGCAGGCCGACCTGTGCCGCCGCGGCACTCCCTGCAAGCATGCTGGATACGAAGTTTCGCCGGTCCACGGGCATATTGTTTTTGCTCAGAAATCAGCTTATCGTCTTCTACAGTTCGTGGGGGTGTCTGTCCCGGAATCAAGCGTCATGCTTCTCCGGAGTACCTATCAGGCACCTTTTGACGGTGCCGATGTCCGAGCTGCTTTGACCAGCGTAAGCAACATCAGGAGCGGCGTCGTGGCAACGATTCCATGAAGCAAGTTTGGCAGCATGTGAATCAGGCAGCCGGCGCCTACCTTGTGCGTCTCGGATTCCAAGGTCACCGTCGCCTCTCCGCGGAGAATCTGAATGGTCGCGGGCATCGGTGCCTTATGTGCTGTAAGTTCATGCCCGGGGCGAATCCGAACAGCACTATTTTGAGGTCGTCGTTGTTGAACAGGGTGTGGCTGACCATGCCCACCTCAGGCACGTCGATTTCATTCAGCAGTGTTTCGGTCAGTTGATATCCATTCGTCGTCATCTTAGTCCTGCTTCTTTTCGATGTGAGTGCGATTTGCGCAGCGGTGATCGAAGGAACGAGTCGGGCCTTATCTTTTCTCACTTCTGCTCCTGACGGATCTATAACCTTTTATACAATTTGCGATGACCGGCATATGTGACTTCGGTCACGCCGCGTTTCGGCTTAGGGTCTCAGTTTGGTCAGGAACTGCTTAATGCACGTTATAAGCAGTTCGGGACTTTGGAATTACATGAGCATTAGAATTGCTGCTGACATCTGTTTTCGTCGCCTTTACAGTGCGTGTTTGGTTAGGCCTCACGGCTGATCGTGGTGAACGGACGCACCGGGAGCGTTCCGAACAAGGATTCGCTGCGTGACTATGCTCTTCTGTGAAGCGCCGGCATACGCGGTGAGGACGAACGGATGAAACAGCGGCTCGCGAACGGTTCTGACATACGGCGGAGCTTGCGTTATCCTGCGAAGCATGCGCAGTTTGCAGGTAATCGTCGCCGCCGTAGTGTGCGCGCTGGCGGCCCGGGCAGCGGACCCGACAACCGCGATCAGCAGGGAAGAGGACTATAAACTCGGACACTCGCATATCGGTCCTGCGTGGGATGAGGGGCCTCGACAGAAGCCGTGGGTGATCGACGGAATTGGCCGTGCGGAATTTCCCATCACTACCAGCAATGCTGAAGTGCAAAAGTGGTTCAACCAGGGCAATGCTCTGCTCCATTCCTTCTGGTACTAGGAAGCGGAGCGAGCCTTCCGCTGGGCGCAGAAGCTTGAGCCTGAAAACCCGATGGCGTACTGGGGGCTTGCGCGAGCGACGCAAGGTAAGCGGCGCGCCAGGACTTCATTCGCGAAGCGGTCAAACGCAAAGACAAGGCGTCGGAACGCGAGCGACTGTACATCGAGGCGCTGGCCGCCCAGATGCTGCCGGATCCACTCGCTGCCGCCACCAGCAACGGGGACGACAGCTACAGCCGGTCAAATGACAAAGCAAAGAACTTGCTCGAGACGCTCTGCGTCAAGTATCCGGAGGACATGGAGGCTCGTGCTCTGCTTGCACTCTGGAGCATGGGCGGCGATCGTTACGGCGCGGAGCTGATGATTCGCGAAGTTCTCGCGAAGCAGCCGGACCATCCGGGCGCGCATCACTACCGCATTCATAACTGGGACTACCACGAACCCGAGCAGGCGCTCGAAAGCAGCCGTCGATACGGCGTGATTGTCCCGGCATCGGCCATGCGCTGCACATGCCGGGCCACATCTTCAGCATCGTCGGATGTGGAACGAAGCGGCCATCTCGATGGACGCCGCGACGCGCGCCGAAAAGCAGTACATGCAGCGATACGCTGACGTTCCCGTTCAACAACTGGAACTACGGGCACAACCGGAATTACCTGTCCTATATCCAGGAACAGCTCGGGATGCCGACTGCCGCACTCTTCGGCGTTCGCCAGCTCGCTGACGCGCCCAAAGATCCACAATTCAACAATGACAACGCCAGCTCGTACTACAGCTACGGCGTTGCGGGACTGCTTCGGGCCCACCTGCGCTTCGAACACTGGGATGAACTCTGAACGGAAAGAGCATTCCCTGGCGCTCGGATGTCACGCGCGACAAGTTCACGAAGTTGTACGCCGAAGCTCGCGCACGGTTCGCGAAAGAACGAACTCGAGAACGCCGAGAAAGCGGTCGTGGCTCATCAGGGGATGCGAAAGGAAGCGGAAAAAGAAAAAGGCATGCGGGACTTTGGCGTGTACGAGATTCAGGCGCTCGAGCTGAAAGCTCGCCTCGCACTCGCGAAAGGGGAAACGCTGCAAGGGTTGAGCTGGATGTCGGACGCTGCGCAAATGGAAGAAACAATGCAGCACCGCTATGCCGATCCGCCTGCGTACCCTGAGGTGTTGTGGAATGCGCTTGGTGAGGAATACCTGAAACAGAAGAGTCCCGCGCTGGCGGTCACGGCCTTCGACAAGGGACTGCAGCTGGTTAAGAATGACATGTGGGCGCTCTCGGGCCTTGTTCGCGCTTACGTGGCCGCAGGGAACTCCGCCAAAGCAACCGAATACATGAGCCAGCTGGCTTATGTAACGAAAGATGCAGAGCCAGGAATCCCGATTCTGGAACGCGCCAGGGCGACGGGCGTCAAAGCCGAGCCCCGACCCGTCGTCCCGGGCCAGGAACGAAATTACCTTCGCACTTCGCTGGAAAAATTCGGACCCAACCGGTGGGAGCCGTATAACGCCCCCGAACTGAAGTCAGCGATAAAGACGGAAAGCCGGTTACACTTTCCGACTTCAAAGGGAAGAATGTTGTTCTCGTGTTCTATTTAGGCGAGGAGTGTCCGCACTGCATGCAGCAATTGCGCACTCTCGGGAAGAAACAGAGTGAGTGGGAGACACATGGACACGGTTCTGCTGGCAGTCAGCAGCGCTCTTCCGAAGAAGAACTCAGACAGCCTGAAGTCGCAGGGCGAGCTTCCGTTCCGCTTCTCTCGGATGCAAAGCATGAGAACGCACGGCGTTTCGGCTCATGGGATGACTTCGAGGAGATGGAGCTTCACTCGACACTGCTGATTGACAAGAAGGGGCGCGTGTACTGGGGCCGCATAGGAGGCGATCCCTTCAGCGACACCGATTTCATTCAGAAGCAGCTGGAGCGGATGAACGAACTGGTGCGCCTGGAGCAGGGTGAATCGTCAGATCCGAAGAAGACGACCGCTGCCGCTGCGCAGCTCCGGTGAAGTACTTGTTTTAAGCAAGACGTACAGGCTGATCGATTACGGTATTCGCATTCGCTTTCAAATGGCTCGTCAACTGGACGTCAGGTCACGGGAGGTCGCAGTTTCCAGCCGAGGACTTGCGGGTTCGGGGCTAGTCACACGAACGAGCAGACAACGCCAATCGTCGCTGAGGGGGATAATTCCACCTTCTACCCACGCCAGCATAACGCTGAAAGACAGCGAGATCAGAAGTGCTTCATCGCCTTGCTCAAGGGTCATCGTGGTGTCCGATTGCGTGAGTACGGTGCCCAGGCCCGCGCCGATCGCACTCACCAGCTCGGTTGTGCGGACCAGCGATATGAGGTTATCTTCCGCGAGCCAGGCCCGTGCCGTATCGTAGTCGACCGGCGTGACCTGATAGGCTAGCGACAGCCCTCGGCAGGTGTTCGATTGCGAAGCGCTTCATTCGTGGATGGTAGCCGAGCTACAAAGGTACGGCGGTCACGCCAGGCGCTCGGGCAAGTGGAAGCAAAACACCGAACCGCGCCCAGGCGCTGACTCTGCCCATATGCGTCCGCCGTGCCGTTCAACGATGCGTTTCGCCAGAGCGAGACCCATTCCGGTGCCCGCGTACTCGTCTCGGTGAAGCCGCTTGAAAACTCCGAAGATCTCATCAGCATACTTCTGATCGAAGCCGATACCGTTGTCTCTTACCCCGATGGTCCATCCACCGTCATCCCGGATCGCACTTACGTGTATGACAGGCGGCTCGACGGGGTTGCGATACTTGATTGCGTTCGACAGGAGATTGAGGAACAACCGGACCATCTGACCTCGGTTTACGTTCAGCGTGGGGAGGGGATCGTGAGTGATGGTCGCTCCACTTTCCTCGATAATCATCCGCAGTTGCGTGCACGCTGCTTCGAGGTCTTCATTTAAAGAGACTGAGCATGCCGGTTCGTCCTCAGACGAAGGTTGGGACCACGCGAGCAGGTCCTGAATTAGCTGCTGCATTTGGCCGCACCCTGCTGCAGGTGAACCAGGATCTGCTGCGACTCCGGCGGCAGGAGCTCGCGCGCAACGCCGCTCGAGCAGCTGGCGTAAGCACGGACGGCGCGAGCCGGTTCCTGCAAGTCATGCGCAACGGCATGCGAAAACTGTGAGAGAGCGGCATTCGACTGAGTCAGGGCATCCTGCAGCTGCTTCTGCCTGGTTTCATCGCTTATGACCTTTGCATACCCCAGGAGCTCCCCTTCTTCCGACCGCAGCGCCTGGAGAATGCCGTGAGTATACAGACGAGTACCGTCCTTGCGCTCATGCCACCGAATGTTAGCTGCCTGGCCCTCCTCGCGCGCCCGTTGCATCTCTGTGCCCGGTACACCGGCGGCGCGATCTTCGGGAGTGAAGATGATTAAAGCATCGATGCCCGTGAACTCGTCTTCCGAGTAGCCGAGCAACTGCTCGACTCCTTCGTTCCATGTGAGGACAGTGCCACGGACATCCATCAGGAACATGGCGTAATCGCGAATGCCTCTCACTTGTAAGCGATAAAGAGTCGCGGTATCGCGTGGCAGCGCCGCCTGGGTGATCATTAATGCGTTTCTCCGGTTGGCGCGGGCGTCTGACTCCGTCCGTGGCCGAAGTCTGCGTAAAGAGCTCGGCGGTTTAAACCGCGAACTCTGATTGTCACACAAAGTACACTCCCGGCAGCATTGTTACGACGGGGAGGCGCGGGTTATGTAACATTTCCGGCAGTTCCAGCTTCTTACTGAATCGCGCTGGATTATGCAGTACGGCGGCCAACGGAAAAGGGCAGCTTTCGATAATTACTTCCGCGTGCACTGAAAACTTCACCGGATCCGGGGTGTTGGACGCGTGGTTCAGGAAAACTGTGCGATGAAGCCAGACATCTCCCCACATTGCGCTGACGGGTCCTGAAGAAGTGGGTGCCAGAAGGGGGATCTACGTTGAGTGAGGCAGGCATGAAGCCCCGAATGGATTTCTTAGCAGGTGCTGGCGAGATGGGCGACCGAATTCGTCAGTTTGAATGGCATCGCACTCCGCTCGGGCCCATCGAGTCCTGGCCGCAGGGTCTCAAAACGTCCGTTGGCCTGATGCTGCGCTCTCGCCATCCGATGTGGATCGGGTGGGGTCCGCAGATGACGTTCCTCTACAACGATGCCTACCTTCATGTTCTGGGACACGTCAAGCATCCAAACGCCCTTGGCCGACCTGCAGCGCAAGTATGGTCCGAAATCTGGGATGTGTGCGGTCCCCTGGCGGACAAGGTATTCACGAACGGAGAAGCCACCTTCGTCGATGATGTGCGCCTGTTCATGGATCGGGGCGACTTTCTCGAGGAAACGTTCTATTCGTTCTCGTATAGTCCGATACCCGACGAGGATGGACGGGTTTGCGGATTGTTCTGTCCATCCACGGATGTTACGCCGAAAATCCTGAATGCCCGACGGCTGGCAACGCTCTCGGAACTCTCGGCGGATGCACTGACCCAGCAGACGACGGCCGCGGCGTGCGCTGTTGCGGCGAAAATCTCTCGCGAAGAATCGCGACGACATCCCATTCGCCTTGCTGTACCTTGCAGATGTCGATGGACAACGCGCACTTCTGGAACAGGCTGTTGGTTTGTTTTCATCGGACGCATCAAAACCCGACGAAGTTGATCTTCGAGAGGGTTCGGCGCCGTCGCCATGGCCGGTCGCGGAAGTCTTTCAGCAGCAAGAAAACCCGAATTGTCAGAGTCTCCAGACCTGACGGGGCTTCCGACGGGTGTCGCAGGGCTGAAGGTGCAGAAGGCTGTGGTCCTGCCCGTCACATCCCGTGGCGAACACAAGCCATACGGCGTACTGGTTGCGGGTGTGAATCCGTGCCGTCCGCTCGACAAGGATCATCAGACGTTTTTCGAGCTCCTTTCCGGGCAAGTGGCCACCGCCATTCAAAATGCCAGAACCGTCGAAGAAGAGAAGAAGAGAGCGGAGATGCTGGCCGAGATCGACCGCGCGAAAACCGTTTTCTTCTCAAATGTGAGCCACGAGTTCCGGACGCCGCTCACGCTGATGCTCGGGCCGCTTGAGAACGTTCTGGCAAACTCGGCGATCCTCCGTCCTGAGGACAGGGAACAACTTGTCATTGCGCACCGAAACAGCCTGCGGCTGTTGAAGCTTGTAAACTCGCTTCTTGATTTCTCACGCATCGAAGCGGGCCGGATGCACGCCACGTACGTTTCCTCCGATCTGGCCGCTCTTACGGCGGAGCTTGCATCGACGTTTCGGTCTGCAATGGAATCGGCGGGTCTCGCGTTTGTCGTCGACTGTCCGCCTCTGCCCGCTCCCGTGTACGTTGACCGCGAGATGTGGGAAAAAATAGTGCTGAACCTCCTTTCGAACGCGTTCAAGTTCACGCTGGACGGGAGCGTGACGGTTCGCCTCGACGCGGAGGGGAACGATGCGGTCCTGACCGTCTGCGATACGGGCACCGGCATTCCGGAAGCAGAACTCCCTCGCATCTTCGAGCGGTTCCATCGGGTAGAGGGAGCCCGTGGGCGCACCTATGAAGGGACCGGGATCGGCCTTGCGCTGATTCAGGAACTGGTGAAGCTCCACAATGGATCAATCACCGCAACGAGTGTCGTCGGAGAAGGTACGACATTCAAAGTTCGCGTGCCGATGGGATCCGCGCATTTGCCTCATCCCGGTTCTGAACAGACGCGGCAGACGGCTGCGACAGCAGGTCTGGTGCCACGGGCATTCACTGAAGAAATCGCGACATGGCTGCACCACAGTGGGAATGAGAATGCGCACCACAACGGCCACGAGCGAGCCAGAACTGCAGCACCCAACCATCCTGGCGCAATGTAGAACATGGCGGAAAACCGCGTGTCCTGCTCGCCGACGACAACGCGGACATGCGTGAGCACGTGAGCCATATTCTCGGCGACGCATATGAAGTTGTTACTGCCGGCGATGGAGAGGAGGCGCTTCGACTACTTCGGCAAGACCCACCCGACCTCCTCCTGAGTGATGTCATGATGCCTCGACTGGATGGTCTCGGGCTATTGCGCGAGATACGGACCGATGTCACCCTGCAAACACTGCCCGTCATTTTCTTATCGGCCCGGGCCGGAGAAGACATGCGTGTGGAAGGCCTGCGGGCCGGTGCCGACGATTACCTGGTTAAGCCTTTCACGGCCAATGAACTGAACGCCAGGGTAGGCACCCATATTCAAATGGCGCTGAAACGCCGGCGCGCCATCGAACGTGAAAGTTCTCTCCGCGCCGAGGCAGAAGCTGCGCGTGACGAAGTTTTCAACGTGCTTGAAAGCATAACGGACGGCTTTATCGCGCTCGATGACGAGTGGCGGATTACGTATGTCAACGGAGAAGCTGAAAAGCTGAACGGCCTTACGCGCGATGAGATGGTCGGCAAAAATCACTGGGACCTCTTCCCGGCAACCATCGGAACCAGAATCTATGACGAGCTGAACCGTGCCGCCAGGGAGCGCGTTGCCGTCGAATTCGAGAACTACTACCAACCGTGGGACCGGTGGTTTCATGTCAAGGCTTATCCCCAAACGGGCGGTGGAATCTCTCTGTTCTACGAAGACATTACGGCACCGAAGAGAGCTGAGGAAGAGCGTGCAGCACTCTTGCTTCGCGCGGAGGAGGCGCGTAAAGAAGCCGAGACGCTGAATGAAGTTGCGCGCAATCTCGCCGGCGAACTCGATTTGCAGAAACTCGTTCAAGGTGCCACCGATGCAGCGACGAGAGTTACGGGCGCCCAATTTGGTGCGTTCTTTTATAACGTTCTGAACGATAAGGGCGAGTCTTACATTCTGTATACCCTTTCCGGCGCGCCGCGCGAGGCGTTCGAACACTTCGGTCTGCCTCGTAACACTGCCATCTTCGATCCCACGTTTCGCGGAACAAGGATTGTCCGCAGTGCCGACATACTTAAGGACCCGAGCTACGGGCACAATCCGCCCCATCACGGGATGCCCCGCGGCCACCTGCCCGTGCGCAGCTATCTCGCTGTGCCGGTCGTGAGCCGGTCGGGGGAAGTTTTAGGAGGCATGTTCTTCGGGCATCCGCAGACGGACGTTTTTACAGAACGTGCGGAGCGGCTGGCGGCGGCAATCGCGAGCCAGGCGGCAGTTGCACTCGACAACGCGCACCTGTTTGACAAGGCCGACCGCGAAATCCGGCAGCGAACGACAGCTGAAGCGACCCTTCGCGAAAGCGAGGCCCGGTTCAGGCAGATGATCGACGCGCTGCCTGCCGCGATTTACACCACGGATGCCGAAGGCCGCCTGACGCATTTCAATCCGGCGGCAGCGAAACTCGCGGGTCGTGTTCCTGAGCTTGGGACCGATCAATGGTGCGTTAGCTGGAAACTCTACGAGGCCGACGGGACGTTCCTGCCGCCCGAGAAGTGCCCGATGGCGTCAGCGTTAACGGATGGAACGATCCCCCGCGGGGCGGAATGTATCGGCGAGCGCCCCGATGGCAGCCGGTTTTGGTTCACGCCATATCCAACTCCTTTGCGCAATGAAGAAGGAGAGATTGTCGGCGGGATTAACATGATCGTCGACATTACCGAGCGCAAAACTGCCGAGGAGGCGCTCCGGCAAAGTGAAGAACGCTTTCGCGGCGTGTTTAACTCCTCGGCCGTTGGCGTCGCGGTGTTGACGCTCGAAGCGCAATTTCTTCAGGCAAACAGGGCGTTTTGTCTGATCACCGGGTATTCAGAAGAAGAACTCAGGCGTCTCGATTACCCAGCACTTACGCATGCGGAAGACTCCGCTGCGATGCAGGAGAAGTTGAGGAGTCTGACACTGGGAGAGACAGACACGTTCGTACTCGATAAACGGTTGTTCAGGAAAGACGGCCAGGCAATCTGGGTTCAGAACAGTGTCTCACTTCTTCGTGACGTTGCCGGCGAGCCCGAATACATCATTGCGCTGTGCGAAGACATCACAGAACGTAAGCGCGCAGAGAATGCGGCGCTGTTGCTGGGTGCCATTGTTGATTCTTCAGATGATGCGATCGTCAGCAAAAATCTGAACGGGATTATCACCAGCTGGAACAAGGGCGCGCAGACATTGTTCGGTTACGCTGCAGAGGAAGTAATCGGCCGGCCGGTGACGATTATCATCCCCAGTGATCGTCTTTCAGAGGAGCCTTCGATCCTTGCGCGGCTGCAAAGGGGCGAAAAGGTAGATCACTTTGAGACCGTTCGCCAGCGCAAAGACGGAACTCTGCTCGACGTCTCTCTCACCATATCTCCCGTCAGGAACAGACAAGGGCAGGTGGTCGGGGCATCGAAAATCGCACGTGATATAACCGGGCGCAAACGGGCCGAGAAGGCGCTTCGCGAGAGCGAAAATCGTTTCCGACAGCTTGCGGAAGTAGGACCTCAGTTTATCTGGATAACCCGTCCGGATGGCTCTACTGAGTACGTAAATCAGCGGTGGATGGATTATTCAGGTACCGATCTCGCAGGAATGAATGATCCTGATAAGCTCGCGGCCTTCGTTCATCCCGATGACCTTCCAACGATGATCTTAAGGTGGGGGGAGTCTGTCCGGTCAGGAGCACCTTTTGAAATGGAAGCACGCTTTCGCCGGCGTGATGGCGTTTTCCGGTGGTTCCTTGTTCGCAGTGTGCCCGCACGAGGCGAAGACAGTGAAATCGTGAAATGGTTTGGCGCATCGACCGATATTCATCAGCAGAAAGAGGTCGAAGAAGAACTACGCCAGGCCAACAGCGACCTCGAGCAGTTTGCTTACTCGGCGAGCCACGATCTGCAGGAGCCGTTACGCAGTGTCAGGATATACAGCGAGCTTCTGGCGAAACGGTACCGTCACAAGCTGGACGGCCGCGCTCTCGAGTTCTGCGACTACGTCTCTGAAGGGGCATCGCGCATGGAAACGCTGGTCCGCGACCTCCTTGCCTATACGCAGGTAATCAAGCTTGAATTGCCGGAAGAGGAAGTCGACGCGGACGAGGCTTTGAAAGATGTTCTCGCGAATCTGGCGGGTGCAATCTCGGAAAGCGGTGCAGAGATTAGCGCCGAGCCACTTCCAAAAGTACGGGTGCACAGCACGCATCTCAAGCAGTTGTTTCAGAACCTGATCGGGAATGCGATCAAGTATCGGAGTCCGGACCGCACGCCACGCATCCATGTCCAAGCACGACGCGAGGAGGCGGCTCTGGTATTTTCCGTGGCTGATAACGGAATTGGTATCGATCCTCAGTATAAGGAGCGTGTCTTTGGTCTTTTCAAGCGGCTTCACACCGGTGACGAATACTCCGGGACCGGAATTGGCCTCGCTATTTGTCAGCGAATCGTGGAAAGGTATCATGGGCGGATCTGGGTCGAATCCGAACCCGGACGGGGCTCAACCTTCTTATTCCGCCTCCCCGTCTAATGACGCGCAGAGCCGGCCGAATATCCTCGTTATTGAGGACAATAAGGCAGACCTGTTTCTGATCAGGGAGGCAATCGAGGGTGCGCAACTCGGTGCCGAAGTGCAAGTCATTCATGACGGCGAGGCTGCAGTTCAATATTTCGACAAGGTCGAAAGGGACGTATCTGTACCATGCCCTGTACTCGTCCTGATCGACATCAACCTCCCCAGAAAGAATGGCGGGGAGGTATTGCGGTACATGCGAAGCACCATACGTTGCTCGAAGGCGGTTGTTCTGGTCGTCACCTCTTCGGATGCAGCGTATGATCGCGAACGGATGGCAAGCTTTGGCGCGAACGGTTATTTCCGCAAGCCCTCGGACTACGAGGAATTCATGAAACTCGGCGACATTATCAGGGGACTGCTGTCGGCCGGATCAGATGGCACGAACCAGGTTAAGTCGTGATGCTTATTTGCAGTCTGGCACGGCCCGAAAGAATACGTACAACCTCCGCGTCATCAACCTCTCAATTGGACGCACGATCAAGGAAAGCTACCTTCAGGACCCGCTCTGTCAGGCGGTGGAGCGTGCCTGGAAGGCAGGGATCGTCGTTGTGGTCGCGGCAGGAAACAGTGGTCGTGACGACAGCAAGGGCACCAAAGGCTATTCGACAATCGGATCGCCAGGAAATGATCCATATGCCATTACTGTCGGTGCGATGCGCGACATGGGAACTGTCTCGCGAGGCGACGATCAGATTGCGACGTATTCGAGCAAAGGTCCGACAGCAGTCGATCATATCGTTAAGCCCGACCTCGTAGCGGCTGGCAACAAGGTTATCTCCGTGTTGCCCCAGAATCTGGTTACGGCTACGATGTTAGCCAAATACCCGGAAAATGCCGTGAAGCAGAACTACTACAAAGAACACGACGCACACGGGCTACTCTCCGGATTACTTCCTGCTCAGCGGAACCAGCTGGCTGCGCCCGCTGGCAGCGGAGCGGCTGCGGCGATTCTCCAGAAGTATCCGAACGCTACTCCGGACACAGTGAAGGCGCGGCGTATGAAAACCGCCACGAGGACGTCCCCACGTAAGCACCTGCACCGATCCTGAAACGAAACAGACGTTCTCGATGCAACATGACCTGTTCACAGTCGGGGCGGGTTATCTGAATGTTTGGGCGGCTCTTAATAGTTCTGACGTAGTTCTGGCGGGCAGGAGTGCGTTGTCGCCGAAGACGGCGGTCGATCCGAAAACGCGCAACAAAGGTTGTCACGGTGAGCGGTGCTTCCGTCGTGTGGGGCGACTCGGTGGTATGGGCGACCGCACGAACCTCGGCTACGGGCGGTTATCCGGCACTGTGCTCCGGCACAGGCACGGAGGGCAGCAGGAGTTTCTGTCAATTAGGGGAAGACGAGAACACAAAACACTGATCATTAAATTCGGGTTTGGCTGCGGTGGACTCAGCAGGATTGATATCAGTCGCGGCTAAATCGGAAATCGAGTCAGTTGAGGCAGAGCTTGCAGACGCTCAGTTGACGACATATTTGTCGTGCAAGCAACCGCCGCTGATCGTTTTCGTGCGTGTGCAGCCAGGCGCTGCTCAAAGTTCGAAGCACGAACTGGGCCTCGTCCGACCGCAGAAACTGCACCGAGTCAGCAAACTCGGTAACAGTAATCTCGGAAGCATCGAAGGCAAGAACCAAGTTCGTAATATGAGAGGACATACCAAGACTGCCCGATCAGGTAAATACCCTAGGTTTACAATCCTAACACTTCCTTCAAGTTGGTTCAAGGCGCTTCCGCCCGGGAGCGAAGAAGCGTTAGCATCCCAATTCGCAGAATTATCTGAAAATCGGAGATAAACAGAGATCGACAGTGCTGGCCGGGATAGACCAGCAGCGATTATTAAGGGTGTTTGCCGTGACGCGACCCACAAGGTCGGCCGGGGAATGGAAGAAACCTGGGCGAGACAGAACGTATGCTGCGTTACTCCAGAGAGCTTCTCACAATGGTTTCCAATGCCGCTTTTCACAGAGCGACCGTAGACATGTTCTAGCGAGTTCGCGTTCCGGGCCGAACGGGTCGCGAGAGTTCGCTACAATTCGGCCAAAGAATCCAACGCCCGGGGTAACAATGCCTTCGCATTTTTCCGTACGATTCATGAGAGTTGGTGAGCATCTCATCAACTTCGAAGCGATTCAACAAGTAACGCTGAAGAAGGACGACACTGCCGTTCTAACCTTAAGCGGACCACGGAAGAGCCTGCAACAGATTCGTGTCGCGAAGCCGTACGGCCGTGAGTTGTGGAGCTTTGTTCACGATAACCTCGCTGTGGTCGACTTCGGCGACCGAAATGATACTGACGGCGATGCAGCTTCAAAGGATGACCCGCAGCCTTCGAAGAAGCGGAAGAAGAACGCGCGCGCGCGCTGACGCTTCGATTTTCTTCAGTTCAGACCGGCGCTCTTTCCTGCGTAACTCATCGGCGTTCGATTCCCACCACGTGGACGCCACCGGGAGCGCGTCTCACGTATACGTTGCCGGGATCCTAAGAATGCTGGGCCGAAATTCAGGGGGCCGCGTCGAGATCCGGATGCTGCTTCGCCCAGTCCAGGTACTCCTGCACCGTATAGAATGTGTTGTGTTTGTAGAGGCGGCCGCTGTCTTCGACGAGATGCGACCAGTCGTAGTTCCACGAGTCGCCCGTCGCTTTGAACCACTGTTGCAGCCGAGCTTCCAGCTTCTCGCGAATGGCGTGTGCTTCCGGAGCGTCTGCGAGATTCTTCTGCTCAAAACGATCAGCAGTCATGTCGTACAACACCCACGGACCTTTCTCCGTTCGAGCATACATGTGCGTTGCGGTCCTGACGCCTCGCCATGCCCACGGTGTACCGTCGCCGTGAAATGGGCCGAAGATCTGGAAGTAGACGGAGTCAGGCGTTTTCGCTGACTTGCCTGTGAGATAACTGCTGAAGTCCGTTCCCTGCGTCCCGGGAATCTGCCGGACACCACAGAGTCCGAGCATTGTGGGAACCCAGTCCACGTGACTGAACAGCGCTGTTCGCTTGCCGGGCTGAATCTTGCCGGGATATCGAATGATGCCGGGGACGCGAATCGATTCCTCCCACGGTTTGCGCTTAAGACGAAGTCCCTGCGACCCAAGCATGTCGCCATGATCGGAAGAGACTGTCAGAATTGTGTTCTCACGAAAACCTGATTTGTCGAGCGCGGTAATGAATCGGCCGATCTGGTCGTCGACGGCCGTGATCGCTGCGTAGTAAGCGGCAATCTCCTTCTTCCCAGGTACGCGCTCGCCAGTGTCGTTGCGCCAGTTCGGAGGCAACTGGATGTCCTCAGCTTTGTACTGTTTCAGGTAAGCTTCGGGTGCGGTGTATGGATCGTGAGGCGGTCCCATGAAGAGCAAGAGGCAAAACGGCCTCGAGTCTTTCGCCGACTGTTCCAGAAACTCAATCCCGAGATCGACCCAGCCTTCGGCTTCGAACTTTTTGATCGGGATCGGCTTGTCATCGTTCCGGAAGTAATGTGTGTTGAACGGGCGATGGTCGCACTCGTTCGCCGCCCAGAACTCGAAACCCTGGCGACGAGGTCCGGGCGGAACGAATCCCGGCAACCTTTGTCCACCGTCGAGATGCCATTTCCCGATGAATCCGGTTCGATAACCTGCGGCCTGCAATGTCTCTGCGATCGTTTGTTGTGACTCCCGCAGACGCAGATCATTCGCCACCATTCCATTGCGGCTTGTGTACGTTCCCGTAAGCAGGATCGCTCTGGCCGGGCAGCAGACAGGCGTGTTTGCGAATGTGTTCGGGAAGTATGCTGACTCAGCGGCGAGCCGATCCAGATTCGGCGTCCGAACCTGCGAGTTGCCGGCACATCCCATCGCCTCCCCGCGCATCTGATCCGGGAGAATCAGTACGATGTTTGGCCGTTTGACGGTTGCTGCGCGTGCCAGTGTTGTCGCGGCCAGCGCTCAGGCAGGAAGGTTCGTCTGTTCATGCGAAGAGAGACTCCTAGAAGACGATCCGGGCGCCAACCTGAACCTGACGCGCCGGGCCGGCAGCACTGATGACTCCGAAGCCAGGCCCGCCGAACACGCGCCCAGGCAGATTCAAGTTCGTGTGATTTAGAGCGTTAAAGAACTCCCCGCGCAATTCAAAGCGAACTCGCTCCGTGATACGAAAGTTCCTCAAGAGCGAAACGTCGAAGTTCACGACCCCTGGACCGCGCAGCAGACCCACACCTTCGTTTCCGAACTGATAAGCGGCCGGCTGAGCAAATGCAGATGTGTCAAACCATCGGGCCACGCTCCTCTGACCGGAATCAAGATTCGGGTTTCGCAGGACATCGGCCCGGAGCGCACCCGCTGAAAACGAGTTCGTGGAGTTAGTTTGAGTGGTGACAGTGAACGGAGCGCCTGCTTGCACCGTGGTCACATCCGAAATCGACCAACCGCCCACGATGTATCGCAGCGGACCTGCAGAGACCCATCGCTTCCCTGTGCCGAACGGCAGTTCATATACGAAGTGCGCGACGAAGCGGTGACGGATGTCGTTGGCAGAAGGCCCATAATCACGAGAGCGGTCATAATAATTCGAGTATGGGCCGCCGTTATCACCGATGGTCCCGCCTACCTCGTTGGTGTTGTCGAAGAAGCGCGACCACGTATAGTTCGCGCCCAGGACCAGTCCTTTCGAGTATCGCTTCTGGAAGCGCGCCATTGCGCCATAGTAATTGGCAAGACCGATTGTTGGAGACTGAATAGTGACGTTGCTGAACTGCGGGAAAGGACGATCTCGTTGCGACTGATGCTGAGGACCAAGGACCGATGGCGAGATCTGATTGATGGACAAAGCAGTGCTGGCAAGCTTGCGCGACAAGTTGCCGAGCAAGGTGACTTCAACAACCGATGATCCTCCAAGCTGTCTCTGGACGCCGAGGTTAAACTGCTGTGAGTATCCCGTTTTCCGATTTTGCTCGAAGAAGCTAACGGCGGTATTTGCATTTGCTCCGACTGGGACGGCTCCGAAGGTATCGTCCAGTTTCGGGCTGGCGGATGCTGCTGCCGGAACTCCATCGCGCAGGTAGAAGGGAGCCGTGATGCCGTTGTCGGGGCTGTTGAGGTCGCGTGAGACGCTGAATCCCAGCGCGACGGCGTTCGGAACTCCCGCATCGAAAGGATGCGCAAAGAAGATCCCGTAGCCGCCGCGCAGCACTGTGCTGTCTTTCCCGAAGAGCTTCCATGCAAAGCCGAATCTGGGACCGAAATTGTTCCAGTCCCAGTCATAGGGCGTGGTCCGATACCCATTCAGGCCGAGGAATTTGACGACACCGGGCGTCCCGGAAACAGGATTGATCTGATTTGGATCGAAGCTGTTCATGCGGTTGAGCTTGTCGACCATTGGGGTGTCTGTTTCCCAGCGCAGGCCGACGTTCAGAGTGAGGTAGTTGTTGACGCGCCAGTCATCCTGAGCAAAGCTCGCCAGATACCAGCTCGTCCGATCCAGCTCCTGAGTCTGCAGCTGGGAGAAGGTCGTCGGGAACCCGAGCATCATTGAAGCGAGTCCATTCCCGGTTGCCGCGTTTCCAGGCAAACCGGTTGGGAGGGTGCTGAACCCGAACGCGCCCGAGACGGTCTGAAAGTTGAACTCGTGATTTCGCGACCGCCGGGCTTCAAAGCCGAACTTCAGAGTGTGTCCACCGATGATCTTAGTAATGTTGTCGACGACCTGCTGCTGCTCGATGGGATACTGCTGCCGCTCCTGCGCATTGGTTCCGAGTGTTGTGAAACCCGCGGGTGCGAACTGTGGAAACGCATTATCCGGAACACCTTTGAGGCCGATCTTTGAGGGATAGTCTCCGCCCAGACCTGCACTGATTGCGTGGAAGGAACGATGGATATACGTGAACCGGAGATCGTTGACGGTCGTGGCGCTGATCGTGCGCGTCCAGCTTCCGTAGACATAATGCTGCGTATTGTCGGACCCTGTTCTCGAGTCGGCGGCCGGAATGGCGAAACGCTGGTATTTCGGGTCGGGCCGCCGTTATAGAAATATCGGCCGGTAAGTTTGTCCTTATCACTGAGGCTGTGGTCGACCTTCGCCATATAGAAGTTCGCGTTAGACGAGGTGACGTAATTGGCTCTGAAATTGTTCGCACCGCTGATGTTGTCGGGAGGCCGGTTCGGCAGCGGATAGAAGCTCATCAGATTCACTGCGACCGGGTCGAGGCGCTGAGCAGGAATCTGGTTACTGGGGAAAGGATCGCGTACGTTGACTCCGTTTACAAGACGTGTAGTCTGCGGATCGTAGATAACGATCTGGCGACCTTGCGCGTTGAATGTCTGAGAAAAATCTCCGGCACGCTGCAGTGCAGTCGGAACGGTCAGAGTGTCGGTACCCCCGGTCCGCAGGCGCTGGCCTTCATAGGCGCCAAAGAAAAACGTCTTGTCCTTGATGATGGGGCCGCCGGCGGTGCCGCCAAATACGTTGTACCGAAGCCTGGCCTTGACCTTTCTCCGTTTGAAATCGGAGCAAAGAATCCGGGCGCGTCCATCGCATCGTTGCGAAGGTATTCGTATGCACTGCCGTGAAGCTGGTTGCTGCCCGATTTCGTCGTTTCCACGATGATGCCTCCTGCCGAGCCGCCGATATTCAGCGGAGTTGTTGTTCGACAGGATTCGAATCTCATCGACGGTCTCGACGGGCGGATCGAGGTTAATCTGTCCCGCACCGATACGAAGGTTCTGTCCTGCGCCTCCGTCAATCCAGAACATCTGGCTTTGGGTTCGTCCGCCCGCGAGACTGAAATCAGGATTCGCATTACCTGGCGTTTGTTGTAGCGTACGAAAACCGCAGCGCCCGTGAGGTTAATCACGTTTAGCGTGCGCCGATTTCCGAGAGGAACGCTGTCGATGCTTTTCGAATCGATGAGCTGGGTCACATCGGAGCTTCTCGTTTCCACCAACGGTGTTTCTGTCGTGACATTGACGGTTTCGGTAACCTGTCCCAGTTCGAGCTTGACGTTCAGCTCGAGTGCCTGGCCGGTCGATATTGCGACGGGCTGTGTGACTGCGCGGCGGAAGCCTGCAGCCTCGACCTGCAACGTATATTGGCCTACGGGCAGATTGGGGACTGTGTAAAAGCCCGATGCGTTCGTGGCGGTCTCTGTTCGAATCTGCGTGCTGTGTTCGCGGCGACCACTTTGGCGGACGGAATCGCCGCACCTTGTTGGTCTGTAACGACCCCGCTGATTGAAGCCTGATTCGATTGCGCGCACACCGCGAGCATCGTGATGACAATAAGAGTAAGCAGTCGCATACGATCCCTGGAGTTGTTTGGTTACCCGGATTATATCGGGATGTTCGCTGTCGTTTGCGACATAACCTGTTGCCCGCTTTACGATAGAAGTGAGGAGATCGATTAGACTCGCAAGTTAGGCCTATGAAGCGCAGATCGTTTGTCCATTTGGTCGCGGCAGTGCCGCCGCTGGCTGCCCAGACTCTTCCGCCGAAGTCGGAGACCGCCGCCGTCGCGCCGACTGCGCGGAATGAGCCGATCGCCCGGAATGTCGAGACCACGCCCGCCGATACGGTCTGCGACTCGAAGCCAACTTTCTTTACGCCGGCGCAACTGGCCTCACTGACGAGGCTTTGCGAGATTCTGATGCCTTCAGGCGACCTTCCTGGCGCCATCGACGCCGGAGTTCCGGTGTTTCTTGATTTTCTGATTGGGGCTTCACCGGCAGGAGTCCAGCAGCTATATCGCTCAGGTCTGGATGGACTGGAGCACCGCTCGCGCAGTCGTTTCGGTAAGGCATTTGCGCGGTATCGCCGGCAGATGCCACGCCGTTGCTTGGCCCGCTTAATGAACCCTGGTCACCCGCCCCGCCGCGCGATCCTGTTACTCGCTTTCTGCATGCAGCCAAACAGGACGTGTTCACAGCAACGGTCAACTCTCGCGAGTATTCCGAGCAGGCTTCCGCAGGTCGTCGCTCGGCCGCCGGCATCGGCCAGTATTGGTATTCACTCGACTAAAGAAATCACATGGCTAAGACCGAATACGACGTATTGATTATCGGGTCCGGAGCCGCCGGCGGGACAGCCGCGTGGACACTGACACAGAAGGGCGCAAAGTGCCTGATGCTGGACGCCGGGCCCGCTGGTTGACCTGCAGCGTGTGCGTGGACCTCGTGCCGTGTACGATTTGCCGTATCGCGGGTTCGGCAAGCCGGGACGCCTGCCGCACGTTACGCAAGCGAGTGAGTTCAACGCGAACCAGTGGGCAGATGAGGTCGAAAATCCTTACACCCACCGCGAGGACAGCCCGTATAACTGGGTCCGGGTACGAATGGTCGGCGGGAAATCTCTTTTCTGGGGGCGCATGTCCTTCCGCCTCAGCGATTATGAGTTCCGCGGCAAGGATCACGATGGCTTCGGCGAGAACTGGCCACTTCGTTACGCCGATCTTGCGCCATACTACGATCGCATCGAACCTATATTGCGCGTCACGGGAATCAAAGAAGGATATCCGCAACTGCCCGACGGGAACTTCATTGAAGACAAGTCCGGCTGGAGTGGTTCCATGCAGCGTCTTATCGGTGCTGCTTCGAAACGCGGGGTCCCGCTGACCAAGGTCCGGCGAGCGCTTGGACAGGGTCAGTTTGCAAGCCCATTTAACTTGCTGGTTCCTGAAGCGCTCGACACCGGGAATCTGACCATCGTTCCGAATGCCGTGGTTAGGAACATCACCACGGATCGGAACACGGGTCTGGTAAACGGCGTCAACTTTGTGGACCGCCGCTCGCACCGGGAGCTTTCGGCGAAAGCTCGGGTGGTCATGGTTGCCGCATCGTGCCTTGAGAGCACTCGCATCCTGTTGAACTCTAAAATCGCAAACTCGAGCGGGGTGCTTGGACACTATCTGCACGATCAGTTCTATGTAAAGCAGTGCGTTCATGCACTGGTGCCCGAGGCAAAGAACGGAAAAGCGCCTCGCGGTCTGATGGGCGGCGGAGGCTATATTCCGAGGTTTGTGAATCTGAAGCAGGGGCACGAACAGTCATTCATCCGGGGCTATTCCATCGAGATGGCAACCGGGGGGACACCTGACGTCCGCTATCTCCCGGGTTACGGTTCAGCGCTCCAGGAAAAGCTGAAGGAAGTGCGAGGGGCCGGCGTGAGCGCAGTCGTGATGGGTGAGGTGCTGCCGAAATTCGAAAACTACGTCAGCATCGATCCAAAGGTTGTTGACGCATGGGGCATCCCGGCACTGCACATCCAGCAGAAGTACGGCGACAACGAGATGAAAATGGCCGCTCACGGCACCGAAACGTTCAGTCAGTTATGCCGCGACGCCGGGTTTGAAATGCTCACACAGCATAGTCAGCCTGTACCGCCCGGCGAGAGCATACACGAACTCGGCAGCTGCCGCATGGGAGACAACCCGAAAACAAGCGTGCTGAACAAGTGGAACCAGAGTCACGATATCAAGAATTTGTTTGTTATCGATGGCAGCTCATTTGTCAGCAGCGGGTGCCAGAACCCGACGCTGACGATCATGGCGCTGACGATGCGGGCATCGGAGTACGTGGCGGCCCAAGTGAAGGAAAGGGCGCTTTGAATTACCCGTGCGCCGCTGCCGGCAGCCCCAGTAACCACGTTTCCATCGCGCCTTTACCCTTTATTTCGAGCGAGCCGCGGGCTTCGAAAAGGAATTCGTCTCCGAGTTGCTCCACAACGGCACGGGTCACGTGAATTCTGTCGGTGACGCCGTGCGATTCCATACGGCTTGCCACGTTGACTGTGTCACCCCACAGGTCATAGATAAACTTACTCGATCCGATGATGCCGGCGACAACGGGTCCCGAGTTTATGCCAATGCGTATCGCCAACTGCACTTGTGTCTCTTGCCGGAAATCACTGACGTGTCGAAGCATTTCGAGCGCAAGTGTCATCATTCTGCGCGCATGATCCGGGTATGCGACAGGTAGTCCGGACACCGCCATGTAGGCGTCTCCAATGGTCTTTATCTTTTCGACACCTGCGTTTTTCGCAGCTTCGTCGAACCGGGTGAACAGGCGATTCAGCAATGTCACCAGTTGTTCAGGTCCCACCCGCGAAGCCAGCGCCGTAAAGCCGACGATGTCTGCAAACAACACTGTCACCTCGGAGAAATGGTCCGCGATGGTTGTTTCACCGGTTTTGAGTCTTACTGCGATTGCTTCCGGCAGGATGTTCAGCAATAGCTGCTCATTCTCGTGATTCTTCTGCTCGATCGTCTCTGTCTTCTCGCGAATACTCGCGATCATGCGATTGAAGGTTCGTGAAAGAAGCCCCAGCTCATCATTGCTTTCGACGGGCACCTGAACATCGAACTGGCTGGCACAACTCTTTCGGACGCGTCGACGAGACGCATGACGGGCTGACATATTGCCCGAGTCAGCAGTAACGCAATCGCGATTGTCGCGATCAGTACGATGAAGCCGCACCATAAAAGCTCTGTTGCGAAACTGCTCGACCGGCTGCAGAGCCTCAGCCAGATCGATTCGTGATGCTATCGTCCAGTGCAATCCCGGAATTTGCAGAGGCATGTAGGATACCAAAGCTGCGCGTCCCGCAGATCCAATCTGAATGCCTGTGCCTTCTTCTCCACGGATCGCAGCTTCAACCGACGGGAGACGTACCTCCTGTTGCAGTGCGGTAGATCCGTAAGCGCTAATGCGCCTGATGATATTCTCGGGTACCTTTCGAGCGCGCATCTGCATGAGCGCCTCCTCGCGGCGTTGAATGAATCCGCGCGCATTTGATCTCAACAGGTAATCCGAGCCTACTATTCCGGAATCGCCGCTCTTTCCCAGACCGTCGCGTTCCCAGCCTCGGTCTCCGGAGGCGACTCGATCGATTTCATCAGTAGCAAGTTGTATCGCGAGCACCCCGACGGGCTCGTTGTTATCCCGTACGACAGTTGCAGCAAAGGCTGCCGGAGCGCCATAGGATGGTTCGAACATCTCGAAATCCGCCAGAACGACTTCGTTCGAGTCCGCTGCGTCGAGGGCCTGTTTCACTACCCTCGCCAGCGCAGTGTTCCTGTACGGACCGATCCTGAGGCTCGTACCGAAATCGACTTCCTTTTGTACTGAGTACACGACTCGGCTGCTGCGAACATCGACCAGAAAGAGGTCGCGATATCCGAACTCTTCGACGTAACTCCGGAACAGCGGATGTGTGATGACATGTATCAGGCTGTAGCGCGGCACTTCGTCAGAACTGTTGAGCTTCTTCTTGTCGCCGCTCCCGTACGGGTTTTGCACGATGAAAGCGTGTTGCAGAACGTAAGCGCCCCGGCCGACCGGAAGATAGTCCTTAAAGGCAGTGCGCGGCGGAAACAGCGCGTGCAGCTTTTGCAGGTATTCGGTCTTGTAGTACTGCTCGAGTGCCGCGCGTATTTCGGGAGACGGAGCAACCCCGTCGAGCCTCTTAAATTCGTCCCGAAACTTCAAAACAGCCTCAACGGTGACCGGGTTCTGGCGCAAGTTCGAAGCTGGCTGCGAATAGTTCGGAAATACGTTTCGATCTGGTAAGCTTTCGACCTTCGTATCCCGGTCAGCTGGTTCATCGCCGTTTGCGTCAAACCAGCCTTGCCTGCTTCATAGCCGAGGAATCCCGTGACGAGGGTCGCAGTTATGCCGATGAACAGCAGGATACTGAGCAGCTTAATTCGGATGCTCATCCTGGAACTCTAAAGGATCTGCGGGAACGAAATTACGCGGTTTTCCGACATGTCTTTACGACTTGTGAGCACTATTACGGGTGGGCAGAAGTGATTCGGTCAACGATACCAACGAATCATTTTCTTCCGATTAATTTCAGGTGGGATTCCGAAAAGGGCTCTGATTCAGAGAGCCAGGTTCAATGCTGCGGCGATATACATCGCCTACCGGTTGTACTTCGGGGCCGCACCTCTGAGCATCTGCCAAACGCTGTCACAGACTTCGAGCGTTTCAGGTGCCAGAGGGCCTTCTTCGAGCGCTCGCAAGTTCGATTGAAGCTGTTGTGAACTGGATGCGCCAAGAATAATGCAATCGGTGGCGGTATGGTGTAGCAGCCAGTTTAACGACATGCTGATTAGGGAGCGATGCTCCTTTTCTGCCGCTGCTGTAAGATATACGACCGCGTCGAAGGCCGCGTCATTCCAATACCGGTCGAGATACATCTTATTGTTGTCAAAACGTGTCCCTGGTTCCGGTGCGGACTTGTGCTGCTTTCCGGTAAGCAGTCCACCAGCGAGCGGATTGTAGACGATGGTTGAGACTCCGAGCTCTGCGCACGCGGGCAGGAATTCGTCTTCAATTCGGCGAGCAATCAGGTTGTACATTGGCTGGGCAATGCGCGCGGCGGCATAGCCTTGTTCTGCTGCGATCCAGTGCATGCGGCACAGTTGCCAGCTGGCGTAGTTCGATGTCGCGCCCCACCGCACCTTTCCTGCACGTACCAGAGAATCCATTGCCGCAAGCGACTCTTCTACGGGAACGCTGTAGTCGGGCGCGTGCAGGTAAAACGTCCCTATAATAATAGAGACGTTAGTTAAGTTCAAAAGTTTATTAAAGCAAAATGATATAAATCAAGAAATAAGCGATGAAGTAATCTATAAAATGATAATGGATTTAGCTCCATTTTTTAAAGAGCTTAATAATTAATTCTGTAATTTGCTTATCTGTAATTTGTATATCGGCCTCTTTACATGCTTTGACAATTGCTTCATAAAGTAATTCAATATTATCCACAAAAAACGCTCCTTTATTTTTTTTTAGCAATTGCATGCAATTTGCACTGTGCACTTCAATTTAATTCAATTGTGTAGTGCAAGTATACTAATATTAGTTTAACATTTTTTTATTCAACATTCCATAATAATACAAAATATTATTGAGGGGTTAACATTGGATATGTAGTATAAATAAATTATTTTACATACAAAAGGAAGTGCCATTTTGATATTTGTTTTAACTGCATTTAATGCAAAATACATACACTCATCGTTGGCAATCCATTCAATTAACGCTTATGTTACCAGTGCGCCTGTTAATGGAAATATCTTCATAAAAGAGTTTACAATTAATCAAGAGGAACAGTTTATATTAAGTGAACTTTACCTTATGCGGCCTGATGTTGTGGCATTTTCTTGTTATATCTGGAATATTGATATGATACTATCCATTGTTTCATCGTTAAAAAAAGTGTTACCCATGGTGAAAATTATCTTAGGCGGTCCTGAGGTTTCTTATGAATATAATGATTTGTTACTTGACAATCCAATCGACATTATAATTATAGGCGAAGGTGAAGCTACGTTTAAGGAGCTTATGGAACATTATTCAAGCAGTTGTTCTGACGATAATCTTTTGCAGATAAAGGGAATTGCTTATTTACAGGATTCAAATACAGTGTGTTACACAGGTAAAAGATTACCTCTTGTGCTTGATGATATAGATTTTGTTTATAGCAAAGGCTTTGAGCACTTCAAAGATAGAATCATATATTACGAAACATCAAGAGGTTGTCCTTATAATTGTCAATACTGTTTATCCTCTGTTGATGATAGTGTTCGATTTTTAAGCCAAGAAAGAGTAGAGCATGATTTAGATATATTTCTAAATGCTTCTTTAAACCATGAACCTATTAAGCAAATTAAATTTGTGGATAGAACGTTCAATTGTAATAAAAAACATTGCATGATGATTTGGAAATATATAATTGAAAACGATAACGATTATACAAATTTTCATTTTGAAATATCTGCTGATTTAATTGACGAAGACATGATATTGCTTCTTTCTAAGGCAAGAGCAGGATTAATGCAATTTGAAATTGGCGTACAATCCACAAATAATAATACTTTAATCGACATAAAACGCAAAACAAATATAGAACGATTGTTTGATAACGTTGCAAAAATAAAGAAACTTAAGAATATTAACCTTCATTTAGACTTAATTGCAGGGTTACCGCATGAGGATTTTCCATCATTTAAACAATCATTTAATGATGTGTTTAGTTATTATCCAGACCAATTTCAACTGGGCTTTTTAAAGTTACTGAGAGGTTCGGGTTTGCGCCGTGATTCAGGGCAATTTGGTATTGTCTATCGTGAACAATCACCGTATGAAGTATTATTTACAGACAATATTTCCTATACTGAAATGCTTGTTCTAAAACAAATTGAGGAGCTTGTTGAGTTATATTATAATTCAAATAAATTTATTTACTCCATCAAATATATAACTGATTTGTTGGAATCGCCATTTGACTTCTTTTTACAGTTTTCAAAATATTGGCGTGAACAATTCTATCATTTAGTATCTCATAATAAAATCAAGTTATATACAATCCTGTTTGAATTCATGCAAAAGGAAAAGCCGCCTAACATATTCGAGATAACAGAGCTTTTAAAATTTGACTTATATTTATGCGATAATGTGCCAAGTCAACCGTATTGGCTTAATCCAAGTGATTCCGACAATAACGATATTCACAATATCCATGATATCAACCTTATAAAGCGCAAGATATTTAACGATTCAGAACTTATACTGAGGGAATTACCAGAACTTATGAGCCAAACTCCTCAACAATTAAATAGGAGTTGTCAAATACTACGGTTTGGAATTGATATTGTGAAATGGGTTTTAGATGGAATGATGGTTAAAGATATGTCGTATATCTTGATTAATTATAATAAACAACTTGATATCCCT
>CAWCGC010000011.1:0-22090 GCA_963794765.1 Bryobacteraceae bacterium | reverse complement strand
AGGCCGACTTGCAGAGGCCGAGCGCATCCGGGCCGACAAGATGGAGGCCGAGCTGTTTCTTCGGAGCCGGGAGCTAACCGAGATAAAGCAGCTTACGCAGCAGAGGAAGCACGCTGAGGAAGAACGGCGCGAGAGCGAGGATCGCTTTCGGCTTTTGGCGGAAAACATTACCGACGTTTTTTGGCTGACCGATTTTCCGCAGAGGCGGGTGCTCTACGTGAGCCCTTCGGTTAAAGCCGTTTCCGGCCTTCCACAGGATGCCTTTAAGGACGATTTGCAAGCATGGAATCGGCTCATCCATCCCGATGACGCCGAGCGTGTGCGTGAAGCGTTTGAGAGGGACATGGCGGACGGGAAATTCAATGTTGAATACCGCCTCCTTCGCTGAATGGGGAACAACGCTGGATCTCTGACCGCGCTTTTCCGATTCGCGATGCTGCCGGACAGCATCTACCGAGTCGCTGGTGTCGCTCAGGACATAACCGCCCGGAAGCGCGCCGAGGACGAGTTCCGACAGGTTGCTGATTCCATGCCTCAGCTTGTGTGGGTGACCCGGCCCGATGGTTACCACGAGTGGTACAACCGGCGCTGGTACGAGTACACAGGGACCACCCCAACACAGTCTGCCGGTGAGGGGTGGAACAACTTCTTTCATCCCGACGACCAAGAGCGAGCTTGGGCGAGGTGGCGGCATAGTCTGGCAACTGGAGAAAACTACGAAGTCGAGTACCGATGCCGACGGCACGACGGCGTCTATCGCTGGTTTCTTGGCCGTGCCCTGCCTATTCGCGACGAATCCGGCCAGATCGTCCGGTGGTTTGGCACTTGCACCGACATTGAGGAACAGAAAACAGGCAGAAGCCGATCTGCGGCAGCAGTGGCACACCTTTGATGCCGCACTGTCACACTCCCCGGACTTCACTTACATCTTCGATCTTGCAGGGCCGCTTTACCTATGTCAATCGGGCGCTGCTTTCCCTTTGGCAGAAGTCGTTTGATGAGGCTGTGGGAAAAACTTCTTTGAACTCGACTACCCCCGGAACTGGCCGAACGACTACAGCGGCAGATTCAAGCAGGTGATAAACACAAGAGGCACCGATACGGGACGAAACCCCGTTTACCGGAGCCGACCGGTGAAACCAGATACTACGAGTACATCTTTGTTCCGGTGTTTTCCGAGGAAGGGGCCGTGGAGGCTGTCGCCGGGGCAACTCGCGATGTAACGGAACGCCGGCGAATCGAGCGGGCACTCGCCGAGAGCGAAGCAAAAGCTTCAGCAGGTCTTTCGTCAAGCGCCTGTTGCGATCGTGGTTTTTCGCGGACGAGATTTCGTCGTCGAACTCGCAAACCCATCTTATCAGGCTATGCTTCCCGGACGCGAGCTCGTCGGTCGATCGCTTCTTTGATGTTGTTCCGGAGGTCGGACAAACTCTATGCGACGCCTTCAACAGCGTTCTCGATACCGGCGAGCCTTTTTTGGCGAACGAACTCCATGTTCCCTACGACGCCGACCGTGACGGCAGCGGTCGAAGACCACTGGTTTAACGTCGCTTACAATCCTCTTCGCGAGTCTGATGGCACGGTAGCCGGCATAATCGCGGTTCTTACAGAAGTGACAGCGCATGTAGTTGCCAGGCAAGATCTTGAACGCGCAAACCGCGAGCTTGAGGAGTTTGCGTACGTAGCAAGCCACGACCTGCAGGAGCCGCTGCGGATGGTCAATGTTTACACCCAGCTGCTAATGAGACGCCACGTCGGGGAGCACCCTCAGGCAAGGCAGTATGCAGCCATCGTTCACCAAGGCGTAAACCGGATGGAAGCTCTGATTCACGACCTCCTGACATTCTCCAGAACCATCCATACGGAAGAAACGCCCTCAGGCATGGCGGACCTCTCAGCAGCTCTCGCCGAAGCCACGTCTGTGCTTAAAGATCGCATCGAGCAGACCGGCGCCTCGATCACTGCTCCCCTACTACCTACGGTCCGCGGCGACACGGCGCAGATGGCCCATGTGTTTCAAAACCTTCTCTCGAACGCTCTGAAGTATCAAACGAATGGCACACGTCCAGAGGTTCAGATCTAAAGCCGAATGTGATGGCTCACACTGGACCATATCTGTTCGAGATAACGGCATTGGATTTGAGCCCCAGTATGCTGAGCGTATCTTCGGCCTCTTCAAACGCCTGCACAAGGAGGAATTCCCCGGCACAGGCCTCGGACTTGCCATTTGCCGGCGAATCATCGATCGGCACGGCGGCCGTATCTGGGCCGAGTCCGAACTCGGGAACGGCTCCACCTTTTACTTCTCACTTCCGCGTCGTGAGAGCGCATGAAACTGCTCCAAATTCTTGTCGCCGAGGATAATGAGGCTGACCTTATTCTCTTTCAGGAAGCCCTTCAGCATCATCGAATCGAGTATCAGCTCCATGTTGTTGCTGACGGGCAATCTGCGCTCGCTTTCGTGGCCCGGATGGGAACCACTCCGGAGACGCCCTGCCCAGACGTTATGCTTCTCGACCTGAACGTCCCAAAAGCAGATGGCACGACGATACTTGCCGAGTTTAGGAAGCATCCGGAATGTGCGGACACTCCAGTCATTGTCGTAACATCGTCTGACGCACAGAGAGACCGCGTTAAGGTTGCAGCGTTTCAGGTGACCAGATATTTCCGTAAGCCCTCAGACTTCGATGCTTTCATGGAACTCGGGGCCATCATTCGGGAGGTAGTTCAAGACCAACAGCGAGATGAACAGGCGAGTGAAAGTAACTCGCCAGATACGTCAACACCATAAACATGGTGCAGGCAGTTGAAACCCGCAGAAGCGAGGGTTATTGTCGTGTTCGCAAGTCGACAGCGGCCGTCCGTCAAACGCTTCTCCAAGATAAGGCGCATAACCAGAGATGAGTGCACCAGAACAAAATCACAAGCACGCCGAGCGTGAGGCGGAACTAAGAGACGCAATCTCCTTCACGCGGAGCATCGTTGATGCTGTTCGGGAGCCGCTGCTCGTTCTCGATGCGAATCTTTGCGTCACTACCGCAAGCCACGCTTTCTATCAGGCGTTTCGAGTGTCTCCCGACCAGACAATCGGCCGATTCATCTATGACCTCGGAGACGGTCAGTGGAACATCCCTGCACTCCGGACTCTTCTCGAAGAAGTGCTGCCGCAGCACAAGACCTTTAATGACTTCGAAGTGGTCCATGACTTTCCCGGAATCGGAAAGAAGGTCATGCTCCTAAACGCTAGAAAACTTTGGCGCGAGGCGAACAACACCGAGCATTTCCTTCTAGCAATCGAGGACATCACAGAGGGAAAGCGAATCTCCGAAGAGCTGCTCCGGTCGAACGAAGATTTGCAACGTTTCGCTTACGTCGCCGCACATGATCTCCGCTCCCCGCTCAACTCCGGACTGAACCTTCTGCAACTTCTCTCCCGGCGTATCAAGGGCACGATTGAAGAGGGCGACGCCCACACGCTGGAGTTGGCAATGTCAAACTTCTGGAGGCTTAGCGAATTAATGGAGGACATCCTCGCCTACTCTGCGGCAGAGAATGCTCCTCAGCAGCGTAGAAGTGTAAACCTTCAGGAGCCGCTCGACATTGCGCTCGCGAACCTGCAACACCATATTGAGCAGGCAGGCGCCACAATCACCGCCACTCCACTTCCAACTGTAAGCACGGACCGCAGCCAGATGGTCATGGTCTTCCAGAACCTGATTGGAAACGCGATCAAGTACCACGGTAGCGAACCGCCGCAAATAGAGATCACTGCCGTGCAGAACGACGGGCACTGGCAGGTTTCAGTCAGCGACAAGGGCGACGGATTCCCGCAGGAACACGCTACAAAGATCTTCGAGCCGTTCAGACGCCTGCACGGTGCAGGCGTTCCGGGGAGCGGAATCGGGCTTGCCACCTGCAAGCGGGTCATCGAGCGACTTGGGGGAAAGATTTGGGCGGAGTCAAAGCCCGGTAGTGGGGCGACGTTTTACTTTACTCTCGAAGCAGCTCCGCAAGCTTGACCTTCTGGCACTGCTCCTGCGGAGACTTCCCGCGCGATCGAAGCCAGCTCTCGACTTGACCTATGGTAATCTCGTGCGCCTCAGCAGGTCCTCGGACCTCGACGCTTAGCTTTTTCCCCTTCCCTGCAAAGACCTCAGTGAACTGACACGCCCGGAACTCCTTCAGGGCCACCACGGCAGCTTCATATAAAGAGGATGCAGCCACTTCCACTGAATGCCGCATACCGGAGGAGTCCTGAAAAGAGACGGTGCAGGTCCGAGACGCCACACCCACAGTATAGGCGAAGGAAGGGCGAATATCGCTCAGACGAACTCGGGCCTGTGGACGTGTCCATTCAGGACGGTTCCAATGGCCTGACACAACTCGGCTATCCGCCCTTTCAGTACATAGCCCCTTGCCCCACGGCGAAAAGCCTCTGCCACATAATCCGGCTCAGCGTGGCTCGTAACAAATATGATTCTTACCTGCGGCATCGCCTCTGACATTCGCTCAGCTGCCTCGAAGCCGCCCATCACCGGCATGGAGACGTCGAGCAAGACGATATCCGGACGAAGTTTCTCCGCAGAGTCCAGCGCCTCTTGACCATGCCTGACGTTCGCAACAACGTTAAAGCATCCTCTCCAGCTCCCGCCTCAGGGCCTCCCCGATTAGGAACTCGTCTTCAGCAATAAGCACGGACGGAGAGTTTACTGGGAGTCGTACATAAAGATCCCTTCGTGATTTCGCTAATCTGGATCGGCGCCATTTGATCATCTGAAGTGGCCCCACTTTGTAAGAACAATAACGGGTTGTTCTGTTTCGGGCATAAGATGCCGGGAGCGGAGGCGCCCGATTGGACAGGCGAGCCAAAGTGGAGCTATTTGAACAGATCCGACGGGAGTACGAGCATGGTGTCGGAACGATAAGAGCTGTAGCAAAGAAATTAGGCGTGCATCGCCGAATGGTGCGAGAAGCATTGGCCGATGCGTTGCCGCCGGAGCGCAAGAAAGGATTGCGACCGGAACCGAAGCTTGGGCCGTTAAAGACATTTATCGATGGCATTTTGGAAGCGGATCGGCGAGCACCGCGGAAGCAGCGGCACACCGCGCATCGGATTTACGTTCGGATCCGGCAGGAAATGCCGGCACCTTTCTTCTACAAACTCAAGCCCCTTGAACAGCGGCTGTCGATTTACCTGGCTAAAAAGTTTATGTCCCAAAGCCTGCACCAACGGTTTGTGGACGATCTGGCGAAGGCTCTGCCCATCGACGCCAAACGACCCGACAACGTCCGAGCCATCCTGCCCAACGCGGCTGAGGGTCTCATCAACAAGACCACGCGGGAACTAACGACTGGACACGGCAAACTCGTCACCGGGATTCCACCGGGGCAGCATGTCGGCATTCGCAACATTCAGGCCAAGCAGATATCCAAACTGGGCGGCCTCAACGAGACTTGCGAAATCCCAATCCGGGCGGAACTCATCGCTCGGCTGGTGATAATGCTGCGTGTTGTACTCCCGGAACTCGGCATCGGCTGCACCTTCGGGTTTGCCGACGATCTTCGTTCCGAGCGAGACCTTGAAGGCAGGCACACCCACCCGCGCAAGCATGAAGTGATCCGAGCGATAGAAGCTTCCCTGTTCGGGACGCGGATCCGAAGCGGTCTCGAGATTGAATCGTCGAGCCGCCTCCATCACCATCGGATATGCGCTAGTTCGCTCCGCACCCGTGACAACGATGTCTTTGGTCCGCGCCGAAGGATGAAGCGCATCGTAGTTGATATTGATCGCGATCTTGTTTGGAGGAATCAGTGGATGCGCGCCGAAGTACTCTGCGCCGCGAAGACCACTTTCTTCGGCCGTCCAGAACGCGAATACGAGACTCCGTTTGGGTTTGTTTTTCAGCTCTGAAAAGACCCGGGCTTGTTCGAGAACAATTCCGCAGCCGGTCGCATTGTCGATCGCTCCGTTGTAAATGGGGTCGCCATTTACCGGAAGTGCGATGCCGAGATGATCCCAGTGCGCCGAGAACATTACGACTTCGTTGCGGTGCGCGCCATCGCTGCCGTCGATGCGCCCGAGGACGTTTCGCGACAGAATGTCCCGCATTTTCGATGTAATGTGAGCCTTGATGCGGAACCCGAGCGGAATTGGCCGAAAGTCCGGCGAGTCTGCCGCCTTCAGCAGTTCATCGACGGTGTGGCCCGACATCGCAAGCAGCCGGTTGCCTGCGTCCTGCGTGACCCAGCCTGCGAACGCAAGCGCCGTCCGCGCCGGGTCGAGCAGCATCTGCGGATCTTCTTTGCTCCAGGAGTTCCGGACCACCTCCCAGCCGTAGCCCGCGGTGGGAGTCGTGTGAATGATGATGCACCCGGCGGCCCCCAGCCGTGCGGCCTCTTCGAACTTGTACGTCCAGCGGCCCGCGTACGTCAGAGTCCGGCCCTTGAAGATGGCGGGATTGTCAGGCTGCGGCTCATTCGTGAACAGGACGACGACCTTCCCCTTCACGTCAACGCCCTTGTAGTCGTTCCATTTTTCGGTCTCGGATACGATCCCGTGGCCCACAAAGACCGCGTCCGCGTCCACGTCCACCACCGGTCTCTGGAGGTGAGTCGAGCCAACGTATTCGTCCTGCCACTTGAGCGTGAGGCTCCCCTTGGGACCTTCGGCATTGACAGATGTCGCTGACGGGTCAGTAACGATTCCCTTCATGGGGACATTCTGAAAGTAGGTGCCATTCTCTCCCGCCGGGCGGACGCCGTAGCCCGCGAGCGTCGCCGCCAGGTACTCTTCCGTGATTTGGCCTCCACGCGTTCCTACTCCTCGGCCTTCGAGGAGGTCGCTCGAGAGGAATCGCACGTGAGCCTTGATGCGTTCGCCGGAAATGTCAGCCTGGCTATACAATGAGCAGCAGCCAGCCAATAAGACCCCAATCCCTATCAGTTTGGTAGACATGGACATGTTAAGCTGTGGACTGGTTAGTCCTGAACGTATTATGACCAGTGCTGTCGCCGAATTGACGCCTGCGCGCGTCACCCATCTCAAGGCTTTGGAAGCCGAAAGCATCCACATTCTCCGCGAAGTTGCGGCCGAATTCTCGAAACCGGTCATGCTGTACTCGATCGGCAAAGATTCCTCGGTCATGCTGCGACTCGCCCAGAAGGCCTTCTACCCTGGGCCGCTTCCCTTCCCGCTGATGCACATCGATACGCGGTATAAGTTCCGCGAGATGATCGAGTTCCGGGATACGTACCCGAAGAGCCTCGGGATGGAATTGCTTGTCGTGGCGAATGACGAGGCGATCCGGAATGGCACGAATCCGTTCAATCTGGGCACGCAGAAGTGCTGCGCGATTCTCAAGACCGGGAACCTGCTCAATGGACTCAAGCACTACGGGTTTGACGCGGCATTTGGCGGTGCGCGGCGCGACGAGGAGAAGTCCCGGGCCAAGGAGCGCATTTACTCGTTCCGTGATGCGTTTGGCCAGTGGGACCCTCGTAACCAGCGTCCGGAATTGTGGAACCTGTATAACTCGCGGATAGACAAAGGCGAGTCGATTCGCGTGTTCCCGTTGTCGAACTGGACCGAACTTGACGTCTGGCAGTACATCGCGCTCGAAGATATTCCGATCGTTCCGCTGTATTTCGCGAAAGAGCGAGAGATGATCGTGCGCGGCGACACGCTGATCCCTCTCGAGCACGATCCTCCGCTGCTGCTGGACGAGAAGCCGCGGAAGGTCATGTGCCGGATGAGGTCGCTTGGATGTACGTACTGCACGGGCGCGATTCGATCGACGGCAGATACGGTCGAGAAGATCATTGAAGAACTGTTTCTTGTGCGCAAGTCCGAGCGGGAAAACCGCGTCATCGACCACGATACCGAAGGCTCGATGGAGTTGAAGAAGCGCGAGGGCTACTTCTAGATGACAAGCGCAGCGACGGAGGGCATCGAGGGATTTCTGCAGCAGGAGCTTAATAAAGAGCTGCTGCGGTTCACAACGGCCGGGAGCGTCGATGACGGCAAATCGACCCTCATCGGACGTCTGCTGTATGACTCGAAGGGCGTCTACGAAGACCAGCTCGCGTCCGTGCGGAAGGCGTCTGTAAACCGCAATGCCGGACCGATCGACTTCTCATTGCTCACAGACGGGCTCCGCGCTGAACGCGAGCAGGGCATCACCATCGACGTTGCTTATCGATACTTCTCGACGCCGAAGCGAAAGTTCATCATTGCCGATACGCCCGGACATGAGCAGTACACCCGCAACATGGCAACCGGCGCTTCAACGGCACAGCTTGCGATTGTGCTGGTGGATGCGCGAAAGGGAGTATTGCCTCAGTCGCGGCGGCATGCCTATATTGCCGCGCTGCTCGGGATTCCAAACGTTGTCGTAGCCGTCAACAAGATGGACCTTGTTGATTTTTCGGCAGACGTTTTCTCGAGGATCTGCGAAGAATTCAACGATTTCGTCAGGGACCTTGGCATCCGCCGGTTGATTTACATTCCGGTGAGTGCGCTCGAAGGCGACAACGTCGTCAGCGAGAGTCCGCGTACGCCGTGGTATCGCGGCGGAAGCCTGCTTCACGTGCTCGAAACGGTTCCCGTCGAACCACCGGCGGTTGTCGAAGCGATGCGCTTCCCGGTGCAGTACGTGATTCGGCCGTCGCTCGATTTCCGAGGCTACGCCGGGCAGGTCGGTTCCGGGACGATTCGCAAGGGCGATGCTGTCATGGTGCTTCCTTCCGGGCGGACATCGAAAGTGAAAGACATTGTTACGTTCGACGGTTCGCTGGACAGCGCGCGAACCGGCCAATCGGTGACGGTGACGCTCGAACATGAAATCGATATCAGCCGCGGAGACATGCTGGTTCACCCCGACCGCATGCCACACGTCTCCCGACGGTTCGAAGCGCAGGTTGTCTGGATGCATCACGACCCCCTGGTTTTGGACCGGCCGTTCCTGATCAAGCACACGACGCAGCAGGTTCCGGCTACCGTCTCGGAGATTCTGTACAAGGTCGATGTTCAGAACCTCGGGAAAATCCCGACTGACAGGCTGGAACTGAATGAGATCGGCCGAGTCCGATTGGAAACGCGCAAGCCGCTCTTCTTCGACCCGTACACCCGAAGCCGGCAGACGGGCAGTTTCATCCTGATCGAACCTCTCAGCAACCTGACGGTCGGCGCGGGCATGATTGCCGAGCGGGATGGCGGCGAAGAGCGCCGGCGCAAGAATCTGCTCGAGGGCATCGAATTTGAGGTCAGTCGTTTGACGCCCGCTGAGCGCTGGGATCGCGCCGGACACCGGCCCGTCACGATCTGGCTTACTTCGCGGCGCGACCTTGCATATCTCCTTGAGCGGGAGTTGTTCGACCGTGGCTGTATGGTTCACGTGCTCGCAGATGAGGTCGAAAGCGCACAACTTCCTGTGCTTGCCCGTATCTCGAACGCGGCGGGACTGATCACGATCTGCGTTGTCGGCGCAGATTATGAACCGACCCGTGAGGAAGCTCGGGCCGCCATCGGCAGTGATTCCTTCATCGAGTTCCAGCCAGCCGACCTCGAAAGCAATGACGAGGCTGCTCTCGCACAGATCACGACGACGCTGGAGAACCATGGAGTCCTTCGGCGCGATCGTAGTGGGGTAGACGGCGAAGGCATCTGAGCTTCACACGGTGTTGTTCCGCACGCGTGTAATGATGGCGAGGTGTCCGTCCGAAATACAGCCACATGGCTGTTCGCCTTTGCCTGCGTCGTTGCGGCAGCCCAGGAGTTGACACCTGAGCAGCGGCAGCAGATTGAAGCCGCTGTTCCAGACAAAGCCCAGGTTAAGCCACGCAAGCCTCGGCGCATGCTGATCACGAATCTGTCGAAGCGTAATGGCGAGCCCTTTCGGGGCAGTTCCGATGCGGCAATCCCGATTGCCAATTACGCCTTTAAGGTCATGGGCGAGCGCACCGGAGCTTACACCGCGGTCTTCAGCAACGACATCGAGATGTTCCGGCCAGACAAGATCCGTCAGTTCGACGCGATCTGCTTCCTCAACACCGTCGGTGTGCTGTTCGACGACCCGGAGTTGCGAACCTCACTGCTCGAGTTCATCCGTTCCGGTAAAGGCTTCGTGGGCATACACGATGCGATCGCAACTTTTGTGCAATATCCGAAGTATGACCAGTGGCCTGAGTTCGGACAGATGCTCGGTGCCACCGAAAATGGCGGTCACCCGTGGAATGGCGTGAAGCTAACGCTCAAAATCGAGGATCCCGGCAACCCCATCAACGCCGTCTTCCGCGGGGAGGAGTTCGAGATCGAGGACCAGGCATTTCAGTTCCAGGAGCCGGTCCTGCGCGATCACATGCACGTGCTGCTGAGCATTGATGTTGCGAAGACATCGGCATCGACTGCGCCCCGCCGCGTGCTCGCGGCCAGGAAGACGGACATGGATTTCCCGATGTCGTGGATACGGCGTTATGCGAAAGGGCGTGTTTACTACAGCGCCCTTGGCCACGGCGCACCGACCTTCTCGAACGCGACTGTCCTGCGCCACTACCTCGCGGGGATCCAGTATGCGCTCGGAGATTTGAAAGCGAACGACTCTCCGGATCGCAAAACACAATAGAGCAAGAGCAAGGCCGGGTGCTACGGTGCGTAGTATGCAGGAACAGGCGACAGTGGTTTCCGTAAACGTCGGCACTCCGAAGCCAGTGGAAACACCCAGCGGCGTCGTGATGACCAGCATCTTCAAATCGCCGGTCTCTGGCCGCCTCGCGGTGCATGGGCACAACATCGCTGGAGACCTGCCAGGCTGACCTGACTGTTCATGGAGGTCCGTACAAAGCGATCTACTGCTACCCCGAGGAACACTATCGGTATTGGCAGGAGCAGTTGCCCGATGTCGAATTCAGTCCAGGCATGTTCGGCGAAAATCTGACGACGCGCGGGCTAACTGAGGCAGACGTTCATGTAGGTGAACGGTTCCGCATCGGATCTGCCATGCTGCAAGTCACGCAGCCACGGATGCCGTGCTTCAAGCTGGCATTGCGCTTTCAGCGATCCGACATGGTCAAGCAGTTCTGGAACAGCGGCCGGTCCGGGATTTACTTCTCGATTTTTCAGGAAGGTGAACTGGCGGCGGGTGACGCCATCGAGCGGGTGTACCAGCCTGCAAACGCTGTAACGATTGCCGACGTTGTCGCGCTTTACCGTGGCGAAACCAGCGATTCCGAACTCCGCAAGCGTGCCCTGAGCGCACCTTTGTATGGCAGCTGGAAGCGAGGTATCGGCGAGCGTCTGCCGTTTTAGTCTGCCGGTAATATACTTGGCCACTGAAAGGAATCGCGCCCATGAACCTGAGAAGGCAAAAGCTGCAGAGCTGGATTGCGCTTCAGGCGTCTGCGGCCGTCGCCGCTGACGCCAACCGAGACCATCCCATCTCAGACCTGAGTGTCTGGGGACTTCGCGAGCCGACTTCCAGTCGAAGCTACACCGTTGTACGCGTTCGAACGCGTTCGGGGCTGACCGGCTTCGGCGAGGCTCCGGCGCCCGTGCAGCCACGTGATGTCGAGAAAGCACGCGCACTCCTGACGGGCAAACCGGGCACTGCGTATCAGGTTCTGCGGACCGAGACTCCGCTCGACGGCGGCATCAATATGGCGCTGCTGGATATAGCTGCGAAGGCCTGTTCGACTCCGGTGTACCGACTGCTCGGCGGCCCGACTCGGGTGAAGGCGCGCGCACTCGCAGCACTGAGCGGGTCAAGCGACACTGAACTCGCTTCCTCGCTGGACCAGCAACGGCGTGATGGCTTTAGGGCTTTCCAGGTTCCTCTTCCCTCATTCACCGGACGCAATCAGGGTCAGGCGTTCGATAAAGCCGTGCGAGCGAGGATGGATGCGCTTCGAACTGCGGGCGGCGCAGACGTTGATTTTGTACTTGATGGCGGAGGGAAGCTGACCCCCGGCGACGCAGGCAGTATTGCCGCAAGTCTCGAACGCTTTCACCTGCTCTGGTTCAATGAGCCATGTTCGGTGTCGAACCTGCAGACGACTTCGCAAGATTTCCGATGAGACCGTAACACCGCTGGGATTTGGACATTCCATCGACCACCAGGGCGTGTTTCAGGATCTGCTTCGGCAGGGCTCGATCGATATACTGCGCCCGGATATCAGCCGATACGGTCCGTCGCGGGTTCGGCAGCTGGGGATTATGGCCGAGACGTACTACGTTGCCCTCGCGCCGAACCATGAAGGCGGACCGATTGCGACGGCAGCCGCCGTTCATCTCGCGGCCAGCCTGCCGAACTTCTTTATCCAGCATGTCCCAAGACCCGCTTCGGAGCAGGATCGGGAACTGCGGTCTGCAATTGTTTCCCAGCCTGTCGAGGTGGTCAAGAATGGCTTCCTGCAATTGCCCGGCGGATCCGGGTTCGGTATCGAGGTGAACGAGTCAGCGCTGAACAAGTACAAGGAGGTGTCCGCATGAAACGCCGAAGCTTTGTTTCAGGTACCGTTCTCGGAGGCGCCTTCATGGCACGCGCGGGCGCAGCGCCGATCACCGATTTGTGCGGATGCGGACTTGCTCCTCAGGCTCTGTCGCAAGCCGCGCCGGATCACATGGAAGATGTCGGTTCCGGCATAAAGATCACCGGGATGAAGGTCTTCGGTGTTTCACTCACCAAAGATTCTGACCGTCCTTATGTTTTCGTGAAGCTGGAGACCAATAAGGGGATTGTCGGGTGGGGCGAAGGCACGCTGGAAGGCAAAGCCGCCGCGGTGATGAACTGCGTCGAAGACTTTCGCGAGTTTCTGATCGGGAAGGATCCGATGCAGGTGGAGCATCACTGGCAATCAATGTACGTTCACAGCTTTTACCGCGCGGGGCCGGTGATTGGTTCGGCGATCTCCGGTATCGACCAGGCGCTGTGGGATATACGAGGCAAGGCTCTCGGTGTGCCAGTCTGGAAGCTGCTGGGTGGTCCGATGGACCCGCGTGGAGTTCGAGGCTACTATCACACTCGAGCGGGTAAACGTGACGAACTCATCGAGTTGCGCAAGACGGCGCAGAGTCAGGGAGTGACTTGTTTCAAGACAGGCCTCCCCGGCTATTACGAGTGGATCGACACTCACAAGAAGATCGATACAGCAATCAAAGGCTTGCAAATGATTCGCGAGGCAATCGGGCCGGATATCGATATAGCATGCGACTTCCACGCCAAGACCAGCCCAAGCGTTGCTTCAGTCATCGTAAAGGAAGTCGAGCCGCTGAACCTGCTGTTTGTGGAAGAACCCTGCCCGCCGGAAAACGTCCACGCTATGGCGAAGATCTCCCGGCGGTCAACCACTCCGATCGCAACCGGGGAACGGCTGGTGGCGCACTACGGTGTTCGGGAGATTGTCGAGATGGGTGTCGTCGACATTTTGCAGACTGATATCAATCACGTCGGCGGTATTACTGCGTTGTCGAAAGTCGGTCAGTTCGCGGGCGTGTCAGGTATTTCGATGGCTCCGCATGCTTGCGAGGGACCGATCGGCGGCATCGCGACTGTAAATGTCGATGCTTCGCTGCCGAACTTCGTGGTACAGGAGATATGCAGCGGCGTGACGCCCACGCGCACGGAAAAGATCTGGGAAGAGTGGATGGGCTTCCCGGTGATGCGAATGGTGAACGGCCGGTTTCCACTGCCGGAGAAGCCGGGCCTCGGTTTCGATCTCGATGAGAAGGCGCTGGCTCGCTTCCCGTTTGGCGGCACCAAGCCGATGGCTCGCGTCTTTCACGAAGACGGTTCTGTCGCTGAGTGGTGACGGTCGTTGTGCAGGAAATCCTGCACGTAGAGCATTTGCACGAGCGTGATGCCGGCGACGGTGAGGGGCGTTGCCAATATTACTCCTAAAGGTCCGAGCAGAATGGCGGCCAGGATCTGGGAGACAAGGGTCACTGATGGCGGCAGTGACACGGCTTGTTGTTGCACCAGCGGCTGGAGAATGTAGCTTTCGACGATCTGCACTCCGAGGTACAACGCCCCGACCCACACCATCTGCTCCGGTCCCTGGGCCAGGGCAAGAAGCATCGCGGGGATGGCGGATAATACCGGACCGAAGTTTGGAATGAAATCAAGCAGCGCCGCCAGAAGCGCGAGCGTGATAATCAGCGGCGAGCCGAGTATCCAGAGCCCGATCGCCGTCGCGACACCTACAAACAGCATCAACGCAAACTTCCCCATAAGCCATCGCTGGAGCCGCTGGCCGAGCTCATCGAGTACTTGCTTCGCCCGGTCCTGATGGTTCTTCGGCACAAGTTGGAGAAAGCCGCTGCGGTACAGCCGCGGATCGGCAGCGAAGTACAGTCCGAGGAAGAAAACGATGATCAGGGTCCCGAGAACTGCGACCGTGGAGGAGAAGGCGGAGAAAACAGAGCTTAAAGGATGTTCGGTCCGGCTGAACAGCTTCGAACCGCTGAGGTCTGAGACAATTGTCCGCCCCCACTCAGTTTGGCTCAATCGCTGTTCTGCACCATGCCACGCTTGCGGGATTTGAGCCTGAAGTTCGTCGATCTGATCCCCAATGCGCGGTGCGACCAGAACGCACAGACCTGCGATGATGCCGGCGATGACCAGGAGCGCGACTGCCAGTGACCATCCACCTCGCAGTCCGGTCAATCGGGATACGGCGCCGGCGGCACTGTGGAATGCGATCGCGAGCAGAATTCCTGCAAATGCCAGCAATAAAGCGCTTCGCCCGAACCAGAAAGCCAGCGCGAGTCCAACTACGGCGATAACTGCAGCAGAGGCGTGAATGTAACGCATCGTTCGACTACACGTTGGACGTGTATTGTTCGATGCTGCATCGTTGTCTCTGTTATCACCACGCGCCGAGTATCGCGCCCGTCAACGTGAGTTATGCCGTCACGATTCTACGGTGTCATTCTCGAAGCGGTCGAAAGCTAAAACCAGACGCGCAACTTAACAGATGCGGTTCGGGGCTGAACAAGGCGGGTTCCGACGAAAGCCGACTGAAAGTTGTACAGCGCAGTCACGTTCGCGATGTTGGAGACCTGCACTACGGCATCCCAGCGTTTTCGGTCACCTCGGAACTTCTCGTATCCGATCGCTACATCGGTCAGAGTTCGGGGCCGCACGCGAGGCGGAGCGCCGCCGAGGTTCACGTATGGAAGCAGATCGCGGTAATCAGGATCAGCCGCGACCTGCTCGGGATCGGAAGGATTGGTCACAAGTCCGCTGTCATATCGCACCGAAGTACTGGCCCAAAAGCGGCGACTGACCTGATAGTAGACGACGCCGTGAATTCCCAGCGGCTGATCGTGATCGATGACGAAAGGCGCGCTTCCATAGGTCTGAACCGGGTCACTGCCCTGAAACAGACCACCCGTAAACGGTGGCGTGACGATTGTATGCATGTGCGTGAAGCTCAGCGTTCCGGAAATGCCGCGGACGGGCAACAGCGCAATCCGTGCTTCGAGTCCGTTAGTGCGGGACTGTGCCAGAGAAATGGGGAAGATGATGCCGGTGTTCAGGAAGTTGTCATTATCCTGCAAGTCGCGCGAATTCTTATGGAAATACGACGAATTGATGCTGATGTGCGTACCGATTCCCTGCTGCAGACCCACTTCGAAGACATTCTGCCGCTCGGGTGAGATCTTCGGCCCACCGCTGTTGGAAAACAGAAGGTTTTCGTTCGGCGGGGTCTGGTACGTGCGATTGTATGAGGCCCTCAGCACAGTGTTTGTCGCCGCGATTCGCCAGGCAAGACCAACACGCGGCTGCCACTGATCGCCGACAACAAGGAAGCGGTAATTGTCGTACCTAAGCCCGAGTGTCAATTGCAGGTTACCAAGCCGGATTGAATCCTGCACAAAGCCGGAATAGAGCCCTCCGGTATCTTTGCCGCGGAATATGGTTTCCGCTTGCCGCACAGGGTATGTGTTGGCGACGCGAAAGTATTCACTCACGGGAAACCGCTGCATGTCCCCGCCAGCGCGAAATATCTGCCGGCCCCGGACTCGGTTCCACCTGCTCGAAACCGTCACGGTTGTCAGTCGCCGGTCTTGCTCCGCCGTGACAGGAGTGTCGAAGAGGCTGGGTATAAGGCGCGCACGCGCACTTCGGATCCCAACCGTTGTATCCACTGTGGAAGTCGCGTCGAGCGTTCGCAACCAGCCAACGGACACCGAGCCATCCTGCATTTCCTGACGCTGGTCCTGACCGGCGGCCTGCTGCGACGGGAGATTTGCCAGCTGAAACGAGGATCGACCGGCCATCAGATTCAGCCGAAGCTGATCCCTACCGGTCGGCTGCCAGTCGAGGCGCACAAAACTCCGCTCCGAGTTGCCGCCGTTGTGCACGTTCTGGAGCGACACCTGATCGAGATAGCGATTGGATTTAAGAGCATTAAACGACGCGAAGTATCCCCACCTCTCGTTGCCTCCGGAGAATTGGGTGATGCTGCCGAGCGTGTCAAACCCGCCGGCGATGACCTGGGTACTTCCGGAGAATTTTTCACCTGTTCCGAGACCAGTTCGCGTTGTCACCACCGCCACTCCGGATACCTTGTTACCGAACTCTGCCGGGATGTTTCCGGTGAACAGTTCGATGGACTGCACAACGGAAGAATCGACTGAGTTCCCGAACGCTCCTGTCAGCTGATCACTGATCGGAACACCGTCAATCACGTACGTCATTTGATTGTGGGCGCCTCGGGGGTGGATGGCGCCGTTAGCGTTTGCCGCGAATCCGGGCATGCTCAGCAGCACGGATTCGAGGCCGCGCGTTCCGGGAACGACGGGCATGCGATCGATGGACGAGCGATTGAGTTCCGTTCGAGTTCCGGTGCTTTCGGCATCAACGAGCAGGCCTGATGCGGAACCGCTCACCTCTACCCTGGTCCTTACGTCAGCGAGTTCGAGCTGGAAATCGAGCACGGAAGCGATATTGCTGCGGAGGACGACCGCATGCTGGAACGCCGACTGGAATGCCGCCTTGCTGATGCTCAGTTCATACGTCTGCCAGGGGATGTTGCTCAGCTGGTAGCGGCCGTCGTCATCTGTCGCGGTTCTCGCCTCGAAGCCGGTGATTGGGTTTCGCAGCACGACTTCAGCTCCGGTGACCGGCTGATTTCGTTGATCGGATACCCTCCCGCGGACAGTTGCCGTGACCTGAGCGACAGCTAATCCCGTCGTCAGAAGGTACAAAGCGGCTGAGAAACTCAGCTTCATGGAAGTTACTTTACTATAGTTAACTCAGAAAAAGAAGGTTTGTTTTACCCTGTTTTGCATAACCTCGGTCGCGATTTACGCACGCACCACGCAAATACTTCAAAGAACGGCCCAGGACAGAACTTAATGCGGCATAGTTCTCAATCACTTACAAAGTGGTGATCCACGTGCTATGAAGTCCGCAGCGATCACGGCGGAGTAACTGGCGATCGCACTTCAACCAACGCTCTCGGCCTTTTATCTATGCGACCTATACATCTCGCAGCGCTCGTCCTGTGTTCAATTGCCTTCATCGTCAGTGCGCAAACTGCTCCTGAAGAGGGATCGCGAAACCGGGGTATTGACACTGTTGAGATCCCGCTCCCGATGGTGAGCCCACGTGCGGTTGATCCCGTCGGTATTCCACTGACGGCGAAAGAAAAAGCAGCTATGGCGTTCCGGAATACGTTTTACCCTCGAGCGATCGCGAACCGGTTGTTGCTCAGCTCCATAACGCAGCTATCCGACTCGCCATCGGAGTGGCCGGGGGTCTGGAGGGTTACGGAATGCGACTCGGCGACCGCATGGGAGCGTTGGCAACGAAACAGGCAATCGAACTGGGCGGTAACGTCGTGTTCCACACAGATCCCCGATACGATCTCTGCAACTGCTCGAGCGTCACGGGAAGAATGGCTCACGCGTGGAAACGAGTCTTTACCGCGCGGACTGATGACGGCCGAGAGACGATCGGCATCGCTCACATCGCCAGTGATCTCGGCACGCCCTGGGTAACTCACCAGTGGCTGCCGGACCGGGTCAATGACCCCAGTCACATTTTCGCTGCGGGTGTGAGTCGAATGGGGTTCCGGGGCGTGACAAATATGCTCCGCGAATTCTGGCCCGACATCGCGCGAGCGACTCATATGCCGGCCCGTTTACGTAAGAGCGAAATGTTCCGCAGGGATTAGCCATCGATTGGCGAGTTTCACGAGGCGAGCACACCTCATTGAGCGGAGCCAGCGAACTCAAAGACGACGACGCGGCTGGTTTCGGCTGCATACTCCGACAGCGTCCTCGCGCCTCGGTGCTCGAATTCGTTCAGCAAGTCGGGCAGACCACGATTTCCAGCTGAGATTCCGACCACAACGACCCTTCCTCCGTTGCGGGCGCACCTCTCCCACTCATTCAATGTCCAGCCCGCGTCGGGCTGATTCGAACTGCTTGTTGCTGCAGGATTGGGCCTATTGGTCCGACGGATGCCTTCGGGTATTCCGATTAGCTCAGTTCGACCCTGCCAGGCGCGCTGCCAGGCTTCTCCTTCGTGCGACACAGGAGTTCCGCGGCTCGGCAAGTTCCCGGAGTTCGGTCCGAGTTCCCGCAGACGGTCCCACGACCAGTTCAGGACCTCCCGGTCCGGATTCCGCCAGTCCGTGGTGTAGTAAATCCAACCTGCAAGCCCGCGAGCATAGATGTAGAGGGTATCGCCAGGTCTGGAGTGTGCGATAGCGTACTTCACACTTCCGGCAATCTGCTCAAAAATAGGGTGTCGGACGCGGTAAATGGACGCCTTGAGCGGGAAGAAACAGAGCAGGGTTGCTACCGCTGCCGGCGTCAGAAATCGGGTGTTCCGAAATCCGGGGATGGTTTCGGCAAACCATTCGACACCAGAGGCGATCAGCACGGCTACGATCGGCGCCAGAAACAGCATCAGACGAGTTTCTACGACCCATTTGCCGCTGACGGCAGCAATCAGAACCGCCGCAATCGGGACCAGGGTCAGAAGGAGCAGATCGGTTCTGCCGTTCCGCAGAAGGGCACAGGCTCCGGAGATCAGAAGCACAAACGCCCCCGCTACGAGTACCGGCGGCATGCCGCCGTCCAGCGAGAGTAATGGCGCAAGTATCCCTTTTATGACGAAGAGGTTGGCGGCAGCTGGGAAGGAAGGCTGGGCCGTCAGGTACGTAAAGCGCCAGTACTCCTTCATATATTCCATCGTGTCGGGCGATACGCGCAGGGCAACTGTACCCAGCAGGGTGAACCCCCAGGTCAACGACACAAAGAGAATTCTTGCGGCGGCGGCGAGACTGAGGCCGAACTGCTGCAGGGCTCGCCACGCCAGCAGGGTTCCAAGGCCGGCGAGCACAAAGACCGAGGCGGCGGAGAACCAGAGCGCGACAACACCAGCAAGGGTCAGAACTCCGGTCGTACGCCAGTCGAGGCTCTGAACACGCGCGACACGCGAGGACCCGAGCCAGTGCAGGCCACAAAGAATCAGCAGTTCCGTCGCGACCAGATCGGATCCATACGGTTTCACGTCGGACGAGTACAGGATGCAGACCGGGGAAAACGCGACGAGTGCGAGTGTGACAAGACCGCCGCAGACACCGGCGGCTTTTTTTCCCAGTAGGTAGGCGAGGGGGAGACTGAGCAGTCCCATGATCAGAGGGAATGCGTGCATGGAACGTTCACCTGGTCCGAACAGGAGAAAGCTGAGCCGTTCCGCCCAGAGGAATCCGGGAGGAGCGGTCTGCTGCAACTCTGGCGGCCGAAGCAGATCGAGAAATCCCCGACGAACGATGTTCAGCAGAACAAAGACCTCGTCATCCCAGAAGGAATTCCGGCGTGCCCAAATCGCAATCCTGAGTGCACCACCGGCGAGGATCAGCGCGGAGGTAACCCAGCGCAGCAGCGATCGGGGTCGTTGATCCGGAGTCTCCGATTGCATGTACTTTCCCAGCGTACCCGGACAGTCAAAAGTGCCTGCCTGATCAACCTGACGCGACAGTCCAACGTCAGTGCTTCAGGGACGCGAGATCGGCAAACCGGTGTACCGTTTTGGCAGGCTCAGCGGGGTGGCGCGGGGCCCGGCGTCAGTGCGTCGGTTTTTTCGAAACGCAACCCCAGTTCAGGCCGGCTGTAAGTACTGTCATCGACAAAGTGCGCCCCCTCCCGAGAGGGTGTTGGGTGACTTTGAAACTGGCCCAACACCCCCGGAGAGAGAATGTTTGACACATGCGTGAATTACCTGGTACTCTAAAAAGGTTCGCGAGTTGTCTTCAGCCTTTGTGCGACCACTTTTCGCGCTAACCGTGTAAACGGTGACATCCGAGTGCTGGGATTCAGCATCAGGATAGGAAAGACAGGGCCAGAGGCCGGTCCCGCCACCCGGGCGCTTACGGTGTTGCCGGATGTGGACCGTATCAGATGAAGCTCTTCCGCGCAGGTTCGGGGCATTGTTGTCCGGATCGTCAACAGGAGCGGTGACAAACTATACCGCCTCCGATGGTTTTTAACTCACAGGTTGCCTCAGGGCATCACTAAAAGATTCTGAAGCCGCAAGCAATTAGCTGTGATGAGGCGACACACTTGCGCAAACTTCGGGGATGCAGACCGGAACTCGGCTCGAACAGGTTCTCATGCGCCCCGGTTTGGTGTGAACAGGAGAGGAATTTCGTGCCGACGTTTAATCAGCTCGTGCGCAAGGGTCGCAAGCCGACCCGTTGGAAGACGGCCAGCCCGGCCCTCCAGTCCTGCCCGCAGAAGCGTGGCGTTTGTACTCGTGTATACACAACCACTCCGAAGAAGCCGAATTCGGCTCTCCGGAAGGTGGCGCGTGTCCGACTGACCAACGGTATCGAAGTCACGACGTACATCCCAGGTGTCGGTCACAACCTGCAGGAGCACTCGATCGTGCTGATTCGCGGCGGCCGTGTGAAGGATCTGCCAGGAGTTCGCTATCACGTCATTCGCGGCACGCTCGACACCTCAGGCGTGGCGAACCGGAAGCAGAGCCGTTCGAAGTATGGTGCGAAGCGTCCGAAGGCGGCGCAGGTCCCACCAAGAAGTAAGCAAAGGTTAGAGGAAGAAACGCATGTCTCGACGCAGAAGAGCCGAAGTTCGCGAAATCCCGGCTGATCCGGTTTACAACTCCACGCTGGCCGAGAAGTTCGTGAACTCGATGATGTGGGGTGGCAAGAAGACCATCGCACAGAAGATTTTCTACTCGGCCATGGATAAGATTGGCGAGCGGGCGGGCGACGAGCCTCTCAAAATTTTCAAGAAGGCGGTCGAGAACGCAAAACCGCTCCTCGAAGTGAAGTGCCGCCGCGTCGGCGGTGCGAACTATCAGGTACCGATCGAGGTTCCTCAGAATCGCAGAACGAGCCTTGCGCTTCGCTGGATCATCGGCAACGCCCGCGGTCGCGCCGAGAAGGGCATGTCGGAAAAGCTCGCGGCCGAACTGCTCGACGCGGCAAACATGCGCGGCGGAGCAATCAAGAAGAAAGACGACGTACATCGCATGGCAGAGGCTAACAAAGCCTTTGCTCACTACCGCTGGTAGTAAACAAGGTTTTCAACGAAGTAACACCTCTATATGGCACGCACGGTTCCACTGCACAGAATGCGAAACATCGGCATCATGGCCCACATTGATGCCGGTAAGACCACTACGACCGAGCGCATCCTCTACTACACCGGCCGAACCCACAAGATCGGCGAAGTCCACGAAGGCACCGCCACGATGGACTGGATGGAGCAGGAGCAAGAGCGCGGTATCACCATCACGTCGGCGGCAACGACCTGCCAGTGGGGAGATACCGACATCAATATCATCGATACGCCCGGCCACGTGGACTTCACCGCCGAGGTGGAACGCAGTCTTCGTGTGCTCGACGGCGCTGTCGCGGTATTCGACGCCGTTGACGGCGTCGAGCCGCAGTCGGAAACCGTCTGGCGCCAGGCTGACAAATATCATCGTCCCCCGTGTCTGCTTCATCAACAAGATGGACCGGATCGGTGCGGATTTCTATCGTGCCGTCGATACGATCGTGGACCGGCTGAAGGCGCGTCCGGTGCCGATTCAGATCCCGGTTGGAGCCGAAG